>CBDUZW010000045.1:0-42094 GCA_965371805.1 uncultured bacterium | reverse complement strand
TGTAAACAAAGAGCTTTATTTCATTATAGAGATTTTTTATAGGACACTAGTGATTGATGACGATAAAAATGCTGTTAAAGAGATTGAAAAAAAACTCTATAATAGTAATTTTCAAGTATACAGTGTTGATTCACAAAATAAAGCGGTTGATTTTATAAAAAACCAACCTATTAAGGTTTGTCTCATTGAATTAGATTTAAAAAATGATAATGGATTAAAAATTTGTAAGTATCTTAAGGACCTTGATTCTCTCTTAAAAATAATATTAATGGCTGACAATCCAAACCATAGGTCTGTTGTAGAAGGTATGAGAAGTGGGGCCTTTGATTTTATTGAAAAATCTTTAGAGGATTTTGAATTAATATCCAAAATAGAAAACTCTTTATCCGTTCAGGATTCTCAGATATCTGAAAAAAATAGTACTGAAGGACATGGTCTTATATTGGTTTGTCATCATTCCATGATTAGAGAAGGGTTTGAGAATTTTTGTAAAGCCTATTCTGAATATAATCTGCTACAGAGTATCCATTCAATTGATTTCATCAAAACCAATAACTTTAATTTAAAAGCTGAGTTAGTACTTCTCTGTCAAACCTGTAATGAAAACATTACTCTGTCTGACAACAAATTTTATCCTTCTTTACGTACAATCTTTCCAAATGGGAAACTGATCATGATTAATAGTTCTGCTGATGATATGGAGAAAAAAAAACTGATAAAGTTAGGTGTAAGAGGTTTTTTACCTAAAAACATATTTAGAGTAAATATGGAAAAAGCGTTTCGGGCAATTCTTAAAGATCAGGTATGGGTAAGTAGAAAAATCACTGATTCCTTATTGAATGAATACCTTGCTTCAGAAAAAATTAATTATACCCCGATAAGATCGCCTCACAATTTGTCAAAAAGAGAGTTTGAAATTCTCAGGATCATCTCAAGTGGCCTTACTACACCTCAGATTAGTGATCAACTATTTATAAGTGAAAAAACTGTTAAAGCTCATCTCAGTAATATTTTTAAAAAATTAAAGGTTAAATCACGGGCCCAGGCTATAAAAATAGCGGTTGAAGAACATATCCTGTAAAAAGGTCCTATTGAATTATCTTAGGGCTCAAATGTATTGGTCTATAATTACGACTTTAGTCCAATTGCTTGTTGCCTGTATCTTTATTAAACTCTTTCATGAAAGTAACTTGTCCAAAAAATTGGATTTATATTTTATCGCCTAAAATCATTCGATGTTTTCAAACAATATTTAATTCAAAAAGTTTTTCTTTAAAACTTTTGATTTGACTAAAATAAAAAGGAGGAAATTTATATGAAAAGAAGTATGCTTTTAATTTTAATGGTTGTATTTACCGCCACCACAATGTTTGCCAGCAATTGGATTGTTGATTTAAAATCTGGGAAATTGCCAAAAGATTTTAAGGCCCAGGTTGAAAAGATCGGGGGTAAACTTATTAACACTATTGATGTTTTAGGAATTGCTGTTGTTGATTTTGCTACTCGAGAAGAGGCTGAAAAACTCGGTTTCACTGTGATGCCTGATCTCATGCTGAACTGGTTGCCGGGAGATAAGGTTCAAAAAGCTGAAAACATTGGTTTAAACGAAACCTTTTATGGTTATCAGTGGCATCTGCCCCTGATTGGTGCTGATCTATCATGGAATGCCGGTTTCACTGGTGCAGGAGCTCGGGTAGCTATTGTAGACTCAGGGATCTGGTACCTGCACCCTGACCTTTATTATAATGTCGATTTTGCTTCCAGTGCTACATTTGTTCCTGGAACCGTTGACTTCATAGATGATGCCGGACATGGTACTCATGTAGCCGGCATCGTTGCTGCTGCTGATAATGATTGGGGAAGTATTGGTGTGGCACCTGATGCAACATTGATCGGTGTCAAAGTTCTGAATGCAGAGGGTAGTGGTAATGTCAGCTGGATTGCAGCAGGTATAATTCATGCAGCCAATCAGGATGTAGACATTATTAATTTAAGTCTTGGTGGTTACTTGAAAAAGAGTGGTAATAAACCCTATTACGGTGCTAATGATGTTCAAAATATCATTAATATGTATAAGAAGGCTCTCCATTATGCAAGACAGAAAGGTGCACTGGTTATTACTTCTGCAGGTAACGATACCTTAGATCTGGCTCATATTGGCAACTATGTCAAAGTTCCGGGTCAACTTAGCAATGGAGTCCTGGTTTCCGCAACCGGTCCTACCGATGAGATCGCTTCCTACTCCAATTATGGGATGGGTGCAATCACAGTTTCAGCTCCAGGCGGTGATTTCGCAAATGCTCCAAATCCCGGTTGGTATTTAGATATGATTTTAAGTACAGCACCACCTACCACCCCTGGCTATTCTAGTTGGGCATTTATGGCAGGTACTAGCATGGCTTCACCTGTTGTTGCAGGTGTTGCAGCATTGATCGTTTCTAAATATGGTCATATGGCTCCTGCACAATTGGAAAAAAAATTAGTTAAGGCTACAGATGACTTAGGAAAACCTGGAGCTGATCAATTCTATGGTAAGGGTAGAATAAATGCTTCTAAAGCTGTGACAAAGTAAAATAAATATATCCTGATCCCGGGAAGAATTTTCCCGGGATCTCCTTTTAACTCGAAACTTTATTAAAATATTTATTTTAAAAAAATATTCAAAATCTCATAATTTAAAATTCTTTTAAATTAAAACATAATTAAATTAGTTCAAATTAACTAAACATCACTTGAAGAGAATAGATTTCTATCATTCAAATTATAAAAAATCAAAAAAAAGGAATAATCTGTCTGTTTTATCATCTAACTAATAATGGAGATTAATAAATGGAATTATCTAAATTTGATGATAGAGAGAAAATGCAAAAAAGTGTTTTTAGCATAAGATGGATTTACTATTCAGCCTAAGTGAATAAAATGAGAGTAAAAATAACGTATTTAATTGTTTTTATCCATGTAGCGATTGTGCTGTCAGGGTTATCAATTTCATTATACGGCCAAACCTGTAGTTGTGCAGGGACAACATCATTTAATCCGTTTGAGTATACTGATTCTGACAAAAGTCAAAGATGGCATTTTAGGTTATCCTATAAGTATCATGCTATTAATGATCTTGTAGAGGGCTCTAAAAAAGTAGTTGATGCTACCGACAGATCAAGAATCGCTCAATCGGTTTTTTTTTCTTTGGGATTTGATTTTGATAAACGTATCTCATTAATCGCTTTATTACACTATTCTGATCAGAGTCGGGATGTGGGGATAAGTAATTCCGGTGCTGTCAGTACAGGGAGTATAGGAGATTCAATGCTTGCTATACAATACTCTCCACTTATCCATGAAGATAAAAAGGGATTGGAGATAACAATAGGATCAGGGATCAAAGCTCCTACCGGGGCTTCCAATGTAAAACTTGTAGGCATTGCTTCGGAAGATATGCAGCCTGGAACCGGTTCCTGGGATATCGTTTTATGGACATTTGCCGCTACCCGTCTATATTTCATTAGTGGATTGGAACTTTTTACAGGAGTATCATTCCGTTTTAATGGAGGAAATGACCGGGATTATAAATTTGGTAATGAACTCATTTCATCATTAGGCTTAAACTTAGCAAACAATAGTGTCATGGATTTTGCTTTATTCGCCCGTTACAGGCATACATCTGGAGATAGGCGCTTTAATGCACTGGTTCCTAATACTGGTGGAGACTGGATATATATTGTTCCGTCTATAAAATTTAAATGGAAAAAGTTTGAGTTTAAGACTGAAGTTGAACTGCCTGTTTATAGAAAATTAAATGGCTTTCGACAGTTTACATCTACCTTCTTAGTCTCGATGTCAGTTTCTTTTAAAATATAAAAATAAATTACTATAAGGAGAATAAAAATGAGAATAAATAAACATAAACACATATTGAAGATTATACCTGGAATGTTGATGCTTTTAATGCTATATTCCTGCAATCCGAATGTGATTGATACTGAAAATTCATCCGGGGAAAATGAATGGTTAATTTCTCAAAGTGAAGTAAAGGATGGTGGGCCGGGAAAAGATGGTATCCCTGCCTTAACTGATCCTCTTTTGATTCCTGCAGGTCAGATTGATTACTTGAATCCAGAGGATTTAATAATTGCAGTTCGTATTGGAGAAACTATTATAGCCTTTCCCCATAAGATTCTGGATAAGCATGAAATTATTAATGTTTTGTCATCAGCTGTTCCCTATATACTTTCCTATTGTCCTTTGACAGGAACCGGAATGGCCTGGGAAGCCCCCAAAGATGTTAATGATAAAAGTTATGGAGTATCAGGATTACTCTATAATTCTAATTTAATCCTCTATGACCGGCAGACAGACAGTAATTGGTCACAGATGATGATGAAATGTATTAATGGACAGTTAATTCGGCAGAATGCGGTAATGATACATGTTATTGAAACCAAATGGTCCACATGGAAGATGATGTATCCCGATTCTTTAGTTGTGTCTAATGCAACCGGATATAATTCAAATTATTCAATCTACCCATATGGGAATTATAAGAGTGATAATACGTTGCTTTTTCCAGTTAATAATGAAGATAATCGTCTTCATAAAAAAAAACGGGTACACGGAGTGATTGTAGGTGATTCAAGCAAAGTTTATATAATAAGTAACTTTACAGGATCAATTCAGGCAGTAAATGACAAGATAGATGATCTGGATATTGTAGTTGCAATCAATGCTGAAAAAAACTTTGCAGTCTCTTTTGAACGGACTCTTGAAGATGGGACTGATTTAACCTTTTCGGCTGTACAAGATTCGTTGCCAGTTGTTTTAATGGACAATAAGGGGACAAAATGGGATGTGTTCGGAAATGCAGTAAGCGGCCCCCGCATAGGCAGCAAACTAAAACCTACCCTCTCATATAATGCGTATTGGTTTGCCTGGGCAGCTTTTTTTCCTGATCCTCTCATTTATTAAAATATGATAAAAGGTCCGTATTTGTTAATTTAACTATATGTTTTATCATATGAGTATTCAATGGAAACTTTTTGATACTAAATTAAGTATAATGCTTCTAGTACCGGGATTGAAAAATTCTTGTATAAATTTTTAATAGGAGATTTGCATGAAAAACTTTTTGTTATTTATGACAATAGTGGTGTTCTTAGCTGTAAGTATTTATCCTCAAGTTAATGGGAGGATGTTGAGAGAATCTGATGTTTCAGATACACACATAACTTTTGTTTATGCTGGAGATATATGGATCGTATCAAAGAATGGAGGTATAGCAAATAGACTTAGCTCTCCAAAAGGGAAAGAGTCATTTCCACGATTCTCACCTGATGGGGAAACGATTTCTTTTTCCGGAAATTATGATGGAAATACTGATGTTTATACTATTCCGGTATTAGGTGGCCTATTAACAAGAATTACATACCATCCCAGTAGGGATAGGAACATAGATTGGTCTCCCTCAGGAAAAGAGATTCTTTATGCATCAACAAGAGAAAGTGGAAGAACAAGATTTAACCAAATATATAAAGTGTCAAAAAATGGTGGTTTGGCAGAAAAACTTCCAATCCCATATGGAGAATTTGCATCACTGTCATCAGATCTGAAAACTCTTGCCTATACCCCGAAAGCAAGTGATTTTAGAAATTGGAAAAGATATAGAGGTGGCGGAATTTCTGATATATGGTTGTTTGATTTAAAGAGTAGAGATTCAAGAAACATCACCAAAAGTATTTCCAATGATGGGCACCCGATGTGGCATAAAGACTATTTATATTTTTTATCTGATAGAGGGGTAAACAAAAGAGCAAATATTTGGAAATATAATCAGAAAACTAAAAAGGCGGTTCAGGTAACTAACTTTTCTAATTACGATACTACATTTCCTGCAATTGGAAACTCAGATATAGTTTTTGAAAATGGTGGTGATATTTATCTTTTAAATCTAAATTCTGATAAGTATGAAAAAGTAAAAATAAAAATTGTAAATGATTTTGCTGCTTTAAAACCCCGACTGGTTAATGTAGGAAGTCGAGTTAGAAATACAACTATGTCTCCAGATGGGAAGAGAGTTGTAATGCAGGCCAGAGGCGAACTGTTTTCTGTCCCGGTTGAGATGGGTTTACAAAAAACATTACACAGTCTTCAGGTATTGCGGAACTTTTCCCTTCCTGGTCCCCGGATGGGAAAACAATAGCCTATTGGAGCGACAGATCTGGTGAATATGAATTATACTTTAAGAAATTGGATAAGATAGGTAGAGAAAAAAAAATCACTAAACTGGGTAAGGGACATAGATACCATTCATATTGGTCGCCTGATAGCAAAAAAATAGCTTTTATAAATAACCAGAACTATATGTTTGTATATGATATCAAAAATGACAAACTTACGGAATTTGATCGGCAGCATAGTCAGACACATGGTCAATTAATGGGATTCAGGTTTGCATGGTCTTCTGACAGTAGTTGGATAACTTATTCAAAACAGCTGAGTAATAAACAAAAGGGTATTTTTCTCTATGATGTGAAAAACAATAAAAGTCATCAGGTTACAAGTGGTTTTTATAATGATTTTTCACCTGAATTTGACCCTGAAGGGAAATATCTTTATTTTTTAACTGACAGGCATTTACGAGCTACTTCAGGTTCTTTGGATGGCACATGGATGTATATGAATTCAGCACAAATAGCTGTTGTTCCTCTAAGAAAAGATGTTGTTTCTCCATTATTTCCAGAAAATGATGAGGTTGTGCTAAAAAAAGAAAAACCGAAAACCGATAAAAAGAACGGAAAAACAAAAAAATCCGAAAAAGATAAAACGGATAAAATAGTAAAAACTTTAAAAATTGACATTGATGGTTTTGAAGACAGGGTTGTCATAATTTCAAAAGGTGGTGGAAGATATTTTAACCTTAGAGCTGTGAAGGGAAAGCTCTTATATATTCAGGCTCCAAATTCAGGTACAGGCAGCAGGATTTTTTCAATTAAATACTACGATTTTAAAAAAAGAAAAGAGAGTACTGTGGTATCAAATTCAAGGGGATTTGAACTTTCAGCTGATGGTAAAAAACTGCTGGTTGCAGATTCAAAAAGAAAATTTCATGTTGTTAAAATAGCACCAAAACAGAAAATTAAAGGCGGAATCTCTACAAAAAACATGATGATGACCTTAGAACCGAAAGCTGAATGGAAACAGATGCTGACAGATATCTGGAGAAAATATAGAGATTTTTTCCATGATGAAAACATGCATGGATTAAATTGGAAAGATGTTAAGAAATCTTATGATAAAATGCTAAAAGATGCTGTGACCAGAGAAGATGTTAACTTTATAATGGGAGAACTCATTGCAGAATTAAATTCATCCCATACATATGTTGGTGGTGGAGATGTTGAAAGAGGGAAGAGAGGAAATACCGGTTTGCTGGGAATAGACTGGGAAATAAAAGATAATTTCTTCAGAATCAAGCGGATAGTTAATGGCGCTCCATGGGATAATGAAGTTAGATCTCCATTAAAACAACCTGGATTGAAAATAAAAACAGGTGATTATATTCTTGCGGTAAATGGAGAAAATATGAATGTTGATCTTTCTCCATATGCAGGATTTGAAGGGCTGGCAAATAAAACCATTGAATTAACAGTTAACAGCAAGCCTGGTTTTGAAGGAAGCAGAAATATTATTGTAAAAACACTTTCATCTGAAACCAGACTTAGAAACCTTGAGTGGATTAATAATAACCGTAAATGGGTCAATAAAGCTTCAAATGGGAAGATTGGTTATGTCTATATGCCGAATACAGCAGGATCAGGATTAACAGAACTTATAAGACAATATTATGGTCAATTGGAAAAAAAGGGATTTATTATTGATGAGAGATTTAACAGTGGAGGTAATTTGCCAGATAGATTTATAGAATTGCTGACAAGAAAAACATCTCATTTTATTGATAGAAGGAATGGTCCTAAATGGCGATCATTTGAAAAATCAAATGCCGGTCCTAAAGTTATGTTGATTAATGGCTGGAGCGTTTCAGGTGGTGATGCATTTCCTTATATATTTAAAAGTGAAAAAGTGGGTCCAATTGTAGGTATGAGAACTGTTGGTGGACTTATCGGTCCAACTGTTGGTCATGCTTTAATTGATGGTGGCAGATTTACTGTCCCAAGTGGTAGGATATTTGGATATGACGGCAAATGGTTCCCGGAAGGATGGGGCGTAGAGCCTGATATCAAAGTAATCGATGATCCTTCAAAATTATCAAGAGGATTGGATCCACAACTTGAAGCAGGAGTCAAAGAAGCTCTTAGATTATTAAAGAAAAATCCTCTGCAAAAGATAATAACTCCAAAACCTGAAAACAGAACTGCAAGAGGAAAATAAATTTTTTAAAATACAAATATATCTCAAAATTAATTGGTAGAATATTAGATCAGATAAAGATATCTGGTCTAATGTTTTTATAAGGTTATTTGTTTTTGGGTATTAATTTAAGTTCTAATAGTGCTATTTATTGCTACGTAGTTTCTTAGTAACCCACATTTTGTTGAAGTTTGTGAAGATTCTCTCCATGGTATTATTATTGCCGATATAATCAACAGGCATTAACTCATGCTTGTTTATAGATAACATTTCGGCATCATTTCTTAATAATAATCCTAATATTTCATATTCTTTCTTTATTACAGCAAAATGGAGGGGAGAATTTTGGTCTTCATCGGTAGTGTCGATATCAATTACCTTGTCTTTGATAAATGGTAGCATCTGCCTGACAGACCTGTAATACCCATATTTTACTGCATAGAGTAATAGAAAGTCTCCTTTATCTTTAATAATTTTTTCGTCTTCTAAAAGTATCTTTATCTTTTCTTTTTCATAATACTCAAGTTTCAATTTTATTGAGTTGGATTCAACCAGATCAATTGGATATTTACCCTCATTATTTTTTATAAAGTTGTCTGGGTTGAATAATAAGATTATTTCAAGTGAAATGATATCATCATATAATACTGCTAAATGGAGAGGAGTGTTACCTGATTTGTCAATAAAGTTTATATCTATACATCCTTTTGTCCATTTTTTTTCTTCAATATCTACACACCATTTTTATTGTTTATATGATATAATTATTTATGATTATAGGAGATATTTTTAAAAACAAATTTGATCGTTTTATAAACAAATCGGTTAACATTGAATTCAGAGATTCAAAGCTTTTGTTTAAAGAACTTGAAGATTTTAAGGTTACCTCAACTGTAAATGGATTATTAAAGAAATTTTTTAAACATTATTCTCAGAATGGATATATAGATCCAGAGCAGGTTTGTTATTGGATATCTGGAGATAATTGCTCAGGTAAATCGTATGTTCTTAAAGTTTTTGGTGCGATCTTGTCAAATAAAATTTATCAGGGCAAAACAGTTTTTGAATTAATACGGGATAAAATTAAAGACCAGGATCTTCTGAGATATATTACAGACTCGGTTAATAATTTTTCTGTTGATATTATTCCTGTAAGTTTTAAAGGTATTAATAATGATTCGGTTGAGAGTATAGAAGAGCTTTTTGTACAAGGATTTAATACTGCTCAGGGATTTACAAAAAATTTTCCCTGGCTGGCGGAATTTGAAAGAGAATTATACAAAAAAGGGCAATACAGAATCTTTAAAACAGAATATAAAAATATAACTGGTGGAGACTGGGAAAAAAACAGAAATATTTATTATTTTGATTTTGATAATATTATTAAAACACTTTCATTAATTAGTAATATGACCGAGAAAGCATCGGGAAAATATCTTGATAAATATGAAAACAACTATTCTATAAATATAGAAAAATTTTCAACACTTTTAAATGAATATTGTCATGGAAAAGGAGAGAATCATAGAGTTGTTTTTTTACTTGATGATTTTAATCCAGATTCAGAAAACCGGATTGAGATATTTAAAAAATTGTTATATGTTATTAAAGAGTTCTCTTTTATAAAAGCAAAAATAATGGTTGCTGTTTCATCTGAGTTAAAAGCAGATGCTTTTGTTGAGAAAGATGATGACAACAATGAAAACTCCAGTTTAAAAGAATATCTGATCGGCCAGACCAATATCAGCAAAAACGCATATCGGCAGATGATTGACAGTGTCCTGTTAACAAAAAACAGTGCCGCCGGGCATTTTTTGAATACTTTTTTTACTGAGGAAAGCTCGCTATTTAATGATTTTAGTTATTATTCAAAGGATGGAATGGAAGTTAAGGCTTATAAAGATATAGAACAATTTACGCTCCACTATCCTTTTGTCCCATTCCATTTTGATCTTTTAAAAGGCATTAATTTAAGTAAAGATATTGCTTTGAAAAATAGTTTTGTTTTAAAAAAACCACTACTCAATCTATACCAGGTTGTTGGAATTCAGTTTTTAAGAAAAGAAATAGGGAAATTTATCCCATTTCACAGCTTTTGCGACTATATTTTAGATATGTTGCCAATGGATATTCAAAGTTTTGTAAAAGTTTCGGAAAATGATGACTCATTAAATGATATTGATTTGAAAATCCTTAAAATCCTTGCTGTTATCCAGTATTATGATAAATTTTTACTTAATATTGAAAATTTAACTTCATTATTATTTGATGGTATCAATCAGGGTAAAGAAGAGCTTATGAAATTGGTCACTGATTCAATACATAAACTCATTGCGGAGAAACTGGTAGTACTGAAAAAGGACGGTCTTTATCTTAATATCCTTGGAAATGTAGTAACTGAAATTGAAGAGAGTATACAAAAGGATAGTGTAAAGGAAGATATACCTGAAATTGAAAGAAAAAAATCTGATGAAAAATCTTATATTAAAAATGCAGTTAAAATCATTTCCGATCTATTCTGTGAGGTAGAGATAAATAGTTTTGATGAAGAGACCTTACGGGATATACAGCTTGCTGTATATATCTATTCTGATGAATTAAAGCATTTTTATGAGAAGTATAATATAAAAATTTACCCGGGAAAAGATATAATTGAGTCTGGAATTGAGTTAATGGTTAAAATAGTAGGGATGAATAATACGATCGTTTTTATTGATTCAATTAACCATCATGAATCTGAGTTGAGAGATTTTGTGCCTAGAGCAAAGCCGGTTTTAAACTTTTTTAAAAAGCAAATTACGGTTTTTGATGATGCAGAAAAAATATATAGCAGTATTATTCGAAGTAGAAACTATTTTGAAAAAAAATATATAAAAAATCTTGATAGAATTAAATATATCCTTGAGATGGAAGAACCATACGATTATATTAAAGAACTTCCGGGTTTATATTCTGGTTTGAAAAAGATCCATAGTAATTTACTTAAGCAGAAAAAGATTCTTATTTATACTGAAATTGAAAATGTACTTAATATTATTAAAGCTGAAATAAGTAAAAATTCTGTTTCTGAAAAATTGTTAGAGAAAATTTTGGTTCCAATCAACGAATTGGGAGTTGAGATAGAGTCGGTTAATGATCTAGCCTTACTCGATGCTTTACTTGATAAATTAAATAAGGATGGAGAGGAGGTTATACAAAATGTTATCAGTCTATCTCCTAAAAAAAACATGAAAGATATTGAGATTCTTAATATAAAAGAATTGATTGGCAATAAAAATTCTATAAAATCAAAGAAGGACCTGGAATCTCTTTTATTAACTTTTAAAGAAAATATTCAAAATAAGCTTACATCGGGAAATGAAATTAAACTAATATAAAATTCTGTCCTCTTGTTCGTTTTTTTTTACTCCATTTCAAAAAACACATATAGTGTTATTTGAAGCATTGCTTAACGAAAAAATCTACTCTCTTATCAACTATATCAGAATATGACTTAATCTTTAAATGTCTACGTAATTGCCCGGTTCCTTCCAAAATAGTATCTGGATCTTTCATATTCACGCCAAATCCGAATTCAAATGAGATATGGTTTTTTCTAACAAAAATACCCCCGAAGTCATCCAGTCCAGAAAACATAATGCCACCATACATCATTCGTTCCTTAGTATCAGGAAAATTAGAAAAAACAATATTGCGTAATTCCAGCAGTATTTTAAACTTCTCAGAATCAAACATCATTATTTCTTCGAGAAATTTATTTACCTTATCATCATTAGATTTTGTATATTCCATGACATATTTGAACATAATAAAAACAAATATTCAAGAAGAATTGTGGAGTACTGTGATGAATGTTTGTGTTTTTTATGGTTAATTCAGGTTTTGGGTATAAATATAGTTTAAATAGGGTTGGGGATATCAATAAATTCAGTTTCAATACCCAACTCATCATGTAATTTTTCCTTTAGTTTCAGAAGTCCTGGCTTTTCTGAATAATAGTGTCCTAAATTAATAAAATTTGTTTTGGTATCATACGAAAGGGCTGGTATCTCTTCTTTTATCTCTCCACAAAAAAAAGTGTCTACACCAAAATTGATAGCCTTTTCATAGGATTTTGATGATCCACCTGAAATAATCGCTATTCTATTCGGTGTTTCAGGTCCGTTTGGAATTATAGAAAAACCATTTTTCCAGTAGACATTAAAAGAAGAATTCGAGTTTAGTTTTAAAACTTTATCTGTGTTTAAAAATTTTGAGAATTTATTTAAGATATTTTCCAAACTGTGTTTAGCTACATTTTTACCGATAAATCCCATGTCGAATTCCAAATCTATCTCTGCATTAATTGCATTAAACAATAAGACATTATGCCCTATCTCTTTATGAGCATCCATTGGGAGATGGATGCCGAATAAAGAGATATCATTTTTTATCATTTTTTCTATAAGTGTTTTTTTTCTTCTTTGAATTGAAGTGAACTCTTTTCCAAAAAAGCCATGGTGGACAATTAAAGCATCTGCATTTGATTTAATAACTGCCTCAATAAGATTGTTGTTTAATGAAACTCCTAGAGCAATCTTTTTTATTTTTTCTTTGCCTTCTATTTGCAGGCCATTATAACAGTAATCTTCAAAGTATTTATAATCATACAGCTCTCTCAGATAGTTTTCCAACCTAATCCTTTTTATCATTTTTTTATCATCTCCATAAATTCAGATTCATTAATTATTATTTTATTCAGCTCTTGAGCTTTTTTAAGTTTAGATCCGGCAGATTCTCCTTTTAAGAGATGGGTGGTTTTTGTGTTTACGGTACTTGTGACCTTGCCACTTCGTTTTTTTATTTCATCTGCTGCCATAGATCTTGGTTTAAAGTGCTCAAATGTCCCCGTTATTACCCATATTTGTCCTTCAAAAACAGTTGATCTGTAGGGCTGTTCTGCATTAAACTCTTCCTCAAAATTTAATCCAATTTTTTTTAGTTTTTCAACATATTTAATTGTATCCTTGTCTGTAAACTGAGTGATTAATGATTCTGCTAAAATATCACCAACTCCTTCCATCTTGACCAGTATATCCTTATCACCTTTTTCTGCAATCTCAATTATCTTATCAATTGAATTCAGTCCCTCATTTATCAGATCTGTTGCCCTGTTTTTGCCTATCCCGTCAAATCCTAATGCTGACAAGACGGTAGAAAAAGGTTTCTTTTTGCTGTTTTCTATACTCTCTTTTATATTTTTAATTTTCTTTTCTTTAAATCCTTCTTCATCTAATAATTGTGTATAATCGATACTATAAAGATCAGGTATATTTTTAATATATTCATTATCATATAAAAAATTTATTGTTTTTCCCCCAAGCGATTCTATATCCATTTGAGTTTTTGAAGCGAAATAGATAATTGATCGCTTTTCTCTTTCTGAACATTTTTTGTTTCTGCAAAAATGGTGAGCGCCGTGTTTTATAAATTTTGAAGAGCAAAAGGAACAGGTATCTGGGAAATTATATCTTATAAAACCTTCAGGATTTTTTTCTAAAACCTCTTCAACAGCAGGGATTATTTCTCCTCTTTTTGAAATTGAAACAATATCTCCGATTCCTAATTCAAGTAATTCAATATACTCCAGATTATGGAGTGTCGCCCTTGAGACAATACTTCCTGCAATCTGTACAGGCTTTAACTCTGCAACAGGAGTTACCCTGCCATTTCTACCTATTTGAATTATGATGTTCAGAAGTTTTGTCTCCGCCATTGGAGACTCAAATTTGTATGCAGTAGCCCACCTTGGATGATGAGATGTGTATCCAAGTGATTCTCTTATAGCCAACTCATTTATTTTTATAACAAGTCCGTCAATTTCATATGATAGTTTATCTCTTTTTTCATTTTTTTCAGTGATATATTTTTCCAGTGAGTTTATGGTTTTTGTTTTTATCAGATTTGAATACTCTTCTAATGATGCTAAAACATCAACGTCATTGGTGATAAATAATGGTTTGTTACTGACCTCAAAACCTAATTTATCCAATTTAATGAGGTTAAAAAAATGTTGTGTCAAGTTTGGCTCTGCCCTTATAGTTTCAGACTCAAAATGTCCTTCATAAGCGACCATTTTTAAAGGTACTTCAGACACTAGTGAGGATTTTAACTGTCTTAAAGAACCGGATGCCAAATTGCGTGGATTTGAATATTTATTGTCAAATTTTTTATTATAAGTTATGAAATCCTCTTTTTTTATAAATATTTCACCTCGAATAGAGAGTGTAATCTTTTCTGAAAGCCTTAATGGTACATTTCTAATTGTTCTTACATTTGTTGTTACAACATTTCCTTTACTCCCATCTCCGCGGGTCAGAGCCTCTCTTAAATAACCCTTTTCATAGTAGAGAACTATCGAAGCTCCATCCAATTTTTCCTCTACCATAAAACCTATCTGTTTTTCTGCAAATTCTATGTTTTTATCTATCCATTTATTTATTCCATCAATTGTATATTCCTTATCTAATGAAAGAACCGGGATTTTATGTTTTTTTTCTACAAATCTATTGTCAAGGTCAACTCCGACTCTTTTACTTGGAGAGTTCTCTTTTATATATTCGGGATATTTTTTTTCCAACTGAAGAAGTTTGTCAAAAAAAAGGTCATATTCTCTGTCTGAAATTACTGGGGTCGATTTTATATAGTATAGATTTTGATGGAATAAAAGTGTTTCAGACAGTTTCTCTATCTCTTTTTCGATCTTATTCATTTGCAAATATATTTTTAAACAGGTGCGATCATTCCAAAACCATAATGGGTCTTACTTCCAATTCCATTTTCATATGCAAATTTTATAAGTTCAATATCACCCTCAAGAAAAAAAGGTGCTAATATAGTTTTGTAGTTAATATTTCTAATTGTAAAAAATCTACTTGTTTTTCTCTTTTTTTCAAGATAACCTTGATCAATAGTTATTTTTATTCCATTTGGATCTAATTTGTCATTAAAATAATTTAACCTGTTTTTAATCAATTCAATCCCGAAACATTCGTTAAGTTCACTATCTTCAGCTCTTATAAATGTTACTTTTTTATATTCCTGTTTCGCAAGGAAAAGAGGACTCAGCATTTTAAATTTCATAGGGCTTGCAAAATCAGGTTCTTCCATAATATCTATTTTTCGGATTTCAAAAGTTTTATTGAATATTGGGAATTTTTTTTTTGAATAGAGTGCTTTAATCAGGAATTCAATGAATTTATCATCAACAGATGATAAAAATATTGAAAAGTAATTAGAAACTATCTTTACAAAGCCTGGCTCGATCTCTCTTTTAGGGATCATTAACTGAGAAAAAGTAAAGTTAGGGAAATTGTTTTTGTATTTTGTTAGAAATTTAGGTTTATTTATATTTAAATACTCAAATAATGTTTTTCTAAGGTTTAGGTAAACATTATAATTATAATCAAAAGGAATCGAAATTCCAATCTCTGAATTAAAACTGACCTTTATTCTCATTTTTTCTCCAATCATATTTTACAATAATAAGAAAATAATTGCAAAATATTCCCATAACATTAATATTTTAAAACTTATCTGCAAAGCCGGATTGATCAACAGATTCTTCGTTTGACAAAAAAAAATATGGTGATAATATTAATACTAAGGATTAATGTGTTAAGTATAATAATTGTTAACTATAATACAGAAGAGTTATTAAAAAATTGTATCGAGTCAATATATTCTGAAACCACAAAAATAAGTTTTGAAATTATTGTAGTAGATAATAACTCAAAAGATAATTCATGTGAAATGGTGGGAAGCAATTTTCCAGAAGTGATATTAATCAAAAATCCGGACAATGCAGGTTTTGCTTCAGCTAATAATAGAGGGATGGAAAAAGCATTGGGCGATGTGATCCTGCTATTAAATAGTGATACAGTAATTTATAAAAATGGGATTGACAGGGCGTATGAATACTTAGTGAAAAGTTACGATATAGATGTTCTTGGTCCTATGATTTATAATATAGATGAAGCGGACAATCATTTGATAGAAAGTTCCTATGGTTCTTTTGTGTCATTATTTTCTATAGTTAGAAATAAACTTTTTTTTATTAAAGAAGACTATTCAAAATCAAAGTATGTAAATTGGGTAACCGGAGCTTTTTTTATGTTAAAAAAGTCTGTTATAGACAATATAGGTATGATGGATGAGGGTATCTTTTTATATTATGAAGATGTTGAATGGTGTTATAGAGTAAAAAAAGCTGGATTAAAAGTTTTTTACTATGCAGAACCCAGTGTTATTCATTTGAAAGGAATGAGTACAAAAAACACAAATTGTAGATTATTACGATGGAAGAGTATTGAGTATGTATTGAGAAAAAATATGAGTTTTGGCAATTTTTTTACATGGTGTTTTTATAAATTAGTCTTAATTATCTATGGAAAGGGAAAAAAATAATGGTTGATTTATGTATTGATGTAAGGATGATTTACTCTTCAGGTATTGGAACATATTTACGTGAATTATTAGTATATATAATACTGGAATTTAACACAGCTTTATTAGGCAAAAAAAATGAAATTAATGATTTTCTGAAGCAAAATAATCTTACAGCTGAAACGATCGAATTTAACCCTAAAATTTATTCTATAAATGAACAGTTAAAATACCGGTCTTATATTCCAGAGTGTAAAGTTTTTTGGTCACCTCATTATAATGTTCCTTTAATTCCAATAAAAGCAAAAAAGAGATTAACAACAATACATGATCTGAATCATATAGCTTTAAATGCATCTTTAAATATTATTGAAAGAGTTTATGCTAAATTTGTAATGAAAAGGGCGATTAGATTAGCTGATTCAATCATAACTGTATCAAATTTCAGTGCTTCAGAAATTGATAAATACTATAGAGAAAGAGAAAAGGTAAATTTAATTTATAATGGTGTTAATGTTGAGAATTTTACCGTTAAAAATGAATTAACTGAAAATAACTTACCTGAAAATTATTTACTCTACGTTGGAAACGTAAAGCCTCATAAAAACATAAAAGGTATCATTAAAAGCTTTAAACTTTATAAAAAAACATATAAGGATGATCTTTCTTTAGTGATAGTTGGTAAAAAGGAGGGATTATTAAATCCAGAAGACATTATAGAGGACAAAAACATATTTTTTTTTGAAAGTGTAAGCTTCTCTGAGTTAATGATTATTTATAGAAATGCAAAAATTTTATTGTTTTTATCTTTTTATGAAGGGTTCGGGTTACCAATATTAGAGGCCCAAGCTTCTGGTATTCCTGTCATTTGTTCAAATTCCAGTAGTTTATTAGAGGTAAGTGATGGGTCCTGTATTGAAGTAAATCCAAATTCTCATAAAGAAATTGCCCATAAAATCAATGATTTACTAATAGACTCTTCATTATACAGCAGTTTTGTAGAGAAAGGGTTTGAAAATATAAAAAAGTTTTCCTGGGATAAGTCCGCAGACAAACACTTGCAAATCATTCATAATCTGCTGAAAATATAGCGAAAAGAGAATAAGCTTATTATTATTTACTCTGGCACTGATATATCGAATTGTTCGATTTTTTTGTATAGATTACTTCTTGGCAGGTCTATTTCTCTTGCTGTTTTAGCTATATTGTGACCAAATTCTTTCAGTTTTTTTTCCAAATATCTTTTTTCAGATACTTTTTTGAAATCTTTCCAGCTTTTCTGATCAAACGTTGGACTCATCTCTTTATTGGGTTCTATTTCCTTTATACCGCTTATATATTCAGGAAGATCAGCAGGGGAAATTACTTTTGATTCAGTCATTATCAATAATCGTTCAATAATATTTCTTAATTCTCTGATATTGCCTTTCCATTTATAGTTAATAAATTTTTCTATTGTATCTTCTGAAAAGCTTTTTCTTTTGAAATTATTTTCCTCTGAAAAATAGTTTAAAAAATGATCGATAAGTATTGGAATATCTGCTTGTCTTTCTCTAAGTGAAGGAGAATAAATTGGGACAACATTTAATCTAAAATAAAGGTCCTCACGAAAATTACCATCTTTGATCTCTTGCTGAAGATCTTTATTGGTAGCAGCAATTATTCTGACAATTACTTTATTAATATCAGGAGAACCTACTCTTTGTATTTCTCCTTCTTCTAATACTCTGAGAACTTTTGCTTGTGCTTTTAAGCTAAGATCACCTATTTCATCTAAAAAAATTGTTCCATTATGTGCATTCTCAAATTTTCCGATTTTTTTTTCATAGGCTCCTGTGAACGAGCCTTTCTCATGACCAAACAGTTCACTTTCAATTAATTCATCGGGGATGGCAGCGCAATTAACCTGGACAAGATTATTTTTGCTTTTTTTTGAAAGACTATGGATATTTCTTGCAATAAGCTCTTTACCTGTTCCACTTTCTCCGGTTATCAAAACGGTTGAGTCTGTTTTTGCAACTTTTTTTATATCATTTATAAGGATTTGCATTTGGAGTGAATTCCCGATCATTTGATATTTTTTATGAGTTATTGTTTTAAGAGTATAATTCTCCTTTAGCAGATTTATCTTTTCAGAGGCATTTCTTATTGTCAGGATCAGTTTATCCCGAGATACCGGTTTCTCTAAGAAATCAAATGCTCCAAGTTTTGATGCTTCTACAGCTTCAGATATTCCAGAATGCCCTGACATCATAATTGTCTCAGAAAATGGGTTTATTTTCCTCAGCTCTTTTAATACAGATAATCCATCTATCCCGGGCATTTTTACATCGAGTAGTATTATATCCGGATTGATCTCCTTATACAGAGCAATGCCGTCTATTCCACTCAATGCAGTTCTAACCTGATAGTCTTCATATTCCAGCACCATCTTAACAGAGTCTACGATATTCTTTTCGTCATCAATTACTAATATTGTTATATTGTCCATGTTTGTTTTTCCAGGTTCAGCAAGTTGAGGTCAAGATTAGGAGAAACAATAAATCTTGACCGGAACTATTTTATTTTCCTAAAAGATCCTCTTTAAATCCATTTCCCGGGCCTGGTTCAGGTCCTATCCAGCATGCAAACATTGCATCTGCAAATGGTTTTCCTTTAATTGTACCTTTGGCTTTATTTTTTACTGTAATTGTTGTGCCGGTATTTGGAGTATAGGAAAATTCAACTCTATCACCATCTTTAACACTTTCCATATAAGAACAGAGAGTATCAAATTGTTTCTTTAACTCAGCTGAGTGTTTAGGGGTGTTGTCTTTTAATCCATCCATCCATGCACCATTAAGTTTTTTTGCTCCGACACTTCTCATGAATTCCATTTTTAGGACTCTTTTTGTGTCACTGCTGAATATTTTTGTTTCATCAGTCTCTTTTTTAGTGAGATACAAACCTGCAACATACACTTTAAAAAAAACTTTTTTTCTTAGTGCCATTCCATTCAAGACAAGAGTATCGTTATCTAGTTTTATAGTATCTTCCATTTTAATACCCTTCAGTGTCCCGGAATAAAGAGATCCAATAAAAACAGTTAAGATAATAATTAAAATTAAATGTAGTTTTTTAGTATTCATAAAGCCTCCTGAAAAAATAGTATTCTTTTAACAATAAAATGTCAAGTTTTACTATTCCTATGGTATAATAATTTTTATGTATAAATTAAAATCATATGCAAAAATAAACCTTGGTTTAGAGATTGTTGGAAAGCGGAAGGATGGATATCACCTTCTGAAAACTATTTTTCAAACCATAGATTTATATGATGATATTGAAATAAAAAAAAATGATCTTGGGAAATTAATATTAAGTGGAAATAAAAAAGATATCAAATGGGGTTCTTCAAATATTATTTCAAAAGTTTTTCAAATAATGAAAAAAAAATTTAATATTGATCAGGGATTTGACGTTTCTGTTACCAAAAGAATTCCTGCCGGCAGCGGACTTGGCGGGGGCAGCAGTAATGGAGCTGTTATCCTGATGTTTCTTAATGACTATTATAAACTGGGTCTAAGCTTAGAGGAAATGATAGATATTGGCATAAATATTGGCGCTGATGTCCCATATTTTTTATTTGGAGGAACTGTCCTTGCTGAAGGTATTGGCGAGAAAATTACTGAATTAGAGGATTTAAAAAAAACCAGATTTGGTATTTTGATACCGGAAATTAATGTGTCAACCGGATTGATTTTTTCAAAACTTAACTTGACAACTACTGGATTTACAAGTAAAATTAGCCTCTTTTTAGATACAGGAGACCTTAGTGTGTTGGAAAATATGCTGGAAGATGTGACTTTTGAACTATTTCCTGAAGTAAAAAAGATTAGAGATATGATGAGCAAAGCTTTAGATAGCTTTGTAATGATGAGTGGAAGTGGATCTTCTTTATTTAGTATGTTAAAAAATGAAGATGTTCCAGAGTTAATTTGCAGTGAAAGATTATTGATCGCAGATTCGATCAATAAGACTGAATATAAAAAAGGTATTGGGGCGTGGCCAAGCGGTAAGGCACCGGTTTTTGGAGTCGGTATTCGGTGGTTCGAATCCATCCGCCCCAGATAAAAGGTAAAATGAGCGAAGACAAATTTTTAATTTTTTCCGGTTCGTCAAACAGAGATCTTGCGGAGAGTATTGTAGGTAAATTAGGAAAGACACTTGGCAAATGCGGATTGGGAGTTTTTTCAGATGGGGAGATCAGGTTTCAGAGTCATGAGAATGTAAGGGGAGCTGATGTATTTATCGTTCAGTCACTAACAAGTGATATAAACTTTCATATCATGGAATTGCTATTGATGGCAGATGCATTTAAACGAGCCTCTGCTAAAAGAATTACAGCAGTTATTCCATATTATGCATATGCCAGACAGGACAGAAAAGACAGACCCAGAGTTCCGGTTTCAGCTAGATTACTTGCTGATCTGCTTGAAACGTCAGGTTTTTCCAGAGTTTTAACCATTGATCTCCATGCCAACCAAATCCAGGGTTTTTTTAATATTCCTGTTGATAATTTAATGGGTTTACCAATATTTGCTTCGCATTTTAAAGAGATTGATAATGAAGATCTGGTCATCGTATCTCCCGATGCTGGTGGTGTTGAAAGAGCCAGGAATTTTTCAAAATTGTTAAAAGCAGGACTGGCAATTGCCGATAAAAGAAGAACAGGTCCCAATGTTGCAGAAATCTTTCACATAATTGGAGATGTTAAGGATAAAAATGCAATAATTGTAGATGATATTGTTGATACGGCAGGAACACTTAGTGCAACCATAAATGCAGTAAAAGAGAATGGTGCAAAAAAGGTATCGGCACTTTGTACTCATGGTATTTTTTCAGGTGAGGCAATAGACCGTATTAATAAAGCACAGGTTCATAGAATATATACAACAGATACAGTTCCTTTATTGAATGGTAAAGAGAATTGTGAAAAAATAAAAGTACTCTCTGTAGCAAATCTATTTGCATCAGCGATAGAAAGTATTCATAATGAAACATCAGTTTCCAAATTATTTTAATAAAAGAGGTGAAGAATGGAAAACTTAGTAAATTTTAAAGCTGAATCAAGAGTTGGTGTCGGCTCAAAGATAGCAAAGCAGATTAGAAGAGAGGGAAAAATTCCCGCAATTATTTATGGAGATAAGAAAGATCCAATTCCAATTTCAATTGAATTAAAAGATGTACTGTCAATTTTAAAAATGGAAAAAAAACAGAATACAATATTAAGAATACAAAGAGATGATATTGAAGTAGATGCAATGTTGAAGGAACTTCAGTATGATCATCTTGGAGATACTCTTCTTCATGCTGATTTTATTAGATTGGATCTGGATAAGAAAATTGAAGTTTCTGTCCCGGTTCATATTGTTGGAGAGGCAATTGGTGTTAGAGTTGAGGATGGAGTATTTGATTTTGTTACAAGAGAGATCAAAGTTAAGGCACTTCCAATGTTAATCCCGACTACTTTTGAAATAGATGTTACTGAATTGCACTCTGGTAATTCTATTAAGGTAGAGAATATAGCAGAAGAAGATAATGTACAGATTATGTCTGAAAAGCAGGTTGTTATTTGTGCGGTTGTAGCTAAGGGTGCGGAAGAAGAAGAAGAAGTTGAAGAAGAAGAAGTTCTTGAAGGTGAAGAAGCAGCAGCGTCTGAAACAAGTGAGGCTGATGAACCTAAAGCTAAGGTTGAAGAAAAAAAATAAAAAGGTAACTATTTACTTCTTGCTCTCTACTTTAGGTAGAGGGCTCAATTCCGATAGTAAATGGGAATAGTATCCAGAAGGAGGAAAGATGGACAAAAGGAATTATGACATCGGGTTTATAATCAATCCCGAATCAACAGAAGAAGAGGTTAAGAAAATAACAGCTTCTATAACAAAAATTATTGAAGATAGTAAAGGTGTTATTGAAAAACTCGATGAATGGGGTAGAAAGAGACTGGTTTACCCAATCGAAAAACACAAAGAAGGTATTTATGTCTTCATTTATGCTGAAATGGATGGAACTGTTGTAGATGAAGTTGAAAGAAAAATGAGGCTGAATGAGAAGATCATTAGATTTATTGTTGTCAGGCTTGATGACAAGTTAAAGAAAAGCAATAAACTAGTAAAAAAATGGGAAAAATCAGACAAAAGAAAGAAAAAAATGCAAGAAAATGATGGTGCAAAATCCAGTGAGTATGAAAACCGAAATGTAAAGGAGACTTCTAATGAAACCAACTAGAAATTATTCACAGAATAAACCTGCAAGAAAGTTTTATTTTTCTAAAAAGAAATATTGTGTGTATTGTAAAGATAGAATCCGACTTGTTGATTATAAAAACTATAAAATGCTTGAAAGATTCATTCTTGAAACAGGTAAAATTTTGCCGGCTAGAGTTTCAGGTGCATGTCCTTATCATCAAAAACAGATAACAAAGGCAATTAAAAGGGCAAGACATATGTCTTTAATTATGTATATAGAACCAAAGAGAGGATAATATGAAAGTCATATTAAACAGAGATATTGATAACTTAGGTTTGTTTGGGGATGCTGTTGATGTGAAACCAGGGTATGCGAGAAATTTTCTTTTCCCAAATAGTCTTGCTTTACGATATACGAAACATAATCTTGATGTTTCAAAAGTAAAGATGGGAAAATATGAACAGCAAAGGGAAGTAGAAAAACTTTCTGCAGAGGATCAAAAGCAAAAAATTGAGGATTTAAACATCAAAATCGAGAGAAAAGCTGGCGAGAAGGGTGTACTTTACGGTTCAGTAACTATTTCAGATATTGAAGAAGAATTAAAAAAAATCGATATCTCAATAGAGAGGAAAAAATTCAGTCTTGGTGAACCTATTAAAAAAACCGGTATTTTTAAATGTAATGTCAGATTATTTAGAGATGTTAGCGCTGAATTAACAATTGAAGTTGTTCCTGAAGGCGGAGAGATGGCACTATTAAGTGAAGTTGAAGAATCAAACTATGTTAGAAGTGAGGATGTATACTTAGAAGATTAATGGGTAAAGTAAATTTATCCTTAAAATCAAGTTACATATATTCCAATACATTAATTATGATTAAGGAGGGCAGCTTCTGTAGCTGCCCTGATTGATAGTTAAATAGATTTTTAAGGCAGACACTGAGGTGATCTCCTTAAAGTATTAAGACAAATAACTGAAGAAAATATTAATATGAAAATACAGGGAAATGTAAATAGCGGGTCGATGAAATCACTCCCTTACGATGAGTATGCAGAGCGTGCTGTACTTGGAGCGATGCTCATCAATAATAATTATGCAAATGAAGTTTTTTCCGAAATAGCTCCATCTGATTTTCACAGGAATTCAAACCATGTAGTTGCGGCTGCAATAAATAAACTTATAAATGATGGTACTACTGCAGACATTGTAACCATTTCCGGACATCTTGACAGACAGAATGATTTGAAAATTGCTGGAGGTCATGAATATATTACCTCCCTGCTGGATGGAATACCAGATAATATTGATATTACTGAATATATAAAAACAATACTCGAACTATCCTCTTTAAGACAAATTATTCTTGCTTCAGCAAATGTCATGAAAAAAGGTACTGAAGAGGGTGCTGATTCAAAGTCAATTTTAGTTGATCTCCAGGAAGATCTCATAAAGATATCTAATTACCAGGACAAAGAGGGGTTTCATTCTACAGAAGAGATTGTTCCAATAGCTATTGACCAGATTGAAAATATTCAGAAACATGGAAATAGTAATGGAATTACTACCGGTTTTACTGAAATTGATAAAATGACAGGAGGGTTTCAGAAAGGAGATCTGATTGTTATCGCTGCAAGGCCATCAATGGGAAAGACTGCCCTGGCTCTGAATATTGTTGCAAATATGGCGATAAAGAATGAGAAATCAGTCGGTTTTTTCTCTATTGAAATGAATGAGATGCAGGTTATGATGAGACTGCTTGCTCTAAGGGCAAATATAAATCTCAGCCAACTTATACAAGGTAAAAAAAAATTAACTGGACCTGAATGGCAGCAGCTTAATCTTGCAGCAAGTGAATTTAGAAAATCAGACACACATATTGATGATTCTGCTGTATTGTCAATAATAGAGATGAAAACCAGGGCAAGAAGACTTCAAAGAGAAGGGAACCTAGATATAATTTTTGTTGATTATTTGCAGTTGATGAAGGTATCCGGTGATAATATGAGGCGCAGTGATTCAAGAGCTCAGGAAGTAGCAATCATTTCCTCTTCATTAAAAGCAATGGCAAAGGAACTGAATATTCCGGTTGTAGCACTTGCTCAGTTAAACAGGTCTCCTGAGCAGAGAGGCGGAGCTTCTGAAGGGGCTCCAAAATATCAATTATCAGATTTAAAAGAAAGTGGCGCTATTGAACAGGATGCTGATATAATTATGTTTTTACATAGAGAAGAACAATATAATAAAGATACAGATAGAACCGGAGAGGCTGATGTAATAATTGCTAAGCAGCGAAATGGTCCTACTGGAAACATCAAATTAGCGTATATAAGTGAATTTACTAAATTTGCAAATCTTGAGTACTCGGATTATTCTGATGATGAATTTTAATTTTTTTCTTGACTTTTTTTTTCTAATGTGTTATTCGAATTATAGGAGATGAAATGAATAAAAGAGAACTTACAGAAAGGATTGCCTTAAAAACTGAGTTTAAAAAGTTTGAAGTTCAGAATTATATTGATCTATTAATTGAAGTTATTGGTGAAACTCTGGATGGTGAAAAAAAAATTGTATTATCAAATTTTGGAACTTTCCGGGTGGTGCAACGGGAAAAAAAATCCGTAATTCATCCTGGAACAAATAAAAGGATGGAAATTAAACCACAAAAAATAGTGAAATTTTTTCCTGCTTTAAATTTGAAAAAAAAAGTGAACAGTTAATAACATGAAAAAAGTACTCTTGAAGCAAATAAAAGAAATAGTTTGGGCTACGGACCTGTCAAAGGAAAGTAAGGTATGTGTCCCATACATAAAGTATTTTAATGAAAAATTATCTCTGAATAATCATGCTGTTTTTGTACTTCCCAAAATATCTGAATGGGTTTATGAGAGGGCTTTTTTTTCTACAGATGATTTTTTTACAGAAGTAGAAGAATCAGTTGATATATCTTTAAAAAAAACCCAAAAGTATTGTGACTCTCTTGGATTGAAATTTAAAGTAGTCGTTGAACAGGGTATTGAAAGTGAGAAAATACTAAATTATGCTGATCAGAATAGTGCAGATATTATTATGGTTGGTAAAAGAGGTATATCAGAAATAAGTGATCTACTTATAGGTTCGACAACTTCCCGGCTTATCAGAAATTCTAAATCTCCTATCCTAGTTGTAACATCTTTGAAAAAAAAAGTTAATTTAAAAAAAGTGTTGTGTCCTATAGATTTTGGGGAACTATCTTTGTCTGAATTAAACTATTCATTGTCATTTGCCGAACAATTTGGAGCAGATTTATATACAGCACATATTTCAGAGTTTTTTAATTATAAGGTTCCGGTTTTAAAGAGAGATAAATTAATTGAATCAATTAATAAGAAAATTAAAAAAATTGCTTTTGAAGCAAACTATGATGTCAAAGATACAATATATGATATGGGAGAACCTGCCCATAAGATTCTTGAAATTGCAAAAAAAGGTAAATTTGATATGATTATAATGGCGGCAAATCAGAAAGTTGGAGCAGAAAGGCTTCTTCTTGGAAGTATAACAGAAAAGGTTTTGACGCACTCTGATATTCCAGTACTGATCATTCCACCATTTAAGTATGTTAGATGAGGATCAATTAAAAAGATTAGCCTCTTTTTTAGTTTCTTTTAATAATTTAACAGCCTGGCGAAAGGTTGAAAAAGCGGGTTTCAGAGTTTACTCAGCTTTTAAATTACCAAAAACCAGATTAATAGAGTTTGGATACTCCTCCGGAGAAATAGAAGATATTTTTTATAATTATGAAAAAATTGCCTTAACAGAGATAAAAAAAAGTGAAGATTCAGGTATTAATATTATCTTTATAGAAGACGGAAATTATCCGGATCTATTAAAAGAAATTTATGATCCTCCAGAAATACTTTATGTGAAGGGAGATCTCGCTGTTCTTAATTCAAAAACAAAAAAACTTGCCATTGTTGGTTCCAGAAACAATAACTCCTATGGGAAAGATGTATTAAACTCTATTATACCTGATCTTTGTAAGGGAGGTTTGACAATAGTTTCAGGGATGGCATACGGTATCGATTCTATTGCACATAAGGTCACAGTAGTTAATGGAGGCAAAACAATTGGTGTTAATGCTGGAGGTTTACTCCGTCTTTATCCTGTTGGTAATTCTTCTCTATTTCCTCAGATAGAAAAAAATGGTTGCATAATATCTGAATTTCCCCTTGATGTTATTCCCAGGCCATTTTTTTTCCCTATTAGGAATAGGATAATATCAGGTATATCAAAAGCTGTATTTGTAGTTCAGGCAACTATTAAGAGTGGCTCACTAATAACGGCCAGAGTTGCAATTGAGCAAAACAGGGATGTCTTTACTGTTCCTGGACACATTTATTCATCCTTAAGCTTTGGCCCTCATTATTTGATTAAACAAGGCGCCAAGTTGATTGAGAATAGTAAAGACATTTTAGATGAATTTGGAATAAATTTAGAAAAACAAAAGCCAAGAAACATATCAATATCAAAAAAGGAGCAGGCCTTACTTGACTTAATTGATGATAATAGTGTAAAAAGGGTAGATTATTTTGTAGAAAGAAGTGTTTTTAATGTTTCTGAAGTAATTTCTGTCTTAATGGGCTTAATACTTAAGGGTGTTCTGGTTGAGATGGAAGACGGATATAGGAAGGTGATAGATGGCTGAAGTGATTATAATTGGTGCAGGTCTTGCAGGGGTTGAGGCAGCATATCAAATATCTAAAAGAGGAATTAAGGTAAAGTTGTATGAGATGCGTCCAGGAAAAAAAACTGAAATACATGAAACTGGTGATCCCGGTGAGATGGTTTGTTCAAATTCGCTGGGATCTAATGATATTGCAACCGGGCTTGGTCTTTTAAAGAAAGAATTAACGCTTTTGGATTCTTTTTTTCTCAAAACAGCTGAAAAATTTAGAGTGCCGGCTGGGAATAGTTTTTCCGTTGACCGTCATTTACTTGCGACAGATATTAAAGAAGAGATCCTGAAAAACAAAAATATCACATATATTGAACAGGAAATTAAAGATATTCCAAAAAATGACTATCCTGTTATTATTGCATCCGGGCCCCTGACAAGTGATGAACTTGCAGAGAACATAACAAAGATTACAAGCAGGAGGAGTTTGTTTTTTTTTGATGCAACAAGCCCGATAATTGATGCTGATTCCATTGAGATGGATAAGTTGTATTTTGCATCAAGGTATGACAAGGGAGATGCAGATTTCCTTAATATCCCTCTAAACGAGGAGCAATATTATACCCTTGTTGATGATCTAAAAAAAGGTGAAAAAATAGAATTACATGATTTTGAGGATGACAAGTTTTTTGAAAGTTGTCTTCCGGTTGAGGAAATTGCAAGGCGTGGTGATAAATCTTTGTCTTTCGGACCTTTAAAGCCAGTTGGATTAATTGATCCAAAGACTGGAGAAATGCCTCATGCAGTAATACAGTTAAGGCAGGATGATCTCAAAAAAAATTTCTTTCAGTTGGTTGGGTTTCAGACAAGGTTAAAATATGCTGAGCAAAAGAGAATATTTCAAAAATTACCAGGTCTGGAGAACGCAAAGTTTGAAAGATATGGGAGGATGCATAAAAATACATATATTAATGCTCCTCTGATTATTGATAATTATAATAGGTCTCAGGAAATTAATAATATATATTTTGCAGGTCAAATAAGTGGAGTAGAGGGATATGTGGAGTCAATTTGTTCTGGACTTTTAACTGGAATATTTGTTGCAAAAAGTATTTTAGAAGAACCTGTCAGACCAGCACCTGATGACTCTGCATGTGGCTCACTCTTAAACTATATTTCTTCAGCTGACTGGAAAAATTTTGCTCCAACTAAAATTACTTTTGGATTATTACCTGATATTAAACTCGATGAAATAAAAAAAATAAAAAGAAAAGAAATTAAAAAAATTAAAAAAACAAAGAAAGCAGAAAGAGCGATTATTGAATTAAAAAAATGGATAATAACAGAAAATATTTAAATGAATATTTGGAGCATTTGAAGAATATTCTTTTTTTTTCTTCTAATACAATTAGAGCATATGATCAGGATACTAAACAGTTTTTTGATTATATTAAAGAGAATAAACTTAAAGTAAATAAGGACAATATTAGAGATTTTATCTCTGATGTTTTTTTAAGGTCAAAAAACAAAGCGACTATTGCAAGAAAAATATATGCAATACGCTCTTTTTATGCATTTCTTTTATCCAGGGGAAAGGTTGAAAAAAATCCTTTTGATGGAATACGGACGCCTAAAACAGACAAAAAACTGCCTGAAATATTAACTGAAAAAGAGATGGGTGAGTTTTTAGATAATATTCCTTCTGATGGTTTTTTAAATATTAGAAATAAAGCCTTGTTCGAGTTGTTATATGCAGCCGGATTAAGAGTCTCTGAAATTGCTAATATAAAAGTGTCGGATATAGATAAAAGAGAAAGGTTAATAAGGGTGCTTGGTAAAGGCAATAAAGAGAGGATCGTACCCTTTAATAAAAAATCACTCGATTTAATCAATGTCTACCAGGAAGAGATATTTAAAAAATTTGGAAATAAAACAGAATATGTTTTTCTGAATTATAGGGGTGCTAAAATTAGTGAAAGATCAATAGAAAGGATCCTGGAAAAACTATTTTTGGAAGTAACAGGGTCTGACAAAAAAGTATTTCCTCACTTATTCAGACATTCATTTGCATCTCATCTGCTTCAAAGAGGAGCGAATTTGAGAGTTATTCAGGAATTATTAGGACATTCAAATTTAGTAACAACTGAAAAATACACATCCTTAAATTATTCTGATCTCTTAAAAACCTATAATAAATTTCATCCGAGGAGCTAAAAAGAAAAGGATTAAACAATCGTTTACATTATAAAGAACAATATATGCAGTATTCTTAGTATTTTTAAATAAAAAAAATGATAATAAATCCAAGAATACAATGCTTTTCATTTTAAAAACTTTTGATAAATATTTTTGGTTTTGATTTTGAATGTACAAGATTTGGATATTAATTTAATATTGAACTAACCTCCTAGCCCCCAATATTAATTATATAATTAATATTGGGGGCTTTTTACTTAAAGCATTCTTCTATTTTTCTAGAATTTCTATTTCAAGATATACATCTTTTGCATATGAAAAACACTTTGTGTCTTGTCCCCAAATAAGATAATGGTCAGCCTCTTTCGCAAGTACAGCAAAACCAAAATTTGATTCGGAATTTGCCACCCATTTAGTAATAAAGGGTGTAAGATTTGTGCTTTGATATATAGTTGTTAAGGAACAGGTAAACATTTTGCTTTCCCAGGCTTCATCAACAATATGTACATTGCCTTTGCTTATACCACAATTACCGGTTGTTTTATAAACTGTATAATGTAATTTTGCCTTCAGAATCACTCCTTTTCCTTTTAATTGGCTCACATCAAAAAAAACATAACTACGATATAAATATGATGAATCTGAAGTTTTATTATTAAAACTTTCTGAGCCAAAACGCATTTTACCTGGACCTGGATCTCCTACTGTTGGAGTTTCATAATATACAGGATTTGAATTACCATATCTTTCTTGCTTTCTCCACTTAACTTTATTATAAGTAGTACCGAATATTTTATATTTTTTAATTTTGGTTGGAATTGTCAATGTAAACATATCACTAGTACCTTTCCCAATTCCATCAATGATACTTATCTTTATTTTACATTTTTTTGGGCCAATATCCGGAACTGTCCAAGAATATTTACTTGTTGTAGAATTTGGGTTTGTATATAAATAATTTTTTGTGTATATATTCTTAATAAAATCTTTGCCGTCATAACTATATAGGTCTATTTTTAATTTTTTGTTCTTTGCGTTTTTATTTTCCCATATAATATCATGTTTTGTTCCACCTTTCCAGAAACTGCTTGATGAAGGTTTTATGATTTTTATTGACATATCAGTTAATTGTGCCAAGTCTATACTATGGTGAGTAAATTGTGCTTTGACCTTAAATACATCACTGTCGTTAAAAACATTATTATCAAGAGTTTTTACTCTGACAATAAAATTACCAACTGCTACATTATTTGGCACCGGCCAGCTAAAACTTCCATCATTTGCAGTGCTATTTGTAATATCCAAAATCTTTGTTGTCCCAGCAGGGTTATACAAACGGATCTTTACTGATGCATCTTGAGCGCCTGATTTTGTCCACTTTATGGTATATGGACTCCCCTTTGTTACAGTTTCACCTGATGCTGGTTTACTTACTGTAATAGAAGCAGCTGGCATTGGAGCATTTGCAATTGAAAAAACATCACCATCATCCCAAGTTAAATTATCAAGAGTTTTAACTCTGACAACATAACTCCCATTTGCAACAGTATTTGGCACCGGCCAGGTGAAATTTCCATCATTTGCAGTACTATTTGTAATATCCAAAATCTTATTTGTCCCGGCTGGATTATACAAACGGATCTTTACATTTGCATCCATACTGCCATATTTTGTCCATGTTATGTTGTAAGATTTCCCCTTTACCCAGATATCACCTGAATGAGGATTTGTGACTGTAATAATGGCAGCAGACAGCATACCCATAGTTAATATCGTAACAATAATTAATAAAAATAATTTTTTCATTATTTCCTCCTTTTTAATATTTCCGTAAAGTCAAAAGTTTTTAAGGTAAAACTCATAAAACCCTTTATATAAAAGGCTATTGCCTGTTTTGTTTTCATATGATTTCTCCCATTTAGTGTACTTGATTCTATAATACTATTAAATACTCTTTTTTACTTTATTTCTCACTATATTTATTAAAAAAAAGGAATCCAGTATTAACCGGATTCCTTAATTATTTTAATACTTATATTAAAGAGCCTATTTATAATGTGTTCCTATTGGTCCTTCAACAAAAACCCTGATTTCATAAAACACTTTGTCACCCGGAGTAACTTTCCAGTGAATTACCGGATTCCATTCTGAGTTTCCAACAGGAATAGCAGGATTAGGTCCTGAGAGTGTTTCATCACTTGAAGTCCCACCCCATTTTACTGTTTCCATTCTTTTAAATTTCCATCCGTTTTTAAGTTTGATGAAAAATTTGTCATCTCCAACATCATCACCTTGGGCTCCCCACATGTTTTTATGCCATCCACCAATTGCATGTTCTGTAATACAAAAATTCCAGTTTGCTTCATCTCCACAATCACATGTTACTCCGTCCTGTTGTTTTATCTCTTTCTCCTCTCTTCCATAAAAACGCATTCCTCTGGGTTTACTTTTAATACCATATGATGTTTTCACTATGATCTTTACTATTTGATTTTTTTCACCATTTGCAGAATTAGGGATTTTAGCGATAATTCTATTTTCATTTATCCATTGTATATTAACAAGCTCTATTGGATTATTGGTGAAATCTCCATACATAAGTATTTTTCCTTTTTTCTCTCCGAAATTTTTTCCTACTAATGTTAATATTGTACCGGGTTTCAAATCTCCTAAAGGTGCTGTAAATGATAATTTTACTTCAGGTGCAAACATACCTGGGGTTGGTTTAAATGATAACGGTCTTGTGATTTTGAACTCATTGCTGTCATCTAAAACTGCATTATCAAGAGTCCTAACTCTGACAACATAACTCCCGTTTGCTACACTATTTGGTACCGGCCAGCTAAAATTTCCATCATTTGCAGTACTATTTGAGATTTCCAAAATCTTTTTTGTCCCGGCTGGATTATACAAACGGATCTTTACATTTGCATCCATACTGCCATATCTCCCATATTTTGTCCATGTTATGTTGTAAGTAGATCCTTTTTTCCAGGTATCACCTGAATGAGGATTTGTGACTGTAATAGTGGCAGCAGATAGCATACCCATAGTTACTATTGTAACTATAATTAATAAAAATAATTGTTTCATTATTTTCTCCTTTAAATTGTTTTAGTATTCCCAAAAGTTTTTAAGGTAAAACTTTTAAAACCCTTTATATAAAAGGCTACTATCTTTTAATAGCCATCATTACTCGCACATTAACTCTCCTAAATTCCAACATTGTCTTTCAAGAAACTTTTGCCTTTATCTTTTAAAAAAAATTAAAAGAATAATCTCCATCTGCCTAAAATTAGCTGAGTTTTGAATTATATCTTTTTTCATCATATGTAGAAGAGGTAAAAACAATTGGTTTTTTCTCACTTCAATTTATTTTTTAATTAATTACATAAAAGATTGACTTAAAACAGATGATTATTTATAATTTTTGATAAATATGAGAAACTCAATAGATAATATTTTAGAAGTTGAAAAGACTATAAAAAAGTACTCAAATCTTATAAAAAAAGTTATTAGAGAAACCTCTCCTGATATAAGTCAATTTGATATGGATGATATAGAACAGGAAATAAATATAATTATTTGGAAAGAATTTATTAAAAGTGAGAAAAAGATATACTCTCCATACTCTTATATACGTAGGATCGCTTATACTACAACTTCAAGAATGATGAAGAATGTTACAAAGCGTAAGTTGTTTGTTGTTGCTCAAATAGAGGATGAGCAGGGAAAACTGGATTTAAAAGGAAATATTCAGTCCTATGGTAAACAATTTTCAGAAGAGGAGTTAATGAAAATTATTAATGAAGCAATTGATTCTTTGGTAGAAGCAAGAGCTAAGGTGTTAAAAATGCATCTTATGGGAATGCATTCTAATGAAATTGCAGAATTCCTTGACTGGAGTGATGGAAAGGTAAGAAATTTATTATACCGGGGATTAAAGGATTTAAAAGAAAAACTCAAGGAAACCGGGATTGAGTATAATTTGTAAAAGTATGGGAGGTTAATATGAAATTTAATGAAGAAAAATTAAAAAATATATATGAAAAATCATTAAGCCAAACATCTATTATAGGTGAAAACTGTATTAAAGATGATGTTTTATTAAGGGCAGTTATTGATAAGCAGAGTTCTGAATATAAATTTAAGATAATTGATCATGTGTTTGAATGTGGTTATTGTACTCAAAGGTTTAATGCCATTCGACAATTTTATAAAGAAACTAAAGAACTAACTAAGGATAAAGAAAATATTATAATCAGCAAACCTGAAGTTAAGGAATTAATTGAAAAAGGTAATGAAGTGATAAATTCATATAATAAAGAAAAATATTCTTTTTCAAATTTTTCAGGTAGGTATATTAAATATATATCAGCAATAGCTGCGCTATTATTAATAATAATAGGCAGTATCCTGTTTATTCAATCTCCAAAAGAATTAATAAATATTAATAATGATATGGATAAACTTAGAGGAGAAAATAAAATTATTGTTAAATTAATTTCTCCAAAAGGCGATTTTAATCAACATAAACTTATTTTTAAATGGCATTCCGTAAAAGATTCTAAAGAATATATAGTTAAACTCTATAATGAAGAATTAACTTCTATTTGGACATCTTCAAAAATAGAAAAAACAAATCACACATATCCATCTCAATTATTTAATAAAATGAAAAAAGGAGATAGATATTTTTGGAGAGTCATAGTTTATACAAAAGATAATGAAATTATAAAATCAAAATTAAGTAATTTTAAAATAATCAAAAAAATGTGAGACTTTTTAACATATATTTTATATAATTCTATTAATATGAATAGAAAATTTATTATTTTATATGTTATAGTCTTTTGTTTTATATCCAACACTATTAGTTTTGCAAAAAAAAAACAAAAGATAGATACGATGGATGAGTATAACTCTATATTGCTTCTTTCCGGTCAAAAAAAATATAATATTGCAATTAAAAGGTATAAAAAATTATTAATTAATAATCCAGGTTTTCTAAGGGCATCTAGGGGTTTGATAAAATTCTATAAGGACAGAAAACAATTAGATAAAGCACTTGAATTTTTTTTTGAACTTAAAAAAAAAAATTCTGATAGAGCATGTATTTATAGCAACATTGGGCGTGTTTATTATAGTATGAAAAAATATGATAAGGCAATTGAACATTTTAAAACAATGACTTCTTTTAATTCAGGATATGATGGTTTTGATGATTCATATATATTATTAGTTAATGCATTTTTAAAAAGACAAAAGGATAAAAAAAAAGGACAAAATGAAGCTGAAATATACTTTCATAAGATTATTAAAGATGACCCTAATAATGTCAGAGCATATTTTGGACTTGGATATTTATATCAAAAATTACGGATGTGGAAAAAAGGAATCTTAATGTTAGATAAGGTATTGGAACTTAAACCTGAATTCTGGCAGGTATATTCAATAAAGGCATCTATTTCTTATTATAAAAGTGAGTTCAGGCAAGTGATAAAATACTTGAATGTTTTAATTAAAGAAGCGAAAAGAATTAAAGATATTAAATTATTAGGAGTTTTATATGGAAACATAGGTATAATTTATAGAAATTTGAGAAATTATAAATTAGCATTGAAGTATAGTAAAAAAGGACTTAATATTTGTAGAAAAACAGGTAATCAGGTTTGGGAGCAGAGATATCTTACAAGTATTGGGAATATACAATTAAATTTAGGTGGTTATGACAAAGCTTTAGGATTTCATTATAAAGCTCTTGCCTTAAACAAAAAAACAGAAAGTAAAAAGAGTGAGGGAATAAGTCTTGGAAATATTGGTTCTGTTTATTATGTGTTGGGTGATTATAAAAAGGCGCTGGAATACTATAGTAAGAGCCTTGCAATAAACAGAATAACAAATAATGAATTAGGAGTAGGGATAAAACTTCAAAATATTGGTCGGGTATATCAGAAATTACAAAATTACGAAAAAGCATTAATGTATTATAAACAGGCACTTGCTATCCATAAAAAGATTGGAAATAAAAAAAATGAAGGGATTAGTCTTGGAATTATAGGAACTATTTATAATATGTCCGGTGAAAATACTAAAGCAATGAAATATTTTAACAGAGCAATAAAAATTCATAAGAAAATTGGAAATAGAAAAGCAGAAGGGGATGTTCTAAATTATATTGGAAAAACATTTCTAACTGAAAATAATATTGATAAATCTATGCTTTACTTTAATAGATCTCTAAAAATTGGAAAAAAAATACGATCTTCAAATATAGTTTTGAATGCTTATGGTGGTTTGGCTTCAATTAATATGCGCAGGAAAAAATATTACAAATCATTAAAATATTTAGAAAATGCCATTAATATTATTGAATCTATCAGAGGAAAACTATTAATGCAGGAACAGAAAGCAAGTTTTCTCGCCGTTAAAATCAGTTTTTATGAAGATATTATAAGTCTTCTTTATAAACTGCATACTAAATATCCACAAAAAGGTTATGATAAAAAAATTCTTTATTATATTGAAAAGGCAAAAGCCAGAGCTTTCTTAGATAATTTGCAGGAAGCAAAAATTGATTTAAAGGCGAATTTATCAGATGATGTAAAATATGAAGAAAATAGTATTATTAAAAAAATATCTATTTTGCAGACAAAATTATCTAAGCCTAATTTAGAAGAAAAAGAGCGAGAACTATATGTGAATAAACTAAGTAGTATGGAAGAGAAATACCAAAATTTGATTTTACGTATTAAAAGAGAAAATCCTGAATATACAAAACTTATATATCAACACAAACCATATAGTCTTGATGAAATTAGAAAAAATTTATTAACTAAAAATACTGCAATAATTGAATATTTTATTGTCCAGAAAAAGATTTATTTAGTGCTAATAACAATGAATGAATTAAAGATTTGTAGATTGAAGAAATCTGAGATAATTTTAGATAGAGTTTCAAATTATATAGAATTACTCTCAAATAAAGATACTGAAAAGTTTATAGGTATTAAAGCCGGGATGAAATTATATAGTAATTTAATTGGTCAAGTAAAAGATAAATTGAAAAATATTAAAAAAATTATTATTATTCCAGATAGGAATTTACATTATTTGCCATTTGAATCTCTTGTTATTGAAGAGTCTTCTGGTAGGGCAAGATATTTGATTGAGGGTTTTTGTGTTTCTTATGCTCCTTCTATATCATCGTTAATAAATTTATTATCAAGAAAAAACCCTTCAAAAAGGGAAATGAAATTTCTCGGGTTTGCAGATCCTGTTTATTCAAAAAATAAACTATTAAATAATGAGCATAATACAGGGGGGGGGGATAGAGGTTTTTCAACCCGAAAAGGTTTAGGATTTGAAAGATTGCCTTTTTCAAATACAGAAATAAAAAAAATATCAGAATATTTTCCGGAAAAGCTCAGAAAAATATATATGCGTGAGAATGCAAGTGAGGAAATATTAAAAAAAATAAATTTAGCAGAATACCGGATAATTCATTTTGCAATGCATGGCTTTTTTGATGAAATAGTTCCTGCCCGGTCAGCACTTGTCTTTACCTTAAACAAAGATACAAGAGAAGATGGTTTTGTTCAAATTCGTGAAATCTATAACTTAAAATTAAATGCTGATCTGGTAGTATTGTCTGCCTGTAAAACAGGTAGAGGCAAGCTGGACAAGGGGGAAGGTGTAACTGGTTTATATAGAGCTTTTCTTAATGCAGGTGCAAAAACTGTTCTAATGAGTTTGTGGAATATAAATGATAAAGCAACTTCTAAATTTATGATATTATTTTATGAAAACCTTATAAATGGATCTAGCAAAGAAGTAGCATTACAAAAAGCTAAGATTAAAATGATAAACACAAAATATAATCATCCGATCTACTGGGCTACCTTTGTTTTAAATGGAGAATCGGGTTCAATTATTGAATGATTTGAAATCCAAGATATGGAAAATTATCTATTTTTGTTATATCTATCTGCTCTACTACTGAATGAGAGGAACCTTTTTATAAATAAGCTTCAAAGAGAGCCAGGGGACCTTCATCAGCCTGAGCAACTACCTTAACAGTTCCGTCAATCTGATTTTTTGCTATTCCTTTTATACCAAGTTTGTCTGCTGATTGTTTTGCATGATATCTATATGCAACACCTTGAACCTTTCCTTGTACAATAAATTGTTTTGTGATCATTTATTAAATTGCCTCTTTGAACATATTCTCTGCTTTATATGAACTTCTGACAAATGGACCGGACTCAATAGCTTTAAAGCCTTTTTTTAATCCAATCTCCTTTAATTCAGCAAATTCTTCAGGAGTATCGTATTTTACTACTTGAATATTGTTTGATGTCGGCTGTAAATATTGTCCAATTGTGAGCAATTTAACTCCATTGTTTAATAAATCATCAAATAATTCATAGAGCTCTTTATTAGCTGATATTAAACTGGAAGATATATAAAAAGTAAAAAGGAAAGAGATTAAAAAGATCAAAAAAATAAAAAAAGCAGAAAGAGCGATTAATGAATTAAAAAAATGGATAATAATAGAAAATATTTAAATGAATATTTGGAGCATTTGAAGAATATTCTTTTTTTTTCTTCTAATACAATTAGAGCATATGATCAGGATACTAAACAGTTTTTTGATTATATTAAAGAGAATAAACTTAAAGTAAATAAGGACAATATTAGAGATTTTATCTCTGATGTTTTTTTAAGGTCAAAAAACAAAGCGACTATTGCAAGAAAAATATATGCAATACGCTCTTTTTATGCATTTCTTTTATCCAGGGGAAAGGTTGAAAAAAATCCTTTTGATGGAATACGGACGCCTAAAACAGACAAAAAACTGCCTGAAATATTAACTGAAAAAGAGATGGGTGAGTTTTTAGATAATATTCCTTCTGATGGTTTTTTAAATATTAGAAATAAAGCCTTGTTCGAGTTGTTATATGCAGCCGGATTAAGAGTCTCTGAAATTGCTAATATAAAAGTGTCGGATATAGATAAAAGAGAAAGGTTAATAAGGGTGCTTGGCAAAGGCAAAAAAGAGAGGATCGTACCCTTTAATAAAAAATCACTTGATTTAATCAATGTCTATCAGGAAGAGATATTTAAAAAATTTGGAAATAAGACAGAGTATGTTTTTTTGAATTATAAGGGTGCTAAAATTAGTGAAAGATCAATAGAAAGGATCCTGGAAAAACTATTTCCTCACTTATTCAGACATTCATTTGCATCTCATCTGCTTCAAAGAGGAGCGAATTTGAGAGTTATTCAGGAATTATTAGGACATTCAAATTTAGTAACAACTGAAAAATACACATCCTTAAATTATTCTGATCTCTTAAAAACCTATAATAAATTTCATCCGAGGAGCTAAAAAGAAAAGGATTAAACAATCGTTTACATTATAAAGAACAATATATGCAGTATTCTTAGTATTTTTAAATAAAAAAAATGACAAAAAATCCAATAATACAATGCTTTTCATTTTAAAAATTTTATAATAACTCGGTTAGAGATTCATTTTACGGAATTCTTGATTAATATGCTTATAAATATAAAAAAACATAATTGAAAAGGAATATATTGCCTGTTACTAAATTTTCAAAAGTAATGAAAATAGGAATATTGAGATAAAAGCAATGACCAAAAATTAATTAAAAATATATTTGTTCTTATAGTTCACTTTGGTTTGATGTTGCCATTTCAATATCATTTGTATTTAATGCTGTTACTATATAAATATATTTGCTTTTTTTATCAATATTAGTATCAATATGTTTAATAATGCCATTTTTTATTTCTGAAGGGACAAACTCTTTTAACGGTAAAAAAGATGAAGTGTATTTGATTTTTTTATATAAAATATATTTTTTTATCTGTACTAAATCTTCAGCATTATCGATTGTTATTTTTATTTCTCCAATCTGAGTAATAGTTAACCATGTATCTATAGATTTTCTTTCTGCATTAAGTATCAGTTTCATATTATCAATATTAATAATAGAATTTGTTTTTGTTTTATCACCGACATTACTATATGCAACAGCACTTAACGTATGAGTCTTGTTCGACAGTGGAAGCGTATCCAACTTAAATATCCAGGGAGAAGCATAAATGGTTTGTTCTAAACTGTTATTTATATAAAGTTTGACTTTTCTAATCCCTTCTGAACTATCTGCTTTTATCTCTACATCGATCGTTTTTTTTATTGTTGAACCGTTAGGAGGGTTTATGAAACTGACTACGGGTTTGATTGAAGGGAGAGAAGTATAAAAATATTTTGGGTCTGAATATGTAGAGGAACCGAAAGTGTCAAACGTTTTTATGGTCCAGTAAGTCGGGTTAAAAGGGAAATCTTTTATTACTTCTGCTGGTGGTTTGTCTGTTTTTGAAATAATTGTTTCCATTTTTTCCGGTTCTGAACCGAATATAAGATGGTAGCTGATTGAATTTGTAGTTTTTTCGCATGTTAAAAGGGTACCTTCTGCTTCAACGACTGTTTCATTGTCAGGACCTATAAGGGTTGCCGGCTTAAGGGTTTTTCCTGTATAGCTTTCCTCATTGTACATTTCCAGTAGATCAGGTTGGCTTGAAGTCCATTGGAAATAATAATTGGTGATATTTGTAACCGGATGGAAGTTTTTTCCGGGTCCAATTACTGAAAAATAATATCCGGCCGTAACACCGCTATTATATATATCATTATCTTTCCAATTTTCAGGAGAGGCGGAATTCTTAAACCAACTATATGGAGTGGAATGTTCGCCATCAGGAAAGAATATATTTACGGCACCGGGAATAAAGTCTGCGCTAACTCTATATGTGTCGACCCAAAACTTCTCTCCAGCAATAGATGTATTATGGAAATTAATTACTTCGGAAGGAAAATCAATACAGGGTGCATCCAACAGTGAAACCCTGTTGACTGCATATCTGGCATCCTTGTATATACTGTTTAAATAATTGGCAATAATCATTGCAGGATTTCCGCCTGTACTGAATCCGATGGTCTGTATATCTTTGGAATATTCGGGGGCATTTTCAGATAAGTAAACAATTAGCTCGTTGGCCAGGTTAGAATATGGGGGACAGTATGAACCTGTAATGTAATTTGCCTGGTCATACCATTGGGAAGGCTGTTTTGCATATAGTGGGACTCCACAGGAGCAGTCTCCACCACCAAAAGCAATAATAGTAGGTTTGTCAGGATTAAATGGAGGATTCTGAAGAGATAAGCGGGGATTGGCTGAATTAAAGGCTGGAACTATATAGATAAGGACGGTATCACTGCTTTCCAACTCACCATCATTTACAACTAATTTAAATTCACAGATTTTTAATTCACTGTTTGGATTAAATTTGCTGATTACCGGATTTGCCGTGTTCTCATTGGAGATATTTATAGAAATTCCTTTAATTTGTTGCCATTTGAAACTCAGGATTGTATTATTATCAGGGTCATAAGAGTCAGAGCCGTCTAGTGTAATTGTACTATCCGAAACATATCTTGAATGACCTGCATCAGCAATGGGAACACGGTTTTGCCCGTTAGCCGATATACAGAAAACTAAAATAGTAAAAACAAAAATATAAAAACTTTTCATAAAAGGATTATACATTGAAATATTTAAATAAAAAAGGATGTTTTTCTTTAAAAAGTCTTTCACTCTCGTTTATGAATATATTAGAGGTAATTATCTCCGGGGTTTTATTCTAAATGTTAATGTATTATTTTTATTTTTTTCACCACTTTTTCCACTTTTAATATAGACTGTAATTCCATTTTTTATAATTTTTATAACACTTCCGCATCTTTTTTTTTCAAAATCTCCGGTAATAGTAACTGTTTTTGTTGACATACTGGGTCTTATTGTTATATTAGTGAGTTCCTGAATGTTTTTAATAAAATCCTGACAAGGCTGCCATGTATCTATATGTTATCCCCCGACAGAAGTGATCCTGATTCTATATTTGTTTTTAACCTTATTTCTTTGCAGAGTTTTTTAGTTGAATTTCAGATTATGGAAATGGATTCGAAATAAGTATAAGCGATTCAGGCATAATATCAAAGGGACTAAAAAAGTGGTTAAATAATATTAGTAGTACAATGCCGGGATGAAACTCCCTGTTCGACTCATCAGTTTTATGTAAATCCAGTCACTGTTGAAGTTCAGAAACATATTAGACTCTGATCCCCCAAAAAACCCAAATG
>CBDUZW010000044.1:0-42175 GCA_965371805.1 uncultured bacterium | reverse complement strand
AAAAAACAGAAAGACAGGTCTATTTACTTGACAATTAACTTCTAATGGGCGGCCCGCTTTAACTAAAGAAAATTAAAAAATTTTATGATAAGAATAAAATACTTGAAATCAGAGTATTTGATGAAATGGATGAGACAGACTATTTATTGTCATCGAAAGAAAACAGAGAGTCCCTACTTAGCTCTATTAAAGAATTAAAAGAAAAAGATACAATTTCAAAAAACATTAAAGATTTAGTTAATGATTAATTTTACAAAAACAAAAACCCCGTCCCCGAAAATTTTTTTAATAGTATTTTGAGTAAATAATTGAAAGTTCCTGACTTTATATTTAAGCCGTTTTTTTAAAAATAACTTTTCCTGTTTTTAGAATTTCTGACAAAAATGAAGCATTTTCATGGTTTTCAATTTCGTCTCTTGTTACTGAAATAGGATCAATATTTATTTTTATATCCCATAGAGGTTTTGATAAAAGTTTATAAGCATCTAATTTAGTCATATTATTAAAATCATCAGAAACTATTAGTATATCAATATCAGATTCATATTTTTTGTATGTATTGGATAAATAAGACCCGAAAATAATAATCATTTCAATATCAATATCATTTTTTAATAGACTAATATATCTATCTATTTTATCTTTTGTTTTATCCATTTTAATAAATCCTCTGTTTGTTCTATTAATTTCATAGATTTTTCTTTTGTTATCAGTTTATTCAATTCAACTTTAAAATCAGGATACCTGTTATTTAGATAAAAAAAACTCAACTCATTTAATAGATCCTTTTGTTTTTCATTAAGTTCTTTATTAACACCTGCTTCATTTGCTAGAAATTCAAGCTTATGAACTTTCGGTGGAAATTTATCAGTTTTTGAAACAATAATTGCTTTCAGCATTTTCTCCAATGCTTGCTGACACATAAAAGCTACATATAAATATCTACCTGTTTTTAACATAGCATTAGCTGTAGCAAAATCATACTCAGCAATTTCAATCCATTTGTCAACTATGTTACTCATATCTTTATTATAGAATAATTATTATTTTTAAACAACTTTTCATTAATTTATTTAACAATTATATTTATAAAGAAATGAATCTGAATACAAAATAGAATACTTTAAATTAATGAAAATTATTGCCTGTCCCCTTTTTTTTTTTAAAATGCAAGGGAAAAAATTAAAAAACCTTTTTCGACTTAGAGTGGGCAAATATAGAATAATATTTCATATTGATGGAGATCAGATAAAAATTCTTGATGTTGACAGCAGAGAGGATATTTATAAGTAGAGCAGAGATTATTTAATATCAAATAAAACACAAGAAGTAAAAAAGTAAAGCCCCGTCCCCGAAAAAAATGATAGATAAAATTATAAAACGAATATTTTTTAATTGCAAATAGAAAATTACTTTCCATCTTTATCATTGGTTTTTTGGAAAAAGGTGCCAGCCGATCATGATGACTGGTCCTCACCCAAAGACTGTGAAAATATATACAAACTTAGCGTGAATACATTTCTTCGTAACGTGCCCCGCAGTGAGCGAAGCATGTCTGAGCGAATGAGGACCGGAGAGAGAAATACAGCAGTATTTCGAATGTTAGTGCAGAAGATATGTATGGAAGCGTCATTATACAAAACTTCTATTCTATTTTTATAGTAGGCAGATTTTTTTAAATAATTATTTAACTTAATATATGGAAAAAGAAAGTGCATATTTTTTTTTAATATGTGATAATAATAAATGATAAAAGTTTCGGTTGCAATTCTTAGTTATAATAGGGAGATCGATCTCAAAGAGACTCTTACGGAAGTTTATAAGTCCCGGTTAAAAAATGTTGAATTAGAAGTGATAGTTGCAGATAATGCATCCTCTGATGGCACTGTAGAAATGATAAAAAATGATTTTCCAGAAACTATTGTTTTGGAAATAAAGAAGAATGAAGGAGTTAAAGCCTATAATTCTGCTTTTAGTAAGGCTTCAGGAAAGTATATCCTTATTCTTGACGATGACTCCTTTCCTGAAATAAACTCAATTCAGAGAATGGTTGAAGAATTTGAAAAGGATGAGAAGATCGGTATTTTGGCATTTGATGTCAGAAATTTTTATAATTATCGAGATATTTCAAAATCTATTTCAGCAACAGATATTAAAGATAAAAAAGTAAAATATTTAATGGGTTTTAATGGCGCAGGTGCCGGATTCAGGAAAGATCTTTATAATGAGATCGGAGGATATCCGGAAGAGTTTTTCTTATACTGGAATGAAATGGATCTTGCTATAAGAGTGTTGCAAAAGGGATATAGTATAGTAGAATTTCCTGATATAATTTCATATCATAAATTTGCACCAACAAACAGGACTTCAACGAGAGGACCTTTCTACTATACAAGAAATCTATATTGGATCATATGGAAGTATTTTCCACTACATCAGATGGTTTTAAAAACTATTATCCTTATTTTTAATTCTATTTACCATTCATTTGAACAAAGGAGTCTCATATATATAAAGGCAACATTATCTGCCTTTGCAAATATAAATAAAATTAAAAGGAGAAAAATTAAAGCAACAATTTTAAATAGACTTAGAATATCAACAAAATTGGCATTTATAATCTTCAAATGAAAAAGAAAATTTTATTAATAAGATCTGTCAACCTACAGCAGCTGGATAAGAATCTACCTGAAATTTACAAAAGATTCCCTGATTCTGATTTTTATCTTCTCACACACTCTCATAACATACAGAATTGTAAAAAATATAAGGGGATAAATAGAATTATAGATTATAAAAAAAAAGGAAGTTTCACCCCATTCTTTCCTGACAAAGAGTTAAGAGCAGAAAAATTTGATACTGTTGTATATTTTGTTTCAAATATAAAAGGATATGGCTTTTTAAACGTTCTACTACTAGCTCAAAGACTTTCGGAAAAATCAGTTTTCAGATGTAATCTTAATTCAAAAATAGAAAAAATTTCAAGATTTAAAACTATGTTAAATGTAGTCAAAGCAAAATTGATATTCTTAGTTTCTACAGTGCTAATAATCCCTTTAATTCCAATAGCTCTAATCTACATTCTTATATTCAATATTATTTCAAAACAACATCAATAATATTTCATTATAATATTTTTCTTATTCTGAGAAATTAACAACTAAATAATAAATAAAAAAAAATCTTTGAGAGTATTTTAATAAAAGTTTTTAAATAGCACTATCAAGAAACCAATTATTATATCTTGATTCATCATTTAAAAAACTGGTTTTCTGGTCTGAAACTGTATATGATTGATAAACCTTTTTGTCTATAAAAATACCTGAGTTATACTTTAATGCTAAAGTTATTGCATCTGAGGGACGGCAGTCTATGACCTTTATTTCATTATCTTTTTTTATAAATAATTTTGCAAAGAATGTCGTATCTTCCATATCTGAGATTACAACTTTTTCAACACTTCCATCAAAAGTATATAAAATTTCACTGATAAGGTCATGTGTCATCGGCCTCGGGCATTTAATTTTTTCCAGCTCCATACTTATTGCATTTGCTTCAATTGAACCAATCCATATCGGGAATAATTTCTCTTCTTTTTCTGGTTTTAATATCATTACTGGTGTGTTTGAAATTGGATCTGCTAATAATCCGTAAAGGGTAACTTTTATATAATTTTCCATAAGAATATATAATACTAAAAATCCTTTTTGTCAACTAGTAAATCAAAATTTACTTATAATTTTTTAACTCTCTTTCAACTTCTCTTTTTATATCTTTTTCTTTAATAGCATTCTTTTTATCATAAGATCTTTTTCCTTTAACTAATGCTATCTCAACTTTTAATCTACCTTTTTCATTAAAATACATCCTTAATGGAATTATGCTTACACCTTTAATTATAACTTTTTGTAAAAATTTATTTAATTCTCTTCTGTTTAATAATAATTTACGAGATCTTTCCGGTTCATGATTATTTAAATTTGCATTAGAATACTGACCTATATGAGTCCCAATCAATATTGCTTCACCACTCTTTACATCAATATAAGAATCCTTTAGATTAACCTTTCCTTCTCTGATAGCTTTTACTTCTGTTCCTAATAAAACAATACCTGCTTCATGTTTGGAAATTATCTCATAATCATGATAAGCTTTTCTGTTTACTGTTACATTCTTATTTGCATTATCTTTTTTTGCTTTCTTCATTTATCACCAGTTTTAATTTTACTATTCTATTCTCACCCATTATCTCTACTCTAAGAATACAATTATTTATTTCTATTTGATCATTTTTCTGTGGAAATTTCCCAAAATGATAAATAAATAATCCTGATATAGTAGTATAATCCTTACTCTCTTTCAGGTCAAGGTCGAATGAACTTTTTAATTCCTCAACTGGACAAGAACCTTCTATAAAATAAACTGTATCTGAAATCTTTAGTATGTTTTTTTTAAGTTCTATTTCACCTAATATTTCTTTAAATATATCTTTGATAGTTAATAGTCCAATTGTTACACCATATTCATCAAGAATTATTGCAATGTCTTTTTTTGTTCTTCTAAACTCATCAAGTACATAATTTATTGATGAATATTCTGATGCGAAAACAGGTTTTATCATCATATCAACAATATTTAACTTTTTTAAATCCTTATCGACTAGTTCATGAAGAATGGACTTAATCGTAAGAACACCAATAATATTATCAAGATTTTTCCTATAAACAGGAATTTTTGATATTTTTTTTTGTAAAAGGATATCCTTTAATTCTGCTGGATCTGAAAACTCTTCTATTGCAATTATATCTGTTCTTGGAGTCATAATACCTTTTATATCCCTGGTACTTAAATCAATTATTTCATTTACCATTTTTAATACATCGGGATTATGCTTGAATAATTCAATCTCGGTTTTTAAAAAATATTTTATTTCCTCAACTGTTAATGTTTTAATATAATCATCCGGTTTTTTTACAGGAATAAATAGATTTGATATTTTTATAATTAGGAAAACAAAAGGTGAAAACAGGAATGATAATATTCGAATTGGATATGCGTATGAGTATGCTAATTTTTCACTGTATCTGAATGCATAAGTTTTTGGAATTATCTCTGCAAAAAACAATATTATGATTGTCGTAAATACAGTTGAAATTATCAAAGTTAGTTCATCACCTAGTTTTAAAATATTTGCTGTAAGAAGAGTTGCTATTGAAGCTGCAGCTATATTTACAAGATTGTTTCCAAAAAGAATCATAGAAAAAAATGAATCAGGCTCTTTTAATATGTTGCTGATTATCACAGCTTTTTTTTTCTTCTTTTTTGCTTTATGCTCTAAACGTATCCTATTTATAGATAAAATTGAAGTTTCAGAAGAAGAAAAAAAAGCACTTATAATGATCAATCCAATAAAAATAATTCCATAAATAATTAACATTTAATTAATTGTATGAATATCTGTTGTTGAATCTAATCTATCTACCAGAATGGCGGCTAATTTATATGAGTAAATATCACTTTTTCTAATCCGATTAATATTCTCATTTCTTTGTGAAAACCAGAATTTAGATATTGACATAATAGATAAAAAAAGTTTTCTATAATCTGGATAATCCGGCTTCTTTACAGTTTTAATAAATTTGTATGCCTCTTTATATGAGAGCTCTATTCTTCCTTTATAATACCACCGGTTATTATCATTTATAATACCTGAAGTTTCAAGTTCTTTTAAAATTGAATTGCGCACATCCTTTTCTCTCAGTAACTTCATTGCTCTGATGCTAAAAAGTTTAAATTGTTTAAAGGGATTTATCTCCTCTTTCTTAATGTCTTCATCTAATGGTATTTTTTCCAAAAAAGAAATAAGATACTGGATTATTAATTTTCTATTATTTATCCTGTTCTGGGATCTAAAAAAATCGAATGTTTCTTCGGGTGTGACCTTATTTCCTCTTCTATATAATGCCTCAATATTATCAGTTTTCAGGTCAATCAAAAATTTCTGAATTTCAGCAATACAAATTTGTATTTCATTTTCCTGCAATGGTATCTTATTATCAATCTGGTCTGAAATTAATAAATAATTATACAATTTTTTTTCCTGAGAACACATCTAATGAGACAGGTTTTAATGGAGGTCTAAAAGATAATGGTTTTGATATACCATTATTTGACAGAGCCTGGATAAGATCGTTAATCGTCTGACTGCAACTTCGCCCCTGGCAATTACCCATTGTTGCTCTTGTACCAAGTTTTATTGAATTAAAAGAAGAAAAACCTGAAGAGATAGTGTTTTTTATTGTTCCCATTGTAACATCTTCACATCTGCATATTACGGTACTATCAGGAATATTTAATATATCATTTTTAGAGATAGGATAAAGCGAATTAAATAATTTCGCAAATTTAAAGTGTTTTTTCCTCTCTTTTATCAAGTTTTTATATCTCATATCAAACACATCAGTGCTGATCTTTCCAAATTTTTTCAAAATTGAAATGGAAGCAAGTTTACCTTCACATATAGATTTGGGTCCCCCACCTACACCGGTTATCTCTCCCGCTGCATATATATTATCAATACTAGTTTTTTGAAATTCATCTACTTTTACTATCCATCCACCCAATTCAGGCATATTTATCAATTGACACCCGGCTAATCCTGGTCCCTCAATATTAGGCGTAAAGCCATATCCAACACCAAGAGTATTTGTTTTATATATCTTTTCACTTCCAGAAATAATATTACCGATGCTATCAACTTTTCCTACTACAACTTCCTCTAAATTGTCTTTTCCTCTTGCTTCAATGATTTTTGTTCTGTATTTAACCGGTGTTCCAGACATGTAAATTTTTGCCAGGAATTTTCCACCTTCAGCAAATTTTGTGAACTGATCAAAAAATAATGGAAGCATCTTTACCTTATTAATCATTCCTGATTGTTCCATAATTCCAAGAACTTTTCCTTTATTTTTTAATATTTCATATCCTACAGCAAACAAAAAGAGTCCTGTTCCTCCCAATAATATTTTTTTTGAAGGAATTATACCTGAACTCTTCATCATGACCTGTAACATCCCATTTGAATAAACTCCAGGTAGGGTCCAACCTTTGAAAGGTAAATATTTTTCTCTTGCCCCTGTGGCGAACAACAACACTTCATACTTTATAGAAATTGCCTCTTTATTATCTTTCTCAATTAATAACTCATTACCAGGATAAATTCCAATTAAAAAAGAATTAATATATTGATCAATATTCTTATCTTTTAATTTATTAACAAAATTAATACCTTTTTTTTTAAAACTATCAGGTTTATACCCATTTTTTTTTCCTAGTGTATCAGGGATCTGTCTAAGGAGCTGCCCACCCATATAGTTGTTTTCATCAATCATGCATATTGAGAGTCCTTTATCCGAAAGCTCATTCGCAGCTACAACACCAGATAATCCGCCTCCAATTATTACTATGTCATACTGTTTTCTATTCATTTGTATTAATCTCCATTCCACTTTTGATATATGACATACAGGCTCTTACATTTGGGACTCCATCAAGAGTTATAAGACAGTCATAGCAAACTCCCATTCCACAAAGTCCGCCTCTTGGTTCATTTAATACTGAACTTTTCCTCATTTTTTTAATACCAGAAGCTATTAAAACAGAAATTAAAGTTTCACCTTCATATGCAGCGATCCTCTTTCCATTTACACTTATAAAAACTTGTTTTTTTCTCTCTACTGAGTTAATTCTTAAGTCATCCATTAATTTTCCTTATTCTACTTCAAAAATCGCAATCGAAATATCATCTTCAATTTTTTGAGCAAAGCCAAAAACTTTCTCTTTAATTTCACTGATCATAGTAGATATATCATTATTTTTATTTTTTTTACAAATCTCAATTACTCTATCAAATCCAAACTCATTTTTATTAATATCTTTAGCCTCAATAATTCCATCTGTATAAAACAATACCCTATCCCCTATATCAAGGATAACTTCTTGTTCTTCAAATTCAGAATTTTCAAAAATACCAATAAAAAAACCTTCTGTATTTAACTCAATAATCTCATCACTATTTGCTTTTAGAAGAAGTGGCGGTGGGTGGTTAGCATTTGTATAAACAAATTTTTTTTCTTCTTCGAAATAAATTCCATAAAATGAAGTAAAGTATTCACCGGAATTCAGATATTGATAAAACTCATTATTTAACATATTAAATAAAAGTTGTGGTGATAATACATCTTTTGCATATAATGAAAAAAAGACCTTTAACATAGATGATATTAGTGCAGCTGCAACACCATGGCCGGAAATATCTGAGATAAAATACCCATACATTCCATCATCTAATTTACTAATATCAATAAAATCACCTGAAACTTTAATTAGAGGAATAAATATATAGTCACTTTTTATTCCTGAAAATTCATTTAAAGATTGTTTTTTAGGAAGAAATGTATTCTGAAATTCTGCTGCAAGATCTAACTCAAAATCATATTCAGTTTTAATTTTTTCAAATTCCAGATATTTTTGATAAATATCAAAATTGTCCATTTCAAATCTTTCAATTTTTGCTTCATTAATTTTTTCTGAATATTTAATTAATATAACTTCATTTCCCTTTTCATTATAATTCACTTCATTGAAGGAATTCATTGCTAACATAACCCCTCTACCACTTTCTCCGAGAAGGTTGTCTGAATCATTTGGATCAGGTATACTGCTAATATTAAAGCCATTCCCTTCATCTTTTATTTGAATTTTTAAGTATTCATTATTAGAAAACACACAGACATTGATTTTTTTGTCTTTGTATAAGTCATTATTCATTCGTTCTTTTAAAAAATCAGAATAATTCCCTTCATCTAAAGCTTGTTGCTTTTCTTCATAAGAGATATTTAGATTTCCATGTTCAATTGAATTGAGTAAGATTTCCTGTAAACCAACTCGTACAAAATAATCATTTTCAAGTAAATGAGAAATATTCGAAAATACATTCTCAATAACATAGGGAATTGCACTAATGTCATTACCTATTTGTAAGGATTTTTTCCCCCATTTAAATATATCCATAGTAACTTTCAATCTTATTTTTTGAAAAAGTGATTCGATCTTATTAATTAAATATTTAAGGTCTTTTGGTTTAAAAGGTTTTTTTAAAAGATCAACAGCTCCATTTTTCATTGCATTTAATATTAAATCCTGATCAGAGTACCCGGTTATAACAATTATCGGAACATCTTTGTTTTTTTTTTTTATCTCTATAATTACCTGATCTCCACTAATATCTGGTAATCTCATATCAGTAATCACAATATCAGGATTATATTCTTCAAATTTTTCAATTCCACTTGCTCCAGTCTCTGCAAGTATCACTTCATAATTATATATTATAAAAAAATCATTTAGATATTCAAGCAAATCTAAATTATCATCAATAACAAGTATTCTTCCTTTTAACTGCATTATAAATTACCTTCTCCAAATTCAACTATTTTTCTTGGTATATCTGTAGTAGAATACTGCATCTCAACTCCTCCCATTTCAAAAGCTCTTTTAGGCATCCCATATACAATAGATGAACTCTTATCCTGTCCAAGAGTTCTGCATGTAGATTTTCTCATCATAGCCATTCCTCTTGCTCCATCTTCTCCCATTCCTGTCAGAATTACACCAAGAATATTTGGATCACCAATTTTTGCAGCGGATTCGAATAATATATTAACAGCAGGTCTATGATAACCTACAGGATCATCTTCAATGAATTTTATATAGAAAAGATCAGATTTTTTTATTATAGCTGTGTGAACATCTCCTGGAGCTATCAAAATTGTCCCTGCAGTAACAGGAGTATCATTTTCCGCTATTTTCACATCAAGCTCTATTTTTTTATTTAATTGTATAGCGAGTGATTCCAAAAAGAATTTCGGCATATGTTGAACAACAACAATTCCCGGGACATTCTTTGGTAATCTTGAAAATATATTTGTAAGAGTTTGTACACCACCTGTAGATGATCCAATCAAAACTATTTTTTTTGATAAATTTATTCCACTTATTTTTGACTTAATTATGGGTCTGATCCCACTAAAAAGTGACCTTTTTTTCAAATTGGATATTGACGCGTTTTTTACTTTTTGAAGTATCTCTGATTTTGTCTTATTTAGATCTGCCCAGGTAGCTGCAGAAGGTTTTGATACGTAATCAACTGCACCTATCTCAAGTGCTTCAAGCGTGATTCCAGCACCCTTTTTTGTTAATGTACTGAGCATAATTACTGGAGTTGGTCTTGATCTCATTATTTTTTTTAAGAACTCAATACCATTCATTCTTGGCATTTCTACATCAAGTGTGATTATATCAGGCCAGTTTTCCTTCATGATTACTCTTGCTTTATAGGGGTCAGCAGCAGATCCAATTACCTCAAACTCAGGGTCACTCTCAAATAATTCCTTTAAAAAAGTCCTGATAACAACCGAATCATCTACAATAAGTATTTTTTTCATTAAAGTTGTATCTCCACTTTTTTCAAATATTTATCTTCAATTTCAATAATCTTTTCTTCTTTGGTTTTAATTTTTTTAACAAGAACTCTTCCTGTTTTAGGAAAGAAAAATATTTTTCTTGCAACTTTGCCGCCCAGATCTGTAGATTGTGTAGGAATACCCTCCATTTTAAGAAAAGTTTTAATGAATTTTATGTTATTTTCTCCTATTTTCAAACTACTGTCTCCCAGATTCGCACCTCCAAATATTTTAGCTTTTAATTTTCCTCTATCTATATCTAATTTTATTAATTCACCTAGTAGTAATTCCATTGCATACATACCAAATCTTGCTGTTGGGCTTAAAAAAATTTCCTCATCAATGAAATCACCAGGGATTAAAAAATGATTCATTCCTCCAACACCTGTATCTTCATCATAAATGCAAACAGATATACATGAACCTAAAACAGCTGCAATACCCTCATCTTTGTTCGTAGCATAAAATTCACCTGCATCAATAATCTTTACATTTTTCCTAAAATTTTCCATGTACAAATCTTTCATGATACCTTCTTGTAAATTGATTTTGTAATAAATTTATATTTGCTACTCCATTTAAATAGATTCTCAGACTGTCCAGAAAAGATATATCCCTCTTCATTTAAAACATTATAAAATTTACTATAAAGTTTATCTTTGGTAGATTCATCAAAATAGATTGCTACATTACGACAAAAAATCATATCAACTGCTCCTTTGAAAGAAAACTTATCATTAGCTAGATTTATTTTTCTAAATCCAACATACTTTTTAAATTCATCTTTTATTATATAAAGGTCGTCATTCTTTTTATTAAAAAAATAATTTATCTTATTATCATTCAATTTGCTTAATTCTTCTCTCGTATATGCTCCAATTTTGGCTTTTGATAAAACTACAGTATCAATGTCTGAACCAAGAATCTTCACATCAATATTATCTGGAATAATACCATTAAAGAAGTCAATAATTTCAAAAAGGATTGTATATACTTCCGCTCCTGTGGAACAAGCTGCACTCCAAACCCTGATTGTTTTTTTTTCCCCGGAGTTTTTTATAAATTCAGGTAGAATCAAAGATTTTAAAATTGAAAATTGGTCAGATTCTCTGTAAAAATATGTAAGATTCGTTGTTATACAATTAATTAATATCATAGTTTCAGATGGTTCATCTTTTAATATGTTGATATATTTTCCAAAATCTGAAATATTTTTTTCCAGAAATCGCTTTGATAATCTTGTGACAATGAGAGCTTTTTTGCTTTTTGATAGAGAAATTCCAGTAGTATCTAATACTATTTTTCTTATCGTATTAAAATCATCATTGCTTAGAAACATTTCTAAATTCAAATAGCTCCTTTTATAATGTTGGTTTAAGCAGCATCACTTCCAATTATCATATCTTTTAATTTTAATAATATGATGAATTTATCATCCTTTTGTCCTATACCAAGCACAAAATTCGATGGAATATTTTTCATATTAGGAGCATCTTTGATCTGGCTACTAGTTAACTGAATCACTTCTGAAATCCTATCAACAATTAACCCAAATCGTTTTTCTCCTAGACTAATTACTAATATTATTGTTTCTCTGTCATATTCTCTCGATTCAAAATTAAGTTTTAATCTAAAATCATAAACGGGAAGGATATCTCCTCTTAAATTCATTATCCCCTTTGTATATTCTTTACTATCCGGCACCCCGGTTATCGACTGCATTGTTACAATTTCTTGAATCAGTTTTATTCCTATTCCGTATTCCTCTTCTCCAATTAAGAAGGTCATGAATTCGTTTTCTTCTCCAATTGCTTCAATATCATCTTCTTCCTCATCATCATCAATGATAATTTTTTGCCTAGATATTTCTTTAGCTGAACTTTCAGATTTTTTTTCATCTATTTTTTCTTTTTTTACTTCCACTTTTTCTGGAACTATGTTTTCTATTTTTAGTTCTACCAGATCGTCATTGTCTATTTCAAATGTAAATGCAACGAGATCTTTCTCAAGTACTGAAGCATATATGACTCTTAAAGGTATTCCATCACCGGAAAAGCTCTTTCCGGACATTACAAATTCAATATCTACAGAGCTTTCAATAATCTCTCCGGTTTTGTTTACCTCTTTTAAGAAGTCTAATATATTTTTATATTTTTCCCCTTCACTGAATTCCATCCTCAGGAGGTAAATTTTTTGTCCCATTTTTTTATAACCATCAAATTTATATTTACTCATCTGGACAGGAATTCCAAAGCCTTGTACACTAATTTCTTGAGAATCTGAAGTGTCTTGATTACCACTAATTAAACTCTCCATTTCTTTTATATTGATGCTTATATCAAAATTATCACTCTCTCCTGAATCTTCAAGCATTTCTTTCAGTTTATCTATTGACGTCAATACTTTAGTGGAAATTGATGTCGTAAACTCTAAATTATCATTTCGTACTAGATTAAAAATATCTTCCATTTTATGGGATAGTTTCTCAATATTCTTTAAACCAAGAAACGAAGATCCGCCTTTAACTGAATGCACTGCTCGAAAAACACTGTTTATCAATTCTTTATCAGCTTCTCCTTTTTCTATCTGAATAATGTCCTCTTCAATATTCTTTAAATGCTCTAAAGATTCTTCAATAAATTCTGGTATTAAATTTTCAAATTCCCCCATGCTATCCTCCTATTAAATCCCATCTAATAAATCTATTTCATCACTGGAAAACAGTTTGTCAACAGCAAAAAGCATAATAAATTTTTTGTCCTTTTCAACCATCCCACTAACAAATTTTCTACTTTTCTTAGTCGAAAATTGCATCGGTTCTTTTATTTCAGAATCGTCTATACTGATCATATCTGACACACTATCAACAAGAAGTCCAATTAACCTTCCTGAAACTTCCATTACAATAATAACAGAATATTCATTGATTTCTTTCTGATCTAACTTCAAAAGTGTCCTTAAACATATTATTGGAACTGCAGTTCCTCTCAGGCTCAAAACACCCAAAATGAAATCCGGAGTTTCTGGAACAATTGTCAATTCCTGATACCTGATAATTTCTTTAATTTTTTTTAATTCTATTCCATAAATCTCTTCAATACTAAACGTCATGTATTTTTTTGAATTAGTTTCTAAATTAGACATCGAGATATTTCCTCCTTCTTAAATATAGTAAAAAATAATATAGTTATCTATATACATTTATATTTCCATTATTTTCTCTATCCCTGGGATATCTATAATCAATGATATAGACCCATCACCATTTAAAGATGCTCCTGTTATTCCTGGTATCGGTTGATAATTTTTTTGGAGATTCTTTATTACAGCCTGGTTTATTCCTAAAATTTCATCAACATATATACAGAATTTTTTAAACGTACTTTCAACAAGAATTACAATACCCTTCTCACGATCTTCGATTTCTAAACTTTCTTTAAAGTAAGGGTGAAGTTTAATAAGCGGAAAGACCTCTCCTCTTAAATTCACAAGGTCTGATTCTCCTTTTACAGATTTTAATTCCAGAGTAGAAAATTTAAAAGTCTCTACAATCTGATCTAAAGGAAGAATATATGTTTTGCTACCAATCCTGATTTGCATCCCATCAATAATAGCAATAGTTAATGGTATCTTAATTTTAAACTTACTTCCCTTTCCTTTTATTGAGCTTATCTCAATTCTTCCCTTCAAAGATTCAATGTTTTTTTTTACTACATCCATCCCAACACCTCTTCCTGAGATTTCAGTAACTTTTTCTGCAGTAGAAAACCCGGGTAAGAAGAGAAATGAGAAAATTTCTTCATCAGTATAGGATTTTCTACCTTTCTTTATTAATTTATTTTCATAAGCTTTATTATAAATAATATCTGAATCAATCCCCTTCCCATCATCTTCAATCTCAATTACGACATTACCTTCTTCTGGAAACGCTCTCAACCATATATTCCCTTTTTCGTATTTTCCATTTGCCAGTCTTGTCTCAGGCATTTCAACCCCATGGTCCGCTGAGTTTCTAATCATGTGTTTTAATGGATCAGTTATCTGTTCAATCATAGTTTTATCTAATTCAGTATCCTCGCCTGAAATATGCAATTCAATGTTCTTTCCCTGTGAATTAGAAAGATCCCGCACTACTCTGTGAAACCTCTTAAAGGTACTTTCTAAAGGCACCATCCTTACCATCATTATCTGTTCCTGAAGATCTCGCGAAATATTGCTCAATTCCACAGTGCTCTGAATGATTTTTTTGTCATCAGACTCTTTAGCGGTAAGATTTACTTTCGCTACAGCAATAACCATCTCTCCAATAAGATTTATTAATTTATCAAGTTTATCTGTTCTTACTCTTATTGATGATGCAATTTGCACTTTTTGACTTTTTTTCTTTTTCTCCAGTAATCTTTCTACTTCCTCTTGGGGAACATTTTTTTGTTCAACAATTTCCTCGCCAATTTTTTTATGTTTAGCAACGATCTCTTCAACCTCATCTTCTTCTATAATTCCCTCATCAACAAGAAGTTCACCAATCCTTTTATCTGCTAATTCAGTATCAATTCCATCAACAAATCGTGAAGAAATATCGGAAATACCTATTTTGTTTTCATCCATTACAAACATAAAGACATCTTCAATGTGTTCTATTGGTTTATCTGTTTTTAAAATAATATCGTAATAAATATAATTGCTAAACGGATCAATTTCATCTAATTGAGGAATTTGTGATATATTTGCCCTGATAGTTTCAAATTCACCTAATTCTGATAACTCCTGTATTAATAATAATGGATCCTGGCCTTTATAAAATGTATCTATATTTAATTCAATATGTATCCCGAAAAACTTAATATTCTTTTTATGAACTTTTATTTTTTCTTTGCCAGGGCTTTCTTTTTTTTGATCATTAACACCCATAAACCTGCTTAAAGAGCTGTTTACTTTCTCAATTTTCTGTTGATTAAAGGCAGTTTCTTCGAAATAGAATTGAACAAAATCTTTTATAATATCAACAGAGTCAAGAATGAGTGATATTAAACCCTTTGTTATACTAACTTCTTTATTTCTGACTCGATCAAGTACATTTTCAACTCCATGTGAAAAATGAGCCATTTCTTGAAACCCAACTACACCTGCACTTCCTTTAATTGAATGAAATATTCTAAATATTTCGTTCATAAGATCATCATTAGATTTGTCCTTTTCAATTGAGATTAAAACATCTTCTGCAGAATCAATAAGCTCGTCAACTTCTACTTTAAATATATCTTTTAACTTATCTATATTTGTGTCCTGCATATTTTTCACCTAATAAATTTTTTTATTACCGACAACAGTAATTCTGGTTTAAATGGTTTTGTCATCCATCCTGAAGCTCCAAACTGTTTTCCCTGCAGTTTTAATTGGTTTTCACTTTCAGTAGTTAAGATAATAACAGGAATAAATTTATCAGGAGAGTCTCCATTTTTAACCTGCTTTAAAAATTCCAAACCATTCATTTTTGGCATATTAACATCAGAAATAATTAAATTAACTCTTTCATTATTTTTTCTCATTTCTTTTAGTTTCTCTAATCCTTCCAAACCATTTTCACCTTGTATAACATTATATCCAGCATCAGATAAAACAAATTTAACTGAGGCCCTTAATGTAGGTGAATCATCAATAGCTAAAATATTTTTTCCCATTTTCTACTCCCAATCTTATACTAATTTCCCATAACAATTCCAATTATAGATTTAGATATTTTCCTAATCCTGCTATTCTTAATATATGCTGAATCTCTTCATTGATACTGCTAACAGAATATCCTATATTTTTCATTTTGAGTGTCTTACAAAATGAAAAAATCATCTGGATACCGGCTGAATCAAGTTCTAGTACATCATTAAGATTTAATTTTATCTCATTTGTTTTTATTTTATTAATCAGGTTGGAGAGCTTTAATTTAATCTCTTCAATATTATCAAGTATAATTTCACCTTTAAAAAAAAACTCTTCTTTTTTTAAAATTATCTCCATACTATCCTCACAATTCTAAGTTGATATTTTGTAAATATATTAATTAGATAAAATTAAATGTTAAATAATTTATCTAATTTAATTGCCTTAAAAAGAGCAATAATCTCATCAGATAAATTTACTATGGACAAAGATCCTCCCTTAGCAGTAAAGTTTTTATAAAACAGTAATAACTTACCTATACCTGAACTTCCAATAAAAGTAACATCTGTAAAATCGATTACTACGGAATTTAGAGCATTCTCAGTGAGTTCGCCAAGAGTTTTTTTCAAATCTTCTGCACCTGGAATATCAATATTGCCAGTAATAAAAACTGTTGCATTATCTCCATTATTTTCAACTTTTAAATTCATAATTCACTCCTTTTATTTAATATATTATACTATAAAAAAAAATAAATAAAAAAGCAAGAAAAATATTTTTATTTTCTTAAATTTTTATTTAAATCTTTAAAAAAGGTATCTTACTTTTTTTTAGAAATTCTTTTGATCTATTATATATTCCAGCAGCATTAAGATTATATGTTTCAAGTAATTCCTCTCTTGTTGCCACTTCAATTATTTCTTCTGAGACACCAAGTGATAAGATATGGGTTCTCTTGATCTGCTCGGATATCAAGAGTTCTCTGATAATAGTACTTAATCCACCGCTCCTTATTCCATCTTCAATTGTAATAACTTTTTTGGTTTTTTTAATATATTCAACTATTAGCTCATTGTCGATTGGCTGAATTGATCTAATGTTTATAATTGCAACATCAAGTTTGTCATTTTTATATAATTGTTCAGCAGCTTCAATAGCTCTATAAACTAATGTACCGACAACTAAAAGAACTCCATCCTTTCCTTCTCTTATAACTTCACTTTTGCCTATTGGAATTTCCTTCAGATCAGAGTCCATTTTAACACCCTGTCCAGGTTCTTTTGGATACCTTATAAAAACTGATTTTTTTGAATTTACAGCTGTATATACCATATGCTGTAATTCATTTTCATCTTTTGGGGCAAGGATAACAATATTAGGAATCGGTCTAAGAAATGCAATATCATAAACTCCCTGATGTGTAGGGCCATCTCCTCCTACAAGACCTGCTCTATCTATTCCTACAACTATTGGGATTTTCATTAAAGCAATATCATGTGCAACCTGGTCAATTGCTCTTTGTAGAAATGTAGAATATATAGCAAGTACCGGCTTTAATCCTTCAAGTGAAAGTCCTCCTGCAAAATTGAACATATACTGCTCAGCAATTCCTACATCAAAAAAGTTTTTCGGCATTTCCTTTTGAACTAGATCCAATCCGCTTCCTGAAGGCATGGCAGCAGTAACTGCTATGATTTTTTCGTCTTGTTTTACCATTTTTAATACAGTTTGTCCAAATACTTTAGAATAGGAAGGCGGGCTACTTGATTTTTTAAATTTACCATTTGTAATTTCAAAAGGTGCTGAGGAGTGAAAGGAACTTGGATCATCCTGCGCAGGTTTATATCCATACCCTTTTTTAGTGACAACATGTAATAAAACCGGATAATCATATTTCTTTGCTTCATCAAGCTCTTTTATCAGCTCTTTATAATTATGTCCATTAATAGGACCAATATACTTTATACCCAGTTCGTCAAAAAGTGATCCTGGAACTATCATTGACCTTATCAATATTTCAGTCTTTTTAGCAAGTTCTGCCATAGATTTTCCAATACCGGGAATATGCTTTAACATTCCCTGAACTACTTCTTTTAACCTTATATAAGGTCTTCCCGCAACTAAATAGCTGAGATGCTTGGATATTCCACCTACATTTGGTGAGATAGACATCTCATTATCATTTAAGATTATTATCAATCTTTGTTTTATTTGTCCTATATGATTCAAAGCCTCTAATGCAACACCTCCGGTCAGAGCTCCATCTCCAATAACTGCTATTATATGCTTATCATCTTTATTTAAATCCCTTGCAACTGCCATTCCAGATGCAAAAGGAATTGATGTTGAAGCATGGCCAGTGTTTAATGAATCATATTCACTTTCAAATATATCAGGGTATCCGATTAAACCATTTTTTTTACGAATTGTGAATATTTTATCTTTTCTTCCTGTTATTATCTTATGAGTATAACTCTGATGACCTACATCCCATATTATTTTGTCTTTTGGACAATTAAATACTTTATGCAATGCAAGAGTAAGATCAACAACTCCAAGATTGGAAGAAAGATGTCCTCCACTTTCTGCAACAACCTCTATTATTATTTCCCTTATCTCTTTAGCAAGTTTTTCAAGTTTGTCATTTGAGAAATCTTTAATATCAGAAGGAAAATTTACTTCATCAAGAATTTTTTTCTTTTTTGTATTGTCTTTATCATTCATATTATTTTAGCCTATAAACCATTTTTTTTATTAAATATAAAAAAACAGGTGAATAAATTTTTAGATCAGTAAATATCTCAACAGTTTTTTTATAACTTTTATCTATTTCTTTTTTGATATAATCTTTACCATGAAAGTATACTGAATTGGGGCTTTTATTATCTATATCTTTATTAAGTTTTTTCCCAACAAGTTTTTCATCACCTTCTATATCAAGTAGATCATCAGCCATCTGAAATGCAATTCCAATCAGTATACCCGCTTCTCTTACCTTATCTTTTTCCTGTTTTGTCATACCGATAATTTCTGCAGCAGATAATATTGTTCCAGTTATCAATTCAGCAGTTTTCATTCTATGAATATTAAAGATCTCATCCTTATTGCCTGAAAACTCCAGATCAAGTGCCTGTCCTCCTGCCATTCCTAAACTTCCTATACTTTTTGTTATAATCTTTATTATTTCTACAATTGTCTTACCTGGAATATTTGTCTCAGCTATTCTCTCAAAAGCAAAGGTTAATAGAGTATCTCCGGTAAGTAATGCTATTGCAGGATCAAATTTCTTATGGACAGTTGGTTGTCCCCTTCTGAAATCATCATTATCCATAGATGGCAGGTCATCATGGATTAGAGAATAAGTATGGATATATTCAATTGCACACGCAATATTATAATATTGTGTATAATCAAATCCTTTTTTTTTAAATGCATCGATAAAAGAGAGAAAAAGAAGAGGTCTCAGTCTTTTCCCTTCTACTTTTATAGCATATTCTAATGCTTTGTCAAGAGTTGTGCTGCTTTTATTTATACCATTAAGCATCTCTCTATTTATTTCTTCTCTTAAAGTTTTAATTTCCATTTCCATTGATTAATTATAACATAAATCTTTTTAAACAAAAATCAAAAAAATGAAAGGTTGTAAATAATTTATAATACAAATATTCTTTGAGAATCAAAGTACTTAATATATGAAAAAGGTTTAATGAATTATTATAATCAGCATCTAATTTCATCTAAGATTAAATTAAAAGCTTTATTTGGATTTTCATTTTGGGTTATTGGTCTTCCAATCACCATATAGTCACTTCCTGCATCTACAGCCATTTTTGGAGTAAAAACTCTTTTTTGATCACCTTTGGCAGCCCAATCTGGTCTTATGCCAGGTGTTATCAATGAAATATCCTTTCCGAATTTTCCTTTCAATGTTGAGATCTCTTTGGGAGAGCATACAAATGATTTTAATCCACTTTCCAATCCCATTTCACATAATTTTAGTACAGTATCATTTATACTAAAAGATATACCTTGTCTTTTCAGGTCATCATCTTCCAGAGATGTCAGGAGAGTTACTCCCAGAATTGTAAGGTCCGGGCTTTCTTTTGCCGTTTCAACAGCACGTTTTATCATTTCAGAACCACCGGTTGTATGAATCGTTAAAAATTTTGGTTTGTATTTTAATACAGAATTTACAGCACCTTTTACTGTATTTGGAATATCTTTAAATTTCAGATCAAGAAAAAGCTCTTTATTATTTATTTTTAAATAATCAATGATCTGATCGCCAAATGACAAGAATGACTGAAGACCTACTTTAAAGAAAACTGCATCTTCAAGAACATTTACCATATTCCTGGCTTCATTGAAACTATCAAAATCCAATGCAATAATTATTTTTTTTTTCATATTTCTAATTTCCCCTTGATTTCATCTAAATTTTTTATATTTAATTTATCCATCCAATATTTCATTTCTTCTAAAATTCTTATGGAAGCCCCTGGTTCAACCATATTAATTGTACCTGTCTGAACAGCGCTTGCTCCAACTAACATATATTCTAAGACATCCTTTCCTGAACATATTCCTCCTATTCCAATAACTGGAATTTGAACTCTCTGAACAACATCCCTTACAATTCTTAAAGCAAGAGGTTTAATAGCAGGCCCTGATAATCCGGCAAAAATATTATTAAAAACTGGTTTTCTTTTCTCTAAGTCAACAGCTAAACCCAGAAATGTATTAACCACAGCGATAGCATCAGCTCCTGCTTCTTCTGCTGAAACTGCAATTCCCGCAACATCGTTAACATTTGGAGAAAGTTTGACAATCAAAGGTTTATCAGTATTGTGTTTAACTTTTTTAACAACTTTATATGTATGTTCATCACTCATAGCTGGACATTTCCCTCCAGCTTTAACATTAGGACAGGAGATATTAAGTTCGAGCATTGCAACTTCTTCCATTTCGTCAAATATCTGTGCAACTTCTAAATACTCATCATCATCTTCTCCACAGACATTTACAATTATTGGAGTTTTGGTCATTTTATAAACTCTTTTAATGATCTTTTTAAGTTCATCTGCCCCAGGTCCTGCAAGTCCGATTGAGTTTAGAAGTCCACTTGCAGTTTCATGTATTCTTGGAGGTTTATTTCCCGGTCTGGGTTTTCTATATATGCCTTTTAAAATGAAAGCCCCCAACAAATCAAGATTAAAGAATTCTTCAAATTCTTCTCCATATCCAAAAGTTCCTGAAGCAGGAATTATTGGATTTTTAATCTTTGCAAAACCAAGATTTACAGATAAATCTACCATTTTATCTCACCCATATCAAAGATTGGTCCATCTGAGCAAACTTTTTTATATCCATTATTTATGGTTTCTATAACACAACTATGACAAATACCTATGCCACAGCCCATTATTGCTTCCATGGAAACATAGTCTTTTGTTTTTTCATTTTTTAAAATACTGTTTAGAGTTTCGAACATTTTTTCAGGTCCACAGGAAATAGTAATATCAATATTGTTATTTGAAATAATATCTTTAAGGTCTGTTGTTACAAATCCTTTGCTTCCGGAACTTCCGTCATCAGTATAAAGATACAAATCCTTCAAATTCAGTTTTTGTAAGTTGGAAATCAAATTCAAATCATTCTTTGATCTGGCACCGTATATCAATCTAACTTCATTATTTTCTAAATATTTTTCAATTCCGTAATAAATTGGAGCAATTCCTCTCCCACCGGCAATCATTAGTATTTTTTTATCAATAATTTCTGGAAAACTATTACCCAGAGGTCCAATAAGATCAACAATATCACCCTTTTTCTTTTCAGATAATAATTTTGAACCTTTTCCAACAACTTCATAATACAAAAAAATATAATTGTCAATTGAGTTAAATATTCCAAAAGGTCTTTTTAACAAAGGATCATATGAACTACTTATACCTACCATAACAAAATTTCCCGGTTCTGAACTCTTTGCAATTGATTCGGTTTTAATCTTCATCAAAAAGTAATTATTGCAAATATTTAGATTCTCTTCTACTATTCCTTTTTCTTCTTTCATTAATTAATTATCTCATTTCAATCTAAATGTGTAAAGATATTTCCATCAAAAAAGTCATAAAATGTTATTAATAATGATTATTTATTTATGATATTGTAATTTCGTTTATAAGTTTTATAATTTGATTCAAGGTTATTGGTTTCCCAAGCACGTATTCAACTCCATTCTCTTTTTTTAAATCTGAATTAACTTGAGCCCCCCAACCTGTAATAACTGCAACTTTAATTTTATTATTATATTTTTCTTTAATAGTTTTTGCTAATTCCCATCCATTCATTTTTGCCATTCCAATATCGGTGATCACAAGATCATATTTTTTCTTCTCAAGGATCTCTAAAGCTTCAAACCCGGATTCGACAACATCTCCAGCCATATCAAGTTCTTTGATGTATTGTTTTGCAATATCTCTTATTATATGATCATCATCTACCCAAAGTATCTTTATTCCTTTTAAAGAGTTGGAGTAGTCTTTCTCTATATTCTTACTCTTAGAATGTTTATCTATATAAGGAAGTAGAATTTCAACAACAGTTCCTTTACCAGGTATACTCTTTTTAATGTTTACATTACCACTATGCTCCTGAATAATGCTGTATGCGCCACTCATTCCATAACCTCTTCCAAGTTCAAACCCTTTTGAAGAGAATAATGGCTGAAAGACTCTTGATGCAGTTTCACTATCCATTCCAATTCCTGTATCCTCAATTGTTATGCAAATATTTTCTTTTTTTTTCGCTGTTTTAATAAAAATATTCCCATAATCTTCAATTGATTCCACACTATTTTTTATAATATTGTATAAAACAGATCTCAGTTCCTCTTCATTACCTAATATTTCAGGAATTTTGCTATATTTAACCTCAACTTTTATCTCAATACCATCTTTCTCAGCTCCATCCTTCCAGATAGGTCTTGATTGTTCTATAACATCACTTACTAATGAATTAATAGATATCTGAGTATAATCATTCTTGTTTGTTTTTTTTCCTCCAAATCTTTGTAATAATTGAACTCTGGTGCTTGCATCGATAGCTGCTTTTTTCATTATCATAATATATTTTTTCAACTTTTCCGGAATCTCAGTATAGACGAGAGAAAGCTCTATATAGCCCAAAATGGATTGAAGTGCATTATTAAAATCATGTGCTACTGCTGAGGCCATTTCTCCTATTGCTCCAAGTCTCTGATTTTCAATTATTGTCCTTTCAGCATTTTTACGTTCGGTTATATCCCTCCATACTGTATGAATTATCTGTATGCCAGCCTCATTTTTGATAGAAGTTAGTAGTACTTCTACAGGAAAAATTTCTCCATCCGATTTTTTATGATCCCATTCGAACCGGTTACTGCCTTTTTTTAGTGCAATAGCAATCATTTCGTCGGCTTTCTCTGCAGAGTATCTGCCATCAGGCTGTTTTTCTGGAGACAGTTGTGATGGATGGGTTTGAAGCAATTCATTTTTGTTTTTGTATTTTAACATTAAAACCGTTGCATCATTACAATCTACAAATTTACCACTTTCGATAATTAAAATTGCATCCTCTGATTTTTCAAACAGTTCCCTGTATTTTTCTTCACTTCTTTTTAATTTATCTTCCACTATCCTTCTTTCAATAGAAGGGGCAAGATGAGAGGAAATATATTCAAGAAATTTAAAATTCTTTTCATTCAAGTCAAATGATTTTGAATAACTCTGGATTATTATAGCACCGATGGTTTCATCTTTAATCTTTAAAGGAAAACCATACCATATATGTGGAATTGATCCTAAGGAAGACTTATCGTCCAGTTTCGAATCAATCTTTTCAACTTGATCTTTTGTAAATACAGCAGGTTTACCTGTTTTTATAACTTCTACAGTCAATGATCCTTCCTGATCAGCTGAAATGGAATTTGTTTCTCCCACAATCTGAGAAATATCATCTTTTTCATCTACAAAATAGGGAAATACAATTCTATTACTTTCTTTATCAATCAAAGCAATAATAAAGTTGGCAGTATCAATAACTGAACTCAATTTTTTTTGAGTTATCTCAAACATTTCCTCAATACTATTTGTTGAATTTACAGCCTTAATCAATTCATTGGTATTTTTTAATAATTCGAAGTCTTCTTGTAGTGATATTTCTCTAATCGCTAAATCTTTGACTATATCAGCTCTGTCTTTTGGATTAAGTTTGTTTAAAATATTTTTTATATTTTCATTCATTATTTAGTTCCAGTTCATTTTAAGATCAAATCATTATTATTAATTATATTTTTTTTAAATTTAAAAGTCAATTAAATTGGATTATAATCCAATTTATTGGAATTTGTATTTACCTTTACATAATAATAGATTTTTTATCGGTGTATTCTTTTTTATATCTCTTTTTATCTATCAAGACTTGACTCAATTCTGTTTATTTGCTAACATTTTTTATGGATATTGAACTTCAAAAAGCATTAAAAAATTTTAAAGATCAAAAGATCGTTGTTTGGGGCGATTTTATTTTAGATGAGTTTGTGTATACCAGATCAACACGGATATCAAGAGAAGCTCCAGTATTAATTACGGAGTATATAAACAGCAAATTATTTCCTGGTGGTGCCGGCAATGTTATTATGAATTTAATATCACTTAAAGCAACACCTATCCCTGTAGGATTTATTGGAAATGATGAAGATGGCGATAAGTTAATTTCAATATTTAAAGAAAATAATATCGTTACAGATGGATTGATAAAAATAGATAATTTTAGAACTGCAAAAAAAAGCAGGATCCTATCCGGTGGTGATAACACAAAAAAACAGCAGGTTCTTAGAATAGATACAAAAAATTATAGTAGACCTGCAAAAGAAGATTATAAAAAATTATTTGAACAAATTAAAAAGACTCTTCTCCCAAAAGGATTACTAATTGTCTCAGATTATTTAAATGAATCTGTTAATTCTGAAATTTTCAAACAATTAACTGCAACATTGCCTGATGTAGTAACAGTTATTGACTCAAGGCAAAACCTGTTAAACTTCAAAAATGCTTCAATAATTACCCCTAATGAGCCTGAAATGAAAAACCTTTTCCCAAATAATCAGTTCTTGACTGAAGATGATTATTATAAAGCTGGAAATGATTTATTAAATAGTATGGAAGTAAAAGGTGTTGTCTTTAAAAGAGGACATAAGGGAATGATTATATTTACCAGAGACCATCCCCCAAAAAAAATAGACATATATGGGCCTTCAAGCATTGTTGATGTAACAGGAGCTGGTGATTCGGTTATTTCAGTATTATGCCTGTCACTCCAAAGTGGTCTTTCTCTATATAATTCTGCAAAATTAGCAAATATTGCCGGAGGAATTGTAGTAATGCATGAAGGAACATACCCAATTAAATTTAGTGAGTTGTCTAATGTTGTTAAATAAGTTTCGCTCACAGGATGAATTGGAAACAATCGCTTTACAATTAAAAAAAGAGGGTAAAACCATTGCATTTGCAAATGGCGGATTTGATCTCCTGCACATTGGTCATATAAGATACTTAAAAGCATCAAAAGATATAGCTGATATATTAATTGTTGCACTTAACTCTGACAAATCTCTTAAAGAACTAAAGGGAGAGAAACGAGCAATAATTGATGAGTCAGGAAGAATAACACTACTTTCTGCAATTGAATGTGTTGATTTTGTAACTCTTTTTGATGAATTGACTGTGACAAATCTTCTTTTAAAATTAAAACCTGATTTTCATTGCAAAGGTTCTGATTATACGGAAGATACAGTTCCAGAAAGGGCAACAGTATTATCATATGGAGGAAAGATTGCCATAGTCGGTGGTGAAAAGGTCAGATCTACTTCAAATATTGTAGAAGATATAAAAGAAAGGAATTAGAAGGCTTAAAGCCTTAATATCATGATTAATAGAATTGCAATAATAAGATTATCAGCTTTAGGTGATATAATCCATACGGTCCCGGCTGTGTGGCTAATAAAAAAAAATAATCCAAAAACTGAAATAACCTGGTTTGTTGAAAAAGGTAATGATAAACTATTAGAATGCTTTAAACCTTTTGTAAATATTGAGACAGTCTCTCTTAGAAAAAAAGGTTTTATTGATATAATCAAAGAAGTTAAAAGATTAAGAAAAAAATTTAAAAACCAGTTTGATCTGATTATTGACTTTCAAGGACTTATAAAATCGGCAATTCTTTCATTTATCCTTGGGAAATCAAGAATAGGCTTTAATAAAAAAAATTTGAAGGAGATAGGAGCTGATCTTTTTTACAATAATTCACCAGCATATATAGATGATAGCGGTCATGTTATTTATAAAAATATCTTTCTTGCAAAATATATATTAAATAATTTTTTTGAATCATCAAAAATATCAGATGACATTTCATATCCTGAATTAAAAACATTTTCCAATAAAAACATCCATAATTTTATGGAGAAACATAGTATAAACGAAAAAGAATTTATAATAATTAATATTGGAGGTGGTTGGGAAACCAAAACGCTGAGTGTTGATCAGTATGAAAATACTATAAATTTATTAAAGAGAGATTTTGATATAGTTATCCTCTGGGGAAATGAAAAAGAAGAAAAAATTGCCGAAGATCTCGCAGAAAAAACAGGAACCATTAAATCAGAATTCTTGAAGTTTAATGAACTTATTAAGTTTATTGAATTATCCAAGTTCATTATTACATCTGATACTCTTGCACTTCATTTAGCAGATATTGTTAAAACACCTTCAATTGGAATTTTTGGTCCAACAAGTCCAGAGCGAAATGGATCTTTAAATCCATTAAGTAAAGTAGTTTATAAAAAATTCCATTGCAGTCCATGTCATAAGAAACAATGTAAAAATTTAAAATGTATTATACAGATTACTGAAAACGACATTCTTGAAAAGATAAATGAATTATCTTAAATAAATTGTAATCATTTCAATTTAACACATCTTTCAGAATTCTTATTAGATATTTTATTTTTCCAAAGGGCAGAAAGGCATGGATTCCAGAGATGTTTAACAATTGTCATTGATTACTTTTAATGCACCATTTTTTTATAGCCATAAATACCACCTCTCTCTTTATCGGTTTGGAAATATAGTCATTCATGCCAGCTTGAAGACATTTTCCCTTATCTCCTTTCATTGCATCTGCAGTCATTGCTATAATCGGTATTTCAGTAAATCCTTTTTTTCTTATTATTCTTGTTGCTTCTTTGCCATCCATTTCCGGCATATGGATGTCCATCAAGATCAGATTGTATTTCTTAGAATTTTTACAAAAAGTATCAACTACCTCCTTTCCATTATTGACAATAGTCAGTTTATAGCCAGCCTGTTTTAATAAAAAACCTGCAAGTTTCTGATTTATAGGATTATCCTCTGCTAAAAGAATTTCAATAGAGTGTTTTGACTGATCAGCTATAGTATACTGTGTAATTATCTCTTTATTTTTCTTACTTTTATCCATACCTGAATCTTTGATCAATAACTGTTCAACAATTTTTAATATTTTCTTTCTTTGGATTGGTTTTGGAAGAAAACCACTGAAACCGGAATCTTTGTATTTTGCGGAAGGAGTTCGTGTAGATGAAGAAAAGGCCAGGAGAGGAATATCCGCAAGTGGTGAAGATAGATTTCTAATCTTTTCAGCCAGTTCAAATCCGCTAATACCAGGCATTTTTATATCAATTATTGCTATATCAAACAACTCATTTTTTTTAAAACTTTTGTTAATTTCTTTAATTACATTCTCAGGTTCAATTATTGCCTTTACCGTCATTTTGGAAGATGATAATATATGAGATAATATTTCCAGATTATTTCTATTATCATCTACGATCAAAACCTTTTTTCCTTCGAGACAATTTATAAAAGTCTCATGAGTGGTTTCCTTTTTTGACTTTTTCATCCAGCAGGTAAAATGAAAAGTACTTCCAATATTTTCTTTACTCTCTACCCAGATATCTCCTCCCATTAGTCCTGCAATTTGTTTACATATAGCCAGTCCCAACCCTGTTCCTCCATATTCATGAGTAGTAGATCCATCCGCCTGATGAAAGGCTTTAAAAATAGTTTTCACTTTTTCCTGCAAAATTCCAATTCCAGTATCTCGGATTTTCACATGCAGTTTAATCTTATCATCTTTTTCTTCTGCAACAAGAAGAGATAGTTCAATCTCACCTTCATTTGTAAATTTGGATGCATTTCCCATCAGGTTTACCAACACCTGCCTGAACCGGCCGGGATCAGATTTTACAAATGCCGGCACATTGTCTCCAATTCGGCAGAGAATATCAATATCTTTGTTTCCAATTCTGGGAATAATTAAATCACAGACATCAAAAACGGTAACTTCCGGATCAAATTCTGACATATCAAAGCTCAATTCACCTGCTTCAATTTTTGAAAAGTCAAGTATATCGTTCAATAAAGTGATTAAAGCTTCACCACTCTTTTTTATAGTTCTAGCATAATCCATTTGTTCTTCATTTAAATCTGTTTCAAGAATAATATCGGTAAAACCAATAACCCCATTCATTGGGGTCCTGATCTCATGACTCATTCTAGCTAAAAATTGAGATTTTGACTGATTTGCTTTTTCAGCAATTTCCCGTGCCTCTTCTGCTATTTTTTCAGATAGTTTCAATTTGGATATATCAGAATCAATTGCAATAACTTTTTTTACATTTCCATTTCCATCTAATATTGGCGTTAATGTAGTTTGAGCCCATATGTTTTTGCCAGTTTTGGTTACATCCATTGATTCATAGGTTATTGTTTTCTTCTTTATGATACAATCATTAAATAGTTTTTGAATCTGGGGATTAGTACTTATCTCAAAAATATTTTTCCCATGCTCATTAATTAATTGTTCCAGCGTTTCATCATATATTCGGGTAAATCCTTCATTGACCCATTCTATATTACCTTTATTGTCCATTATAATAACTGCATTATCAGTTTCACTTGCAACTAATGATAGTTTTTCCAATTCTATATTTGCATTTTTAAGTTGCTCTGTTCTATGCGTTATAATTTTTTCCAACTCTCTTTTTCGATTTTTTAGTTGTCCTAATCTAAATTTATAAAAACTTAAAATCAAAAAGATAATTACTAGAAAACAAATTGAATAAAACCATAGAGTTTTCCAGAATGGCGGTAAAATGGTTATTTTTATAGATTTTCCAGTTTCATTCCAAATCCCGTCATTATTAGCCCCTTTTACTTTAAATGTATAATTCCCTGGAGGAATTTTAGCATATGTTGCAAAGCGTCTTTCCTTAACATAATTCCACTCTTTTTCAAGTCCCTCCATCATATAGGCATAAGTATTTCGTTCAGGTGCTATATGAGATAGTCCTGAATATTCAAATGAGATAACATCATCTAAATACGAAAGAGTAATTGAATCTGTATAAATAATTGATTTATTTAAGATAGAGTTTTTGTCCTCTTTATTAATTATTGGAACCTCCTGATTAAAGATTTGAAATCCTGTAATTACAATAGGAGGTATATAAGAATTGGAAAAAATCTGCTGAGGATAAAAAGAAGTTAAACCATTAACTCCTCCAAAATACATTTTGCCATTTTTTCCTTGGAAATATGCTCCAGTATTAAACTCATTATCCTGAAGCCCATCAGTTTTATCATAATTTTTAAATGTTTTATTTTCCGGGTTAAATCTTGACAAACCAAAATTGGTGCTACACCAGAGATTTCCCGAATCATCTTCTAAAATGCCATAAACTACATTATTAGCCAATCCGTCTTTTTCTGTATAGCGAATAAAAATGCCTGTGTCAGGGTCAAATCGATTGATGCCGGCTCCCCAGGTTCCTACCCAAAGTTGACCGGATCTGTCTTCAAAAACACACATCACCATATTATTTCCAAGACTATTCAAATTATTCGGATCATGTGAAAATACTAAGAAACTTTCAGATTCTTTATTGTATTTATTTAATCCATTTGATGTTCCAATCCAGAGTATATTGTTTTTATCCATAATGATATTAAAAATTCGATCACTGCTGATACTATTAGGATTCTCAGGGTTATGAGTATACCGAAAAAATCGCTCATTCTTTTCATCAAATCTATTAAGTCCGCCTCCAACAGTTCCAATCCATAATATATCCTGTTTATCCTGATAAATTGTTCTCACATAATTATTGCTCAAGCTGAATGGATTTTGTGGATCATTCAAATAATGAGTAAAATCTCCGGTTTTTGAATTTAACAAATTTAAACCACCATCATATGTCCCGACCCATAATCTATGTTTATTATCTTCTAGAATTGATCTTATTTTTTTACTGCTTAAAGTTTTTGTATTATTATTATCATGGGAAAAATGCGTAAAGGTACCTGTCTTCTCGTCTATTCTATCTAATCCTTCATAGGTTCCAATCCAAATAATCGATGGGTCTAAGGATGATCCTTCTATAATTCTAACATCCTTATTATTAAGACTATTTGTATTATTTGGAATATGCTGAAAATGGGTGAATTTTTTTGCAGATTGCTGATATTGGATAAATCCGTTAGTCTGAGTACCAAACCATAGAATTCTAGTTTCATCTTCAAATATACAATTTAAATAATTATCAGCAATACTAAAAGGATCAGTCGTCTCATGAAGATACTGGGTGAAGGAATTTTTATTCATATCCATTTTATTTAATCCACCACCAAAAGTCCCTATCCATAGGGTCCCGGGACGAGATCGAGATTCAAATATACACCGAATATCATTATAATTGATAGAATTTAATACTTCTGAATTTTTTTTAAAATGGGTAAAAATATTTTTTTCCATATCATATCGATCCAGTCCATCTTTTGTTCCGATCCATAATCTTCCGGGAAGAGATGCCGCCTCATAAATTACTCTTATATCATTATTGCAAATACTATTTGAACTTATAGGATCATGAGTAAAATGTTTAAATATATTTTTCTTAAAATCAAAAGAATTCATACCTTTATCTGTTCCAATCCAGAGTACACCGGGTAATGAAGGGGCCTCATATATAACCTTAACGGTATTATTAGTTAAATGATTTGTATTTTCAGGACCATTTTGATAATGAGTGAACTCATCTGTCTTTATATTCAGTCTGTCCAAACCGCTTTCAGTTCCAACCCATAGGATTCCCGGATGGGAGGGCGCTATATATACTTCTTTGACATGATTATTGCTCAAACAATTTTGAGAGCCTTTCTGATAAAAGTATTTAAGAAACCGTTCTTTCTCCAGTATCAGTTTATTTAATCCATTCTCCGTAGCGATCCAGATTGCACCACTATTATCCATGACCATAGATAAAATATAATTATCTGAGATGGAATTCGGTTTTGACGGGTCATTTTTGTAAACTTTACACTTGTACCCATCATATCTATTTAATCCATCCTGAGTTCCAAACCATATAAATCCTTTTTTATCCTTTAACATACATTCAATAGTAAGCTGAGACAAACCTTTCTCACTGGAAATATTTTTAAATTTAATTATTTCACGATTGGCAGATAAACTTATGGTAAAAAGGAAAAGAAACAAACAAATTGTTGATTTAAATCTAATATTTATCTCAATCATATAATTTATTAATCAATCCAAACATTTTTATACCAAAACATTAAGAGTATGCATTATAAAAAAAAATTATACAATACAAGATTTTAGATTTTTAAAAATTTATCATTAATTATTGTGAAATTGAACCGATAATATGTATCTCTAAATCAGTTTTATGTTATCTTTTTATTTATATGTTTTTTAAGACATCTTCCAGGATTCTTAGTGGATATTCTATTTTACCGAAGGGCATTGAGGCCTGGATTCCGGAGATATGAGTTTTTATCTCTTTTATTGTCTCTTTCGCAATTTCTATCCCGGTATTTTTGGCACCCTCTTTCGTAGTTTCTTTTTTTAGTCTATCAAATAATTTGTCAGGTACCGAAGCACCGGGAACCTCATTATTCATAAATTCTGCATTTTTTAGGCTTATAAGGGGCCATACACCTGCAATAATTGGTATTTTTATTCTTTCACTCTTTTTTAAGAATCTAAAAAATATTTCATTATCAAATACAGGTTGGGTAATTGCATATTCAGCGCCGGCCTCTACTTTCTGCTCCAGTCTATCAATCTCATTTTCAAGATCAATTGCTCCGGGGTTAACCCCTACTCCTGTAAAAAATCCCGTTGGTTTTTTTAAATGATTCCCACCTATATCTACACCATTATTCAATCCATTAATAACACTTGTGAGACCTATTGAATCTACATCAAAAACTGCTGTTGCATCCGGGTAAGCGCCCATTTTTGGAGGATCACCTGTTACTATCAATAAATTCCTTATACCGGCCCCATATGCTCCAAGTAGATCACTCATTATACCTAGAAGATTTCTATCCCTGCATGTATAATGCTGGACAACTTCAATACCTGCCTCTTTTTCTATTATTAGAGAAAGGTAACTTGCAGCCATTCTTGAAAGTGCCCTGGGGCCATCAGGAATATTTATTGCGTCAATGCCGGCTTCCTTTAATTTTATAGATTGTTTAACTTGAATTGAAGAATCAAAACCTCTGGGAGGAACTATCTCAACAGTAGTTACGAATTCCTTATTATATATTTTTTTTGCAAATGAAGACTTGTCTTCATTTTTTATAATATCAACAATTTTTATATCTTTATTTATAAGAGGTTTAATATTTTGTATTTTTCCTGGTTTTAAAGAAATTATTGCCCTTCCCATTTCTTTTATAAATGCAGGTGTAGTACCGCAGCATCCCCCAATAATACTTGCTCCTGCCTTAATAAATCTAAGTGCATATTCTCCAAAATACTCCGGTGAGGCAAGGTAGATATTTCTTCCTTCTACATTTTGTGGTATTCCTGCATTTGGCATTACACTAATAGGAATATTTGTTACTCTACTTATTTTTTCTATTACTTCGAGCATATCTTTTGGGCCTACATTACAATTTACTCCTACACAGTCAGCTCCCGCATCAACCAGCCTTTTTGTGAAATCTTCTGGAGATGTTCCAAAAAATGTATTCCCATCACTCATAATAGTCAACTGTGCAATAACAGTAATATCAAATGTCTTTTTTATATGTTTAATTGCCAGCTCAAGCATCTCCAGATCTTTAAAAGTTTCAATTATTATTAAATGAACTCCGCATTTTACAAGTATTTTACATTGCTCTTCAAAAACACTCCTCGCATCTTCTTTTGTTAAAGTACCAATAGGTTTTAATCTCTCATTTAAAGGTCCTATTGCTCCAGCTACAAAAGCTTCATCTCCAGCTGCTTCGAGGGCAAGTCTTACTCCTTCACGGTTAATTCGTTCGACTTTATCCTCTAGTCCATGTTTTTGTAGTTTGATTCTATTTGCACCAAATGTATTGGTCTCAATGACATTGGCACCTGCATTAATATATGCAGTATGAATATCTCTAATCATATCAGGTTTTGATAAATTAAGTTCATCAAAACATGTATTTATAAAAACGCCTCTATTATATAGCTCTGTCCCCATTGCTCCATCAAATAAAGCAACATTGTTTTTTAAAAATTTTAAAAAATTTCTTTCCATTTTAATTCCTATATATCTAGTAATGTAAATTTCCCGATTCAATTGCAGAAATATATATTTCAGATAGTTTTTCCTTACTAATCCCAATTTTTTCTGCAAGTTCAGAGATTGAGTTATTTTCATTTTCATAACTATTGACTAACATGATCAGATTAAAGTATTTATTTTTTTTTCCAAGAAGAGCATCTTTTACTTCTTCTTCCAATGGAAGATCATGAAGGATTTTTTCAATAGGTTGTTTTAAAAACAGATCGAGCATTGATATCATACCAATCATAAAATAGTTTTCCTTTTCTTTACTAAGTCCTGTATTAATGGCAATGAGTTCAAAAAACTTCGCTCTTATTAAAGTATTATTTAATAATTTTTGAGGTTTATCATGCCCTACTGAACTAAGTACTATTAATGAGAGCCAATTTTTAAGATTTCCCCATTCAAATGTTTCCAATGCATCTTTTATTGACTTTACTTTTTTCTGCCCTTTACTCAATTTGTTTATAATTATCAATAAACGATAAGTTAGAGAAATCTCTCTTTTTAATATTTTCTCAAGCTCTTCAATATTTAAAACTGGCTTATTTATTATTTTCAATATGTTTAGATAGTTTATTTTATAACCTGGAATAGCAGGAATAGATAAAATATCCGGTTTATTGAAATAGTAACCTTGAAAATAATCAAATCCTTCATTTACAGCTAAATCATACTGTTCTTTATCTTCAATCTTTTCAGCAAGATATTTCATTCTATATTTTCTGCCACTTTCCATTGTTTGTTTTCTTTGCTCTATTGTAGTTGCCAGAAAATCAATTTTAATAATATCTGCGATCTCTACAAAATCTTCAAGATGTTCATTATATATAAAATCATCAAGTATTATTGTATATCCCTTAAATTTCATCTCTATACATGATTTTATAAGTTCAGGTTCAGGCACAACACTTTCAAGTATTTCTATCCCTATAGATTTATTAGAAAAGAAAGTAGGGATTTTATTTAGTAAAAGCTGTGTGCCGAAATTGATAAATGCCTTCTTACCTTCGGTAATATTATATAATCCCATTAATTGGGCATTGGCAATCACTTTTATGCTTGTATACTCATCATCTTTTTTTTCTGATTCACTATAAGCTTTATTCTGTTTCTTTTCATCAGTAGGTCTATATAATAGCTCATATGCAAAAACTTCCATATTTTTATCATAAATAGGCTGCCTGGCTATGTTTATTTTTTCCCCTATATGTTCGTCCATTTTTCCTTTTTTTTATTTCCTTTCTTAATTTTTCTTTATACTATCTTATAAAAAGGGCGGATCAATTAATCCGCCCTTTTTTACTTATCTTTAAAGGTTCTTATTTTAATAATTTTATTTCTTTTTTTTAATAATAAAAATTTTATTATCTACCTTTATATTAACTTTAACAGATTTTACAGTTATGCTGCTTACAACCTTATCTTTTAAAATAGTTTTAGATTTAAAAGCAAAAGGAATCCCTTTGATAACTTTAAAATCAGAATTAATTGTCTTGGTCAAACCAACCATCATTGGCTGAGTAGACATTGATTCAGTCATTTCAATTAAACTGGTTTTTTTATTAATGTAAAGTTTTTTCCATTTTTTGTCAGAATTAAAAATGTATATCACATCATATATTGTACCTTTCTCTTTTACTTCTTTCAGATATTGAAATTTATAGTTTTTCCTATTATGACACATATCATATTCATCACCAAATCTACCATCCTTAATCTGCTTTTCAGGTATAGGCCTTTCTTGTCCCATTTGATTCATAATGCCATTATTGCCATTTACAACTCTTTTCATCTTCATTCCCATTATAGAAATTTCGGTATAGCTTTTATCCGGATAAAGTGATGTTGAGTTCATTCCAAGAGTCATTTGTCTTCCCTGAATACTCATATCCATGTCAAAAATGGAATTTACGGATTTTAATTTCTTATATCCTTTGTATTTTGTCTTAAACAGGTTATTTATAATTTTTTCACCTTTTTTCAATGATTCAGGAGTTGCTTCTGGAATGATCTCTTTTACTGCAGGCGGTTTAATTGAAATATCCAATTTTTTAACAGTTCCAAAATCTGTTAATTTACCTTTGATCATTTTTTCATTTCCAATAATCACAATTTTCATTTTATCAGGACTTAGATATGTTTGAACAAGTTTAAAAATGTCATCCGCAGTGACCTTCTGAATATTTTTCACTAATTCAGCCTGCTCTTTTTCATCCTCACCATAAAACTCTCCATTTAATCTTGAATAAAGAATTTGTTCCGGAGTACTGAATTTAAATACATATGAATTAAGAAAATAATTTTTAGCATCATAAAGTTCTTTATCACTAACCTTCTCTTTCTTAATTTTGTCGATTTCACCAAAAATTGCCTTTAAAACAGGAATTGTAGATTCTGCCTTTGTGAAGGTAGAAAAATAAGTTTTTCCAGGATATTGTTCCTTTTGGATGATTCCGCCACCAATTCCATATGTCAATCCTAAATCAGTTCTAACCTTATTAAAAAGTCTTGAATCCATACCTTGAGAAAATATTGAATTAAAAACTTTGATAACTGCCTGCATATTCTTTTCTTTTTTCTTCCCAATATGTCCAATTGAAATATAATTCTGATTCATACTATCTTTATTTGCAAGTGCAATTTTGTAATTAAGTTCAGGAGCTCTTACTGAAGGATATGGGGGGATCTGCGCCTTGTTCTTCCAATCTCCAAAATACTTTTCTACAAGTGATTTAATTTCATTAAGTTTTACCGGTCCTGAAATTCCCATTAAAATGTTTTCAGGTGCAAAAAATCTTTTATGTTCATTTCTGATATCATTTACAGTAATACTATCAACATGTTCATATTCTGCAACAGCTGAAAAAGGAGTGTTTTCACCATATATAACTTTGTTAAATTCTCTTGTTAAAATTGGTTGAGGACTATCATTTCTTCTTTGAATACCTGATGCAAACTGTGTTTTAATTTCTTCCAGCTTTTTCTTATCAAATCCGGGAGTCTTCAACATTTTTGATAATATATCAATCGCTTCATTAAGATTTTCATCCATACAAGACATATATACTGTAAAACTGTCTAAATCTGAACTGATCCTAATTGTAACGCCATTAGAATCCAGAAATGAATCAACGGCTTCACCATCCATTTTTGTTGTGCCACCAATTCTTAAAAGCTGTGCTGTCATATTTGCCAGTCCTATTTTTGTAGCTGGATCATATACATTTCCGCCTCTAATTACAGCAACAACATTGATTAAAGGAAGTTTTTCACTTTTGATCACTCTAAGTTTTATTCCATTATTTGTTTTAGTTTTTTCAATTACAGGAATTTTAAATTCCTTCATTTTTGGAAATTTCAATTGATCAACTTTTCTCTTTTTTGAAAAGTTAAGACCAGTGAAAATTAACAGAATAGCTAATATAAAAATTATCTGTTTTCTCATTTCTTATCCCCTTTGGTTTTTTTTACTTCTTCTTTTTTTTTCTTTATTTTTTTTTCAATTTTCGTTATAATTCTATTATTAACAGTAAAATATTTGTTTGCTAAGGTCTTTATATCTTCAGTAGTAATTTTATCAATTTCTGCAATATTACTGAATACATTTTCCCATGAACCAGTCAGTACCTCAGCAGAAAGCATTGTATTTAACAACCCTCTATTTGAACCAAGTGTTCTAACTGCATTCAACTTCATTCTTATTTTAGCTGATTTAAGTTCTTCATCTGAAACCAGATTATTCTTTAAATCCTTAACTTCATCAGATATAGTATCAATAAGTTTCTTACTTTTGATATCCTTATTTGCTACAGCAATCATCATATATAAATTTGGGTACTTAGAACCAGGAAATCCTCCCATTGAAAAAACAGCGAGAGCGGATTTATCTTTAATAACCATTTTTTTATTTAATCTTGAACTTCTTCCATTAGTTAAAATATAATTAAGTAGTCCAAATTTTGTAAAATCAGGATGATCTCCAGCGGGACAATGGTATGCCATTAATAAAAATGGTTGTGAATCATCATATATTGTCATCCTCTTTTCACCAGCCTGTTTTGGTTCAAATGTATAGAGCCATGGGCTTTTTTTTCCTGCTTTTATTTTAGAGAAATACTTTTTAGCAAGTTTCTTTAACTGTTTCGGAGTTACATCACCAGTAACACCAATTACCATGTTTTTAGCTGTATAATTTTGTTTGAAATATTCTTTAAGGTTTTTTCTTGAAAAATGTTTAATATTACTCATAGGGCCAATAATATTAATTTTATATGGGTGAACTTTAAACGCAAGTCCCAATGTTTCTTCAATAAGTTTTCCAATAGGTTGATTTTCAACCCTCATTCTTCTCTCTTCAGTTATAACATCCCTTTCCTTATAAAACTCTCTAAAAGCCGGGTCAAGATACCTTGCTGATTCAAGATAAGCCCAGAGTTCCAGCTTATTTGAAGGTAAACTCAAATAATAAGAAGTATTATCTGCACCAGTACCTGCATTCAGTCCAACACAACCATTTTTTTTTAAAAGAGTATTAAATTCATTAGGAATAACTAATTTAGCAGCTTCTTTTTTTAATACATCAAGCTTTTTTTTTAACCCTTCAATCTTTTTTTTGTCTGAATTTCTTTTATCTTCTTCATTGAGTATTTGAGAAAATATACTATCCATTTTTACAAAAAGCTTTTTTTCCTTTGGCCAGTTTTTTGTTCCTATCTCTGTTGTACCCTTAAACGCCATGTGTTCAAGAAAATGGGAAATACCCCAATATCCAATTTTTTCGTCAACTCCACCTACATTTACATAGGTCACGAAGCTTGCAATTGGAATAGAGTGGTCCTCAAGTAAAATAAACTTCAAACCATTGTCGAGTGTAAATTCACTTACTCGGTTCTTGATCTTGGAAAAATCAAAATCTTTACCATAAGTTAATCCAGCAGACAATAGTAATAACAATAATACAATAATAACTTTTTTCACTAAATTCTCCTTTACCAGATAATACTGGTTTATTTATTTATCTTCATTTAGTAGAGGAATTAAAGTCCCTTCATTTAAATGATAAATATAATCCGCTAATTTTGCTAATTCTTCATTATGAGTTACTATAACAGCAGTTAAATTTCCTTTTTTGATTAAATCCTTAAACATTAAAAATATTTTTTTTCCAGTTTTAAAATCTAAATTACCTGTCGGTTCGTCAGCCAATAACAGTTTAGGCTGATTTACCAAACTCCTGGCTATTGCAACTCTTTGCCTCTCTCCCCCCGAAAGTTGAAATGGCATGTTTTCTGCTTTATTCTCAATCCCAACAAATGAAAGAAGTTGTCTGGACCTTTTAAATGCTTCATCTTTATTAAAAGTTGACATTAAAAATGGAAACGCAACATTTTCAATGATTTTTAATTCAGGCAGAAGATAATGGAATTGATAAACAAATCCAATTTCCTTATTCCTGTATTTGGACATAAATTGCTTACTAAAATCACCAATCGAATTCCCATCATAGATAATTGATCCTGAATCAGGGGAATCCAATCCGCCTATTAAATGGAGTAAAGTGCTCTTTCCAGAACCAGAAGCCCCTGTTATAGCTGTAATCGTACCTTTTTCAATTTTCAAATCCAAATTATTCAGAATCATTAATTTTGTTTCATCAGGCTGTGTAAAACCTTTTGATAACTGAGATATCTCTATTAAATAATTATTCATTGTATTATGTATACGTAATTAACTTAGTTTTGTTTCTTCTCAACAAAATGAGCGCCTTTGGATATTTTATTTCTTAATGCTGAAATAACAACAAGTAATGCTGTTTGAGCACTGTCTCTAAGATCGATGATAGAACTCTTTATTTCTGTCCCTTTATAGAATTTAACAATCCTATGTCGTAAATAAAGCAGATCTGAATGAGCTCTCTCAAGTTTTTTTTCAGTTCTAATTATTCCACTATAATTCCACATTATATACTTGATCATTTCCCTATCCTGCCATACAAGAGCCGGATCCAGGCTTTGTTGATTTACCGGATATTGCCATTCTGGAATTTCATCTCTTAAACATTTTCCATTATTAGAATTATTTCTAATAATATCTTCAGCACTTTTCACTCCCCATACAAGTCCTTCTAATAAAGAAACAGAAGCTAATCTATTTGCTCCATGAACTCCTGTATTTGCAACCTCTCCAATCGCATAAAGGTTTTTCATACTGGTACGACCATTTTTATCAGCAAGTATCCCTCCACAACTATAGTGAGCTGCAGGAACAACTGGAATTGGTTGTTTTTCTATATCTATTCCATACTTCATACAATTATTATATATTGTTGGAAATCTATCTTTAATATCTATATCTGTAAATGAAGCAAAATCTAAAAGTACATGATCATCATGATTTTTAATCATCTCTTCATAAATAGCCCTGGAAACTTCATCCCTTGGAGCAAGCTCAGCCTGATCTGTATATTTCTTCATAAAAAACTCACCTTTAAGGTTTTTTAATTTTGCTCCCTCTCCTCTTACTGCTTCAGAAATCAGGAAACTGCCTGCTTCCTTATGAAATAAAGATGTAGGATGAAATTGTATATATTCAAGATTTGCAAATCTTACTCCAGCTCGAAATGCCATAGCAATTCCATTCCCAATTGTATATTCAGGATTTGTTGAGTGAAGAAAAATGGAACTTAAACCACCGCTTGCAAGCACAACTTTTTTTGCAAAGATTCTTATAACTTTATTAATTTTCTGATCTAAAACATAAGCGCCAATAACTTTTGGCTCTTCATATATTCTAAATGGATTTGTTGAGTGGTGAGGAACAGTTAGAAGATCAATTGCAGTATGTGAAAATAAAACTTTCAAATTTTTTTTATTGTTAAGATTATCTTCAATATGCTCTTGAATAATACGTCCTGTCATATCCTTTACATTTAATATTCTTCGGTTTGTGTGAGCTGCCTCTTTTGCATAGTCAAATTTTCCTTCTTTTAAAGAAAAAGGAATTTTTAATTTTTTAATTAATATTTCGTCAACAGCTTCTTTTGAATTATTGACAAGATATTCAACCGCATCTTTATAACTAAGATAATCGCCACTTTTAATAATATCATCAATAAAATCATCTGGATTTTCATCTTTTCCCAGAGTTGCAATTCCACCTTGAGCAAGATTTGTATTGTTCTTTGTAAAATCCTCTCCTTTTGTGATTAATATTGTATCTACACCTTGCTCTGCCAGTGTCATTGCACAGATAGAACCTGATATCCCATTACCAATAACAAGAACTTCTGTTTCCAGATATTCTATATTTTCATTAACTTTATTTATCATAAATATCACCCACGACATATATTCAGACTAAGATCAAGAGATCTATATGAATGAGTTAAAGCCCCAACGGAGATAAAATCAACTCCAACTTTCACCTTTTCTCTTATATTTTCCAGAGTTACATTACCTGATATTTCAACTTTTATATTTCCTCTATCGATTTTCAATATTTCTATTAAACTTTTTTGATCAAAATTATCTACCATTATTATGTCAGCTTTAAGTCTAATTGCCTCCATAAATTCTTCAATATTTTTTACTTCAACCTCAATTTTTTTTTCAGGATAATTTTCTCTGATTTTCTCTACTGCATTTGAAATAGACCCGGCCATTAGTATATGATTATCTTTTATCATTGCCATATCTTCAAGGTTTTTTCTGTGATTTGTCCCCCCGCCATCCAAAACAGCTTTTTTTTCCAGATATCTCATTCCCGGAGTTGTTTTTCTTGTGTCTAATAACTTAACCGTACTTCCTCTTAAAGCTTCAACATATAGACTGGTTAAAGTAGCAACACCACTTAATCTTTGCAGAAAATTTAATGCAGTCCGCTCACCTCTTAAAATAGAACCTTCAAATCCTTTTATTTTTAGAACCGTCTCTTTTTTAAGGACACTATCCCCACTATTTTTTAGAATTTCAATTTCTATTCTTGAATCAACTTTTTTTAAAACTTTGCAAAATATTGCAATACCGGAGATAACGCCTGATTCTTTTGCAGTTACTTCTGCTATGACGATATTGTCAAAATCTTTCAAGGAATTTGTTGTTATATCTTCAGTTACTTTATCTTCCTTTAAAGCAAGCTCAATTAGATTGTTTTCAATCTGTTCCTCAAAATCCATAATTTGATTTTACGCTAATTTTCATTTAAATGCAACCTGTTAAAATGTCCATAATCCACCGCCTATTTTTTTTAGACCTCATTTTTCTAGAAATGAATTAAA
>CBDUZW010000043.1:0-42419 GCA_965371805.1 uncultured bacterium | reverse complement strand
TCTTTTATATAAAGGATTATGAAGGTTTTACTAAATAAACTTTTGTAATTACTAATCATTATAATAGGAGGAATAAATGAAAAATAGTTATTTGATAATTGTTTTAGTAGTTCTATCTCTTATATCTTTATCTATTTTTGGAGATGTAATAAATAATGATATTCCTAAATATGCTAAATGGGATTTGAAATTAGAAAAAATATGGACAGTTACAAATGCTGGAAAGTCTTTTATTATTAATCCGCATGCGATAGAGGTAAATGACGAGGGAAGTGTTTATATATATGACCAAAAAACGATGAAGATATTTTTCTTTAATAAAGATGGGGGATTTATTAAAGCTTTCGGAAGAAAAGGCAAGGGACCGGGAGAGATTAGTGATCGGCAGACAAAGCTGTTTTTTTATAGAAGACCAGCTTCTAATTACCGACAATAATAGAGTTCATTTCTTCTCTAAAAATGGAAAATTTACTAAAACAAGACTGTCAGGTAATCATTCTCAATATGCAAAATTCTTTATAAACAAGGATGAATATATATACTTTAATCATGACCTGTATGACAGAAAATGCTTTATTGGTAAGTATTATCTCAAAACAAAAAAAAACAAGTGTTAGAATGTATGGAGGGGTTGGAATAATGCCAGGTCAGATAGTGGGATATTCAAATGGTAATTTATATTTTGGCGTTAACGACTCTTACCAGATAAAAAAAACGGATTTAAATGGGAAAATTAAAATTAACTTTTCTCTAGACAGAAAGAGAGATAAAATTCCTGAAAAAAAAGAAAAACATTTTTTAGAAAAATTTTAAAAAAAATGCCAATGAATGTTTTTAATGGTGTTTTAAAATCTTTTCTGGAATCTAATTTGCATTATTTTAGAATTATAGAACAAAATGGGCTTATTTATGTATTTCTAGCTGACTTTCCAAATCATTCCATAAACATTCAAAACATAGATATTTTTTCGTCAAAAGGTCAATATCTATATTCTACAATAATTAACCCTGGAAGTGATTATAAGATGCGCTTCCCAATTGATACAATTAAAATTCATGGCAATACACTTTTTCTTTTTTTAGAGGATGAAGATGGTGAGACAAGTTTAAATAAATATAAAATAGTTCATCCAAAAAAAAACCATTAATGAATTTTAAAATGAAAACAGGCAGGAAGGAATGTATCACTTTATTTTTTTTTCTAATTTTTTAATCATATTTTCTGCATTTTTATTTTTTGGATTTATCTTAAATGAATTTTTGTAATTCTGAATTGCCAATTTAGAATTACCTTTTTTCATATAAGCTTCTCCCATACTATCAAATACATTAAATGAATTTGGAAAAAGTTCTGCATTTGTTTTAAATACAATTATTGCTTCATCTATGAGGTTTCGTCCCATTAGCTGATATCCAATAAGGTTTAATGCATTTTCTCTCAGTTTATATTTTGTAGAGTTATTTTTCTTAATATCATCTAATAAATTATTGAATTCTTTTTTATCATTCAACAATAGAGAAAGTTTCAATTGTTTATGAATTGGTATGACTTTGGAAGTTATTTCTTTTGACCTATTATAGTATTCTTTTGCTTTTTCGATATTATTCTGGCTAAGATATCCTTCTGTAAGTGATAGATATGTATTTGGAGAATTTGGATAAGCAATCAGATTTAATGTAAAAATATTAATAGCATCCTTTATGTTTTTTTTTCCTAAAAGCTCATAACCAAGGTTATTCATATAGATTTCTCTGAATTTTATTTTTTTGTTATTTTTGTAAAGATCTAATGCCTGTTCTGAACCCTTAGTTCTGATAAATGCAAAAAACTGATCTTCTGTCAGGACCTTATTCTTATCAAATATGGTTTTTTCTTTATTTTCCCACCAGCTGATCTGATTCTCAATATTGCCAGCTCCAAGAACATCCAGATCTCCATCGCTGTCCAGATCATCAATATATACGTCGCTGGCTCCTGGGAAAAGTCCCGAAACGGTGTGTTCCTTAAAAATTTGCTTACCATTATTTTCCCACCACCTGATATCGTGATGTCTCTCTGATGTACTGAATATATCGATGTCACCATCATTGTCTATATCAGCAGAATAAATAGAAGAGGCGCATGCAAAATTATTGGAAATTTTATGTTCACGAAAATTCTCCTTCCCATCATTCTCCCACCAGCTTACAGATCTGCCACATCCTGCTCCTATAATATCAATGTCTCCATCATTATCCAAATCAACGGTTCTTGCCCAATGGGGTAATCTGAAGGATTTGGAAATTATTTTTTCTGTAAATGTTTTATCACCATTATTTTTCCACCATAAAATCTCACTATTCATATACATGGAACCAATGATATCAATATCTCCATCTTTATCAATATCAGCTCCATAAACACACGATGATACTTTGTTAGAAAGGATATGTTCTTTAAAATTTTGTTTGCCGTCATTCTCAAACCATGAAAGTTTCCCAGTTCTTTTTCTTGTAAAAGCAGCTCCCATCACGTCGATATCTCCATCTCCGTCAATATCGGAAGTTGAAATCGTATGAGCTCCTGCAAAAATTTCTGAAATTGATTTTTCTCTAAAATTCTGTTTCCCATCATTTTCAAACCATGTCAATTTACCTGATTTATAACCTGCTGCCAGAATGTCAATGTCTCCATCCTTATCTAAATCGTCGGCATATACAGTCCTGGCACTACCATAATTTTTCCCGAGAATATGTTTACTGAAATTCTGCTTCCCATCATTTTTCCACCAGATGACACCATTTTTATTATATGAAGCCGTAATAATGTCCTTATCACCGTCTTTGTCAATGTCAACAGAGATTACACACATTGTGGTTTTCTGATTTTCTCCAATTATATGCTTGTCGAATGTTATTTCAGCAAAAGTAAAGTTTGTAGAACAGATTAAAATAAGTATTAATAGTATGTTTTTCATTTTTTTCTCCATATTAATTTTCTGCATTTTAAATTTCTCCTTTTGTCATTATAAATAATAGATTATTTATGCTTAAAAGAAATAGTCTTTAATACTATTTTAAAAAAATAGGACTTTTTACTCTTTTTCTTTAAGAATATTATTCCACAATTCCAGATGGTCTAATACAATTGGATTTACTGCAGCCTGAAAGTACATTTGGATCTCTGTCGGGATATCTATAGATTGTATTGAGACATGTAGCTCCTCCAAAAATATTGTAACAAAATATGTATATGCAGTAATGTATGATCCATATAAAGCAGGGTGAGCTCCATCAGGAGCAAATAGATTGCTTTTTATTTCCGGTTTTTCTTCTATAATGTGCTTCCAAATCCATCCAACAGGCGCAATAATAACATCACATTGTTCTGATATATATATAGTGCCATTGTAAATTTTATTCATATATTCTTCATATGAATAAAAGACTTTTTCTCCATTCAGTTCTATTCCATTCCATCCATCCCTGAGACTCCAAACCATCAGGTATATGATTTTTGTTTTCTCATTGTTTCTTTTTATATGATTTTTTAACCTGTTAATATTTGCTACTTCATCGTTATACATGTCAGGAAAGGCTGTAATATCATTGGATTGCAAAATAATATAAGTCCATTTCTGTTCATTAATCTTATCAATAGATTCTTTATTATAACTATGAAAATTAAGTGACACACCAGAAGGAGTAATCTGATCTACATAAACATCTTTCCCTGCATTTATTGAAAGATTGTTAAAAATATCAGGCATGTTGTTGCCAAAGGTTAAACTGTTTCCAATAAAGAGTACTTTTACTGTTGATTCAGAAATTATACTATTTATTGGTTCAGGCTTTGCAGCAGGATCCTCTGAATCAATATTACAGAAAAAACTACTTAAAAAAATAATGATTACTAAAAAACTTAATTTAATTTTGATCATTCTTATTCCACCTTTTCAATTATTGAACACGTTTTAATTTATATTCTTTATTTGCTCTTTTCATTAGAACTTCATGATATTTACCATCTTTCCTTTTATCACGAAAATTTAGATGGCAATCAATGAAACGCATATATAATGATTTTTCTGATGATGGAAACAGGCTAAACTTTTTTTCTGCTCCCGGTACTGGCCAGAAAAATATTTTGTTACCTTCAATACTTATTTTTAGATTTTTTAATCGTTTATTTGACCCTGAAAATATCCCTGTCATCTTGTTAATATTTTCAGGATTAATTCTAACAGGGCTTGAGGTTTTAGAGTCAAGTCTTAATGGTTCGATAACCTGTTTTTCTAATTTTAATATATCGTAATAATGATTTCCTTTCGCTAACTCTTCATTTAAATTGAATTTAAATGACTTTTTAATTCTTTTGAAATCATATAAGTAAATCTCACCTTTAAATAGGTCATAAACATTTGAATATTTTGTTGCATACTCTCCATGGTTAAGACATTTTTCAAGAATATTTGAAACGGTCTTTAATGAAACATTTTTGTCTCTGCTTAATAAACGGTTTGCTTTATTTTTATGTAATCCGACAGCATATGAAGCACATTTTATTCTCTCAATATGAAGTTTCCTGTCTGCAAAGCGGACAACAACTGCATTTCCTGACTTATCGACCAGCATGATTCGGGACATTGAAAAGAATGCTATATTATATTTAAGAAAGAATTGCAATGCTTCCGGTACATTTGCAGCCTCCTCCAGGATTTTTTCACTTAAATTTTCATAAAAATTTTTTCTTTCAGGATTTGCTTGCCACTCTTCTTTAAAACCTGCAATCCAGTCAAAGAAAAGTCCCTGATCATTCATTCCGCCCTGTGCCCATCCATTTTTAAATCCAAAATAAACCCTTCCATATTTCCCTTCTTCGGGTTTTAAAAACCATACTTTTTTATCTTTATCCATCCAATCTTCATTATTACCTACTAAAGTTTGACCTTCATAAGTGGTTTTGAATATAGTACATGGTACTATCATAGATGTACAAATAAAAACAATTATTAGTAATAAAACGATATACTTTAATCTCATTGAATTCCTCCAATATTTTAATAATATATATAAATCCATTTATTAGAGAAATATATAGCTAAAATTACTAAATTGAGAAAATATGACTTTATTTGGAAATTTTATGTTTAGTAAAAGTTTTATTGATATTATTTTCAAACCAGCTAACCGATCCATATTTAACTTCAAAATGGATAAGTTTAACAATATAGTTGTTTTCAGAGTATGTGATCAACTCCTGACCAAGAATACTAATATTATTTCTATTTTCGGAAATTAACAGGCATTGACCGTACATTTCTATTAAGTTATAATTGCTTTCCGGATTAGGCTGGTTGCAAACAATCTTAATTACTATTTTTATAAATTAGGACTATTTACTTAGACATAATAAGTCAACGGGCATCTCATATTATACATAATAATAAAAGCCATAGGGTTGAAAAAAATAATATTATTATAGATAAATCTATTAATTTCAAAGGCTTAAACAATTCTTTTACTTTAATTAATAAATTATTCATTTTTTCTTCTCCTTTCACTTTAGTTCCATTATAAATAGATTATTTATTAATTAAATAGTCTTTATTACTAAATATGATAATAGGACGTTTTACTATTTTAGTTTTAGATTTGTTGTAAAAAATAAGATTAAATCGCCCCGGCTTTTTACTCCAATTTTAGAAAAAATATTATACACATGGTTTTTTACTGTATTATAAGATATAAAGAGAATATCTTCGATATCTTTATTACTCTTGCCTATAAGCACTAAATTTAAAATTTCTTTTTCCCGACTTGAAATTTTATATTTTATACAGAGTTCATTTACGGCATTTTCTTCTCTCCATTTTTGCTCTATTTTTAATATTCTTCTTCTATAAAGAAAAATCATCAAAAATAAAAACAATAATGCCAATAAAAGTTTAAACCACCATTTATCCCATAATGGTGGTGCTATAACTATTTTTATACTCGTTCGTTTTGTATTCCAGACACCATCACTATTACTTCCCATGACACTAAAAGTATAAGAACCCGGTTCTATATCTGTGTAATTAGCAAATCTTCTTTTTGAATTACAATATATCCAATCTTTATCCACTCCTTCGAGTCTATATTTATACTCATTTTTTGAGGGATTGGTAAAGTCAAGGGCTGTAAATTCGAAAGAGAAGAAGTCTTGTTTATAATTTAAGATTATTTTTTTAGTATCCTGTATTGAAATACTTAAAATTGAGTTTTTCCCGGGTTTAATAATTTTATTAAAAAGCTTAAATTCAGTAATTATAATATTTGGTGGTTTAAAATTCTTTTTTATATTTTCTGGGTAAAATGAGGTTATTCCATTTAATCCACCAAAAATAATTCTACCTTTTTCATTAATATGAAATGCTCTTGGGATAAATGCATTGCTGAGAATTCCATCATTTTTAAAATAATTAATAAATGTATTGTCCTTTATGCTATATTTTGAAAGTCCATAATTTGTTCCTATCCATAGGCTTTTGTTATTATCTTCAATAATACCTCTAATTCTCTCATCTGCAAGACCATCTGAAGTGTCAAAAGTAATGGTTTTATTTTTTTTTCTATTAAATTTAACCAATCCTGAATTTGTTCCAAACCATAAATTAGAATAGGAGTCTTCAAAAATGGTGATTATAGTTTGATTTATTAATGATATTTTTGAGTGTATTAGAAAAACTTTTTTATCTCTATCAAAGACATATAAACCTTTATAGGTGCCGATCCAGAGTGTTTTATTTGAGTCTTCAAATATATCCAGTATATGTCGGCTTTTTAAAATTTTATTGTTTTTTAATGTACCATATCTTATGAATTCTTTTTTTTTGTATTTAAATTTATTTAAACCAAAATTAGTACCTATCCAGAGTGTTTTATTGCAGTCTTCAAATATTTTATTAATTGTATTATTACTAATACTTTTAAAATTATTTGAATTTCTGACAAATGTTTCAAAGGTTTTCTTTTTCATATTAAATTTTTTTAATCCGCCACCACCAGTTCCAATCCATAAAATTTGTTTATCATCTTCATAGAGTGAACTTAAATAATTATTAAAGAAGTTATAATTGACTTTATCTTTAAAGTAAAAAAATTTTTTTTCTTTATTATCCCAATAATTGAGTCCATTATCAGTTCCAATCCATAGATTTTCAAGTTTATCTTCATAAATAGACAAAACGGTTTTACTATTTATGTTTTTCCATGCATTAGTCCCTTGGAGGATATGATTAAAAAAAACATTATTTCTTCCCAATTTATTTAAGCTACCACCCAAAGTTCCGATCCAGAAATTATTATTTTTATCTTCAAAGGTTGTCCATATATAATTATGACTTAAACTATGTGTATCTCCAGGAGAATGTTTGTATATTTTCCATTTATTTTTTTTAATGTCCACAATAAATAAGCCATTTATAGTAGATAACCATAAATTACCTCTACTATCCTGATTAATATTAAAAATCATATTGTTCTTTAAGCTTTTCTGACCGGAAAAAGGATCTTTATATACTTTATACTGTAATTTCTTAATATCAAATTTCATTAACCCATGATTGCTGATCCCTAGCCAAATCTCGTTATTATGATTAATATAATACGCTGTTGCTCTCTTTTTTTTTTTATTATCGATACAATTATTAAGAAGAGGAAAATTAATAAAATCATTGTTTTTTTCATTAAATTTACTTAATCCATTCATTGTAATAATCCAGATATTTTGTCCCTTGTCCTCACCAATGCCGCCAATTACATTATCTATAATACTTTTTCTATCTAAATTATTTAAAACAAAATTTTTTATTGAACTTCTTTCTTTATTTAATTTAATTATTCCACGATTAGTTCCAATCCATAATCTTTTTTTTTCATCTTCATATATAATATTTATTCTAATAGACAGAACCTTATTTTTTTCTTTCAAGATAAAAAAATTGATCTTTTCTGTTTTACTATTATAGAAATGAAGACCTTTTCTTGTCCCAATCCATAAAATACCACTTGAATCCTCAAAAATAGCACTTATATGATCTGAACACAAACTATCTTTTTGGTTCTTTTTATTAAATAACTTAAAATCATAACCATCATATCTTACCAATCCTCTTGGCGTTCCTAACCAGAGAAATCCTTTTTTGTCCTGAATTATTAGATTTACAGAATGTGATCTTAAGTCATTTGAATTACCAATATGTTCAAATTTCAAGTCCTGAGTATAAAGAGGTAAATATAATGTGATAAAAACGGATATTAGAAGAATTTTGGTTATCCTGTATTTAATGTTCATTATTAAAAATTTCATCTTCTAAAAGAATTGTATTAGTTTTTTATTAAAAGTCAAACTGTTTGTCTTAATTGTTTGAGAATAATTTATTATCATTTAGTTTACAATTTTGACATGATTAATCCTTGTATCTGTATCTACTTTAAAAAACTTAAATTTCTTATACTTTGCACTTAAAGTTAATAGAATTTGTTTTTTTTTCTTTTTTTTGACAGTATATTCTGTATACAAACCTTTTGTAGGATATCTAAAACCATTTTTTTCAAACAAATACTCAGTGATTAGTGAAAGTCTTAGTTCTGGATTTTGATTTTTAGAGAATTTATGATAACTATTTGCAAATGCAACTGACTTTGGTTCCCATTCAATTTTTAATATCCTATAATCATCTGCCTTAATCCATGCTTTTCCAAATAAGAGGTTGTCTTTCATAACTGAGTTTTTTTTCAATGGGTTTTTAGGAATGGCCTCAATAATAATTGTTTTATTTTTGTCTAAAATGTTCTCTCCAATAATTTTATATTCATAATAAGGTTGCCAGAATAATCCGAATATCCCTTGAGGTCCAAATATTATCTTTTTAAAAATAACTGATGTTGATTTCCATTTATCTCTTCTATTTCTTACATCATACCTTCGCCTGCTCCCGGAATTATGAAGTAATTTTCTTGTTTCTTGATAAACATTTTTTTTTTCAACTAATTGATATGAATAAACATAGTTATTTCTTTTTATTCTGGTCTTTATTGGATTATAAATATTCTCTGTTACATGTTCTTCACAGTAAAAATAAATAGATTCTTTTTCTAATTGAGTGCAATATTTTCCAACACCTCTTAAAATATTTTCTAATTTAATATCAAGCTCTTTTTCTTCTTTGTTTTTAGTTAATTTGTTTAATTCAAATACACATAAAAGTCTATGTTTATTATATTCATCATTCCAATTATAGTTAAAAGATTTTAGAACAGCTTCATATTTCTCAATAGCATTTTTAAAAAAATCTTTTGCAGATTGCAAATTACCTTTCTTAAGTTGATCAAACGCCATTAATTCATAACAAATTGCAGTTTTATTTAATAAATTAAATTCTACAAAAATATTCAAGGCGTCTTTATAATTCCCATTTAGAAGATTTTTTTCCCTTTATTAATAAGCTTAAATTTATCTGTTTTTTCTTGATTTATATTACTATAAACAAAATTTGAAAAAATCAGTAAAACTAAAATTAGTATTATTTTTAATTTTGCCATATCTTGTCACTTCATATCAATATATCTTTTACAACGAACTTTTTTTTTAGCAATCCCAATTGTTTTTCCATTAGCATTAATCGCCTTTATAGAAAATCTATAAAAATGACCTAGTGCACTTGTACTTGGTGGACATGGACCTCGATATCCTTTTAATGTACCTTCTTGAATAATTTTAGTTGGATTGATATGACCACTACCATGATTATATTGAGGAACCTGCAAATCTTTTAATGACCATTCCAGTCGTACCGTTTCACTTGGTAAATTATTAAGAACAATTTTTGGTGAAATAGTGCTGTTACACATGTTTTTTTTGTTCCATTTATAATCAATATTGAAATCTGCACTACTTGGAGATATTTCAACTTTTTTATTTGAACATCCTACAAAGACTATCATAGATGCTATTAAAGTAATTAAAATTAATTTTATATAATTCATTTGTATTCTCCTACTATAATATTGTAAATTATCACAAAAATATTCCAATAGCTATTATTACTAAAAATAGAAATAGGACTTTTGCCCTAGATAGTCTTTTCTCCCAAAATTTTAAACGGTAAAAAATACTATTTAAAAAAACGCTATATGACCATATATTTATTACGGATGAAAAAAGTAGGAAAAATAGAATGAAGACATTTAAGCAATCTATAATATCTAGATCAATGATTATTTTTGTAATATTTGGTTTATTCTTAAAACAATTCCCAATGAATATTTTTGTTCCAAAGGGTGAAATACAAAACAATATTTTTGAATCCGATGAAAACTTTTATTTTAACCCTTATATACTAAGAATTATTTATAAGCATAAAAATAGTGGACTTCTTTATTATGGGAGTTATCATAACTTAAATATTGCACATCCACAGTTTAATGATATAAAAAAGAGGTGGAATTTGTTTAAGCCTGATATTGCATATAGTGAAAGTATAAGGTGCCCTTTAATTAAAACCAGAGAAGATGCAATTAAAAAATATGGTGAGCAGGGTCTATTAAGATATCTCACATGTAGGGATAAAGCTAAAATTGAGTCTATTGACCCTTCAAGAAAGGATGAAATGGAATATTTACTTAAATATTATTCTGTGTCGAAAATAAAAATATATTCTATTTTACGCCAAGTTGTTACTAATAAAGAAATATTTAATAAAAAAAACATTAAAAATAAATTTATTAGATCATTTCTTAAGAATATGTCAAATTGAAGTTTTTTAACACTTATTCCGAAAACATAAAAGAATTTAATATAAGTGTGAAAAAGTTACTTCCTGAAGTTAAAGACTGGAGAAAAATTAATTCAAGTTATTTTATGAATGTTTTAAGAAAAGACAATATACTGGCAAAAATTAATGTTACAGTTAATAAATATAGAAACGATCATATGCTGAACAAAATAATAAAAACTCTAAAAAGAGGGAAGAAAATATTTGCAGTAGTAGGCAAGAGTCACGTTCTTTCACAGGAAAACGAACTCTTGTCAAAAACACAAGAATTCAGGTAGCTTTAATTTTTTTTATCAATATTCTGAGTTGAATTAAAGAACAGGACCAGATCGCTTCTGCTTTTAACTTCAAATTTTGTGAAAATATTGTGTACATGATTTTTTACAGTATTATAAGATATAAAAAGAATGTCTTCGATTTCTTTATTATCCTTACCTGTAAGTATTAAGTTCAATATCTCTTTTTCACGATTTGTTATTTTATAATTTATACAAAGTTCATTAACTGCATTTTCACTTCTTAATTTCAACTCAATATTTTTAATTCTTTTTTTATATAGAAAGATAATGATTATGACAGTAAATAATGCTAAAAACAACCTAAACCACCAGGTATTCCAAAAAGGTGTTTCTATATATATATTTATTGAAACACCTTTGTTATTCCATACACCGTTACTATTAGATCCTTTTACAGTAAATGTATAATTACCCGGAGCAACTCCTGAATAATTTGCAAATCTCCTTCCTGCATCCGAGAAAACCCAGTCTTTGTCAATACCTGATAATTTGTATTTATACTTATTTTTTTTTGGATTTGTAAAATCTAAAGCTGCAAATTCAAAGGAAAAAAAATTTTGATTATATTTTAAATTGATTTTTTTAGTATATTGGATTGTTGTTTTTAGAATTGAATTTTCTCCAATATTGACATCTTTGTTAAATAATTTAAAATCAGTTATTATTATATTCGGAACAATAGTATCCTCAATGATATTTTCAGGATAAAAGGAAGTTACGCCGTTTAATCCTCCAAAATATAGCTTTCCATCTCTGGCTTTGATTGATGCTCTTGCATTAAATCTATTACCTGATATGCCGTTGTTTTTATAATAATTTGTAAAACTTTCTTTTTGAATATTAAATTTTGAAAGTCCAAAATCAGTAGAAATCCATAAAGTGTTTTTGTCGGTCTTTATTATACTTCTGATACTAGCATCGGATAATCCATCTTGTTTATTGTATTTTATTAATGTTTTTAATTTCATATTTAATCTATATAGACCAGAATTTGTTCCAAGCCACAAAAAACCATTATCCCTTAAAATTACAGAAACAATTGTATCAATTGAACTAAAAATAGTGTTCTTCTGTAAAATGTTTTTTTTTTTATCAAATTCAAAAAAACCTCTTCTTGTACCAATATACAATTCATTTGAATTTTTTTCAATAATATCTAATACTGGAAATAAATGAGCTAATGGAAAATTTTTGTTTTTTTTTGTTTTAGCAAACTCATTGTTTTTATAATTATACCTGTTCAGACCAAAACTGGTTCCAATCCACAAGTTTTTCTCTTTATCCTGATATAGTTTTGTAATTACATTACTGCTTAAACTCTTTTTATCTTTTACACTTCTTTTAAATGTTGTAAATGTCTTTGTTTTCCTATCAAATTTTTTTAAACCTTTTCCAGAGGTTCCTATCCAGATATTACTATTATGGTCTTCAAATATTGACATAAAAAAATCATCATTAAAATCACTATTAGCTGAATTATCTTTATAATAATAGAAACGACCTTCCTTTTTATCCCAAAAATTCAATCCATCATCGGTGCCATAAAGAATATTGTCTGATTTGTCTTTATAAATAGACCATACCATTTTATTATTTAAATTGTTTTTTTTATTTCCAGCTTTAATATTACTAAAATATAAACTATTTTTGGAGATTTTATTTATTCCACCTCCAAGAGTGCAAACCCAAAAATTATTATTCCTATCCTTAAATGAATACCTTACATCATTTTGACTTATGCTTGTAGTTATATTATGGTCATTTTTAATAATTTCCCATTCGTTTGTTTTTACATCAAAATGAATTAATCCTTTTATTGAAGATATCCATAAAGTATTAGAATCTTGGAATATATCATAAATTAAATTATTCTTTAAGTTTTCTGCTCCTATGAAATTGTCTTTATACGAATTGTATTTAAGCTTTTTAATGTCAAATTTCATTAAACCCTTGTTTTTAGCTGCAATCCAAATCTCATCATCTGAATTTAAATAGGACGTTGTTGCCCATATTCGTTTTGTCTTATTATCCTGTGGAAGTGGGTAATTAATAAAAGAATTTTTATTATTATACATACTTAACCCATTAAGAGTCAAAATCCATGTTTTATTATTTGAATCTCTTGAAATTTTTCCAATAGTATTATGTAATATGCTATTACTATCATCTTTATTATAAATATAACTTTTTATTAATTTATCATTCTTATCCAGTATAAAAATCCCGGAGTATGTGCCAATCCAAATTCTATTTTTATTGTCCTCAAAAATTGTATTAACAAGTGTAATTCTCTTGTTTTTGTTTTTAAAAATTAATTTAAATCTATCATATTGATAATTATAACAGTACAAACCTTTTCTTGTACCAATTAATAATCTCCTCTTAGAGTCCTCAAAAATTGTAGGAATTACATGTGATTTCAGGTTTTTATATTTTTTTTTGTTAAAAATTTTAAATTCATAACCATTATATCTAAGAAGTCCATTATTTGTTGCAAACCATAGTAAACCAGTAGAATCCTGTATGATTTTTACTACTGTATTAAATTTTAACTCATAAGAGTCCTCTAAATGTTCAAATTTTAAATCTTGAGAATAAACAGACATAGAGGTTATTTGTAAAACAAAAATTATAAGAAAACTTGATAGATTTTGTATTATTTTTTTTTTCATTTTTTTCATTTTATATCCATTTTAAGAAACAAGTCTATTTATTTTTGTATATAAAGTCAAATGAATGGTTTTTTATAGCCTTTTTTCCCAAACTACATAATAGTAAAAAGTACTATTTAAAAAGCGGAGCTATTGACATATAAACTATGTGTGGAAGAAATGAATTTTTTAAGGAGGCTTCATGGAAAAATTTTTAATTAAGATAGGCAGAAAACATCTTTTTTTTGATAAAAGAGAAATCGATATGGTTGAAGCTGACAGCAATTATATCAGAGTATATGTAAACGAAAGGTCTTATATTATCAGAAATACATTGAGATCAGTTGAGGAAAAACTGGATCCGGATGTTTTTATGAGAATTAATCGTTCCACGATAATAAATGTGGACAGGATAAGAGAGTTAATAGAAAATGATAAAAATGAATATGAAGTAATTTTAAAAGATAAAAAGTCAATCAAATGGGGAAGGCAGTATAGGAAAAATCTTTCAAGATTTTTAAGATTATAAATAAGGAGAATATAATGCAAAATTTAACACAAACCAAAATTAACTATTCAGCAGTTAACAAAAAATTTAAAGGGTCTTTTGATACACTGATAACTACTTATGTTTTAAAAAACTTAAATGATGAGAAACTTACATTTAGAAATTTCATAAAAGATGTTGAATGTAAGGTTATTTTAACTACTTTAAAATTAACTGGTGGTAATCAGAGAAAAGCTGCATCAATTCTTGGAATAAAAGCTACAACATTAAATGAAAAATTCAAGAGATATGAACTGGGTAAAATACAAAGAGAAATTGACCCTGCAATTATTTTAAATAAGAGCAACGTAAATCTTCTAAATTAATTTTATGCGAGCCCTTAATTCAATAATATGAATCAAAAATTCAATAATTTGAAGTGTTTTAGGAGAATTGATTTGAATCTGAAATTCTTCTACTACATCAAAAAGCGTTTTAAGTATTTAAAAAGCATTTTTGTGGTTTTTTAAATGATGTTAATCACAATTGAACATGTATCAAATGCATTGTGGAAAATATATTGCAGATAATAAAGTGTAACCTAAATTGAACAATCGTTCAACTTAGGTACAAATAAAATTTATAAAAGGAGGAACTAATGAAAAAAATTTTATTAAGTTTAAGCATACTAGTGTTTATAAGTATGGTTTGTTTTGGCCAGTCAGGAGCCGGATCAATTAGAGGAACAGTTAAGAGTGCTGAAGGTGAAGTTTTGCCAGGAATTCTTGTTACATTAACTAGTCCGTCAATTGTTGTTAAGCAATTAACCGCCCTAACTAATGAGAATGGTCTTTATCGTTTCGTAGGCTTATTGCCAGGAAATTATCAAGTTAAATTCGAATTAGAAGGTATGCAGACAACAATTGAAAAAGGTATTAGAGTTAGAGTTGGTAAGACTATGTCTGTTGATGCAAGTATGAATCTTAAAACTTTAACAGAGGAAATTATTGTTGAAGGAAAGGCTCCGACTCTTGACAGGCAGAAAGCAACCGGAGTAGCTTCAATGGGAGTTGAATTTCTTAAATCCCTGCCGGCTGGAGACAGAAGTTTTGCTACATTTTTTGCTATGACTCCAGGAGTTACGGGAGATACAGCTCATGGTAGCAGTGAGATGTCAAATGCTTATTTATTAGATGGTGTAAATATGGGTGACCCTTCAACAGGCGGTAGAGGTGTTAGTTTTGGAGCTGATATTATGGAAGAGGTTTCTGTACAGACTGGTGGTATTTCTGCTGAATACGGAAGTGTGCAGGGAGCCGTCGTTAATATAGTTACGAAATCCGGTGGCAATAAATTTTCCGGTTCTGCTTCGTTTTATTATAACCATGAAAGTCTTCAGTCTGATAATACAGAAGGAACGGATCTTTATGACTCGGATAATACAACTAAGGTTGGTGAAAAGTTTAAAATGGAACCTGTGTTTACTCTTGGTGGTCCAATTATAAAGGATAAACTCTGGTTTTTCCTTAATCTAAGTATGACAAATCAGGAAACGTATGCACCAAATTATCCTCACGACAGAGATGAAGATATTGCTTCTGATCAAAAGAGATATTTCCCATATATGAAACTGACATTTCAACCAAGTCAGAATGACAAATTTATTGTGTCTTATAATTTTACAACTCGTATTAGAAATCATAGAGGGGCTCATTGGAGTGAATCCATTGATACTACTGTGATACAAAATTCACCGAGTCATACATTTAATGCACATTGGACAAAAACATTTGGGAATAGCTTATATTCAAATTTAAAAATAGCTTATATTGACTCAATGTTAGATTTACAATCAAAAAATCCAGGGACTAATTATAACGATTCGAATACAGGGTTATATACAGGTGCCTATTGGAGAAACAAGGATATTAATCCTAGAGATAGATACCAATTGAATTTCGATGCAACTGCTTTTATTGATGATTTGGCAGGTTCTCATGAATTGAAATTTGGTGGTGAAATTCAGATGGCTAAAACTGGCTGGACAATAGCATCTCATGATGGACCAGGCCCTCTTACTCCGGATATGACCTTTGGATATGTCATTGTACAACCAGATGCAGGATATGATTTAGGTATTAGTTTTAATGGTGGATTTGAAAGAAAGGAAGAAATGAAGAATTATTCTCTTTTTATAAATGATACCTGGACTATTTTAAGTAATCTTACAATAAACCTTGGTTTTAGATATGATTATCAAACAATTACATGGCCACAGCAGGCTTTGGAAAAAACATCTATATGGAACCCTAATGGAGCTCCATATAATCAATCTGTGCCAGAAACAACAACTCCAATGAAATGGAATGATTTCTCACCAAGATTAAGTGCAATTTACGATGTTTTTTCTGATGGTTCAACAATGATAAATGTATCATGGTCAAGGTATGTACAACCTAATCAAACAGGTTGGATTAATTCTGCACATCCAAATGGCTGGTATTATTGGATGACGCCAATAGATAAACAGGGGAAGCCACTTAATGCTTGGGTAAATGTGATTCTGCCGCCTGGAGCAGCTGTAGGAATAGGATATAAGGATCATGACCTTTCAGCACCAATTGCAGATGAACTTACCATTGGTATTGAAAGAGAAATATTTGAGGATTGGTCAATCGGCGTGCGTTATTTAAAAAAATGGGATAAAAACAATATTCATATTGTAGATGCAGCACATTTAGACATTGATGCACTTATGGATAATGGAGAATTAAACTGGATCGACTGGGAACCGGTAGATGTTACTGATACCTATGATAACTCTACTGTTACCTTTTATAATGATTTAAATTTCGGAAGAGCACCAGAACAATTTATTGTCAACCCACCGGGAGCAGTAAGATATTATGAAGGTTTAGAAGTAACATTGAATAAAAGATATTCAAAGGGATTTGCCTTTAATCTTTCTTATGTATATGCTAATTCACATGGAACAATTGACACAGAAAGAGGTGGTCAGGCCTTAGGTACATCAGGACTTTATGCTGATCCAAATGCTCATAATAATAACGATGGAAGATTTTATCTTGAGAGAAGGCATCAGTTAAAACTTACCGGATTGGTAAAAGGACCTCTGGGAATTAACCTAAGTGGTTATTTTAAATACTGGTCTGGAAGAAGAAGAACAAGAACTGTTGGCGATACCGATCTGGGTATCAACCTGAATCAAGGAGGCAGAGTTGTAACAAATGCCGAACAAAGAGGTAATACAGGATTACCAAATCAATATGAACTAGATCTTCGAGTAGAAAAGGCTTTTAAAATTAAAAATATTCAATTATCCATATTTGCAGATATTTTTAATGTTTTTAATTCTAATTTTGCTACTTCTTATAGAACAGATCGATCAAGCTCAACCTTAAATTGGTTGGAAGTAGATGAAATCTTAGATCCAAGAGTTATAAGAGTAGGCGCAAAAATTGAATTTTAATTAAGTAAATTAAGATTTCATAAATTAACACATAAAAGGGGAGGTTTTTTTTAAAAACCTCCCCTTTTTTTTTGAATAAATAATTCTAATATGCTACAATGAAGATTTTACAGGAGTGATTCAAATGCATCATGATATTAGATGGATACAAAGATTTGAAAACTTTAAGAAAGCAATAGAGCAATTAAAAGAGGCAGTAGAATTAAATAAAAAATGAATTTTGGATTAAGTGAAAATACAATAAATAAAATAAATGATATTTTTAAAATTTATGGACAAATCAATAAAGTCTTAATATATGGATCAAGAGCAAAAGGGAACTATAAGACAGGTTCAGATATTGATTTGATAGTTTACGGAGAAAATTTAGATTTAACAACTCTGTATAAAATCGAGAATGAACTTGATGATCTTTTTTTACCTTATTCTATAGATATATCACTGTTTAAATATATAGATAATGAAAAACTACTTGAACATATAAAACGATTAGGTAAAATTTTCTATAAAAAGCCAGTGTAATCTTTGAATCAGAAGAAGGCTAAGATCATGGAGGTTAAATAACATTACCCATAGTTTCTGGCGGAGAGCCCTTTTTTTTCATTCAGTTTTTAGCCTCATTAATCAAATTATCAAGTTGCTTAAGCTCACCCTGACTTAATTTAGATGAATAGTTTTCTTTGCAATTCATCAAATGTTTTAAGGCATTTTTGTTTTTCCTCATTTTCAAATAGGTTATACCAAGGTTAAAGTATAGGTTTGTAAATGCAGGATTTATTTTAAGTGATCTTTCCCAATAAAGAATTGCTTTTTTTTGACTTCCAGAATAACTGAATGATACTGCTAATCCGTTTAATGCTGTAATTAATTCAGGATTTATATCAATAGCCTTTGAATAAAATTCTACTGCTTTACTTAGAAATTCTTTGTCTTTTTTAAGTCTGAATACCATTAAATTTAGAGTGCCAAGATTACTTAAAGTTAAAGGGTTAGTCTCTTTTAGAGAAAGTGCTTTAAGATATGCATCCTGTGCATCAGGAATATTTTTCTTTTTGAAATATGCCATACCAAGATGATTGTAAATGTCAGCAGTCTTATTTTCCTTACTTAAATTATCAAGACATACCGTTATTACACGATCATATTCTTCGTTTTGTAAAAGCAAAAAACTATAATCTGTTTGCAGTAATAGATTTGTTGGTTCAATTTTTCTGGCTTTTTCAAGATATAGCACAGCCTTATCAATATCACCTTTTTTTTTATAATTATTACTTAATAGAATTAATGCAGAAGAAAATTTTGGATTTTCTTTAATAATATTTTTACAGATTTTTATAGACTTTTCCAACTCTCCAGTTTGAAAATATATTAAAGCCAAATTTTTTCTGAATCGCTGAATTTTAGGGAATATTTTAATTGCTTCAATCAAAGTATTTTCAATACTTTTAATGTCCTTTTTTTTTCTTTGATATTTAATCAATGCTTCATAGTAGAGAGTACTTTGTAAGGCATTTTCATCAATGGATAATTCATCTAAAAGTATTTTGGATTCTGCTAAATTATTTTGTGCTATTGCTGTTTGTGCTGCATATATTTTATTTAATAGAATAATACCTGTTTTAGGGTCAATTCTCTTTTTAGATTTTTGAGAATTACCAGATACATAACCAAGGCTTTCAAGTTTTTTTAGGTCATTTTCTGACAGTTTTTTTCTTGAAGATTGACCCTCACCTGAATTTGATAACATGTAATGCTTTAGTTTTTTATCTAATTGCTTTGCCTTTTTTCTTTCTCTATTATAAAGATTTGCCAGTTCATTTGGATCCTTTTTTAAATTATAAAGTTCTGGTTTTGGAAGCGATATGTATTTATAATCCCCATCAATTATACCTGTTAATGATGCCCAGTTCATTTCTTCCTGAGCATAAACACTTTCAAAATATGTTTTCCTGCTTTTTCTTGAGATATTACTGAAAAGTTGTTCAGCAAAACTGGAACCTGAATTTTTTACAGATGTTTCTAAATCAAATAGTTCAATCATAGTTGGCATAATATCTTTTAATTTCACTCTGTTTGAAATAACTAGGTCTTTTTTAAAAGCTGATGGGTTATAAAATATTAATGGTACTTTTAATGTTGAATTATAACAAAATACTCCATGGGTTAATTCATTATGTTCACCTAGCGACTCACCATGATCACTGGTAATAATTATAATAGTGTTTTTTAAAATATTCTTTTTCTTTAGATCTTCAACAATTTTACCAATATAAAAATCAACATAGGATATTTCGCCATCATAAGGATTGTCTTTAAATTTCTGAAGATATTTTTCAGGTGGGTTATAATTAGCATGTGGATCATAAAAATGAAGCCATGAAAAAAACTTTTTATTATAGTTAACTTTAAACCAATCTGAAAATTTATTATAAACCTTATCTGCTGTTATTTGTACATCCCGTATTCCAGCTATTTTGCCAATATCGAGAGAATCATCATATATATCAAACCCCTGATTTAGACCAAATTTTGAATGAAGTACAAATGAAGAAATAATAGCATGAGTTAAAAAGCCTTCGGCTTTCATTAATTCAGCAAGAGTTGTTTCTTCTTCATTGAGAAAATAATTTATATTACTTCGTATTTGATGCTCAAACGGTTCTTTTCCTGTAAAAATTGTAGAATGTGATGGAAGTGTCAATGGTACCGATGCAAAGCAGTTTTCAAATTTAATACCATTATTTGCAAGTTTGTCAATATTTGGTGTCTGAGCATTGTCATATCCATAACAGCCAAGACGATCTGCTCTCAAAGTATCTATTGTAATAAATAATAAATTATATGGAATATCCTTATCCAAATTTGTTTTTGTTTTATTTTTACAGCTACTAATAAAAAATGATAAAATTACTAGCAGACTTATAATTGTATATTTAAACTTTAGTTGCATATTATTATTCGCCTAAGCTCTTTATTACATCTCTAATAATTTGTGCATCTGAAGATTTTGCATCAAGTTTCAGAAAAATTTTAAACATTTCTATAGCTTTTTTTGTATTTCCTTTATTAAGAAAAGCATAACCAATTTGTTTATATGATTTTGACCAGTCGGGTTTTATTTTTATTGCTATATAATAGTACTTAATTGCATCATCGGTTTTATTGGCTAAAAAAAGTATTTCGGCAATATTATATGCCAATGCATGGTCACTCTGGTCAATTTCGATTGATTTTTTAAAATATTTTTCTGCATTTTTCAGATTATCCTGTCTCATATATATATCGCCTATAGATGCAAAAATTTGCGAAGCTGTCTTACTACCTTTTAGCTCGGGATTTTCTGTTTTGATTTTTTCAAGAACCTTATTGAACTCATTAATTGCTTCATTATATTTTTTTAATTCCAGATAACAATTACCTATATTTAAACCAACCTTATACATGTCAGGCTTTTTTTGTCGAAAAGAAAGAAATAACTCTAAAGCTTTGTCAAATTTCTCATTATCAAATAAGTTTATAGCTTGTGAAAATTCATCTTTTACTTTTGCATTCGGATCGTCTTTTGCTTTAAGCTCTGATAATTTTTTTAACTTAATATATTGTGTTGGATTTCTTTGAGCTCCACTAACCCTTGTCTGATTACCGCCAATAACAAAACCATCTTTTTCTGCTGATATTTTGATAACACCTACACCAAGTCCAAGAAATGAAAATTTCCCTTTATTATCTGTTATTGTTTCAATTTTTTTATTATATTTTATATATTCCAGACTTACCTTAGCACCTATAATTGGGTTTTTATCTGTATCAAGGACAAAACCTTTCAATCTACCTTGTCCATTCCCTTCCTGTGCAATTATATTTCCTGTTAAAAATATAATAATAAAAAGGAATATTATTATTGAAATAGAGTTTTGTAAAGCTGTGTTTTTTAAAACTGCGTTTTGTGAAACTGTGTTTTGTATTTTTGTCATTTTATTTTCTCCTTTAATAATTTATTTAATATTTCTCTTGTTTTTTTTGAGTATGGGTTTATCTTTAATGCGATTGTAAATTCTTTAATTGAAGAATCTATGTTTTTCTGTTGTTTAAAAAAAAGTCCCAACTTGTGATGTAATTTCCATGATTTTGGATTATATTTTAAACCTTTTCTGCATATTGCAATACCATCTTCTATTCGTTCTAATTTTTGCAATAGGATTGCATAGTTTAAATATGCAGGCAGGAAATAAGGACGAATTTTATTACATTCAATATATATCTCTTCTGCCTTTTTAAAATATTCTGCCCTATAATGTGCAACACCAAGTATATTGCGAATATCGACACGTAATGGATTTATTTCTAATGCTTTGTTACATAGTTCGATTGCTTTTTCATATTGACCTTGTTTGAGAAACATATGTCCTAATCCTGCATAGCCATGACAGACATGAGGTAATAATGTGATAATATTTTGATAATATTTTGCACTCTCATTAAAGTATTTAAAACCAGCATGAAGAAATTCTGCATATTTATAATGAAGCCACCAATCATCAGGAGCATCATTTATAGCATTTTTATAAATATTATTAGATATAGCCATTACTTCTTTTGTAATTTCTGTTCTTAATAATTTTAATTCTTCTTCTATTTTTACTTCTCTTAGGCTATGATTTAATTGATTATTATAAGGAGCTTTTTTCAAATAATTATAAAGAACATTGCTTTTGATATCAAAATGATCCCATTTAGTATATGCTAATGCTTTTTCACATTCTTGTTTTGATAAGCGAGTGTTATTGCTATACTTCTTTTTAATCCATTTTGGTAGTTTTTCTTCTATATTTTCAAACATCATTCTTGCAAGCAAATAATTTCCATTAAAATTAAAATGTACATGCTCATGGAAATATTCCTCACCGGGTATTTGATATTGACTGATTTTAGAAAATTCTTTTACACTGTCATTAAATATAAGGTTTTGTCCTGCTTTTTCTTTTGCAATATTTCTAATTATTCTGTTTATATTACTGTCAGCTCTAAAACGAAGTGTATCTAATTCCCTTGCCTTAATATAAGATTGCTTTGCTAATTCATACCTCTCTACTTTCCAATAACAATTTCCAAGCCTGAAATGAAGTTTAGCATAAGTATTGTCGATATTATTTGCAATCTTAAGAAGTCTTATTGCAGAGTCATATTGTGCTTCTTCTATTAAATATATTGCTTTCTGATAATATTTTTTCCAAATAGATAAATCTTCAGCACTAATATCTCTCCTATGCTGTGAAGCAAAAGGAGGACTGTCTTTTAAATTACTGCTTACAGTGCTTAACACCACTTTTATATTTTTTTTATATGCAATATTAATTATGTCCTCAAGGTTCTTCTTAAAATGTTTATAAACTAACTGTAAATTAAGATCATCTGCTCTTACCTGCTTATCTAAAAACATTTCAAGGCCCTTCCAGGGTTTTGTAGAGTTCTTCTTCTTATTTAACGACTTTAATAAACCTGTAAATAATTGACCTATCTTAGTTGTCTTCAATGTACTGCCTGCCCTTAATAATGATAAATTAGGAGAAAAAGATGAAAATATTGTGCCTGCACCATAAGGGCCAACTACCTCATTATTACCCATGTAAACAATAAACATATCACTCTCAAATTGTGATATATCTTTTACAATTTCCAAAACCACATGAGAGTTAATTGCAGTCATTGAAGTATTAATTATTTCAAAATTTACATCAGGATATGCTTTATCTAACATTACCTTTAAAATTCTTCCAAAATTATACTCGGAAGCAGGCACCCCCTGAGCAGCTGAACCACCAAAGATAAAAATACGATAAGTATAAGATGCTTTCTCTGGATAAAATATATAAGGATCAGGTTCTCTTGCAATTTCCTTAGGAAAAAACCTCCACGAAAATTTATTATTATTACAATACGCTGTTTTAGATTTCCAACTATATTTTACAGTAGCAGTTGTCTGATAGCCATAACCGGTTATTCTTAATCCAAATTCCATTAATAATATAAATATAAGTGGAATAATAAAAACACTGAATAATATAAAAAACCATTTTCGTTTGTAGTTTTTCGTTTGTGGTTTATCGTTTTTCATTATTAAAATAAAGTATATATAAAAGGTGCAATTGCAGTCCCCTCTGTTATTACTATCAAAACTCCAATAATAAGCAATATACTAATTATTGGTATTATCCAATATTTTTTCCTACTTATTAAAAACTCAAATAATTCTTTTAAAATTGACATTTTCATTTTTTACACTCCAGCCCAAATTTTGGTCCAATTAATACTGCTTTGATACATCATCAGATGATTCCCAAATCTCATAATAAGATTTTTTCTTTTTATCGATTTTAAACTTCAATAATTCCTGTCCAAGTATTTTTTTATAAAGTGCAATAGGGGTTAATATCAGATAATAAACTAATATTGTTATTAAACTAAAAATCTTATTGCCTATTTTCCCCGTTATTTTAAGTATAAACTCAAATACAGGCACTAAATATCTGGAACTTAAAATAATAATCATATAAATAAATACAAAAATCATCATTTTGCCTATTGTAAATTCTTTTACTATCAATTTATTTCTTATAATCAAAATATACAAAAGTAACCAGTATAAAATAGTAAAAAATATAATTGCATCTTTTTTTTTTTCATAATTTAATCCAATGGAAATTGTTCAATCCATTTATAGTTTATGTTTTTTCTATCTTTATCTTCTTTCTTTATTAAATAATTTTCTAATAATAGATAATCCATATCTGTATTTTGAAATACCCTTAAAGCATCTTTTGGTTCATTTACAATTGGCTCACCTCTGATATTAAATGATGTGTTGATGATGACCGGACAAGCTGTCTGATTATAAAATTCTTTGATTATACTATAGTAAATAGGATTTGTTATCTTGTTTACCGTATGTATTCTTGCCGAATGATCAACATGGGTAATGGCAGGTATGACAGATCTTGCAATATCAAGTTTACTCAAACCATTCTTAAGGGTCTCATTTTCAGATAAAATGTTTTTCTTATCTTCTTTAATATTATAAACTAATAACATATAGGGGGAAGGCTTATCAAAATCAAAATAATTTCCTGTATGTTCTTCTAAAAGAGATGGAGCAAAGGGACGAAAAGACTCACGGAATTTAATTTTTATATTCATTACCTTTTGCATATTTTTTGACCTTGCATCTCCAATAATACTCCTATTACCCAAAGCCCTTGGACCATATTCCATTCTGCCAGAAAACAGACCTATTACATTTTCATTCTTTAGAAGTTCTGCAATCTTGATAGGTAGCTTTTGCTCATCTAATTTCTTATATTCTATTTTATTCTTTTCTAAAAAGGATTCTATTTCATCTCTCTTATAAGATGGACCTATTAGCGAACCTTTTTGCAAGTCATTAATATTATCTGTAATACGTTTGTTATTTTGATGATGATACCAGATATATAAGGCTGCACCCAGTGCAGCACCAGCATCTCCTGAGGCTGGCTGTATCCATATATTCTTAAAAATTTGTTTCTTCAATATTTTGCCATTTGCAACACAGTTTAAGGCTACTCCTCCTGCAAGGGATAAATTATCTCCACCATATTCTTTTTTAGTATGTCTTATTATTTTTTCAACCGTCTCTTCAAGAACAAACTGAACTGAGGCTGCCATATCCATATCCAGCTCTCTAATATCAGCCTCACTCTTTCTTGGTTTTGCTCCAAATAATTTGTGGAATTTATTATTAGTCATAGTCAAACCTGTATGATAATTAAAAAAGTCTAAATTTAACCTAAAAGAACCGTCATCTTTTACATCAATAAGATTGTCATAGATTTTATTGACATATTTTAATCTGCCATAAGGTGCTAAACCCATCAATTTATACTCACCCGAATTAACCCTAAAACCATTAAAATAAGTAAATGCCGAGTATAATAATCCTAATGAATGAGGAAAATTTATAGCTTTATTTATTTCAATTTTGTTTTCTGTACCCCTGCCAATAGTAAGAGTCTCCCATTCCCCAACCCCATCGATTGTAATAATTGCAGACTCTTTAAAAGGAGATGGGAAAAAAGCAGAAGCAGCATGAGACTCATGATGCTTTATAAATGAAATATTATCACAACCGGAATGCTCTTTAATAATCTGTTTGATAAATAATTTTTCTTTAAACCAGACAGGCATTGCACTTAAAAAACTTCTAAGTCCCTTTGGAGCAAATTGAACATAAGTTGCAAGAAGTCGTTCAAACTTCAAAAATGGTTTTTCATAAAAAACAACCTTATCAATATCACTTGCGGACAAATTACAATACTCATAGGCATTTTTTAATGCATTAACCGGAAATCCAGCATCATGTTTTTTTCTGGAAAACCTCTCTTCCTGAGCGGCATATAAAATCTCTCCATCTTTGATTAATGCTATTGCACTATCGTGATAGAATGCTGAAATACCTAAAATAATCATACCTGCCTTACTACTTTCATTTTATCACTTTATTACTTTCTCAAACGCAGCCTTAGGCTTTGACGTACTAATTACCATGCCACCGGTTGCCTTAGCTAATTTAGAAAACACATTATAAACGTCACCTGAAAATTCTTTTATTTCCATTCCTCTTCTCTTCTTTTCCCTACCCTTTATATAGAAGAAATTTAATGTAGTAGAAGAGGCGTTTAATGTTTTGCTTACATTTTCAACATTAATAAATTCTTCACTGCTGTCATGGGCAAAAACTTCCATTGCATCAAATTTAATGTCAGGGTTTTTTCTTAAAGCTTCCATAACGTCACGGTTTGGTATAATTCTTAACTCTTTTTGATAAACTATATAAATATAGCCTTTACCATCCAACTTCTTTAACATATCTGCAAGTTTTAAAAATAATGACTCATTAAGCTTTCTTAAATTACGCATCTCCTTTAATAAAGTCTTATAATTTACAAGTTGGTTTTTCAAAGTACTAACTCCTGAAGATGAACCAAAACCACCTCCCGAAGGATTAACTCCATTCCCAATTTCAATAACTGCCTGCTTCATACTCCCTAATATTTGTTTATAGCTGGAGGTACCTCCAATGATATCCCGTTTCAGAACATTTTTTGTAAGTTTAATCAGTTTTTCTGCAGGCTGTACCTGTCGTGTCTTCTGTGAAAAATTATAAGGCTTTACAGGTGAAAATATAGTTAACCTATCCTCAGGTTTAAGCATATCATTAAATATATACTCAACGGTCTCAGCTATCTTAGGAGTATAATCAGTTACCTGAAAGATTATAATATAATTAGAGCCTGACGGTTTTTCCTTTTTTGTTTCTGCATTTACATTTAATGTTACCAATAGTACCAATACTATAATACCTAAAATTAATTTCTTATTCATATTTTCTCCTTTATTATATGTGTTTTCATTTTTTCAAATTCATAAAAATAGGGCGAAACACATAGCTTAGCCCCCACATTCAATCTTTCAAAATAAAACGAATTTAAGCGTGAGGTCGTCATCCCTGTAGCGTGCTCCGCAGGGAGTGAGGAACGAGAGTAAAAAATTGAGCACAATTTTTTGCGTTAGCGAAAGAGATGTCACCGGAAGCGACCTCAAAAAGAATACATTCTTAGATTTATTATTTAACATTTTTTTTCAATCTATTTAATATATCTTTAATATTATTCTGATAAGCATTAACCTTAAGTGAAGCCGACAAAACCCTTATAGCCTCTTCTCTATTACCTATTTTCACATAAGAAAACCCAAGAGTATTTAAAAGGGTTGTATCGCTGTCAAATGTCTTATTTACCTTATGTAGTACATCTATTGCCTCTTGATATTTTTTCTGATAATAAAGAATTCTCCCCTTTAAGACATAATAATTGAATCTTTCTTTCTCATGCTTTTTAAGACCATTAATTATAAATAATGCTTCATCATATCTTTGTCGTTTTATTAAAAAGTCTGCATAGGATTTAATAAGTACAGGATAGGATTGTTCTTTTTTATAAGCTCTTTCGTAAAAAATATTTGCCATTTTAAAGTCTTTGTTATTCTGATGCTCTTTTGCAAGAGTCAAATAATAGATAAATGAATTTTCACTCTTCAATACCGTAAATGCCTGAGGAGGATGCGGAACATTAGACAAAGGCGATACCTGAAAATCATTCTGTGATGTATTTAATACTTCTCCATTTTTATCTAAAATTTTTGTTTTTATAATATAATTACCATATTTTAATTTTTCAAGCTCTTTTGTAAAATACCATATCTTTTTTCCTTTTGGATACTTAAGTAGATATTTTTTTTGATATTTTCTCCTTTCATCTGAGCTTTTTACTTCCAGTTCTATTTTGAAGTCTTTTTTATAGTCTCCTCTTTCTACTCCAAATAAGGTTGTTAAAGAGTCTTTTAAACCAAACAGACGCTTAGGGTCAATTTTAATGGTTTTATTCATTATTTTAAAAGGTGTATAAACCATTCTGGAATTTGAATTGATTTTATATGAAACCAAAGGTCTATATAATTTCGGGTATCTAGCGGTACTGCTGGCAGCACGGCTGCTTTTTTCATCAATAATAATATTTTTTTCGTTATATGATATCTCTCTGTTTAATGAATTTTGAAGAATTGTTGTTAATTTATACTTGCCTGAAATAACAGGAAATTGGTCTGTTATTATTAATCCATTAGATATTGTAGTATTAAGCTCTTCCTTAGAATAATACAAGGGAAAATTTTTATCATATTTTAATATGATATCACTACCTTTTTTTAATAAAACCGTAAGATTAAAATTAAGATAATATTTTTCCTTGTCTTCCAGATACCCAACCGACACCCTATCAGGGCGTAAGGCAATATGAACAAAGTTTAACCCAAGTACAGGGTCTTTAAGAATATAAACATCTGATTTAGTAGAAATATAATCTGTAGTTGAATATGTTTTAACAATGCCCTTAAAATTAAGAAAGTTTTTGGCATAATTAGCATTGATTTTTTTCTTTGGATAATTATAAACCTTGGACATAAGCATTGGTCCGCGAAGAGATGGGGAGTAATTATGCAATGGCTCTCCGGGAATAAGAGTTAAAGCAATATCTGCAACGATAGGGTTGAGCTCTTTTATCTCTTTGTAGATTTCATAATTATTATTAGTATCTATCTTACCTACACCTGATCTTAATAGGGCAGATGGACCATCAACTGCCGGGATATATTGTCTGAAACCACCTGCTCCATGCTTCTTATAAAAAACCATTCTAAAGGCTGTTGGAAGTCCCTTTTCCACTCCTCCAAAATACTCCCATATCTCAACAGGATAAAGACCATTTTGTTCTGTTATCTCTTCTCTGCTTACAGGAGGGCCAAGTATTATATGAATCTTACCTCTGGCTGTTTTCCAGCCTGGTAATGGAGAACCATGTTTATAATATCTATTTGCATATTTATATCGTTTAAGATGTTCATCTTTATATTCATTTTCAGGGGTTCCTTTTGACGGGTCTCTCATCTTCCAGAAAAGGTTGATAAAGGACCTGCGGTCCCTATTGTTTTTCAGTTTTAAAAATACTTCTTTTTCATCAGGAGTTATAATATAATGCACTAAGTTTAACCATCTCTTATACTCTGCTTCCAAATTGTCTTTTTTTATACTATAGATCACATTTTCAGAAAATATAAATGTGAATATTAGAATAAAAAAGAATATAAATTTTCGATGTGTAATCATTGTTTTTACTCCTTAGAACCTTATGCCTATGCCGATAAAACTATTTATTCCTCCAATCTTAAAACTTTTATTGCCTATACTGTCTGTTGCTGTCATATAACTTATTCCAAGTTCAGAATATAGGTGTTTTGAAAAATTATAGTCTATATTAAGTCCAATACTAAAACTTGTTGCTGAATCTGAATTTGTTTCACCAAATGCTTCTTCTTCATATTTTGCTAGACATCCTCCAAGCTCCATACTGTATCCAAGTTTTTTGCTGATAATACCCCTATACCCTAAACCTAACTTTATATATGTTTGATTTGACTTTGCTTCATCGTCTAAAACTGTTATATTTCCAATAGCACTCAGAATACCAAAAGAACTCCATATATATATCTTTTTATATATCAAATATCCAATTTTTAACTCAGGATAGAATGTCCCCTTTGAGTAAACCTTTTTATAATCAGCATCTGAAAACAGTATATAATTCCCGTTAATCTGAATATTAAATTTTTGTGTTTTGTTATCAACTAGCTTACTGCCTGCAAATTGAAAGAATGTAAAAAGTAAAATTAATACGAAACCTATTGTTTTTCTCATTTATAGCTCCTTGTTTATATTGTCTTCTCTTCTGAAATTCCGATTACTGTACCTATTGTGTTTTTGATTACTAATCTATAGGTATAGGTTGTGTCCTTATTAATATTGCTGTCAACAAATCTATATGGTCCATTTTCTAATGCTGATACAGGAACTTCAAGTCTATGACCAAATATACTGTCTGCTTCTTTTTTCTGTAAAATAATTGTATCGGCTGAAACCTCATCTATATTTGCTATGTCTAAAGTGACATTTACATACTCTTTTTTCATAGTCCAGCTTGAAGCTGTGATTTTGCTTACATTAAATTCAATCTTGGGGTGTATATATTCAGTAAATCCTCGTATACATGTATTAATATTACTATCATTATTATCGAGGTCATCCCAGGATATCCCTTCATATGAAATAAAACTTTGATTGGGTTCTGCATCTGCCAGCGATGAATAATCATCAAATGGATATTCAACAACAACAGGATATTTATAATTACTATTTTCAAATCTAATAATAATTGAAAACTTTTGATCTTTATAAAGGTTTACCAAAGAATTTAAAGGTATTGTATGATATCCACTATATGTAAGAGTTCCTATTTTTTCAGTTATAAGAGTTCCGCTTTTAGGAATATTTTCAACATCTCTATAAATATATATATGATATTTTACATTGGAATCATTTGTAAAAAAACTTACAGCTTTTAATGGCTGGTTGTTAATTGCGGTAAATATATTTGCTCCCCAGGCTACAGTGTCCTGATACCCAAGGCTTTCTGTCCATCCCAGTTTGTCATACATATACAAAGTACCGTAATTATCTGTGTTTTGAGTAAAATTATAAGAAACAGGATTACTAAGTATTTCATCATAGTATGAAACATAAAAATAACCACTATTTCCCCAGGTATCACCCCAGCTGTTTTTTATAAGAAATGCTCCATCTCCGGGAGGCGTTGTGTCAAAATTATTCTTAGAATAATTATCGTCCCAGCCAATCATTGTTACGCCATGATTAGTTAAGAGAGATTTGTCATTAACATAGAGACTATTGGTAAGTTTATTATAAAATGGTTTTTCCTCAGACATATGAATAGAAATTGCAATACCACCATACTGTTGAACAAAATGTTTTATAGTATTATTATCTAAATAATTTTCTCTTGAAGGGAGAAATTTAACACCCTGAACATGCCGTTCCGGTATATATTGTTTATTTGCAGACTGAATTGAAGTGTAGGGAATATAAGATTCTTTTGCTGGACCATTCCATCTTGTTAATATAGCTGATGCTATCCATTGATTACCGCCTCCCATATCTTCCCAGTCATATCCTGTATTTGTTGCAAGTGCTCTCTCTGAAAAATCTAAATTTTCTCCAGGCATAAAGTTTGATTCAATGGAGGACAGTGCAGCAAATGACCAGCATGTTCCAAAATCACCCTGATTACGTATAGGGGATACTCTATTTGTATTTCTTAAATCAAAAACATTTGGGAAAGTTTTATTTTTGATGTTAAAATTTGAATTCTTTAAATGTGAGATGTCGACTGGGGAAGGAATGTATCCCAATTTTATTCCATTTTTAAATGTTTTTTGAACTTTATTCATATATTTACTTTTTCTATATTTAATAAAATCAGAATTTAATGGTGCTTTATGATATTTTATAGAACTGTTTTTTGATTCATTGTTTCCTGTAGATGAGTCTGCCTCTAACATATATGGAAATACTAATAAAAATATATTAATAATTCCAATTAAAATAATGTTTTTTTTCTTAGTCATTTGATCTCCTTATTATTAATTATTTTAAATCATCAGCAGATATAATAAATAGCCATAATTACTATATTGAAAAATAGTACCTTTTACTATCCTATAAGATACAAATGTTTGAAGAATTTTGATGAGAGAAGAAATGAATTAAATTATCTACTATGAAAAGCATTAAAGGAGGAAATATGAAAATGCAAAAAACATAGCCGAGCATGTGACGGCTGGATTTGATTATACTTTATATTTTAGCCTGGCAGGTGAACATTCTGCAAAGTTAGGTTTTTTATTTACCAGACAGGATGAAGATGTAGATAAGGGTTATCAGCAGCCGAAACTTTATCTTGGATGGGATAATAACTGTCTAATTGACGGTGTTAATCTTGGTCGTTGGAAATATGGTTATTATGCGGTATGTGGAAATGAAGTCACCGGTGCCCATGGAGACAATTACAAGGCCTACAGTAACCAGATGTCTCTCTATTTACAGGACAGCTGAACCATTGGCGAGAAGTTGACATTAAATTTTGGTGTCAGGGCAGAATCAGAATACAACGGTAAATTTATTGATTCAGCCATTTATTCATTATTGGAAGTTAATTTTAATAAATAGTTTAAGTATTTTCTGAAAATTTTATAGTCTTTATAATCAGAAATATAAAATAGTCCTTAGTACTATTTAAAAATCTCTTCTTCTAATATATATATATGAAATGATATTAACTGATTCAAAAATGAAAATGTATATAATTCTAAGTTAATTTAAGAGGAGATTTAATTATTATTAAAAACAGTTTTATTCTATTAATTCTATTAGTCATGGTTTTTGTTTCAGTAAGTTGTAATGTACAGGATTTACAGGAGGATTTGCCGACTGAGATAGAGGATCCGACAAGCTCCAATACGGCTTAAAAATCCTTTTAATTGGGAGCAGTTATTTTGTTTGTAATCATTTAGATCAATTATTGAATGATTTGTTTATTGATCAGAACAAAAATGTATACATTGAAACTGCAATGGAAAATGGTCTTTATCTTTCAGATCATCTCAAAAGGGAAGATACTAATAATAAGGTTAAAGCAAAAAAGTGGGATTATGTAATATTACAGGGAGTTGGAAGACTTATAGCCAATCCAGATATATTTACAAATAATTCAATATATTATTCCGTGGAAACGTTAAAAAATAAAATTTTTTTCAATCACAATTCTACAAAAATTATTTTTTGTATGCCCTGGGCTTATGAAGATGGTATGGCATGGAAAGATGGTTGGACTGACTTATTTCCTGAAATGCAGAAAGCGATTTATGAAAATACCTTAAAGTATGCTGAAGAAATCGGATTTATGGTCGCACCGGTCGGGTGGGTGTGGTATGCAGTTCTTGAGGAAAAAAATTACCCTTTACATTATTTGCATTTGCCTGAGTGGAACCATCCTTCATTAAAAGCCTCATATTTAATGGCTTGTGTAATTTATTCAACAATATTTCAGGAAAGAGCAACTGATAATAATTATTACGCAGGTATTCCAGAAGAGGATGCTGCATATTTCCAGGGCATTGCTTCAGATATTGTTCTAGAAGATATTGAATTGTGGAGAATAAATAACTTATATTTAAATTGATTTTATAGAATTTTTTTTATAAATGAGTTCACTGCTATTTTTTACATCCAGTTTTTTAAATATATTATGTTTATGATTTCTTACTGTATTTATAGAGATAAAGAGTCTGTCCTCAATTTCCTTATTATTTCTTTTTTTAATTACTTCCATTATTATCTCTTTTTCTCTATTAGTAATATTCATTTTTTGAAAATAGAGTTCTAATGAATTTTCGTCTTTGATCTGAGATTTATATTTTTTAATAGATACCTGAGTAACAGGAAAAGAATTATAAGTATTAAAAATAATAATAGAAGCCTAAACCAGACTGTCTGCCAGAATGCGGGCTGTATTAGTATTTCAATTTGTCTTCCTTCTTCATTCCAAAGGTCATCATTATTTGACCCAATCACCTTAAATACATAGTCTCATGGTTGGATATTAGTATAATTTGCAGTCCGGTTCTTTGAGTTTGTACTTATCCAATCCTTATCGACTCCAAACAATTTATACTTGTATTTATTTTTATAAGGGGCTGTAAAATCTAAGGCAGCAAATTCGAATGAGAAGAAATTTTCGTTATAATTCAAAACAATTTGTTCAGAAGAGAGAATTGACTTGCTTAAAATAGATTTTTTTCCAATCTTTTCAATTCTATTGAATAACTTAAACCTTGTGATAAATATTCTAGGTTTATTCATATTTAAACTTATTTTTTTTGGATAGAAGGCTGTTATTTCATTAATTACACCAAAAAATATTTTCCCATCTTTGTTTTGAAAAGATACGGATTGATTAAACTTACTACTTTGAATTCCATCATGAACTGTAAAATTTTTAAATGAATTTGTGCTTTTATTATATCTTTTTAAACCTCTGCCAGTTCCAATCCATAATTGATTATTGCTATCTGAAAATAAAGATGAAATTGCATTATGTCTAATTGAATTATTATTTCCAATAATATTATGAAAACTTACGAACTTATCTTTTTGTTTTATATACTTCAGCAGTCCATTGGCTGTACCGATCCATATGTTTTGTTTACTATCCTCAGCAATTGTCATTGGGAATAATGGGCTATTAGAAAGGGAATTAATTGTGGTATTATTATAGTATTTATATATTTTTTCTTTCTTTATAAATCTATTAATTTCATCTTCTGTACCAACCCAGAAATCTCCCATAGAATCCTCGAAATGCTTCATATAAGATTATTGTTAATGTTTTGAGATGGATCTTTCCCTGATTTTTATATGTTCAAACAGTATTTTTTTTGGTGCTATTTTATTTATACCTCCGCCAAAAGTGCCAATCCAAATATTTTTTGAATTGTCTACCATCAATGATCTTATATCATTTTGACTTAAACTTTTTTGATTATCAGGAATATTTCTATAGTTACTCCATTTTTTATCTGTTTTATTATAAATACTCAATCCATTAAGGGTTCCTACCCATAGATCATTTTCATATTCAATAATAGAAAGGATCATATTACTCTGAATTGAGTTTTTGTCATTTTGGAAGATAAAATGTTCGATTCTTTCATTAATATGGGCAATTTTACTTAATTCCTGCCTATATGTACCAATCCATATATTATTTTCACTATCTTCTAATAAAACTGAAACTGAGTTGTTGTTAAGAGAAATTACATTTTTTATATCGGAAGTATAGTGTTTGATCAGTTTTTTTTCTAAAAACATATAATCCGGCTCTATATGTTCCAATAAAAATAAGGCCATCCTGATTTTCCATAATTGATGTAATTGTATCTGGTCTTTTATCAATAATTTTGAAAACATCTAAGTAGAATTCAATTTTATCACTTTTAATATTATACTTATATAGTTTATTTCTTTTCCCGATCCATAATTCCCTGTTTCTATTTTGAGTTAAAACCGATTGGATTCTAGTCTTTTTACCAAATTTATATTTTTGAAATACTTCCTTCTGTATATCAAATTTATTTAGTCCATTTGCTGTGTTAATCCAGATATGTCCATTTGAATCTTAAGTTATAGATAATATGTAATCATTGCTTATTGACTGGCTTATTTTGCTATTATAATAATATTTATCAAATACAATTCCATCAAATCTGTTTAACCCATTTGATGTTCCAAACCAGATAAATCCTCTGCTGTCCTGAAAGATCAAAAATACAGTACTTTGAGAGAGACCATCCTCTAATGAGATTCTCTTGAAATTAAGATCGTTTTTTTATCTGGTAATCTCCATTGAGAAGATTGGATAAGAAGAATACAAATAAAATTGATAATAGAAGTTTCATTATAACTTTTATTATATCATATAAAAATAAATAAATATATTCCAGATTCTACTCTGGAAATATAGAACCTTAAATCTGCTCTAACTCCTCTTTTTCGAAACTATAGGTTGTATTGCAATTATGGCATTTTATATCTAGAGGAAAAGGACCGTTTTTGATTATATCATTTTTTGTTTTTTTATCTAAACTATCGATCATCTTCATCATAGATTTCTTACTGCATGGGCAGTAGAATTCCACCCTTTTACTGGAAAGCATTTTAGGAGAGAATTCTTTCAGGTTTTTATTTATTAGTTCTTCAGGACTGATATCTTTTGAAAACTCTTCTCCGATTGAAGGAAAATTCAGGACAATATCTTCAAGTTTATCAACGATCTCTTTTTTTGCATTTGGCAGAGTTTGGAGTAATAAACCTCCCGCTCCAGTCACGAGACCATTTTTGTCAAATTTTATACTTAAATTGAAGTAAGTTGGCGTTTGCTCAGATTCAAGATAATAGTTTGCAAGATCTGACGCAATATTCATATATTTTAGTTTGACATGTCCAATATAGGGTTGTTTTGCATATTCAGGATAATGTGTGACCTCAAGGTCACCTGTGCCGAAAAATGGTGTTAGATCAAAATTGTCCAGAGGTTTATCTATAGCAATTGGGTTTGCCTTTAAGAATCCTCTTACCTCTCCATATGAGTTGGATTCAACAGATACTCCTTTAATTGGACCTGAGCAGTTTATTTTAAAAGCTAAACGGCCATCTTTTTTTATATTTGAAGTCATTAGACTGATGCCAAGATATGCATGTCCTAAAACTAATGTCTCCAGAATGCCAAGTTTATGGTTTAAACTCATCTCCTTTATAAGGTGTGTTCCATGAAGTATTGCACCCCGGATATTTTCATCCTCCAGGATAAAACTATATAATTTGTTTTTTGCTTTTAACTGTAATAGCTCTTTATTTGAAATTCCTTTAATTTGTTTTTTTATCATTTTTACTCCATTTAAATACAATTATAATTATACTATATAAAACTATTTTTGTAATTAATATTTTATAATGAAAAATGAAAAACCTTTTTTTTTATATTCATATTAATCATAAAAACAGGAGGATAGTATAAAAAAATAAAAAAATGTAATCCTTTTATTGTTTTTCTGCGTCTAAGATATATTATGGTTATTAATAGGAGGTAACTATGGGAAAGAAACAATTTACTATATTTGTGTTGGGAGTATTTATTTTTTCATTTTTAACGTTTTCGAGTCTTTATTCAATAGATAAAGTAAAAAAAAATAAAGTTTCAGAAGATATAATTAATATAGATTTATCAGGATTAGAGGTTAGTTTAAAAGATCTAAAAGTAAATCTTAAGGGATTGAGTAAAAGCCTAAAGGGGTTGGATAGCTTAAAGGATCTCAAGTTTGATATCGACCTTGATGGACTAAATGAATTAAAAAACTTAAAAATTGATCTATCTGGATTAGATGGGCTTAAAGAATTGAAAAATTTAAAAATTGACCTTTCAAGTTTGAAAGAGTTAGAAAACTTAAAGTTTTTAAAAGACTTGGACTTCGATTTCGATTTCGATTTTGATTTTGACTTTGATTTTGATTTTGATTGATTGTTTAAAAACAATATTTTCATATATATGAAATACCTCTCATTTTACTAAATTTACTAAATGTAATTTGAGGGGTATTTCCTCCTCATTTAGATCCAATTATTCGTAGATTTTTAAGTCAGCTCCAACTTCAACTTTTCCTTTGAAGTTAATTTTAATTTCTTTAATCAGGTCATTTTCAGATCCACCCCAAAAAAGTATATGATATAAAACCAGTAATTTTGGTTCTGTTTCTTTTGCAATTTTCCCGAGTTCAACAGCTGATGTATGGTTTTTTGTATGATATTGTTTCCAGAAATCACTTTTTGTGTCAAAGCCCTTTTTATAATAGACTTCATGAATGAGAATATCAGCCTTTCGACCATACTTTAAAATATTTTCACAAGGCATTGTATCACCTGAAATAACAATGACTTTATCCGGAGTTGTAAATCTATATCCAAAGGCATTTGGCCAGGATCCATGATTTACCGGAAAGGCTTCAACTTTTACATATTTATCTTTATAAACAACTCCTTCTTCTATTTCATGAGCATTAACTCTCCAACCTTGATTATTTGCAGGTTCCAATCCATATAATCGATACTTGATGTCATCCCGATATGCTTCCAATATATGTTTGGTCATTCTTTTAATTCCCTCTGGGCCATAAACTTCCAGGGGTTCATCTCTTCCCATTACCCATGGAGTGAAAATCAGATCAGGATATCCGACTGTATGATCTGAATGCAGATGTGTGAGAAAAGCTTTTTTTATGTTTTTCACATTTAAGGCTTTAAACTTTCCCCCATATTTTGTAGAAAGTTTAGATGCATTTCTGATTAATCCCGGACCAAAATCAACAATATATGGCGTCTCATTTACGATGATCGCGACGGAACAACCGGAATGTTCAGGATCGGGATTTGGATTTCCAGTCCCTAATAAAACAACTCTGGTTTTAATTGAGTCTTTTTTATTATCAGAGGGTGACAAATTAAAATTAAAAAAAAATATTGCAATTAAAAATAAAATTGAAATCTCTTTCATTTTAGCTCCAAGGTAAGTGTTTTCTGATTTATTTATATTATATTGGATTAAATCATACTAAAATACAAATGTCAAAATGCATTGAGATATAAATGTTTAAATTGTTTCTTGAAATACATTTAATAGGATTTGTTGATAATAAAAAAATAATTCACACTTCAGTTTACACTATACTGTCAACCTGAGAAATTGCTACTTTACCTATATATAAGCATAAAACTGAATTAGACTGATATTTATGTTTACAATATGTAAAGTTCAATACAAATATAGACCTCTGTTTTATATGTGATATTTTCTTTTATTTCTATATGTCCCTATATCGCATGATAATTTATTTTTTGTGATATTTTGGCATAGAACTTGCAATATTTACAATCTGGATTATAAAATGAAAAAAAGCCAGATAATATTTAAGGAGAATATTTATTATGAACAAAAATGATCTAATTAATATTGTTGCAAAAAAATCAATGAGCTCATTTAAACAAACTGAAGAGGCTGTTAATTTAATTTTTGATGAAATTTCAGAACTAATGAAAGAAAAAGAAAAAGTTACTTTGGTTGGACTTGGAACTTTTAGAACATCTGAAAGATCTGCTAGAGGTGGTAGTAATCCTTATAATGGTGAAAAAATTTATATAACTGAAAGGACAGTGCCTGTTTTTAAAGTAGGAAAAAGATTGAAAGAAAGAGTGAAATAGAGTTTATAAAGTTTTTCTATATGAAACATTTACTCTCTCTTTGTAGATTATGATTAAGATGAATATGATGAATGATAAAGAAAAAATACAAAAACTAATTGACGAATTCTATAAAATTTTATCTGGTAGAAGGGGAGAAAAGCGTGATTGGAATAGTTTCAGGGCATTATTCTACAAAAATGCTCGTTTAATTCCATTCCAATCTTCAAAAGTATATGATTATGAGATAAAATCATATGATATAGATACATATATTTTTAAATTAGAAAATTTTCTTAGTGTTAGTGATTTTTATGAATATGGATTTGATTATTCAATTGAATGTTTTGAAGATGTAGCTCAAGTACGCAGTTTATATGAGGCGAAAATAAAAAAAGCAGATAAAAAACCGGTAAAAAATGGAATAAATCTAGTGCAGCTAATTAATGATGGGGTTCAATGGAAAATCACTAATATGATGTGGATGGATAGTAGTGTTCATGTATAATAATCTTGGAAAACCAAAAGCTCTTAATAAACCTAAACTTGATCTCTCTGCAATTTTACAATTGGTGATAACAAGTATTATTCAGTCATTGAATATTGGAATTTTTCAAAGAAATACTGAAAATAAACAGCATTTTTTTTCTGATTTTTTATTTTTATTAACAACTGTTTTGGTATTTATTTTATCTATATACTTCATTTTAAATTTTGGTGTTTTCTTTAATTTTTTAGCTAATCTGAATTAGAGGAAATATTTTTATCAAACGGTAATAGATCTCCCTATCTATACTTAAATTAAATCAATTAATGTAACATTAATTTATTTGTGTCCCATAATAAGTACATGTTTTGCAAAATAAGTTGGAAAATAAATTGCATAATAAGTATGAGCAGTAGGAAAAGCTGTTCTAAAGGAGGTATTTATGGGATTTTTTAATAAGAGTATACAGTTTAGTATAAAAAAATCGCTTTTACTACTTGTATTTGGTTTCTTAATGATTCAATTTGCTGCATGTACCATAATTAGGCAGCCAATGCCTGAGCAATTTCCGGGATTTGATAGAAGTGAAGTTAAGAGTTATTTTATGAAACAGAAGATATGGACAGTAGGGGACCAGTTTATTGTAAAAAATCAGTTTGGAAGGCCAATATTTTCTGTAAAAGGGAAAATCTTTACACTTGGAGATCGTTTGAAATTATTTAATATGGAAGGAGAAGAACTTTTGTATATCAAACAAAAATTATTTAGCCTAACTAGAAAATATAAGATATATAAGGATAGAAGGTTATATGCACAAATAAAAAAAAAGCTGACTCTATTTAAGAACAGGTACGTTATTGATATCGAGGGTCCTGATGATTATTCAATAATTGGTGATTTATTTAATTATCATTATGATATATTTTTTAGAGGGAGAAAGGTTGCATCAATATCGAAAAAAATTGCATCTTTTACAGATAAATATAGAATTAATATTGTTCCTGGAGAGGATGATCCGCTGATAATTGCAGCAGCAGTAGTTATTGATATGATAAGTCATAAAAACGAACATCATAATATTATTGATTAGTCATAATTAATGGTGTTATAGTAATATATAAATAAAAATATTGAGGAGGAAGTATAATGAAAAAAGCAATTTTGATGTTTATAATAATGGTTATGGTCATAGGAGTAAGTTTTCCGGAGACCAAGAGTGTTAGTTTTTTTTCACCAGGGAGTTTTTATATTTATATTGAAGGTGGAACTATAGGGATAAATCCTTATGAACCATATGAATATGGTGGTAAAGAATGGGGTACAACAATGATATTTGGAGCAGGATATACATTGTTAAATATACATAATAGATATAAACTCAATTTTGAGTTTGATTTTTCCAATCCCAAATATTCTGTTTTTTCTGATTATGAATATTTTGATCAGAGGATTAGTTTTGCTAATTATAAATTGGATTTTGAATATTTGTTCAGAAATGGAAGAGTTTCGTTATTTAGTGGAATTGGTGTCTCAAATATAAAATATCTTGAAAATGAATTTTATCATGAATATTCAATTACAGTGATGCTGGTTGAAGCCGGACTCAAGGTTGCATTGTCAAAAAATCTTTTCCTGAGAGGAGAGTTTAAGTTTTTTCTTGATCCCGAGGAGAATACTATAGACTACTATGATGATTACTATTTTGATTTTGATGATGATTCCTCGCCAATCGCCAGCGTATTTGCCATTGGGTTGGAATTGAAATTTTAAATTGGAACAAATATCTATCTCCTTTCGTTATTATTATATTATGAGTTATAATTTCTAACATAGGAGATAGAAATGGCAAAAAAAAATAGTTTTTCCTCTGGTATGTTAACTGGTGTCTTATTAATTATTGTTGGACTAGTCTGGGTGCTTATTAATTATGATGTTCTAGATATGTCTGTTTGGAATTTATGGCCAATAGCCATAATCTTTCTTGGAATATTGATTATTATAAAAGAGCGGAGTTTCACAAATCCTGTTCCATTAATTATGATAGTTATGGGTATTGCATTTCTATTAGCAAATCTTGAGATTATTGAAGAGTGGAGTTGGTATGAAGCTGTAAGCTTATGGCCAGTTGCTCTGATAATCATTGGAGTTTCAATACTGTTAAAAAGAGTTAGAAAAACTGAACAAATAAACTCTGAACCCGTTGATGTTGACTAGCTTTTTTACTGAATAGTAGATTGAATTCTTTAATATATGGATAAAAGCTTTGTGATTTCCTCTATTAAGTCATCTGCTGGATCTATGATAGAAACGCCAACCTGATACCAGTTTAGTTTTAGAAGAGATCTGCTGGCCCAATGAATATACCCTTTAAAGTTATATATATTATCTTTTAATGAAAATTCAACGTCAACTTCATTTTTTTCAGGAGGAAAGGGGATGATTAGTTGAAACCCATTTTGAGATAAATCTACCAATATTGATGATTTCTTCTCCACCTTTATTGAAATCATGCTTACCTTTCCAATTTCCTCTCTTATATCATTTCTCCTATCCATATTTCCTCCTGACAATATATATATATAATAAAAATATTTTTTTTTCAAATAAAAAATACTATTAAAACTAAAAAAAAACAATATTTTTTAATAATTTTGCAAAGTACGTTGATAATACCCACATACTTTGCTTTGAATCTCAAGTCAATTATTTCTAATATTGTACTTTTTCTAATTTATCAAGTTTACCTTATTAATAATATTTTAGTCAGTTTATTTTATATTTTTCATTTTTTTGACTGGCACATAGCCATAATCCACCGTCAAAAAAATAAATATTTTTTAGATGTTGACCATTAAAGGGT
>CBDUZW010000042.1:0-42484 GCA_965371805.1 uncultured bacterium | reverse complement strand
ATATTTTACTACATTTGGTCAGCTTTTACTTCAAGTTTTTATAGGACAGTAATGGTCATCAATAACTAATATTTCTATTTTTCCCATTTTCCTGTCTGTAAAAAAAATTATATCTTGGAAATGTCCTATCACTTCCAAATATTAATAATAGGCAGTGAATAAAAAATTGTCAACAGAATATATTAAAAAACCAAAAAATCTATTATTTTAGACACCATTTTTGTATAATTTTAAACACCATCTCTCTTTTTATCGGTTTAGAAATATAATCATTCATTCCCGCTTTAATACATTTCTCTCTATCTCCTTTCATCGCTCCTGCTGTCATTGCAATAATTGGTATATTGTTAAAACCTTTATCCCTGATCAATTTTGTTGCTTCGTTTCCATCCATTTCAGGCATCTGAATATCCATGAGGATAAGATCATATTTCTCAGGATTATCACAAAACACTTCAACCGCCTCTCTCCCATTATTAACAATATTCAATTTGTAGCCAGCTTGTTTCAATAAAAAACCAGCCAGTTTCTGGTTGATTTGATTATCCTCCACTAGAAGGATCTCAATTGAATGTTTGGCTTGGTCAGCAATAGTATACTGGGTTACTATCTCATCTTTTTTATATTTTTTTTCATTTGAATCTATTATTATTATTTGCTCAATTATTTTTAGAAGTTTTTTCCTCTGAATGGGTTTAGGGAGAAATCCATTAAATCCTGAATTATTATATATTTCGGAACGGGCAAGTAAAGAAGAAGAGAATGTTAACAAAGGGATATCTGATAGCGGTTGCTCAAGCGCTCTTATCTCTTTTGCCAGTTCAAATCCACTTATTCCCGGCATTTTTATATCAATGACAACAATATTGTATATATCTTCATCTGTAAGACTCTTCTTCATTTCAAAGATTACATTTTCAGGTTTGAGTACAGATTTTACTTTCATTTTAGAACTGGACAACATATTCGATAAGATTTCTGTACTATTAATATTATCATCTACAATTAGAACCCGTTTTCCCTCAAGGCTTTCAAATTTTTTTCTTTCTTCGGTAATCTTTTCTGATCTTTTAACAAGACAGGTAAAATGAAAAACACTACCTTCTTCTTCCTGGCTTTCAACCCATACATCACCTTCCATTAAGCCTGCTAGCTGCTTACATATAGCCAATCCCAATCCAGTTCCACCATATTTACGTGCAGTGGAACCATCTGCCTGATGAAAGGGTTCAAAAATAGTTTTTATTTTATCCTGAGGAATTCCAATCCCAGTATCTCTTATCATAACATGGAGTTTTATCTTATTTTCCAATTCTTTTTCAACCTCCAGGGATAATTCAATTTCTCCTTTTTCCGTAAATTTAACAGCATTGCCCATTAAATTCATTATCACCTGCCGGAATCTTCCTACATCACCGCTTATATATGCTGGAACATCATCACCAATCCTACATAAAATTTCAATATTTTTAGAACCTATCCTCAAAAACATTAGATCACAAACGTCAAAAATCGTTACTTCAGGATCAAAATCTATATTTTCAAACGTTAATTCTTCGGCTTCAATTTTTGAAAAATCCAAAATATCATTCAAAATCGTGAGCAAAGCTTCACCACTTCTTTTTATTGTCCTGGCAAATTCTACCTGTTCATCCGATAGATTTGTATCAAGAATAATATCCGTAAATCCAATAACTCCATTCATAGGAGTTCTGATCTCATGACTCATTCTTGCTAGAAATTCTGATTTTGACTGATTGGCATTTTCTGCAACTTTTCGAGCTTCTTCGGCTACCTCTTCGCTATACTTTATTCTTGAAATATCAGAGTCAATAGCAATTATTTTTTCAACATTACCATCATTCCCTAAAATGGGTGTTAACGTGGTTTGAGCCCATATGTTTTTTCCCAACATGGTTTTATTTAATGCTTCATAAGATATTGTTTTCTTTTCTTTAATGCATTTTTTTAATAGTTGTTCTATTTCTGTGAAAGCACTTGCTTCAATAAGATTATTACCCCTCTCTTTAATTAGCTGTTCCAGAGTATATCCATTCATATGAGTAAAACCTTCATTAACCCATTCAATAGTTCCATCAACATCTAAAATCATAACAGCATTATCAGTCTCTTTAGCTACCATTGACAATTTTTCCAATTCTTTATTTGTTATAGACAATTGTTCCGCCTGGAATTGAATTTCTGATTTTTGCTTAACTACTTCTGATGTTCTCTCTTTAACTCTCTGCTCTAATTGATTAGAAAACTGTTTTTCAAGTATTAGTTCTTTTTCCTTAATTTTTATTTTATTTCTCTGGTATTTGAGCAACATGACAATAAATCCTGAGGCTATAAGCAAAAATAATGTGTAGGCCCACCAGGTATTCCATGGTGGAGGCGATATTACCACCTTAAGACTAACCCCCTCCTCATTCCAGACATGATCACTATTTGACCCTTTTATTTTTAAAAGATAATTACCTGGAGCAAGATAAAATCCCAGTTCCCTTTTTGTACCCAAATCAATCCATTTCTTAGTTAGACCTTCCATCAAATAAGCATATTCATTCTTTTCAGAATCAGTAAAATCTAAGGCTGCGAATTTAACTGAAATATAATTTTTATTATATGGAAGTACAATTTTATTTGTGAAATTAATAGAACTCTTGAGTTGTATATTGGAAAACAGTCGAAGCTCTGTCAAAACGACTGGAGGAATATAGCTATTATCTTTTTTTATTTTTGATCTATCTATAATATTTAAACCATTCATTCCTCCAAAGTATAAAAGTCCTTTTAAATCTTTATAAGATGCACCTGCATTAAATTCATGCCCCTGTACACCATCATAAATATTATAATTACGGAAATTTAGTTTCAGATTACTGATTGTCTGTCCCGATCCATCTGACTTATTTTTAGTTGCCCTTGATAACCCCATATCTGTACTCAACCACAAATCACCTTTATTATCTTCGAGGACACCATAAATAACATTGTTTTCCAATCCATCCTTTTTTGTATAATTATTAAAATGTCCGGATTTTTTATCAAAAACATTTAACCCTTTTTTTGTCCCAATCCATAACAATCCTTTTTTATCTTCCCATATACTATAAATAGAATTATTGCTAATACTTGATGAATCATCTGGATTATTTTTATATATCACAAATTTTTTTGTTTTTGGATCAAATTTATTTAATCCTGCATCTGTTCCGGCCCAAATATAACCGGATTTATCGTTTAATAACACTCTAACTGTATTATCACTTAAGCTTCCTGGAATTTCCTTCTGGCTTCTGTAAAAAATATATTTTTTATTTATTTTATTAAACAAACAGAGTCCGGCTTGAGTCCCAATCCAAAGTTGATCATCACCACCACCAATTATAGACCGAATTATATGTCCAGAACTTGAGATATTATATTTTTTAGCAGATTCATTCTTATATAAATAAAAATCTTTTATTTTATCAAATTTATTTAATCCATTATCCGTTCCAATCCACATAACACCATCGTTATCCTCATAGATTGCCCTGATAACATTGTCACTAATACTTCTAGGGTTTTTGGGATCATTACTGAACACTTTAAAAACATTCTTAGCTCTATCATATTTATTTAAACCGGCAATTGTACCAATCCAAATAATCCCTTCTGAGTCTTCATAAACTGAAAAGACAGTACTATTACTCAGGCTATTCGAATTGCCCGGTTCATTTTTTAAAACTTTAAATCTTCTACTGCCTATATCAAGTTTATTTAAACCACCGGCATATGTCCCAACCCATAACACCCCTGATCTATCTTCAAAAATCGACAAGATACTATTATGACTAAGACTTCTTGAGTTGTTATGATCATGCTCATATAGTTGAAAACGTTCACTTTTGGAAAGAAACTTGTTTAACCCATTTGCCCCAGTTCCGATCCACAATACTCCAGCTTTAGTTTCAAAAACTGTTTTTATATTATTACTGCTTATGCTGCCTGAATCACCTGGTATATTTTTATAAACTTTAAAATCCTGAGTATTACTGCTGAATCTATTTAATCCACCATATTTAGTTCCAACCCAAATTATTCCCAAATGATCTTCAAAAATACAGTTTACATTATTATCTCCAAGACTTTTTAAATCATCAGGATTGTTTTTATAAACTTTAAAGGAACCATCTCTTATATTTATTTGATAAAGGCCCCCATATCTGGTCCCAACCCATAAATTATCTGATCTGTCTATATAGAGAGTCGTAATAATATCTTTTTTTATTCGATTAGCAATTTGCAGGTTTAATTTATATTCATGATGTTTTTCTGAAACTGGATTAAACTTTATTATGCCCGACTCAGTTCCTATCCACAAAACACCTGATTTATCAATTATAATAGAGTGAAATACATTATGATTCTTTTGTGATTTAGCAAAAGACTTAAATTTTGTGAATTCCTCAGTTTTATAATTAAATTTATTTAATCCGCCATTAAGAGTATTAATCCACAAATTGCCTGAGCTATCTTCACAAATTGTTCTGATACGATTACTTGAGATTGAGTCATTTTTTTCAGGGTCATGCAAAAATTTCTTAAAGTCATATCCATCGTATCTATTTAAACCATATTCTGTTCCAAACCATAAATACCCTTTTCTATCTTGAAATATATAGTATATAGAACTATGTGATAAACCATCCTTCAGAGATAAATGTTTAAAATTAATATTCTTATCATTTGCAGGTAAATTAATGCAATAGATAAGCAAAATCAAAAACCAGATTCTTTTTAATAATTTAATCATGTTTTTACAAACTAAAAAGAAATTAAATCTTTTGTCTCAATAGACTCCATTTCAAATCATTTTATTAAAAATAATTTTAGCAATATTAAATAAATTAATCAACCAGCTACATTTTTGAATCCAAATCAACCATCAAATGTGTTACCGAAAAAAAGAATTTGATTATTTTATTTTTATATTATATTATTTGAAAGAAATTGAATAAATGAATGAAAATGGTACCAATTTCTTTAATACTTTTTTTATAGTGTTTTTTTTAAATTGAATATGGATAAAAAGTGCTAATATGACAATCAGATTAAAATTTATTTTATTTTCCTTAGTAATTGTGATCATACCAACAACCATAATTGCATTTATTGCAAGCCAGATCTTAGTAAAGGACATCACGTTTGAAGTGAAAAGTAGAATTAAACATGATTTTGTCTCCATAAACTACAACCTTAGCAATATAAAAATAAGTATGTTTAAATCACTGAAGATGATAAATAAAGGTCGAAGCGATCTACCCGGTAAAACTACTGAAGAAAGAAATAATCTATTATTGGGATATTTAGATAAAATTTCAAAGAAGTTCAAAAAAAACAGAATCCTTGATATTATAAAAATCAGTAACAAAGATGGAAATATATTATCTCTTCAAAAAAATAATGAAAATATTGAAAAAATAAAACAATATGGATTTGACAAGATACCAGACTCTATAACAACAAAATATTACTATAATGATAAAAATCTTTTTATCTTTTCTTCAGCACCTATGATGGAAAAAAAGAAAATAATTGGCACTATAATTGGTGGTAAGAAAATATCTAAAGAGTTTATTAATCAGCTATCTTCACAGGTAAATGGAGATATAAGTTTTTTCTTTAAGGAAAAATACATATGTGGAAACACCGTTCCTTTTAATCTCAATACAAATATTATCAAACAGTTGATAAAGAACGGAGATATGGCAGACTCAATTATTGAAATTGACAAAAAACAATATTTATTGTCATTATATCCATTAATTTCAGGTGAGTATAATTATCTGATCGCTTTAAAAATTCCGTATTCAGGGATACTTAAGAAAGGTAATCAAATTAAGTCTATCATTTTAATAACAGGACTGATTATTACGATAATATCTTTGATTTTAGCTTTGATTTTTATGAATCGTTTAAACACTCCTTTGCAAAATTTACATGATGCAACCCAGAAAATTGCTGAGGGGAACTTTAATATTGAGATTGAGAAAATCACAAATGATGAAATAGGGAATCTGGGTGTCTCAATAAACAGCATGGCAAAGCAATTAAAAGAGAATTCTGCCAAGACGGAAAAACAGGTTGAAAACATTAAAATGGTCATGTCGGATATGAAAACTATTTTTAATGGATCTTATGATGCATATTTCATACATGATATTGATGGTACAATGATCGATGTAAATGAAAAAATGCTTAAAATGTATGGTATTGACAGGAACCAGGCGCTTAAGTTATCTATTATTAATGATTATTCAAGTCCTGAGAACTCATTTGATCTTTTAAAGGAAACATGGAAAAAAGTTGCTGAAGGAGAATCTCAAAGTTTTGAATGGATTGCAAAAAGAATTGATACAGAAACACCGTTCCCCGTGGAAGTCCATTTAAACAAGATCTCTTATAATAAAAAAAATGCTATTCTGGCTACTGTAAGAGATATCAGCAAACGTAAAGAAATGGAAAAAACTCTTATAGAAAACGAAGAAAAATACCGGTCAATATATTTTAAATCAAGGGAAGCTTTTACTATACTTGGGTTGGACGGATATTTCATAAGTGCTAACCCCTCTGCAATTAAACTCTATGGCTGTATTAATGAGGCCCAATTTTCAAAACGGACACCAATTGATTTATCCCCTGAATTTCAACCGGATGGATCTTTGTCTTCAATAAAAGCCCGAGAGATGATAAAAAAGGCAGTAAAAGAAGGTTCTCATTTTTTTAATTGGAAACATAAAAAAGAAAATGGAAAAGAATTCTATGCAACTGTTCTATTAACAAAAATGCAGCTAAATAATACAACAGTGCTCCAGGCAACAATTCGTGACATTACAGAACAAAAAAAAACAGAAGAACAACTTCTGCAGGCTCAAAAAATGGAAACTGTAGGAACCCTTGCCGGTGGATTGGCTCATGACTTCAATAATGTACTTGCAGGTATTATAGGAACATTGTCTCTTATAAAAAACAGACTTCAAAGAGATGGGGCCATCAAAACGGATAAACTTGAAAATTATTTAGATATAATGCAGGAAGCGGGTGATCAAGCCTCCATCCTGGTTAAACAATTGCTTACTCTTTCAAGAAAACAGGATCTCTATTTTACACCTGTAGACTTAAATTCAACAATTAAGCATGTTATAGAGATATGTAAAAGTTCTTTTGACAAATCTATAATATTAAATCCAATTTATTTAAATTCTACAGCAACAGTTAATGCCGATTCTACACAGCTTGAGCAGGTATTGCTTAATATCTGTGTGAATTCTGCTCATGCAATGACTATCATGAAAAAAGAAAATGAAAAATGGGGTGGCAAATTAACTGTATCTATTGAAAGCATTGAGGCGGACAAATATTTTTGTAATACATTTCCAGAATCCAGGACTGGAAAATACTGGCTTCTTTCAGTAAAAGATAATGGCATAGGAATGGATAAAAAGACACTTGACAGAATGTTTAATCCTTTTTTCTCTACAAAAGATAAAGGTGCCGGAACCGGTCTCGGGCTTTCCATGGTATACAATATCATCAAACAACATTCCGGCTTCGTTGATGTATATTCAGGAATAGGTATAGGTTCAACATTTAACATCTATTTACCTATTTCTGAGCAAAAATTAGAAATTGAAAAAGATAAGAAAAAAAAAATAATAACTCCAATTGGAGAGGGATTAATTCTTGTTGTTGATGATGAAAAGCTTTTGCGTAAAGTTGTAAAAGACATTCTTGAAGATTGTGGATATAGTGTAATTCTAGCCGAAAACGGGAAAATTGGTGTTGATCTTTTTAGAAAACGTTATAAAGAAATAAAAGCAGTTATACTTGATATGTCCATGCCGGAAATGTCAGGAGAAGAAGCTTTTATAAAAATGAAAGAAATTGATCCAGATGTTAGAGTATTACTTGCATCAGGCTTCAAACAGGACGACAGAGTAAAAAAAATCATTTCATTGGGTGTTAATGGATTTATTCAAAAACCATACACTTTTGATAAATTATTAAAAAAATTAGGAGAAACAATAATTTGAACTTTTTAAAAAACTAATTCTACCTAAAATAACCCATTAGGAGTAATTCCCATATATTTGAAAAATGTCATGGCCATTAATATGCTGACAATCCAACCTATAAACATCATTATAATACCGAATTTGAAGGTATCCGACCAGCTATACTGGTCTGTTACATATATTAGTGCAGCCGGTTTACTGTTAAAAGGCAGAACATAAACATGCTCTATTAAAAGAGCTACCGGAAATGCAAGGCTCATTACAGAAAAACCGAATTTTTGGGCGACACCAATGGATATTGGTATAAAGATAAGGGTTCGCATTGTTTTTGATTGAAAGAAAATTGCACTGAATAACATGCCAAATGTGAGTATGAGATATAACACCCAGAATGGTGTATCTGCGCCAAATCCAAGACTATCAAAAAGAGCATTTACACTGATTGCAGGAAGATCCGTTACCTTGAACCCGGCACCAAGAGTATAAGCACCAGCCGAAAATAATAGAAGATGCCAGGGGATATCAACATCATTCCATTTAACTACACCAATATGCGGCAATAATGCAACAACTGCACCGGCAAAAGCAATCGCCGTAGCACTCACTCCATGCCATCTATCTGTTACCCATAATAATAAAACTCCCACAAAAATTAAAACAGATTTGATCTCGACAAATTGAACCTTTCCCATCTTTTTTAACTCTTCTTTCAATCTTTCCATCCCCCCTTCAATTTGGGGTACTTTTTCCTCAGCCTTTAATGGAAAAACGATACGTGTCCCTACAAACCATCCCATGATCATCATTGCCACCGCTATAGGAAAAGCAACAACCATCCAATCTGTAAAGAAAATGTCCGATCCGATAGCGCCGCTTATTAATGCCGCTGCCAATAGATTTGCACCTGATCCGGTTACAAATGCACCAGCAGCAATATTAATCTGAAACAGATTCTGTAAGGCTATATTTCTCCCAAAATTATTCTTGTTTTTTCCACCTCTGGCACCATACACTGCTGCTACTACCATAAAAATGGGGAGTAAAATTGCGGCTTTTGCAGTTGTTGCAGAGATAAAGGCAGAGAGAATTATATTAATAACAATAAAACTGATAAAAACAGAAGATGCATTTTTCCCAAATTTAACAATAAACCAAAGGGCAAAACGTTTGGCAGCTCCGGTTTTTACTAACATACTTGCCAGAACAAAAGAAAGTATATTTAACCACATAATTTTATGTCCAAGTTGATGATATGCATCAACCTCAGAAAGTACATTTGTAAAAACAAGAGTAATAATTAGAATTAAAGAAGTTAGATAATTTGGTACAGCTTCTGTAATCCATAAGACTATGGCCCCAATAAATACCGCTAACATTGATATATTTTTAGCTGAAAATGCCTCAGCCCCGACAGAGTCATAAAGAAGTTTTGCCTTCTTACTTAATATCGATGGATCTATATCTTTTAAAAAGGGAAGTTCAATAAAAAAATTTAATAAAATAAATAAAAGGATAGCCAGGGGAGCTCCGATTTTAACCATTGTTTTTTCAAACTTCGATTTCTCTTTTTTTGGAAGGCTATTTAAATGATATTGACTCATATCTAATGGGTCAATTTTGCCTGATTTTCTAACGGAATCCATATCTACCTCTCAATTATTGAATTTAATTTTTTTGTTAAGACAAATTATAGGTCTAAACGATGCTGTTAACAACTAAAGAATTTTATCACTCATCCCAATTACACGTTTAATTACTTCCAGATAATTAATGTTTTCTTTTCCCGCTAATCCAACATCTGAAAGTGTCTTTTTAATATCAGAAATTTCAGTCGATTCTGAGTTAAGTGAACAGACTAAAGCTCCATTAATTAAAACTTCTGCATATTCACAAATAGTGTCATTTATCATGAATCCAAAACGATGTTTTTTTACATTAACCGCCTGAAGATCTTTATGATTTTTAATTATTTCCATAAAATCTTCATAATTGTATTCATCTTTATCTAATTTTGGACACTCTGCTTTAAATGCATCGAACAGATCACCTTTGATGAATTCCGTTTTTAATGGAAACTCTGCTTTTAACAGGGGGTTCCACTGTTCTAAACCATCTACTTCTTTTACAAATGTTTTTATGTCCATTTTTCCGTCTCTAATCTTTGTATTATTAAGGTCATTGGTTTTAGACACAATATAGATTTCCTCAGAACTTCTTTCTCTTACTTTTTCAGGAACAGGAGGCGATAGTTCATCCATCTTCTTCCATTCAATGTCAAAATTTTGTCCAAAGGTTCTGAACTCAAATCTAGATTTGGATATTTCTCCGATTTTTAATTTTGTTTTTCCCATTTTTATCCTCTATTTATTTTCCCATTTAGAATAAGGATGTGCAATAAGATTTGAATTAAAAAATCTGGGGTCACCAGTAACCTCATCTCCAATCCATGCAGGTTTGTTGATTTCCTGATCTTCACTTGTTAACTCTACTTCAGCATAAACAAGTCCTTCATTTTCGCCAAAGAATTCATCTATCTCCCATATTAATCCGGCAAATTCGACTTTGTACCTGTTTTTCTCGATTATGGGTTTTTCGCATAAGTCATCTAACATTTCATTTGAATCTGATACTGATATTTCATATTCGTATTCAAGTCTGGTTGCTCCAACAGTTAAACCCTTTATTGTTAAATAGCCAGTCTTTCCTATTGTCCTTACCCTGACTGTTCTTTCTTTTACTGTTGATAAATATCCCTGTCGGTATGGAACACCCTCAGCTAATTTTCGCCATTCATCACCGGCAATAAGAAATTTTTTTTCTATTTCTTTACCCATTTTTAACTCCTCAATGGTTAAGATTAAGGTTGAGTTAGAGATATATTGCAAAAAACACAAAGCCTTTATTTAGAATAAAGGCTCCTACTCAACCTTAATCTTTATCTTTCTTTATTTTTTATTACTTAAAATGCTACCAATAAACGTACCTGGAATACATTATAATCAAAACCATCTGACGGTATACCCATGCCACCTTTAGAATAAAGCTCATAATCACCATTTATATCAGCATATTTATCATGATCAACCTTAGTATAATTAAGCATAATTTTATAATTAGGGTTTAAGTACCAGCTAAGTCCCAATGTTAAATTCTTACCTTCTCCACCTTCAACATCTGCATCAAGATCATTAAGATTTATCCAGCTGTATCTTGCTAATAACTCAATAGCTCCCTTTTTGCTTTTTGGGAATATTCTTCCAAATTCACCCTGGTCTGCATAATAAGGCATAGATTCTCCGGTTAAGAAAAAGCTCACAAAAGCATAACCACCTGAAAGTGAATAATCCATTCTTCCTTCATTTGGTATTCTTGCTACATTAGCCGTAATGTATTCAGCCTGAAAATGAAATGGTCCAAACTGAAATACTGTTTCAAGTCCTAACATTGTAGCATGATCAACATCTTTTTGTTTTCCTGTTGAAAGAAATCTGATCTTTGTGATCTTTGATTCATCATAGCCTCTGAAGCGCATTTTTTCAGTAAATGCATTTGTAGTTTTATAAGCGAATGAAGTACCAACATGAATTACATTTTTCCCTTTTAAATAAGGTGCAATTGTAAATCTTCCAGCAAGGGTATAACCTTCATCAGATTTTTCCAGTTCTTCTTCATCATCAAGAGCATCTTCGGCTGTATCACCAGGTTCCTGGCCAAAGATTCCACCGGCTATCTGCCAGTTTCTACCCCATTTGTATGCGGCCAATCCAATTAAACGACCTGTAGGAAAAGCATTTGGTAATCCTCTTTCAATAAATGAGATATAACGTGAGGTTGTTACCTCTTCAAGACTGAATGGAGAACGGAAATTTCCCACTTTAAACATGAAGTTATCAGTTCTGTATCCTAAATAAGCATCTTTAATGTCAACTTCGTTACCTGCAAAATCAAAATCGATCTCTGCAATAAAATTCTTCCATAATGTTGCCTTAATAGCAAATCTCATCCTTCTGATCTCACTTCCGCTATGCATGTCAAAAACATCTTCGTCTTCACCGTAAAGAGCAGCATCAAGATAAAGGCGTGCATCCATCTTATACGCGAAATCACCATTTGCAGACTTTAATGTCAGAATACCATCTGTTGTGTCCACTTTGCCATCATCTGTTGTAGCCACTTTGCCATCATCTGCCTTACCCTCTTCTGCATTCAAAACTGAGACAGATCCCAGGGATAAAATAGCGACAAGTAATGTAACCATTACAAAACTTAATAATTTTTTCATTTTTTTCTCCTTTTTTTTTTATACTTAATATTAGGAAAGATAGCAAAGACCTACAATAAGGGATTGCCCTGTTTCTTTTGTAGGGGGATTCCATTACAGAAAAAAAAATGGCTGAAGGTTTAATGGTCCTGATGCCAGCTGATCGCAGTTTTTCTTAATTCAGATGCTGTTTTAATATTGAATTTCTGTTTTAGTCTTGCATAGTATGTTTCAATTGTTTTTACACTTAGAAAGAGGGTATCTGCAATCTGATGGGGTTTATGTCCCTCTCCAATTAATTTGAAAACCTCCAGCTCCCTGTCACTCAAACTATTTATCAGATCGGTTGTGCTGTCTGAAGCCCCCCCTCCGGACATTTTGTCCAGAATCAGATCAGACATGGCTTCACTCAGGTATGTTTTTTCCTCCAAAACTCTTCGAATCGCCTTTAGAAGTTTTTCTGCCGGTTCATGCTTCATAATATATCCTTTTGCACCGGCCCTCAGGACCCTTTCTGCATAGATTGTTTCTGAATGCATTGACAAGACCAGAATAGGAAGTTTTTTATAAATTACTTTTATCTCTTTAATCAGATCAATACCGGAGATATCTTTAAGTGAAAGATCTATAATGGCCATATCAGGAAGTTTTTTTTTAAGATACGCCATTGCCTCTCTGGCACTGGAAACCTCACCGCAGACTTCAAGGTCCTCCTGCAGATCGATCAACTGCGAAATGCCGGCTCTCATAATTGGATGATCATCAACGATCATTATTGTCTTTTCTTTCATTTCAAACCCTTTTTTTTTCTTTTTTAATTGAACAGACAATCGTCGTTCCCTTATCTTTCTGACTCTTCAAATCAAAGGATGCACCAATAATAGATGCCCTATACTTCATGATATTTATCCCAATTCCTTTTCTGTTCACCTTTTGTGGAAAACCAACGCCATTATCCTCTACTTTCAGATTGATACACTCTTTCAAATTTTTCAAGCTTATCTCAATCTCAGTCGCCTGTCCATGTCTGATTGCATTATTGAGGGTTTCCTGAACAATTCGATACAGATGAATTGATATTGAATTTGAAAAGGATTCAATACTTTCATCGATACATAATTGGATCCTTATCTTATATAGATCCTGAACGGACTCTGAAAGTTCCTTCAATGCCGGATATAGTCCATCAATTCCAATGATTGGATACAGTCCCTTTGAGAGATCCCGTATATGTTTAAGGGCAGAGTTTAAATGGATAATGATCTTACTTAAAGCCTCAGATTCCGGCATTTTTTTTTCATCTAATTTGCTGTAAAGGGCCTGGCTCATAAACAGGATCCCCCCGATCTGCTGTGAAATACTATCATGAAGATCCTGACCAATTCTCTGCTGCTCCATCTCACTGACATTCATAATTTCCTTCTGCAGTTTTTTCCGTTCTCCAATTTCAGAACGCAATACCTTATTTATATCTGCAAGTTCACTTGTTCTTTCGTTGACATTCTGTTCGAGGATTTTATGGGTATTCTGAAGATTTTCCAGATAGAGTTTCCGGTCTGTTTTATCATGTATGGAGCCCAGCAAAAACAAAACCTCTTTTCCGTCAGCTAAATTCACATCCCCTCTGATCCGTAACCAGTGAACCAGCTCATCCGGCCATATTATTCTGAATTCTTCATCAAAAGATTTTTTTTTCGCGATTGTATCCTTTAGAGCTCTATCGATTCTTCTGGTATCATCTGGATGGATCATCTTTAAAAAATTTTCATATTCACCATCAAAAGTATTTTTTTTTATTCCGAAAAGACCTTCGTAATTGCTTGAAAAAGTAATTTTCCAGGTTTTTACATCCAGATCCCAGAGCGCAATCTCTGCCGCCTCCAATGCCATCTCTAATCGCCTGTCATTTTTAACTGAAAAAATTTTATTTTTAGAGTTCATTTTTTATTCCTATATTTATTATAAGGGTATATTCTTTTTTATTCAAATTTGTTAACTGAGTATAATTAAGTTAAAAGAGTATCCGCAAGATCAGACTTTATTTTTTCAACTCTTTTAATCCCTTTGCTGGTAAGAATAATTCTATATCTATTATAGAATATTTTTTCATTTTTTGTGATTTTTGTTATCATATTGATATGATATACCCTGTCGGCAATTATTTTTTCCTTTTTATTATTTTTGATTATATAGATTTTCTTATAAGGATTATCCATTTTATTCAACAATCTGCTTATGTTCAATCTTTCAATATCATTGATACCATCAATTTTATAACTTTTGTAAACGTCCTTTAATTTCTTTGAGAAAAGAAGAACACGTTTCCTGTATAATAAAACTTTTTCTCCCATCCATTTGTTTTCAACATATGTAATAAGTTCTTTTTTTCTAATTGCTTTAATATCCAATGGTAAATTACTCTCTTTTACAAAACTTACACCATCTCTGTATTTTCCGATTTTTTCTTTTTTATCACTAAATATATCAACATTATGATCAAAACTGTGTTTTCTGATCTTTCCAACTAAATATGACCGGGTAAGTTCTTTAATCCTATCCTTAAAAATATAACTTACTACAAGAAGAGAAAAAAAAGGCAGGGTTAAATTTCCATATTTTTGCTGAGCAAAAAATGCGATTAATGTTGCAAAGAACATTGAAAGTCCAGCTGCAATTCCTATAAGTATCTGTTCAATGATTTTTCCTTCCGGTTTCCAGTTTGTATCCAAAAAAAGAACACTACTTATATATTTCTTTAATACCCCCCTTCTAAACACCAGATCTTCATTCGCTTTTTCCTTTCCCGGAGCTAAATGATATCCATTTTCTATCCGGTAACTATACTCATTTTTTATCAACTTCTTAAGACTGTCACTCTTAAGTTGCATACTATCCTCTTTAATATCTTCAATAATATCCAAAAGTTTAATAGAATAATATTCAACATTAAAACTTATAAATTCATCTCCCAATTTATAAATTGTAATTAGTTTCTCACTAATAGTAGGAAGGTTTATCAATTTCAATAGTGCTCTATATTGAAATAAAATATTGAGTATATTCTGTAAAAACTTATCTATCAGATCAGAGTTATCCTTTTTTCTGTTTTTTTTTATAAAGCTGACATAATTTCTTAAAGCACTTTTAACAATACTGCAGACCATTTTTACATTATACTCAAAAATCTTCTTTGTTTCTCTATCATTTTTATTTACCAATTCATCAATACTCTGTTCTAACATAAAAAATGGAGAATTTTGTCCGGTTATAATCTGGTCCAGTAAAAATGTGGGGGTTTTTAATCTTAAATGTCCCTGAATATCCTTATAAAACAGTTCTTTTGCATATGTATTCCTATTGATCCCAAGACTGTCAGGAACAAAAAAATAAGTCTCTATATTATACTGCGTTTTTTTCTTATTCTTACTGATTTTATACCCATACTTTGTTTCAATCTGATAATTGTCATGTACTTTGACTGTTCTTTCTAACATTATCTCTCCTACTCACAGTTTAATAGAGTATTGGTACTTTTTTGGTATTATGATATCAGATATATAAACTTTTCTCAATAAGTGAATTCCCTCTTTTATATGTAAGGGAAAACCATTACAATTTAATAATATATCTATTTTATTTGATAAAATTTAATAATATTTCAATTTTGAAAGTTATGGATAAAGGTGAATTGGTGAAGCTCTTTAATAAATGTTTTTTGTTAAAATTAAATATAAGGATAGAAGTTAATCTTCTATCCTTATATTTTTCAAACTATTTTGATGCAGTATTTAATTCTTTTGATAACTTTTGTATTTCCGGATCAGCCATAAATTTCATTACATTTTTATTCATCATTGCTGGTCCCAATTTCATCATTGATGCCATCATTTTTTTTGCAGTTTCACTCTTTCCGAACTCTGCCATTGCTTTCGGGTCTGCCTTCATTAAATCTTTTCCTTTTACTTTTAGATCTTTCATAACAACAGTATAAGCCTTCATTGCCTTTATGAGATCTTCTTTTGACTCAACCTTCCCCAGTGCTTCAACATAAGTGTCAGTTGCCTTCACCATATCTTTTGCAAAACTTTCCATTGATGGTCCACCACATGCAACTATGCCTAACATAAATACTCCCAATACTGCAACTAATAATAATTTCTTCATTTTTTTCTCCTCCCTTTTTTAAATTGAACGATTAATCGTACAAGTTAAGTTAAAAAACATTATATATAAATGATTTTTTTTATTCAACCTAAAATTTTCATCAAAATTGTAGCGAAATGCTCAAGATGACCATTATAACAAGTAAAACAATTGAATCAAATGAATAATAGTTTTACTATTTTGAGCCGGAGCAAAGCGGAGACCAACAAAGTTAAATGAAGATGATTGAGGTTTATGCAGTTAGAATGGGTATATTGAGTATTGCAGTAGGTTTTGATTAAAAATTTAGGTTCAAATGTTTTTGACTATTTTTGTTTATTTTGATAGTATCAATTCACCTGATTGTCTTATATACAGGGTTTTGACCACTAAAAAGGAGACTAATTATGTTAAGTTATGATAATATAAAAAAAGGAGCTCTGCTTAAAACAAAAATCATTGCGACTATTGGGCCCGCTTCATCTGATGAAGCTACGTTAACAAAGATGATTAAAAAAGGGATGTCTATTGCCCGCTTGAATTTTTCCCATGGTTCTTATGATGATCATAAAAAGACATTAAAAAGAATCAGGAAAATCTCTGAAAAAGAAGGCATTCCGGTAGCTATACTACAGGATTTAAGTGGCCCCAAAATAAGATTATCTAAACTTGAGAAACCGGTAGTTTTAAAAAAGAACTCAATTATTACAATCTCAATTGACAAATCTATAAATGCAGATCTATACTCAGATTTTTTAATGCTGCCAAAATTAGTAAAAAAGAATGACACTATACTGCTTGACGATGGATATATTGAGCTGCAGGTTGTAGATTTCAGCAAAAGTAAACTCGAATGTAAGGTAATCGTCCCTGGAATTGCCAAATCGAATAAGGGGATTAACCTGCCTAATTCTACTGTTTCCATCCCGGTTTTTACAAAAAAAGATGAAAGAGACCTTGCCTTCGGCATTGAAAATAAGGTTGATTTAGTCGCAATGAGTTATGTCGATTCTCCAGATAACCATAAAGCAATAAAAAAAATGATAAACGACTCAGATATAAAAATTCCAGTCATTGCAAAAATTGAAAGACCAACAGCACTCAAAGAAATTGAAAAAATCATTGATGTATTTAGTGGCGTCATGATAGCTAGAGGTGATCTGGGTGTAGAGGTTTCACCTGAATTTGTCCCTATTATTCAGAAGAAAATCTTAAATATGGCAAATCGGAAAAACAAGATCACAATTACAGCAACCCAGATGCTGGAGTCTATGATTAACAATCCAAGGCCTACTAGAGCTGAAGCCTCTGATGTGTCCAATGCAATCTTTGATGGAAGTGATGTGGTAATGCTTTCAGGAGAAACCGCAATGGGTAAATATCCGGTTAAAGCTGTAGAGATGATGAAAAGGATTGCAATTGCTGCAGAATGCTCAAGCCTTTATAATTATAGTGTTAAAAAAACAGATCTGGAAAGTACAGAAGCAATTGTAAGAAGTGCTGCAGAGATAGCAAGAGAGTTGAAAGTTAAATATATCCTGGTTTATAGCTATACAGGAAATACTGCATTAAAACTATCAAAATACCGTCCTCCCTGTCCGGTTTATGCCTTTACTTCACAGAAAAGAATAGTAAAAAAAATGAATGTCTACTGGGGAGTATATCCATATCATATTAAATCTGCAAAAGACACAGTTGAAATGATTTCAAATGGCGAAGAACTGCTTAAATCAAAAAATCTTGCAAAATCAGGAGACAGTATTCTAATCATTTCGGGAATAAGTCCAATCAAAGGCACAACAAATATGCTAAAGCTTTCAAAAATTTCTTAATGGAAAAAGAAAATTTATTAGCAATAGACATAGGAACACAGAGCGCAAGAGCCTTAAACTTGTAGCTTTTGCTTCCGGCTTTACCGAATTAATTCTTCCTATACCACTTCCCTTTCGGATTTTGTAACCAGTGTCCTTTGGGAGCAGAACGGGCTATGTCCCGGGCACGGAGTTTACCCACGGCTTTCGGAGTAGCATTGTTTTTTTTAGCAATTCTGACATAGATCGTGCGACGGTCCTGATTTTCTCCGTTTACCAGATTTTCATGCTTTTTATTGAAAATACGGACAACCAGGAATCCAAGATTGTTTTCTCCAAGAATTGCCTTATTTTTTAAATTATTGATGATCGGTTTTCTTTTAATCATTCTTTCTTTTATACTGGCAGCACTGATAAATAAACTCGCTAAAATAATGGAAAAGATTAAAAATAGCACTGTTTTTTTATTATTCATCTTTTTTCTCCTTTGAAGTATCTTTTGTTTCCTGTTGCTTTTTCTCTTTTTCCGTAACATTGTCTATATCGGAGAAGAAATCATTCAGCTCTTTTTCGATTTTAAGCTTGATCTCAATTGTTACAGTGATTGGTTGAATAACCATATCGTGTTTTACCTTGATACATGCTGCCGTCCATATAAGCAGCAATAAGATGTAGAGTAAAAACTTATTTTTCATATTAATCCTCCTCCTGGGTTTGTGTTTTTTTATTTTTTGTCGCTGAGAAACTGAAAACCTCCATTCTCCTTAAAAAGGGTTTTTAAATCTATATCTATAAAACGGAGTCTCAGATTCAGTCCCTTCAGTTTAACTCCACTTTTACCTGATTCAATACGTATAAAATCTTTTTTCTTATTATTATAAACCAGAGGCAGTATGCGGTTGGGAGTTCCATTGATAAAAACAGTCATATTCAAATTATTATCCACCGTATCCAGAGAAACTTTGATAGATTCGTAAAGGAAATCCTTTATTGCCTCTTCAACCAGAAGAACACCACCGGATATTAAATGGCTTTCTGTTACAGCGATATTCCCCTTTTCTCCAGGAGTGGAATACAGGAAGCCCTTTTCGAAAACCGGCACTCCTTTGTTTATCCTTAAAGGGATAATACCGCTAATTTCTCCACTGCCAGAAGTCATTTCTTTGCCCATTAATGTATTTATCATATCATTAAAATTTATTTTATTACAGTAGAGAATTAATTTAAACTCATTTTCTCTATTTTCGTCAAAGAAATACCTGAAAGAATTGGCATGCAAGCGACCTCTACACCAGTTGAAAACACCTCTTTCAAAAAAAACAGAATCTCCGTCTTCTAGTGTAAACACCAATTCCCCGTCAGTTAAAGGAATATCGCCGAAGCTCAGCTTTTTAAACCTCAGGCTCAAACCGGGTTCACTGATAAAACGGGCCAGATCCTTGAACCGGATCTCTGATTCCACTCCTTCTAAAAAAATCTTTGATTCAGGAAAAGATAAAGAAGCTTCGTTAATTTTTAACATTCCCCGAATAATAGAGTCAGGAAAAAGACGGGCAGAGAAAGCAAATTTCCCAGTCGCCTTAATACCTGCCAGAAGCGGGTGTAAACTATCCAAAGAGGTTTCCGGAGGTAGTTTTGTAAGAGGAACATTGATATCCAGCAAAATCACCGGACCTTTATCTGTAATCTTGGCAGAACCTGAAAAATCAAGAGCCAGGGGTTTCACCGGCAAAGGAGCCTGCCCTGAAAAAATAAAAGTTTCCCCTTTTTGACCCAGAGTTCCGGAAATAGAGTTTACCTGTGTTCCTGCAAAAACCATAGATCCAATATTAAAAGATCCAGGTGTAGCAACATGTCCTTTAACCGGGGGCCAGACAATAGAGGTGTCCAGATTAATCCCTTTCGCTTCCAAACCATTCTCCTCAAAAAAAGTGGTTGAAACAAGACGAATATGGGCATAAGCTCTTTTTTTCCCTGTAGCCGGGTCATATTCCAGCCGACTCTGCACCTGTACCTGAGCAGCAGTCAGTTTATTTTTACCAAGGTCACTTGCCCATTTAGCAGCAAGTTGCCTGGCTTTTAAATTAACCCTGGCCTTTATTACATTTCCTTTACCCCTGGCATAGACCGAAAGGGAACAATTCTTGGTCTTTACCAGGTAATTTCCGAGCAGTAAATCCAGACCGCGGTTCCCCTTTCCCTGGATTTCCCATAAAAGTCCTGTCTTATCTAGGCCTGATGAAAATGAACCCGTCAAATTAAATAGATCAGGTAGACTATTCAATAGCAGGGAGTTCTCTTTTTGAAACCAACTTTGCAGTGCTTTCATATTAAAACTGCAATTGTAATCGCCGATAATGGACCAGTGTTCCTCTCCAAGTAGAACCTTCCCTTTTATCTTGTGGAAATCTGCTAAAGAATGAGTTGGCTCTATTTTCTTAGACAAAATAGAATCAGTAAAAGTAAAAGAAGAAAGGTGAAAATCAAAAGACTTCAGATCAGAGGACTTAATTAAAAGTTTAAAAGGTTTTTTTATAACAAATTCTCTGTATTTAGCCTTGGTTATAGTAGTTTCTATGGAAAGATTAGACAGATTGAAATTTTTAGAAAACTCCGCCTTAATTTTTGTACTACCTTTAACCTGACCATCCTCGTGGATTATATAGAAGTCTCTTGTTTTTAAAGATAAAGTGGCACTGGAGAGTTTGCCTTCCTTAAAAAGGATTTGGGTATTAAGGTCAGCTTTGCCTCTGAAGAGGAAAGGTAGTGGCCTATCAAAAATACGGCTGAGATTTTGTAAATGAAGAGAGAGGGAAAGAAAACTTATCTTTCCTTTATTCTTATTAAGATCCAGGTCTGCTTTAAAATAAATCTTGTCTCCAAAGAGAATTAGAGAAAAATCCAGAAAAAAATGCCCTTGAGAATTCTTTTGCTTAATAGTGCCATGGAAAGGTATATATAGGATTTTACCGGCGATATTCAGCTGTATTTGGCTTGAGTCTATAGTAATATTATGAAAAGCCCATTCTGACTGACTTGTTTTTGAGGTATCTTTGGGAAAATTTAGTCCCTTTATCGAGAGAATATTATCTTTATAATCCAAAACAAGGCTTGCGCCTGAGATTTTTATAGATTGAATCTGTTTTTTCCAAAGAGAGAGGAGAGATAAATCTATACTAATAGAGGGTATTTTAAAGGATGGTTTTTTGAGTGGACCAGCATTAAAATTTCTGATATCAAGTTTATATGGAGTGACTTGACGTACCTGTAGATTAGGATTGGAAAAACCGAGATCTATCGTGGCCTTCAATAAGGTGTTTTTTACAAGACCGGGGAAAAAGAAAAAATTAAATATGATCCCTAAGAGTGTCAGAGATATAAAACAGGTAAGAACAATTATCTTAATTTTTTTCATTCTCCTGCTATATATCATATGGAAGTTGCCTTGTCAATCATCTATTAAACAACTATAATACAAATATCACTTGATTTTTAAATTAAAGATAAAAGAGATCAGAACTTACTTAAAAATATTTAAAGTATTTTAGAATGGGACAATAAAAAAATGGAAGTTTTAAGAAAAAAAAATATTTCAGTATGAAATGGAGCATATAGTTAAAAATTATTATATAATAAAATAAAATGGAAAAAGAAAATTTATTAGCAATAGACATAGGAACACATAGTGCAAGAGCCTTAGTTTTTGACTCAATAGGAAATTTACTGGATATAGGCAAGGCAATTTACCTTACTCCATATAATTCTCCAAATCCATGGTATGCAGAGCAGGATGCAGATTTTTATTTTGAAAAAGTTATTGAAGCATGTTCAAAATTATGGAAGAAAAAGAAAATAAACTCCTATTCTATAGCAGGAATATATGATACAACTCAAAGAGGGACAGTAGTAAATCTTAATAAAAACAAGAAACCTCTCAGGCCGGTTATAACCTGGTTGGATCAAAGAAAATCACAAAATCCACCTCCAATTAAATTCCCCTGCAATAAAGTCTTTTCACTGCGGGATTAAAAAATATTTATTTCTGATATAGTAAATATTTTTACAATAATTATAACTCTTCTCATTATTCTAAGATTAAGTATAGTTCTATTCTTATAATCTGGGGTAGAATTAATGCTAAATTTAATATAAAGAAGCACTCAAAATCTACCAGAATATGCATTCAGCTATCTCGGTATTAAAAAATATGTGACCATTTTTATAATCGCTTGTCTAACCTATGTTAAGACAAATTTGGAGGAAAGAATGAAAAAGATTATATTGGTTCTATTAATAGTTACATCTATGTGTTTATTAATTATTGGATCGAATTTTAGTGACTTTGATAGGATTGAAAAGTCAGATAAATTCATAAAAAAAATGGAAGGGGAAATCCCAAGCTTGATGGATAAAGCATTAATTCCAGGCTTATCTATTTCAGTGATAAAAGATGGAAAAGTTTTCTGGGTGGGAAATTTTGGAAAAAAGAATGTTAAGATTGGAAACCCGGTGGATTCCGATACTATTTTTGAAGCTGCTTCACTTAGCAAACCTGTTTTTGCTTATGCTATATTGCAACTGATAGATCAAGGAAAACTGGATCTGGATATTCCCTTGATTGATTATTGTGGAGAGAAAAATTTAAATAGCGTTTATTCAAAGACAAAAGGAGCAGATGAGAGATATAAAAAAATCACTGCCCGGATGGTTCTTACCCATTCAACAGGTCTTCCGAACTGGGTTTCTAACAAACCGTTGCATTTTAAATTTAATCCCGGGAAAAGGTTTAGTTATTCCGGTGAGGCATTTAACTTTCTTGCAGTTGTTGTAGAAAAAATAACAGGTAAAAAGTTGAATGATTATATGAATGAGATGGTTTTTAAGCCTTTGAAAATGAATAACAGCAGTTTTGTTTGGTTGACCGTTTATAAAAAACAATTTGCAGCCAGTCATAACTTTTTAGGGGAGGTAACTCCCAGAGGTAAAAGAAAAATTGCTGTCGCAGCTGCATCACTTTATACAAATTCAGAAGATTATTCAAAATTTTTAGTTGCATTGATAAATGGGAAAGATCTCAGTAGCAAAATATACAAAAAAATATTTATTCCACAGATAGATGTTCCTGCCAGATATGAAAAAAATAAAAAAGCATGTGAGTGGGGGCTTGGAGTTGGATTACATAAAACACCCAAATCAAATACATTTTGGCATTGGGGTGATAATGGTGATTTCAAGTCCTATTTTGAAATGTCTCTTGATAATAAAAATGGAGTTGTTTTCTTTTGTAATAGCGATAATGGACATGCAATATCAGAAAAAATTGTGCAACTGACTACAGGCATACCTTCTTCTGCAATGAGTACAGATTATTTTATTTACCCGTCATTTGATTCTTTTGTTATAAAAATGTTTAGAACTTATAAAAAAGATGGTTTTACAGGACTGGAGACATTATTTCAATCTATAAATAAGAATTTTATAAAAAAAGAAAAATATTTAAAATATGCGTTTTTGGATCTTGGGAGGTATTTGGTTAGACAAAAAAATAATATGGATGGAGAAAAGCTCTTTAAGATTGCAAATAAACTGTATCCGGAATATGCAACAAATTTAATTTATCTTTCAAGATTTTTATTTCTTAGAGGCGAGAGTGACCAAGGTTTAAATCATTTAAGAAAAGCCTTGAAATTGGATAATAATATAGAAGGTGGCATAAATAATTGTGGTTATGCATTAATGAATCATAAAAAATATAATGAAGCAATTACCGTTTTCAAATTTAATGCCAATTCATTTCCATTATCAGCAAATTGTTTTGACTCACTTGGTGAAGCCTATCTAACTATGGGAGATAAAATTAATGCTAAATATTATTATAATAAAGCACTCAAAATCAATCCCAATATGCCATCTGCTATCTCAGCATTAAAAAATATGTAACCATTTTTATAATCGCTGTCTAACCTATATTAAAACAAATTTGGAGGAAAGAATGAAAAAAATTATATTGATTGTATTAATAGTTATATCTATGTGTTTATTAATTATTGGATCGAATTTTAGTGACTTTGATAGGATTGAAAAAAGTAAGATTCAAAATAATTAGAAGTTTAACAGTAGTAAAAAAAGTCTCGAAATTGATAATGTTTTTGGAAAAGTAAGTGTATCCGGTTATAAGGGAGATGTTTTAAAAATAAAAATTTCAAAGACAATAAAAGCCAGGACACAGAAAACATTATTAAAAGGAAAAAAAGAAGTAAAACTGGACATTACAAATGAAGACGAAAAAATAAGGTTATATGTGAATGGGCCTTTCAGATATAATGATCGTAGAAGAAATGGCTGGCAGATAAAAAAGCTGGGTTATATCGTGCAATATGATATGGAGATACAAGTTCCACAAAGAGTAGAATTATCTGTAAAAACAATAACTGAAGGTAATATTGATATACAAAAAATAATCGGAAAATGTAGAGTAAGGCATGCCAATTGAAAAATATATATTAAAGATCTTAATGGAGATTTTAATGTCAGAACTGCCAATTGAAAAACTGAAGTTATTGAAGTAAATGGATCCGGGACCGCACTTACGGCAAATGGTAAGGTTTTTGTAAAGTTTACTGAGAATCCAACTTCAGATTGTAGTTTTAAAACAATTAATGGCAGCGTAAATCAGAAATTTTTATCAGGTCTGTCCGGAGAATTTAATTTAAAACCATTCACGGTGAAATTGCAAGTGATTTCCCCTTTCAATATTTGCCTAATAAAAAGCCAAAGGGATCTAAGAAAAATGGGAGATTTAAGAAAAAAAAATATTTCAGTATGGAATGAAGAATATAATTCAAAATTGTTATATAATAAAAAATAAAAATGACAAAAGAAAATTTATTAGCAATAGACATAGGAACACAGAGCGCAAGAGCCTTAGTTTTTGGCTCAACAGGAAATTTACTGGATATGGGTAAGGCAATTTACCTTATACCATATAATACTCCAAAGCCGGGGTATGCCGAGCAGGATGCAGATTTTTATTTTGAAAAAGTTATTGAAGCTTGCTCAAAATTATGGAAGAAAAAGAAAATAACCCCTGATTCTATAGCAGGGATATGCGTTACAACTCAAAGAGGGACTGTAGTTAATCTTGATAAAAACAAAAAACCTCTTAGACCCGCTATAACCTGGTTGGATCAGAGAATTTCAAAAAACCCTCCTCCAATTAAATTTCCATGGAATAAAGCCTTTTCATTGCCTGGATTAAAAAACATCATCAGTTATCTTCAAGCTGAGGCAGAGATAAATTGGATATATGAAAACCAGAGGGATATCTGGGAAAAGACAGAACATTTTTTAATGCTTTCGGGATACATAAATTATAGAATAACAGGAGAAATTAAAGATTCAATTGCCAATCAGGTTGGATATATCCCATTTGATTACAAACGGCATAAGTGGCCATCAAAAAATCATTGGAGATGGGATGTAATTAAAGCAAAACCGGGCACTTTACCAGATCTTATTGCTCCTGGCAAACAAATTGGCGTTATTTCAAGAGAAGCTTCGGACTTATTAGGATTAGATGCAGGAGTCCCGGTAATTGCAGGTGCATCAGATAAAGCATGTGAAGTACTTGGTAGCGGATGTATAAAAGCCAATCAAGCATGTATCGGATTTGGAACTACTGCAACTATCAATGTAAATTCAAAAAAATACATTGAGCCTTTGACTCTCATACCTCCATATCCAAGTGCTGAACAGAAAGCCTATAATCTTGAGATTCAAACATTTAGAGGTTTCTGGATGGTAACATGGTTTAAGGAACAATTTGCACATCTTGAAAATCAATCTGCAAGAGAACTGGGTATCAGTGCAGAAGAACTACTGGAGGAACTAGCATCAAAAGTACCCCCAGGCTCTTTAGGGTTGACATTGCAGCCATATTGGTCACCCGGTTTGAGATACCCGGGACCTGAAGCAAAGGGTAGTATAATCGGTTTCGGCAGTGTTCACCAAAGGCAACATATGTATAGAGCGCTTCTTGAAGGACTTGTATATGCAAAAAGGCATGGCAAAGAGAGGATAGAGAAAAAGACAAAGATCCCTATTAATGAGATCTATATTTGTGGTGGTGGCTCAAAATCTGACCTGGTAATGCAAATAGCTGCAGACATCTTTAATCTTGAAACCATCAGGCCGGAAATTTCAGAAACATCTGGACTTGGAGCCGCAATACTAGCAGCAGTAGGTACTGGAATACACAAATCAGTTAATGAGGCTGTAAAAGAAATGAGCAGGAAAGGTGCCGTGTTTATTCCAGACCAGAATAATGTACCGCAATACAACGAATTATATAATGAAGTTTATCTTAAACAATATCAGAGGTTAAGACCCTTATACAGATCAATAAGAAAAATAACAGGGTATCCTGAATAGAGATATTCTGACAGAATTTGACAATCTGAGTATTACGCTTTTAACTCCTTTTTAAGCGCTGCCCCCAATTGTTCTACAGTAAAGGGCTTCTTTAAATACTCACCTGCGCCCAGTTTTTGAGCTTCCATAACTCTCTCTGTTTCAGAATAACCACTAAAGATTATAATCTTTTGATCCGGCCTGATTTTTAATATTTCCTTAGTTGTATCAAATCCATCTAATCCGGGTTCCATTATCATATCCAGAAGAACCAAATCTGCTTTATGGGCTTTCAAATAATTAATAACACGTTCCCCACTGGAAAATAAACTCGGTTTATAGTTTAATTTTTTTAGCATCACTGATGTTATTTCCCTCATCTCTAAAACATCATCAGCAATTAATATCCTCTCTTTATTACCTAGAAAGTCATTGATGTTTAATATTTTTTTTTTCTCAATGCTCTCTTTTGAAATAGGAAAAACAATTCTAAAAGTTGTCCCCGCCCCCTTCTTACTCTCAATTATAACATATCCATTATGATCCTCAATTGTGCCCCATACAACTGACAATCCCAGTCCTGTTCCACTAATTCCCATAACTTTTTTTGTGTAAAACGGTTCAAATATTTTCTCCTGGTCAATTTTAGATATCCCAGTTCCATTATCAGAGACATTCAGTTCAACATATGCTCCTTCAGGAATTGATTGATTTACAAATTTTTCTCCTTTTTGTATATTCAAATTTTTAGTGGAAATTATGATCTCGCCTTCATTTATAATTGCTTCAGCAGCATTTGTCACTAAATTCATAACCATTTTAGAAAGATGAACGGAAGAGCCCTGCATATTAAACAGATCAGGATCTAATCTGTAATCAAGTTTCATTTTCGGATTAAATGTTTTTAGTTTCTCAAATTCAAGAGATCCTAAATATTCCAATATTATTTCATTTAAATTAATCACTTTATTTACCAGAACTCCCCTTCGTGCAAGAGTAAGAAGATCCTGAACTATTGCCGCTGCTTTTTTCCCAGAGTTCTGGATAGTCAATATCGCATTTCTCATTGGGTTATCTTTAGGAAGATTCAGTAAAATCAAATCTGGATACCCAACTAATGCACCTAATACATTATTAAGATCATGAGCGACTCCTCCCGCAAGTCTTCCAATTGCTTCCATCTTTTTTGACTGTTCCAATCTATGTTCAAGTTCCTTTTTTTCTTCCTCTGTTCTTCTTAATTCAGATACATCTAAAGCAAAACCAATAATCCCTACAACATTTCCATCTATATTTTTATTTGGGATTTTGTTAACCAATACTTCAATTCTTCCAGAATCTGTCTCTATAAATGCTGACCGATTTACGACTGCTTTATCTGTTTCCATAACTTCTGCATTTTCCTTTGCAAAATAATCAGTACCATCCTTGTAAATCTCTGAAAAAGTTTTCCCAATTATCTCAGTAACTGAAAGTTCAAATATCCTGGCAAACTCTTTATTCACACGTATGTATCTGTGTTCAGTATCCGTATAAAATATCATCGATGGAGATGCATCAAGCATAAGCTGTAGTTCATTAGCTTTATTTTTAAGTACTAATTGTAACTCTTTAATCTCCTTTGTTCTTGTTAAGACGACTTTATCCATATTTTCAATAACATTAAAATAGTCATCTTTAGCTGATTCCTTTTCCTGTTTAGTGAGCCTTAATTCATTATCTAAATGTTTGATTTTTGTCTCAAGACATTCAATTTTAAAAGATAAGCTATTTTCCATGATATTCTGGTTAAAAGAAATCCATATCCTCCATTTTATTCATCTCTTCAATCAAATCTTTTGTAATCATATTTATCGAATGGGACTTTATTTTTAATTGGTCAAGGCAATTTTCAAATTGATTGTTTTCTGAATTTGAAGCAAAACCGATTCCATATTCATTTGAATTACATACAAAGTCTGAAACAAGAATTGTCATTGGCAATTTGAAATTATTTTCAGATATATATTGAGGGTTATGATGGAACCTAATCCCCTCCCTCAATTCTAAGGGAAGACCCCATTTAGCAGAAATATAAAAACCTAAATCAGCATGATTATACCCTAAATATTGTGTTTCCAAGTCTTCTATCGGTTTATTCTCTTCTTTTGATACATTAAGTATCTTTTTAAACTTCTCCTGAACAAATTGGTCTTCAGCGATCATTCCAATATCATGCAATAAGCCTGAAACATATGCTGTATCGCCAGGATAACCAAACTCTTTCCTAAATATCATCTTCGCCATTGTTGCAACAGCCACACTGTGTTTCCACAACTTTTTCCTCGAATACCCTTCAATAACTTCATCTTTATTAAAGATTTCACAAACTTTCTGATTGAGTGCCATCTCTTTTACTATATCAAAACCTATCCAGATTATAGAACTTTCAATATTTGTATGAACCCTTCCTCTCGAATAATAAGCTGAATTTACCATTCTTAAGATTTTCGAAGAAAGTGGCGGATCTATTTTAATGATATCTTTCAGATCTTTTATTGTAGATTCAGGATCATTAATTACACTTATTACTTTTGATACAACCTCATTTATTGATGAAAACTCAGAACTGTCCACAGAAGAGATTATCTTTTTCAGGTTTATATTAATATCATTAATAGACCCATCTTTGTCCATAATTAAATATTAAACAAAAAAAAAAATAATGTCAATACACCTTTCCTTAAAAGTTAATTCGTTAACAATAAGAAAATTAAGTCAAACCTGAAATTTTCTTCAAAATTGTAGCGAAATGTTCGAGATATCCTTTATAACAAGTAAAATGATTGCGTCGAATGAGGAATAGTTTCACTATTTTGTAATGAAAACGATTGAAATTTACACAGTTAGAATGGGTAGATCGGGCATTGTAGTAGATTTTGATGAAAAATTTAGGTCAAATAAGTTATTTTTATTATTAACTCAATATATGTTATAATTTTTATATGGGAAACGCAGAAGATTATTGGACAGATGAAGAAACAGGAATAGATATTTCCGAGAAGGTTACTACCCCAAAAATGTATAAAGTAATCATTCATAATGATGACTATACATCTATGGAATTTGTTATAGAGGTACTGATAAAAGTTTTTAACAAACAATCTGCTGATGCAACTGCAATTATGCTTGATGTTCATAAAAAGGGTAATGGGCTATGTGGTATTTACACATATGATATAGCTGTTACAAAAGTGGCTCAAGTTCATGCTATGGCTGAAGCAAATCAATTCCCTTTGAAATGTTCTTATGAAGAGGAATAAAAAATGGAAATAAGCAAAGATCTTAATGCTGCCTTATCTATTGCATATAATGAGGCTAAAAAAAGAAAACATGAGTATTTAGTACCTGAACATTTTATATATGCATCTCTATTTTTTGAATTTGGAAAAGAGATTGTTTATGCATGTAATGGAGATGAAGAGGAATTAAAGAATGACCTCAAAACGTTCATTGATGGAGACAATATTCCCAAGTCAACTTCAAATACACCTGTTCAATCTACAGGTTTCCAAAACATGATGGATAATGCCGTTATGCATATTACTTCAGCAGAGAAGAGAAAACTTGAGATAGGCGATCTTTTTGCTTCTCTATTTCACTTACAGGAATCCTTTGCTGCTTACTATTTGGAAAAACAAGGCATTACAAGACTTGCAATACTAAAATTCATTTCAAATAATATTGATAATGATCTGGATGAAGAAAATAACGAGCCTGACACAGATAATGTCTCAGAAAAAAAAAAACCTAAAAAAAAATCGCTTGATACCTATACAACAGAATTGACCCGGAAAGCGAAAGATGGAAAAATAGATCAGGTTATAGGAAGAGATGATATTATCCAGAGAACAATTCAAATACTGGGAAGGAGAAATAAAAACAACCCTATCCATGTTGGTGACCCTGGAGTAGGAAAAACTGCAATAACTGAAGGACTTGCATTGAAGATCATCAATAATGCTGTCCCCGAGATGTTAAAAGATTCAAGAATATTCTCCCTGGATATGGGTGGCTTACTGGCGGGAACAAAATACCGGGGAGATTTTGAGGCCAGGTTAAAAAAAGTATTAAATGAATTGGAACAAGAAGAGAATGCTATTCTTTTTATTGACGAGATACATACAGTGGTTGGCGCAGGAGCTGTTTCCGGTGGATCCATGGATGCTTCAAATATATTAAAACCATATCTCCAATCAGGAGAATTACGCTGTATTGGAACTACGACCAGAGAAGAGTATAAAAAATATTTTGAAAAAGATAGAGCCTTATCCAGAAGATTTCAAAAAATAGAAATAAATGAGCCCAGTACAGAAGAAACAATAAAAATACTTGAGGGAATTAAGGAACAATTTGAAAAATTCCACAATATAAAATACTCAGGTTCTGCAATTAGATCAGCAGTTGAATTGTCTGCTGAGTATATTAATGACAGATTTCTGCCTGATAAAGCAATAGATGTAATTGATGAAGCAGGTTCACTTATAAAGATCAGTAATTCATATAAAAAAAATAAGAAAATACGGACAATAAAAAAGAGTGAGATTGAAAATGTGATATCAAGTATAGCGAAAATCCCAAAAAAAACAGTTATAAAATCCGAAATAACAAAATTGAAAAGACTGGAACAAACATTGAAAAAACGGATATTTGGACAGGATGAAGCAATTTATGAAATCAGCAGAGCAATAAAAACTGCAAGAGCCGGATTTCAAAAAAAAGAAAAACCAGTTGCTTCCTTACTTTTTGTAGGTCCTACTGGGGTTGGAAAAACTGAAATAACAAAACAACTTGGAGACATACTTGGCATCACTTTACATAGATTTGACATGAGTGAATATCAGGAAAAACATACAGTGGCTAGATTAATAGGTGCACCTCCCGGATATGTAGGTTTTGATCAGGGAGGTCTTTTAACTGAAGCAGTTTCTAAAAACCCTCATTCAATACTTCTGCTTGATGAAATTGAAAAGGCACATCAAGACATTTTTAACACACTCTTACAAATTATGGATTATGCTACTTTGACTGATAATACAGGAAAAAAAGCCGATTTCAGAAATGTTATTATAATAATGACATCAAATGCCGGTACAAGAAAATTAGGAAATAAATTAATAGGGTTTGAAGATGGAAAGATCAGAACCGGAGATATTAATACTGCTGTTAAAAAGTATTTCTCTCCGGAATTCCGGAACCGGCTTGATAAAGTAGTTGTATTTAATAATCTTACAGTTAAGGTAGTAATGGATATTGTCAAAAAAGAAATTAATGAATTTCAGGAATTATTAAAAGAAAAAAATATTAACTTAGAAATATCAAAATCCTGTTATAAATTCCTTGCAGAAAAAGGTTATTCGAAACTCTTTGGAGCAAGGGAGGTATCCAGGTTAATATCAGAAAAAATCAAATCATTCTTTGTTGATGAATCTTTATTCGGAAAATTAAAAAAAGGTGGCAATGCATTTGCAGATATAAAAAATGGAGAAGTCGTTATAGAAATAAAAGATGCCCATATTTAACATTGGGAAAAATCCCGTTTTTCCCTCTGCCGAACTTGCCGATGAAAATGGAATAATTGCAGTAGGTGGAGATCTTAGTCCCACAAGACTGCTTAATGCTTATTCTAATGGAATTTTCCCCTGGTTTAATGAAGGTGAGCCAATAATCTGGTGGTCACCGGACCCAAGATTAGTATTATTTACAGATGAATTACATATCTCAAAAAGTATGAAAAAGTTATTAAACAAAAATGAGTATACCGTTACCTATAACACTAAATTCGGAGAGATAATAAAGAACTGTAGCCTTCCAAGAGCTTACGAGAAAGAGACCTGGATATCAGAGAATATGTTAAATGCCTATACCCTTTTGCATAAAATGGGATATGCAATTTCAACAGAGGTGTGGAAAAACAATAAACTTGTCGGTGGTTTATATGGAATAGGTATGGGAAAATGTTTTTTTGGGGAATCAATGTTTTTCTTAGAAAAGAATGCGTCAAAATATGGAATGATAAATTTGGTTCAAAAACTTAAAAGTCTGAACATACCTTTTATAGACTGCCAAATAACGACAGACCATCTTGTCTCCCTGGGAGCAAGAGAGATCTCAAGAAGAAATTTTTTGAAACTTATAAAAGATAATCACTCATTTGAAAAAATAGTAATTTGTTAGAGTGTAACCCTAATTAGTCACCTCTTTTTCCAATAGTAAATTTGACAGTATTCCGTTTTCTGTCTTCCGTCTTCCATATCTCTATTCTATCCAGAATCTTGTTTAAACCTTCCTTTGTATTAAACTCCGCTATTTTTTTTATCTCAATACAGTCCTTATAAAGGATCAAGTTTAAAGTCTTATCTTTTTTCATAATTTTTTATTTATTGTCTCATTCCATCACCAGATCTATAACAGGAACAATTCTACCTGCTATAGATTTATCATATCTCTGATTTTATCAATATCAAAGACTACAGTTACAGGATCAGTAAGTCCATAACCAAAAACTAACCCTTCGTCCTGTATTAAACTACTAAACTCCCTTCTCCTATCTATTTTTATTCTTTCTGTCCCAAGAATTTTTGGGACTATTATTCCAAATTGATCCTTATCTTTTCCTATCCTTATTATTGGCATAAATTCTATAGATTTCTGAAAATACTCTTTATGACCCAATTCAATAAATAAATTGACTAGTGGAAGTTTCAGGTTTCCTTTTGTATATAGTGCAGTCTTGTCTAAAAGATTACTTATATATTTTGTCTCGCACTCTAAAAACTCTATACCCGGAACCACTGGGATTGCATAATTATGATTATCATCTCCAAATTTTATACATTCTGACAAAGTCTCTGCCTTTGGGATCTCCAGTATAAAACTGGTTCCTACATTTTTTTTTGAGTTTAATATTACTTTCCCATTAAGACTTTCTTCAATCTCTTTTATGACAACATCCATCCCTACACCTCTGCCTGATACATCACTTGCAGTTTCTCTGGTGGAAAACCCGGGACTAAAAATCAATCTCTGTTTTTCTAATTCAGACATTTTTTTTAACTCATTATCGTTAATAACACCTTTGCCTACAGCAATACCTCCTATCAACTCACCATCTATTCCTTTTCCATCATCCTCTATAGATATATATATATTACGGAAATCTTCATTTATATTCATTGTCATATTGCCTACAGGTTCTTTTCCAAGTTTTATACGCTCATCAGGTGGCTCAATAGCATGATCAACTGAATTTCTAACAATATGTACAAGAGCATTATGACATCTATCCCACACATCTGGACGGGCATAAGCATTATTGTTCAAAATATTGAAGGTAATTTTTTTTCCTAAAGAACTACTTAGATCTGAAACAAGCCTGGGATATCTCGAAAGTACTATCTTACCTCTTGCTGATAACACAAGACGATCTAAATGCTCCATTAGAATTCTTTTTATATTTTGTGTTGCCTCCCTATTTTGTCCACTCTGAGTCATAGAGCTAACAATATCCTGAGAAAATGCTTGAAAATCCTGTAATATATCATCATATTCATCAAGGTTTATTGAAACCTTCAGATCCTTTTTTTGATCCCTTACTCTCCCAAAATCTTTACCCTGAAGGTCTTTAAGATGTATAACTTTCCCATTCATGTTTTTAGTCAAATCTTCTGTACTTTTGTCAATTTGAGCAACCTCAGTATCTATTCGTACTGAACTATCAGTGTACTTCTCCTTGATAACCTCAAGAAATCTATTAATTATCATTGGTATTTTTTCAATTATTTCGAAACCATTAAAATCAAGATATATAATTCCTTTTGATAGTTGCAAGGTCAACTCTTCAACACCATGACAATACTTGTTGACATTATCTAGATCAAGAAAGAGAGAGAGTCCTTTGATAGTATGGACAGTCCTGTTTATAGATTCAAGACTCTTTATATAGGTCTCAATGTCCATCCCCTGTATAAACCCTATATATGCATTAAACTCAAAATCGACATCATATCTGAAATTTCTCAACTCTTTTATGCTAATATCAAGATCATCCAGTGAGGATTCTGTCTCATAGACAAAATCATTGATTAAATCCAATTTCTCATTTTGATCTACAAAAGCATTATTCATTATACTTCATCCAATAAAAAAGTGATTTTGTCCAAATAACCTCTATAATCATTATCATCATCTATTATTAAAATCTGCTTAGCCATAACCCCTCCTTAAAAAGATAATTAGTGAACAAAAATATATTTTATAATCAATACAGTTTTTCATTAACTATATTATGTTGTAATTTGATAAAAATAAAAATAAGACAAAGTTGACATTTTTTGTAGGTTTTATCCTACAAGCATCTAAAAGCCCTATAAACATGTTTCGGAAAAAGTATACCAATTACCAGGAAGACTTTTCATTAATAAAATACAGATTTTGATATAGTTGAACAGCTATTTTGTTTAATGATAATGGTTTTACAAAAAACTTTGGATTAAACTTTTTAAATGATGCAAATTCAAAATTGTTTTCCAGAAGTAGAAAAATATTTGCAGTTTTTAGAGCATGATTGCCAATATATGCTTTTAACCGGATTGAGTCACAGAGTAAAATATCATTATTTTCAAGTTTATCAGGATCAATCTTTATATTATATTCAGGAAATAATAATTTTAGCTGGTCAAAAATCAGAACTGACATCTTGTAGCTGTCAAAAGCAATAACAATCCTTATGAATTGTTGATTTTTCCTTTGATTTCCCTCTTTAATATTAGTGTTATTTATTCTTTCCTGAAAGATTTTTTTTAAAAACGGAAAATATCCAAGAAACTCTCCCCATTTTGCTTGAAGTCTGGGTTCAGCCCCCTGTATTGTATTAACAAGAATATTTATAAACTCATCTATTTCAAGTGCTATTGCCATATTGCTATACTTTAAAAAATGCCTTAACTGATCAAAGTTTATAGGTTTTTTTGATAAAATCTCTTTAAATTCCTTTATAAAATCACCTTTTTTTTTAATATCTTTAAAATGTGATATATAAAATTTTCTAATACTGTAAATTTTACTGGTCTCTTTAGGAGTTATTTTATTCCCTCTTTTCGAATAAAAATAATTTAAGCCTTTTGTCAATATACCATAGGATACTACATCTAAAATAACAAAATTTCCCAAAATATTTAATGTCGTCAAGTTTAACTCTTTACTGTTTTTGCTAATAATCGAATCAAGAAAAGCAATTAACATATTTTCATTTTTAAAAAGTATCAGTGGATCTTTCTCTTGTATCTCCTGAATAGTTGCCAAAAATCTTTTAATTTTTGATAAAGGAAAAGATGTAGTAGACATCTTATACATCAATCTCTCTATAAGTGTAATCGGAAAAGCAGTTGTTACAGCAAGCAAGTATTCCTTTTCAATTGAAAAAAACTCCCTGTCAAATTTTTCATTAAATAGAATGGACTTTAATGAAAAATCATAAAAATCCAGAATACGGGTAAGAATGATTCTCTTAATATTAAATAATTGAGAATTAAATACTTTATCTACAAAAACCATCCTTCTATCTGTGTCTTTTATAAAAATATTCCTTATAATTGTTTCCTGTATATCAGCCTCTTCATTAAAAAAATTCTCCATAAAGTAGTTTATACCCTCAGATGTATTTAAAAGAGCTTTAATTATAAGTACAGCATTCTTTGTGTCGGACTTATAATTCTCATAAAGAAAACTCACAGCACTTTTATTATTACTGAATTGAATAATAATTTCATTTTGTAAGTCTTTATCTTTATTATAAATTGTTTTAACAAAATCGATATCTTTATCATTAGTACTACCTGCTAAAATTGAGATCAGATTTTTTCTGACTTCTGAATCTTGTATAGGGATAAGAATATTTTTTATTTCTTCAGTATAATTTGAGACAAATCCAGGAAATCTGTGAAAATAGTTCTTATAATAGAAAGATAATCTGCTTATCTTGCTACATTCCGGTAAGGTCATACAATCCTCATCCGATATCGCATTTTTAAAATATTCACTCATTTTTACGTGGATAGAACTATCTCCTTTAGCAGATAAGATCTCAAAAGTCCCTTCACTAATAACTGCTGATTTATTAGACATAAATTCAACAAAAGTATTTGAATCTGAGAGAGATAGAATCTCCTTTAGAATATTAACGGTAACTCGAAATTTTTTAATATCCTTCTCACCTTCAAGAAATCTGGGAAGAAGCCCTAAAATTGGGTTATTTTGTTTAATTTTTCCTATCTCTTCATTAATTTTTCTTATAAGTAGAGTATTACCTATCTCACCAAGTGCATTATTAAGAATTCTTATTGATTCAAGGTTATTAAATTTACAAATTGCTATAATCGTTTCTTTAATAATAGTAATATTATTTTTGTTTTTTAAGTTACTTTCAAGAAAATCTAGTAATATTGGCGTCCTGACATATCCAGCCACTCTGATTAGATTAATTCTTGTAAGAAATTCAATATGATCTGAACATAAAAATTCTCCGAGAAGTTCTTCTCCGGCATTTCCAATTTTTTTTACTTTTTTTTCAATATAGACTCTAAATTCCTGATCATTAAGCTTTGAATTATTATAAATGACTCTTTTTAAGTCTACTATCTCATTTGAACAGGTATCATGTTTTTTATCTTCTGAAACCTTATCAAATCCAAGTTTTGACAGGCTATCTTCAAATTCAATGTTTTCAAAGGGATTTAATAAACATGCATCTGCATTTAAACTATTTTTATCTTCGAATTTATAATGGAGATTTATATCAAATAATATTATTATTTTTATTTCCCCAATTTGCTTCTTTTGCTCTGCTTCCCTTATTCTTTCTATAAATTCAGGATTGTTCAGCTCGATCTCTTCCATTTCAATTATAAGCAAATCAAAAGGAGCTCCTTTCTCTTTAGCAAGTTGAAGCACTTCTAATATTGTTTCTTTTTTATTAATAATATTATATTTAGAAAATGTCGATAAATATTCAACTAGTTTTACTTTTGCCTTGTTTTCTTTAACAAATAATAGTGTTCTCATTCAAAATTTTCCTTCATGTAAGATTATACTATACATATCTACAAAATAACATATGACAAAACAAAACTAATTCACCTCTCCTCTATTCAACAATATTGTATTCAACAGCATATTTTATCAATGCAGCTGTATTTTTTAATTCCATTTTTTCAAGAATCCTTTTTCTATAAGTACTAATAGTTTTAACACTGAGTAGTAGCTCTTCACCTATCTCAGAGATAGTGTTCCCACTACCTAATAAAGTTAACACCTGAAACTCTCTATCAGATAATTTTTTATGAAGGGAATCTGCTGAATTACTTATCATACCAAAAGCAATGTTCTCAGCTGCTGCCTGGCTGATAAATTTCCCTCCATTTATTATTTTATTAATTGCAAGGATCAAATCTCTGGTCGCATATTGTTTATTCAGATAACCTGAAGCCCCTGCCTTAAATGCGCGTTCTGCATAAGCATCTTCAGGATATGTACTCAGAATCAAAACCTTTATCTTAGGATTAGTGTATTTTAACTGTTTTAAAATATCAATTCCATTATCTCCAGGCATAGATATATCCAGTATTACTAAATCAAACTCATTCTTATCTGTTTCTCTCTTTACCTCAACCCCATTTGAAGCTTCACCAGATACTGTAAGATTGATCTCATCATTTATAATTTGCTTAAGCCCTGCTCTAACGATTGGATGATCATCTGCAATTAATATCTTTTTCATGTTAAACTGTTTTTAGAGTAACCTTCGTACCAATTCCCGGTTGTCCATCTATACAAAGTTTCCAATCAAACTGTGTAGCTCTTTCTTGCATTCCCATTACTCCAAAATTTTTCATGCTATCTATCTTTTCTTTTTCTATACCACACCCATTATCTTCAATCTCGAATTTAATGCCAAGCTCAGGATCCTTTTTAATTTGAATTAACACTTCTGTTCCCTTTGAATGTTTTGCAATATTTGTGAGAGACTCCTGCAAAATCCTGAAAATGGCTGTATTCTGTTCATTTGAAAAAGAAAGTTTTTCTTCTATAAAATTTTTAACCTTAATTTTAATTTCACTTTTCTTATAGAAATCCTGCGCCAGCCATTCAATTGCAGGTACCAAACCCAAATGATCAAGAACAGGTGGACGGAGATCATGAATTATTTTTCTAACAGAATCAAAACTATATTCAGTCATTTCTATTAATTCTCTTGTTTTTTTTAGTAATTTATCTTTTTCTGATCCATTAAATTCTTTTCTATCTATAATTTTTAATAAGGAGTCATGTCCCATCTGTAAGCCAACTAACATCTGACCCAACTCATCATGAAGACCTCTAGATATTCTAGCTCTCTCCTCCTCATGAAGTGAGAGTGTATGAGCAGCCAGCAAATGCAATTTTTTTGTTCTGATTTTTATAAGTCTTTCAAGTTTTTTTTTTTCATTTAATATTTTATCTTCCGCGATTTTTATTCTCAGCATTGCCTTTATCTGAGCAATTAGTTCAGCTTTCCGTATAGGTTTTGATAAAAATGAATCAGCTCCAATATTCAGGGCTTTTATCTTTGCCTGCATCTGTATTTCTAATCCAGTTATCATTAGAATGGGAATGTTTTTTGTTAAATTGTCTTCTTTAAGTTCTTTACATACTGCAAACCCATCAATATCAGGCATTATAACATCGAGTATAATAGTATCCGGAAGATATTTTTTTGCCAACTTTAACCCGGCAAAGCCACTTGATGCAGAATAAATGGAAATATCTGAAAATGATTTATCCAGCATTTTTGAAATTAGAATAAGATTGTCTGAATCATCATCGATTATTAGTATTGATGGTATTATATTTGCCATTTATTATTAGTCCTGTTATAGTTTAACAACTGATTTTTTTTTTGTCAATCGTTTACTAAAAACAGATATAATTATACAAAAACAATTAAATGTTTTTTTTTAACTCAAAGTTATAACTTTATAAAATATGTCAGAGTTTGAAGAACTGTTAAGAAAATCATTATAAAAGAAAGAATGAATAGGATCCCTTTCTTATAATCATTTGGTATAGAAGCATATACTATTGTAGATAACCACCAAATGAGAAGAGCCATAACGATCACAACAGAAGCTAATGGAAAAACCTTACTACTCTTTATAGACTCGGGAAGGACAACAATCAAATACTGAAGAATAACACCAAAAAAAATGAGTGATAAACCAACTATATGCTTACCAGCCTTAAGCTTAAATAATGGCTCGATTCTTAGTTTTTTTATCTCCCTAGGTATTACAAGCCAGATAAAAATCCATAAAAGAATGATAAAGACCAATAAATTTGGAAGAATTGACTCATGAAGTATTAGATCCGTAAAAGAACTCTGTCTGAAATTTTTAAGGTTTCCTGGTCTACTGAGCCATATTATAACCGACATACATGAAAACATAATTGCTGTAAAACTAATACTAAAATTTCTCATATTCTATTTTTTCCCTCTCTATTATTTTACAAAAATAAAGTTTATTATCTATTTATTATCTTCTTCATAAAACCATTAGATGATATATTAGAACTAATTATATTAGAATAAAATATTATTGTCAATGTGCGAATAGTGGAATAAATTTCAGAAACAGACAGAATGTATTTTGCAAAATTAAAGAATTTAATAAAATCACCGATATATAATATTGAACATGAATATAATAGGAAAATATTCATCAGAATTTAGTTACCGCGATTATCTCCAAAATAACACGTTTCAAAAGAATAATAAATCAGATATTAACAGAAATAGTATTCCAAAAAATGAAAACAACCCGGAACAGAATCTTGCAGAGAAAAAAAACATATCAATTGAAGAAAAACCATCAAATAACACATCAAATACTAATGAACTTAATGAAAAGGTAGATAAAGCGGTTAAAGAGTTAAAATCAAGAGACAGAGAAGTGAGACAGCATGAGATGGCTCATATGTCAGCTGCAGGTGGGATTGCTGTCTCAGGAGCCAGTTATGAGTATAAAAGAGGACCTGATGGCAAAATGTACGCTGTTGGAGGGGAAGTAAGGATAAGTGTATCAGGGGTAAAAGGTGACCCGGAAGCTACAATGCAAAAGGCTGAACAGATAAAAAATGCGGCCCTTGCCCCATCAGATCCCTCGAGTCAGGACAGAAGTGTTGCTGCAAAAGCATCTCAAATGGCAAGCAGAGCAAGAATGGAGCTTATAAAACAGAATATGGACGTGGTAAACAATAATAGTAATGATGAGAGATCACTATCTAATAATGAAAAAATGGGTATTGAAGAATATTCCAAATCCCAGAATGGACAAAATGAAGAACCAGACTTAGACAATCAAATAGATATTAGTATATAGCTAGTACTAACTATTTTAATCATTTTTTTTAGGAAAATATTTAAAAACACGGCCTTTTTTCAGATCATTGATTGAATAGAATGTATTTCGCCATATTAAACCTCTGTTTATAAATATTCTTAAACCTCCATATAGGGCAATTAAATATATTAAAAGATAGCCAATTGGAAGAAAAAATGAGTAATAAAAAGAACGATTCATTAAGTTATCAGTAATAATTGTTGCAGAAATTATAAAAACGATACTTACTATTCCGATAAGTTGAAGATATGGGATTCCAAAAGGAATCAGAATAATAAAGGGTGTAGTATCAATAATAAATGCAATTGTACTCAATAGAAAAAGCTGAAAAAAATTAAAATTACCAAGGCCTGCCATCATTGCTCTCCCCATTCCATCAAAAAGAGACTTTAAATTTGAATACCACTTAACTCCCACGAATTTTTTTCCAATAAGCATTGAAGTTTTTGCTCCTGAAGACTTTAATATTTGCCCCATCGCAACATCATCTATTACTTCCATTTTCAATTTCTCAAATTCACCTGCTTTTTCAAATGCTTCCCTTCTTACAAAATTAAATGAACCACTTCCAACTGAAACTCTTGACTTTTTATCTTCTGCTTTATATGCCCGCCCCATAGTCATAAGGCTGCGGAAGAATATAGAAACAGGTACATCAACAACAAAATTAGAACTGTAAAACTCCGGTAAAACCGCTACAAAATCAATATTATTTTTTAAACATAATCTTATTACCTTTTTCAATGTTCCAGGTTTAATAAAAGCATCGCCATCACTAAATAATAACCAATCTCCATTTGCAATTTTTTTCCCTTCGTTGAGGGCATTAATTTTTCCTAACCATCCATCCCTGAGGTCTTTAATATTAACTACCTTAACCCTTTTATCCTTTTTTGCAATTCCATTGATTATCTGCAGAGTTTTATCTATTGATCTATCATTCACAATTATAAATTCAATATTCGGATAATCACTCTCTAGTCTTGAATTTATGGCATCTTCGATCTCATTCTCTTCATCTTTTGCAGTTATTATTACAGAAATTGACGGAAATTCAATAAGTGATATTGCATCAATTTTGTCAAGAGTTTTGAGTCTTTTTTTAGTGATAATAGCTATTACTAATTGATAAAAGCAAACAATTAATGATATTGAAGCAATAATATAATAAACAATTATCATTACAATATTTTTACATCCTTATTCAATTTATTCATTGTTTTACCAAATTTCATTATACATTTATAAGAAAAAAACTTCAATATTATGTACGAGTCCATAACATATTAGATTTAAAAGAATTTTTAATCACCATATTCG
>CBDUZW010000041.1:0-42933 GCA_965371805.1 uncultured bacterium | reverse complement strand
AATTAAGGATATGCTATCTATTTTTTTTATTCCACCAAGATTGATCATAACTCTCCGTTGTCAGCTAATTGGTGAATCATGTGTTGCGCGAAGGCGTAATCAGCTTTAGTGTTTGGAGCAATTCTACCATATTGACTAAATCGTTCGTCTGTACTATTCAAAGGATTTTTGTCACCTTTCCAATGAGCCGAAAATGGAGGATTGGCAACAACAGCTTCAAATCGGTTGTCAAAGTGTTGCGGATTTTCTAAAGAATCCTCTTGCTGTATATCAAATTTTCGATAGTGGACATCATGCAAAATCATATTCATACGCGCCAAGTTGTATGTTGTACGGTTTAGTTCTTGTCCGTAAAATTCGCTTACATCTTTTACTTCTTTTGCTACACGCAAAAGTAAAGAACCCGAACCACAAGTTGGACCGTAAACCGATTTTAGTTTTGTTTTTCCTGTAGTAACAATCTTTGCCAATATTTTTGAAACCTGTTGTGGTGTATAAAATTCTCCAGCAGATTTCCCTGCCCCTGCCGCAAATTTCGCAATCAAATATTCGTAAGCATCACCCAAAACATCAGCTTCGATATCGTCTAATTTGAAATCTATTTTGTCGAGATGATTTAAGATTTTTACAATTACTTCATTTCTTGCTCCAACTGTTCTGCCAATCTTGGTAGAAGTCAAATCCAAGTCTTCAAACAAAGCATTAAAATCCTCTTCCGATTCTGTTCCCATTGTGCTTTGCTCAATGTGGCTCATCACAGCTTGCAAATCCTCAATTATGTAGTTGCTTTCACTTTCAATATCTGCATTTCCTTTTTTTGCCAATTCAGAAAATAATTCTTTGGGTTTTAAAAAGTAACCTAATTTTAAAAGCGATTCTTCCTTTATTGCATCCAATATTTCAAGATCAGTTACTTCTTTGTAGTCAGTAACTTCCTCGCCTTCCAATAACCCATTGGCGTATATATATTGCTTTTCACTCAGGTATTTATAAAAGATAAAGCCAAGAATATAGTCACGATAATCATCTGCACTTATCTTTCCCCTAAGCAGGGTTGCAATTCCCCACAATTGCGTTTCCAATTGTTTCTTGTTTTCTTCAGTCATTAATAAATCCCTTTTTTGTATATTTTTTTAGACATTATAAATCTGTTTCCTCATTTTCAACAAAACTATAGAAAGTATCCTCTCCAATTATAACATGATCCAATACTTTTATATCAAGTAAATTTCCAGCCTGATTAATATTCTCTGCAAACTTTATATCTTGCTGACTCGGAGTAACATTCCCGCTAGGATGATTATGAGCACATATAATAGAGACTGCAAATTTCTGCAATGCAGAATGAATTATCTCTCTTACTATCGGCACCGCCTTATTTACCGTCCCAATTGCAGCATCTATAATATCAATAATCTGATTATTAGAATCCAGATAAACAACCTTAAAGGTTTCAGTTTTTAGATCCCTCATCTGAGGCATTAGAATATCAACAATATCTTTTGCAGATCCGATCTTTTGCTTGGAAGCACTTACTTCATCTTCTCTGAACCGTCTTCCTATTTCAAGTGCCGCCTGAATATGAGCAATCTTGGCATTTCCTAAACCTTTAAAATTCCTTCCAATCCCGGGCATCCCTATGAGCCATATTTCGAAAAGAACCAAACTTATTAATTATATGCCTGGCTAGATCAATTGCACTATTCCCTGGAGTTCCTGTTCGTATCAAAATAGCCAAAAGCTCAGAATTACTTAAAGATTTTGCACCCTTTTTAAGAAGTTTTTCACGAGGTTGATCCTCTTTAGGCCAGTTATTAATCCCGGATGATCTCATAATTCACAAAAATACAATATGTCATTTATCCTCTTCTGAATCATTTAATAAATACGTATAAGGAATTTAAATCGCTTTAAATCCGATATGGAAGTATAATAAAGAAAATAAAATATTTTGTCAACGTCTTCTCTGCCTGATTGCTGTTCCTGTAGAGACCCATGTGGAGACGCAATGCATTGCGTCTCTATGGTTTGATTTATCAATTTCGATTATGCCATGAATATATATCAGGGGCTTAAAACACCCCTGAATTTTTGAGTTTTAAAACCTCATCTTTATCTGAAAAGGGGATTGTTTTGTTTCCAATAATCTGATAGTCCTCATGGCCTTTTCCTGCGAGAATTATTACATCTCCCTCTTTTGCAGATCTGATCGTCCGTTCTATTGCCTTGCCTCTATCCAACTCGATAAATTCCGGTTTGCATCCACTGCTTAGAATGTCCTTAATTATCTGCTCCGGATCCTCGTTTTTGGGGTTATCATTTGTGAGTACAATCTTATCAGCATTCTCTTTAGCCGCTGCTCCCATTGCAGGTCTTTTTCCATGATCTTTGCCGCCTCCACATCCAAAAACTACCCATAGATCGTTCTTTACAAATTTTCTTACTGCTGTCAGTACACTCTGCAGTCCGACTCCGGTATGAGCATAATCGACAAAGATTCCTATTTTTTCATTGCCCACTGATTCAAGTCTTCCGGGGACAGCAGGCATATCTTTTAGAGCTTCCACTATAAGGTCCTCTTTTATTCCAAGAGATAAACAGGTTGCAAATACCGCAGATACATTGCTTGCATTATAATCTCCAATAAATGGCGTTTTAATATTATAAACTTTATTATCAAACTCAAGTTTTAATAGACTCTTTACTAAATTTTGATCAAAATCAAGAATTCTGATCTTTGAGTTTTTATCTGTTCCAAATGTGTAAATAGGCAAGTCAAGTTTTATTGCGATTTTTTCCAGTTTTTGGCCATAAATATCATCGATATTTATGATCGCTCCTCCAATTTTAGATTTTGATGTTTTTCTGTTTTCTGCCAGTTGCTCAAATAATTTGATTTTTGCTTTAAAATATAAGTCCATATCTTTATGATAATTGAGATGGTCTGGAGTTAAATTTGTAAAAACAGCAGCATCATAATAAACATCAGCAACTCTGAATTGATCAAGTGCATGAGATGAGGTTTCTAAGACACAATTTTTTATACCTTCTTTGACAGCCATTTCCAGTGAGTTCTGAATTTCCATTGCTCCTGGTGTTGTCATAAATATTTCACCGGCATTTTTGGTTTTTACTTTTCCTGATTTATTTATTTTATTTTCTGCAACAATACCGAGAGTTCCAATCCTTATAGATGGAGAGTTTAAATTATTCAGGGTATGGTAGAGTATCCAATGGATTGTTGTTTTTCCATTTGTCCCGGTGATACCTATAGTTAATAAATCCTTTGAAGGTTCACCTGCAAATAAGGCGCTTAATTTACTCAAGGCTTTATAGCCATTCTTTACGACTATTCCGGGCTTATCTCCCAGTTTCCCTTTATTTGTAACAATAGCTGCAATTGAACCATTCTGGAAAGATTCATTAATATAGTCATGACTGTCTGTTACTGTACCCTTATAAGCTACAAAAATTGAGTTTTTCTCTTTATGTCTGCTATTATTAACAACGGCTTCAATTTTCAGATCTTCCCTGATATTTTTAAGCTCTCCATCAAGTATTTCAGCTAACTCTTTTATTGAAAATATTCTTTCTTTTCCCATAAATATAATATATCAACCTTTATCAGATTGGTCAAATAAACAAAAATAGATAAAAAAAAATTTTTCCTGATTATTCCTTGACTTTTGATATTTAAATATACTATTATATGTGGGAAGATGTGGGAAGAAGTGGGAAAATGAAAAGATTTAGGGGAAGTTTTGAGGTAAAAATTGATGCTAAGGGAAGATTGCGTCTGCCTCCTAAGTTTCTGTCTGTACTTGATGCTGAGTATGACAGGGATCTTTTTATCACTTCTTTGAACGGTGAGAGTGCTCTTGTATATCCAATGTCAGTTTGGGAAGAAATTGAGGAAAAGATTGATAAGTATGGCAGTCTGGACCCTGACATAGATGCTTATGGAAATAAAGTCAGCTATTGGGGAGCGGAAAATGAGGTCGATTCTAAGAGCAGAATTCTGATCCCGCCGGGTTTAAGAAAGAATGCAAAATTAGAAAGTAGTGTGCGTATTCTGGGAAAAACAAATCATCTTGTGATCTGGAATGAAAATGAGTTTAAAAAAGAAATTGACGAAGATCTTACAAAAGAGCAGTTATTTAGAGTATCAAGATTATTAAATGGCAAAGGGGAAGCTATAAATGGAACATTACCCGATAATGAATAGGGAGATTACTGAAGTATTCGGCACTACAGACAAGGAAATATTTGTAGACTGTACACTTGGTATGGGTGGTCACTCCTTTCATATTTTAAATAATTTTGAGCAGGCAATTGTTATAGGAATTGATATTGATAATGAAAGTCTGCAAAAAGCGAAGATTAATTTATCAAATTTTAAAAATAGAATTAAATATCATAATATAAATTATATGGATGTATTTCAGAAAATCGATTTTTCTACAAAAAAAATCTCAACTATCCTCGTAGATCCGGGGATATCAATGTATCAACTAAAAAAAGAGGATCGGGGATTTTCCCACAATATCAATTCCCCACTCGATATGAGAAAGGATCGCAATTCTGAAGAATTCAAAAAAACAGCATATGATGTAGTAAATACCTATTCGGAGAAACAATTGACAGAGATATTCCAGGTTTATGGTGATGTTCGGAAAGCTGCAAAACTTTCAAAGAAGATCATTGAAACGAGATTGTTTGGAAAAATCGAAACAACTTTTAAGTTGAAAGAGTTAGTTGAAAAAATATTGGGTTTTCCGGTTAAAGGCAGATCACATCCAGCTGCAAAAGTATTCCAGGCTTTAAGAATCTATGTAAATAGAGAGCTTGAAGGATTTGAGAGTTTTATAAAACAGATTCCGTATTATTTAAAAAAAGGAGGAAAAATAGCACTTTTATCTTTCCATTCAATTGAGGATAGAATAATAAAAAAAGAATTAAATAACTTAAGTGATGATGGTCTTGTTAGATTGATAAAGCCGTTCCCAATGGTTCCAACAGAGATGGAGATAACGGAAAATTCAGCTTCGGCTTCAGCCAAACTCAGGATTGCAGAGGTTCTATGAATACACAGGAATGGAATAAAAAAAACATTAAAAAAGCCAAAAAAAAGAAAAGTTTTGTGACAGTTTTTGTTATTTATATTTTATTGGCTTTTATGATCCTGTTTACCTATTCCAGTCTTAATTTAAAAAACATTGATTATGGCTATAAGATGCAGGAATTAGTATTAGAAGAGAGAAAGTTAAATGAAGAGATCGACAAGTTAAATGCTGTAAAGTCCAATCTATTAAATTTAAAGAGAGTTGAAAAAATAGTCATGCAGAAGCTGGGATATATACATCCGAAACCTGAGCAGTTTATAAAGGTTTTTGAGGAATAAGATGTATAAAAAAGGTGGTTTAAAAATTAATAAAAGTGAAAGGAATAGAACTTTTATTGTTTTTATCTTCTTTGGGATCTGGGTATCTTTTATAGTTTTCTTTCTTATAAAATTACAGGTTTTTAATTATGATAAATATACTGCTAGAATCAGAGCTCAAAGTAATAGGATTTTTAAATTACACCCAAAGCGTGGGACAATCTATGATGCAAATGGTGAAATACTTGCTATTTCCATAAAAACAAAGTCTGTTTTCCTAAGTAATAAAAATAAAGCTGAATCTCTCGAATTATTTAATATTGTAAGAAAAAAGATATCTTTGTCCTATAAAAAACAGAAAGATATCAGAAAGAGAATAAAAGGTGGAAAGAGTTTTATATGGATTAAAAGAAAATTGAATGATAAAGAAATTGTAAAATTATCCCGGATAGAAAAAAAGGAAAATTTTAAATCTGTTGTGGATTATATTGAAGAATATAAGAGAATATATCCTCAACAGGATTCTGCATCTCATATTATTGGGGGCGTTGGAATTGATGAACAAGGGTTAAGCGGAATTGAGTACGGATTGAATTCAGAAATAATTGGAAAGGGAGGAAGAGTTGAGGTACTGACAGATGCGAAACACAGAGTTTTTGATTTAAAGTATCTTGAGAAACCTATTCAAGGAAAGGATATTTACCTCACCATTGATAGCTCAATTCAATATTTTGTTGAGAAAGAGTTGACGCAAACTGTTCAAATGTATAATGCAAAGGGTGGAACAGTCATTGTGATGAATTCAGAAACAGGAGATATATTGGCAATGGCCAGTTATCCTTTTTTCTATCCTGATAGAATTAGTAGTGTAGATCCGGCTATTCTAAAAAATAAAGCTATTTCCTTTCTCTATGATCCAGGATCGACTTTTAAAATAATCCTTGCCGCTTCCGCTCTTGGAAATAATATATGCTATCCTCAACAGGTTTTTAATTGTTATAATGGTGTGTATAAAATAAGAGATAGAACAATCTTTGATGTACATCCATATGCCAGGTTAAGTTTTGAGGATATAATAATATATTCAAGCAATATAGGGGCTGCAATAATTGGGCAGAAAGTTGGTAAAAGGAGATATTATAATAGTATTCGCGAATTTGGGTTTGGCTCAAAGACAGGTGTCAAATTGCCAGGAGAAGAAAGAGGAATATTAAACCCTCTAAATAAATGGAGTCAAGTTTCGATTGCATATCTATCACATGGATATGAGATCGCAGTAACTCCAATTCAAATGGTTCGGGCTTTTAATGTAATCGCATCCGGCGGGTACCTTATTAAGCCAGAGATAATTGAGAGAATTACGAGTAAAAGAATGAAAGAAATAAAAAAAGTTAAAATATTGGATAGATCCACTCTGCAGAGAATATCCTCTATTATGACTGATGTAGTTAATGTTGGTACGGGAAAGAAATCACGGATATCAGGCATAGATATTGCAGGAAAAACAGGAACAGCAAAGAAAATTAAATGGGGAAAGTATCGGAAGATCTATGTGTCTTCATTTGGAGGTTTTTTCCCTTCGAAAAATCCTAAGGTAACTATGTTTGTTGTAATTGATGAACCGAAGGGCCTATTTTATGGAGGCGATGTTGCTGCGCCATTGTTTAAATCTATTGCAGAAAAATTATTGATATATTTAAGGATTTTTCCTGAACTTGATGAGAAGAATGAAGTGAGGATATAAACTATGCCTGAACTGGGACTTAATCAAATAGCCCGCATCCTGAATGGAACAATTTTAAATGGAAAAAAAGATATGATCTTCTCAGACTATCATTTTGATAGTAGATTAATGAAAAAGAATAGTCTGTTTTTTGCATTGAAAACTGAAGATAGTGACGGGCATGATTATGTTAAAAGTCTTGAAGGTAGAGACTTTGTCGGTGCTATTGTTGCAAAAGATTTTTCCACAGACGGGATCAGCTTCCCGTTAATTATTGTTGATGATCCATTTCAATCTGTTTTAATATTAGCTGGTGCAGTTAGAAATATGTTTCCAGGAATAAAATATATTGGAATAACAGGAAGCGCCGGGAAAACAACAACAAAAGAATTTTTATATCAGACCCTGTCTTCAAAGTACAATGTTTACAGGTCTTATTTGAATTGGAATAATTGGTTAGGTCTTCCTTTTTCTCTCTTAAAAATGAAAGGAAATGAGGATATTGCGATCTTTGAATTAGGCATGAGTGATCCTGGAATTGGTGAAATAGATCTTTTAACTGGAATTTTAAAACCTGACCTGGCTTTAATTTTGAATGTTTTACCTGTACATCTCGAGTTTTTAAAAAATATGGAAAATATTGCTATTGCTAAGGCGGAAATTCTAAATTATTTGAACTCAGACTCAATTGCTTTTATTTCAGGTGATTTTGATGTTCTAGTTAAGCAAGCCAGGAATAAAATTGGAAGAATTGAATACTTTGGAAGGACAAAAGGGCCAAATAAAATAATTTTGGGAAATATTGAACGGGAAAATGGAATTACAGGTTTTGAGGTTGTGTTTTATGGAAATAAAACTCTGTTTAAAACAAAACTAATCAGTCATTCCCAAATTGAAAATCTTTTTGCAGCCATAATTTCTGCAAAACATCTTGGGATGAAAAACCTGGAAATTCAAAGATCTTTATGGGATTTAGTTCCACTTGCAAGAAGAGGCTCAATTATAGAAATTGGAAATAAAACGATTATTGATGAATCATATAACTCTAATCCTGAGGCATTGAAAAAAACACTTTCATGGATTGATATAGAATATAAAAAAAAGAAAATTGCCGTACTTGGAGATATGTTGGAACTCGGCCAAAATGAGAAAAAGTTTCATTTTGAAGTAGGATTGTTTTTTGCCAAATTGGATTTTATTAAGCTGATAACAATTGGAACTCTTGCGGATGAAATAGCAAGAGGTGCAGAGAAGGGTGGATATGCAGTTGAAAAGATAAGTTCTTTTTCAGGAATTGCAGATGCGGAAAAAGAGATAAGAGATATTTCAGAAGAAGAGTGCGTGACACTATTTAAATCATCAAGGGATGCGGGATTGAATAGTTTAGTGGAGAATGTATATGGCGAAGAATAGTATAGCTGTATTCGGATTTGGGAAAACCGGTAAAGCATTATTGGACTTTCTCCTGAAAAGATCAGACTTTTCAATATATTTATATAATGATACGAATCTGGAAATAAATAATCCCGAGATATCAGCTTATATTTCAAAAGGCGTTAATTTTTATTTTGGAAGTGATGGGTTTGAGAAGATCAGCAATCTTATCAAAACAATAGTTTTAAGTCCCGGGTTTAATGGGAAAGATAAAAGGTTTGAAGCTCTACGGAGTAAAGGTATAAGAATAATTTCAGAAATTGAATTTGCATATAGCTATATCAGCCAAAAAAACGTAAAAATTATTGCATTAACAGGAACTAATGGAAAATCAACAACTGTAAGTCTTATTTACCATTTTTTAAACAGCAGCGGCTCTAAAGTAATATTGGCCGGGAACATAGGGAATCCATTTATTTCAGAAATAGAGAATATATTGGATGATTCATTTATTGTACTTGAATTGTCCAGTTTTCAATTAGAGGATATAGAAAAATTTAAGCCTTATATTTCAATGATACTTAATGTGACTCCAGACCATTTGGACCGATATGGAACTATGGACTCATATTTAAATGCAAAACTAAATATAATTAAGAATCAGAATGAATCAGGATTCTTTATTTATAATGATGATGATAAAATATTAGCAGATGTTCCTGTTGAAAGTGTTATAAAAGTAGGATTTTCACTTCAGAAGAAATCTGCAAATTCACATTTTTCAGAAGGAAGGATTATATTTAATTTAAATGGATCAAACAAAATTGTCTCTCTTGAAAATAATCCATTAAAAGGGATACATAATCTGGAAAACATAATAGCTGCAGTCACTGCTGTTCTAATATCAGGAGTGAGTGTAGAGCAGATTGAACAGCATCTTAATTCTTTTAAAGGTTTACATCACCGGATGGAGATTGCAGGAAGTTTTGAGGGCGTTGAATTTATTAATGATTCAAAGGCGACCAATGTAGATGCAGCAAAAAAATCTTCAATGAGTTTTGAGGAAGATATGGTTATAATTCTTGGCGGTAAAGACAAGGGTGGAGATTTTAGAGCGCTTGATAATGTACTGTTAGATGGGTCAAAAGGGATTTTTTTAATAGGAGATGCACAAAAGAAGATATGGTCTCAATTAGAAAGTTGCAGGGACAAGGTGAAATTTGTGAATGATTTTGATGAAGCAATTATCTCCGGGTATGAAATATTGAAGGGAAACGGAGGTGTATTATTATTAGCACCTGCGTGTGCAAGTTTTGATATGTTTAATAATTTTGAAGACCGGGGAGATAAATTTAAATTATCGGTTAAAAACTTTATAGATAAAATGACAAGAGGTAAAAATGGTTAGAAGGGCTGGTGCAGATAAAATGTTAATAGCAACTATATTGTTAATGTTATTATTTGGCCTTCTGATGGTTTATAGCTCAACTATGATACTTGCAAAAGAAAAATATGGAGATAGCTTTTTCTTTTTCAAAAAGCAGCTTCTTTTTCTAGCTATTGGTCTGCTTATCATGACAATAGTCGCTTTCTTGAAATACCCAATATATTTAAACCGAAAAGTAGTGACATTTGTTATGTTCATTGTTGTTGCTGCGTTGATAATGGTTTTTCTAACAGGCAAGATCAATAATAGTTACCGATGGATAAAGTTTTTGGGAATATCTGTTCAGCCATCGGAATTTGCAAAAATAGCGGTCGTTTTATATATGTCGTTTATTCTCGGAAGACATGATGCAGATGTAAATAACCTGAGAAAATTATTCGTGCTGCTATTACCGGTACTGGGTATAGAGCTTTTAATACTGAAGGAACCTGATTATGGGACCTTTTTTCTAATTCTTCTGATTGTATTTATTCTTCTATTTGTTTCCGGCCTAAAATTGAGGTACCTTTTTTCATCATTCCTTGTTCTCATACCCTTTTCTGTTGTTATTATTATGATGAATCCTGAAAGGCTTAATAGAATTCTTGCTTTTTTAAATCCTGAAAAATATTATCAAACCGTTGGGTTTCAAGCAGCACAATCAATTTATGCAGTTGGTTCAGGAGGTATATTTGGTCAGGGATTAGGGAATTCAACCCAGAAGCTTTATTTTCTCCCCTATGCATATACGGATTTTATTTTTTCTATTATTGCTGAGGAGATCGGTTTAATTGGAGCGTTAGGACTTCTCATACTGTTTTCAGTTTTTTTAATAAGAGGGATTGCCATTGCAAAATTTTCAGGAAGTAGACATACATATCTGCTTGTTACAGGATTGACTTTTTTGATTGTTTCACAGGCATTGATAAACATTTCAGTCACGATAGGAATTTTCCCAACAAAGGGAATAGCATTACCATTTATTTCAATTGGAGGGAGTTCGCTGATCTCAACTTTATTGATATGTGGTATTATACTGAATGTTTCCAGGCATAGAAAAATGGTGTTATTAAATGAATAAATACAGTAAAATAAAGAGAATCTTTTTTGCGGGAATTGGCGGGTCCGGAATGAGCGGTATTGCAGAAGTTCTGCATAATATGGGTTTTATTGTTTCCGGTTCTGATATTGCTGAGAGTGAGAGTGTAAAAAGGTTAAAAAAAATTGGAATCAATGTGTTTTTGGGACATGATAAAAAAAATATTACAAGCGTTGAGACACTTGTTTACTCAAGTGCTGTAACCGGAGATAATATTGAGGTGAAAACAGCAAAAGAGAAAGGTATTCCTGTAATTCCAAGGGCAGAAATGTTAGCAGAGTTAATGAGGCTTAAATTTTCAATTGCTGTTGCCGGGACACATGGAAAAACTTCAACAACCTCAATGCTGGCAAGTATATTTAATGAAGCAGGAACTGACCCGACATATGTTGTTGGAGGGAAACTTAAAACAGAAGAAAGTGGTGCTAAACTTGGGGATTCTGACTATCTAATCGCAGAAGCAGATGAATCAGATGGCAGTTTTCTAAAACTCTTTCCAACAATTGCAATTATTTCAAATATTGAAAATGATCATCTTGATTATTATGGAAATATGGAAAATCTTCTTAATTCTTTTGCAGAATTTGGAAATAAAGTTCCTTTTTATGGGGCGGTTGTTGTTAATGGAGGGTGTAAGTATGTTAAACAAATAATAAAGCATATTAAGAAGAAAGTGATCTCCTTTGGTTTTGATAAGGGTTGTGATGTCAGGGCAGAAAAATTAGAACAAAGTATTTTTAATTCGAGTTTTGACTTAATTATAAAGGGAAAAAAATATGGCAGGATTGAGTTAAATACAACAGGTATTCATAATATTGAAAATGCTCTTGCTGGAATTGCTGCGGCTTTTGAAGCAGGTATAGAAATAGATTATATAAAGAATGGTTTAAAAAAATTCTATTTACCCGATAGAAGATTTCAGGTGCTTTTTTATAATAAAAAACATCTTGTTATTGATGATTATGCTCACCACCCAACTGAAGTAAAAGCTACTATCAGCGCACTGCAAAATGGAGGTCATAAAAGAATAATTGCCATTTTTCAACCACATAGGTTTAGCAGGCTGAAAATCCTTATGGAGGGATTTAAAGATGCTTTTACCGGTATAGATAAATTAATAGTGTCAAAAATCTACTCTGCTAATCAAGAACAGATTGCACAGGTTAGTGGAAATGTTTTAACCGAAAAAATAAAAAGTTCAGGTTTTCAAGATGTCGAATATATTGATGATCTTGAGAATATACTAACGTGGCTCAATAAAGAGATAAAGGAAGGGGATGCTGTCGTATTTCTTTCAGCAGGAAATTTGTCACTATATGCTCATAAATTTGCTGATATTATGGAGAGGAAAAACAAGTAATGAATATGGCTTCTTATACTATAAATAATAGACTTGATTTTCTCAGGTATAATAATAAATCTGTGAAGAGAGATAAAAAAATAAAAGAAATCAAAATAAAGGGGATACATGTTTTTCTGATTGTATTTCTTTTTACATTAATTGCTTCGGGGATATTTTTTTTCGGCAAATTTATAATGACATGGGAAAAACTTAATATTAATACTTTTACTCTCGAAAATAGTGAAAATATTGATCAAAAATTACTGGGAAAAGTATTAAATGGGTTTAGAGGAAATATACTTGGCGTTAATCTTGGGGAAATGAGAAGGAGTCTGATGGGAATTAGTCAGGTAAAGGATGTTTCAATTAGTAGAATATTACCTTCTAAAATAAAAATATCTTTTATAAAAAGAATGCCTATTCTTCAATTTGAAATAAATGGAAAGTGGAGTATAATCGATGAGGAAGGTATTATTCTTGATCGGGGTTATAATATTGAAAAAGGTCTTATTGTTGTAAAAGGGGTATCTAAAGATCATATAAGGGATCTAATTCCATATTTGAGTGAATTAAATTCAGTGAAAAATATTGTTGATTTTGTCAGCATTAAGAGACCTTTTGGGATTTTGTTGAAATTAAAAAATAAAAACATCACTGTATTCCCGGGGAAAAGTGGTTTTAAAAAGAAAATTGGTTATTTTTTTAAGTTAAAAAATATGGATGTGTTAAAACATCTGAGGGTTACTTCAATTGATATGAGATTTGAAGACAGGATATATCTTGAGTATGAAAAGAAGGACGTATTAAATGGATAGAAAAATGAGTCATTATTTTAGGGAGGCTGTTGAGCAATATGAAAAATAACTTTATTGTAGGAATAGATATTGGAACCAATAAAATCTGCACAGTTATTGGACAGGTTAATGGAGAGGGTAGTGAAACCATTGAGGTTATCGGCTATGGAGTAACTGAATCTAAAGGTATTAGAAAAGGTGTTATAGTTGATATGACCTCAACAGTTGAGGATATAAAAAAATCTGTTAAAGAAGCAGAGCTTACGGCTGGAGTCGAAATTGAATCTGCATTTGTAAATATTTCCGGATCTCATGTTGAAACAAGAACAGGTAAAGGTAGTATCAATATTTCTGGAAGAAGTAATGAAATTACAAAAGAGGATGTTGATAGGGCAGTTAAGCATGGAAGTGGAATGCTTCTACCTCAGGACAGAGAGATTCTTCATATTCTTACTCAGGAATTTATCGTAGACTCACAGGAAGACATTAAGGATCCAATTGGAATGATAGGAAGTAGTCTGGATGTTTATGTTGTTGTAGTAACGGCGACTAAGACTGCATTGAATAATCTCCTGACAGCTTTAAAAAGGGCTAAAATAAATGTAAGTAATGTGGTCTTGTCTCATATTGCCACAGCAGAATCTGTATTGTCTGAGGACGAAAAGGATCTAGGAGTCGCTCTCATAGATATTGGAGAAGGGACAACAGATTTTTCAGTGTTTGAAAAGGGTGCCTTACTATATGCAAAATCATTTCCTGTTGGTGGAGGTCACTTTACTAGTGATCTCAGGGTTGGGATAAGAGCACAGGCTGATGTTGTAGAAAAAATTAAACGGAAGTATGGATTAGGATTAAATCCGGATCTTCAGGATGAAAACTTCGAAACTCCAAGTGTAGGAGGTAATAAAAAACGAATGATATCTGTTTCTTTACTACCTCAAATATTGAGACCTAGAGCTGAGGAAATATTTGAAATTATCAAAAGAGAACTGATCAAGAGTGGTTTTGAAAAAAGGATTAATGCAGGAATAGTTATTACTGGAGGATCTTCATTATTAAAGGATCTACATGAGGTAGCTGATGAAATTTTTGATGCTCCTATCAGACTCGGTGCTCCTGGAGGTGTAGGGGGATTGATTGATAAGGTAAATACACCTGATTTTTCAACTGCTGTTGGATTATTAAAGTATGGATTAATTGATTATAAAAATAGTGGCGAGTTTTCTACTAATAATAAGGGTATTTTTGATAAAGTTAAAGACTTTTTTGGATTTTAATAAATGAGAAATAGAAACGAAGATAATGGAGGGGAAAATGGGTAGTGGTATTAAAATAACATTTGCTGAGGAAAAAGCAAGAGGAGCAGTACTAAAGGTTATAGGTGTTGGTGGTGCTGGAGGTAATGCTGTTAATAGAATGATCGAGGAAGGGTTATCCGGAGTCGAGTTCATTGCTATAAATACTGATGTTCAGGATCTGAATTCTATAAGAGAACCTGCAAAAACCCTTCAGATTGGAGCTAAACTTACAAAAGGTCTTGGAACCGGCTCAAATGCAGAAATTGGTAACCAATCTGCTCAAGAAAGCACAAACGAGATAATTAATATTGTCGATGGTGCAAATATGGTTTTTGTTACTGCTGGTATGGGTGGTGGAACTGGAACTGGAGCATCTCCTGTTATTGCCAATCATGCATCAACTGCAGGGATACTTACAGTCGCGATTGTTACCAAACCTTTTGATTTTGAAGGCGATAGCAGAATGTTTGCTGCAGAAGAGGGAATTGAGAAATTAATGAAGAGTGTAGATTCAATGATAGTTATTCCAAATCAGAAGCTAATTGATCTTGAAGAGGAAGATGATATAGAGATTGAGGAAGCTTATAGAAAAGTTGATACGGTTCTTTTAAATGCTGTTCAGGGGATATCTTCTATTATAAATTCACATGGGCTGAATAATACCGATTTTGCTGATGTTAAAGCTGTAATGTCCGAAAAAGGAATGACCTTGATGGGAACTGGAGACGCAAAAGGAGATAATAGAGCAGAGGAAGCAGTTAATAAGGCACTCTCCTCTCCTCTTCTTGGTGATATGTCAATTAGTGGAGCAACAGGGATATTATATAATATTACAGCAGCAAAGATTGGATTAAAGGAAATTAGTATTATTTCCAGGATAATAAATGATAATGTTTCCGGAGATGTAAAAATAAAAAAATATGGTACTGTTAAAGATGATAAAATGAAAGATATTTTAAGGGTTACTATTATTGCAACAGGCTTTAAAAGTGAACCGACTGAAAAATTCAGAGAACCTTTTGATGAAATTGCTCCGTTTGATGTTTCAACAAATACTAGCAGAGATAGAGTGATAAGAACAAATGATCTTAACAAAAGACCTGAAAAGAAAAAGAGTAATCCATACTATTTTGGAGAAAAACCTAAGAATTTAACAAGGGAAACAGCTGCAATAAGGGAAAATATACCTGCAGCGATACTGACTGATTTTGCGAAGAGTGATTATATTAACTCTAATAGTATTCCTCATATGGGAAGTTCTGATTCGTTCGGTGATGACAACGATATTCTTGACTCACCTACATTTTCGAGAGCTAAGGTTACAGAAAAATAATCAAAATGATCGAAATAGATTTTCTTATAAAAAATGTTAAGGAACTTATAAATCCTGCAAATAAGAATGTAGTCAGAGGAAAGGACCTTAATTCTATCAGAATTTCCAAAGATGTCTGGATTGGAGGTGCGGGGGACAGGATTTCATTTATTGGAAATAAAAAATCTTTTGAAGAGAAATGCACAATTAGTGATAAGACTAAAATAATTGATGGTTCTGGGTTTATTGCGCTTCCGGGTTTTGTAGATCCACATACACATCTTCCCTTTGCTGGAACTAGGCAGGATGAATTCAGATTAAAGCTGCAGGGAGTGTCATATCAGGAGATTGCCAAAAACGGTGGTGGAATCAAAGGGAGTGTCCGCCGAACAAGAGAAATTGAGTTTAATGATCTTCTAAAGCAGAGTGAAAACAGGGTTAATCAGTGTTTACTTTCAGGCACAACAACAATGGAAGCAAAGAGTGGATATGGACTTGACAGGGACACTGAATTAAAACAATTAGAGGTTATTAGTACGCTTAATTCCATAAATCCAATGGATATTGTTTCAACTTTTCTTGGTGCTCATGAGATCCCGGAAGAGTATAAGGGTAAAAACATGGAGTTCTTGAAGTATCTGGTTTCAGAAGTAGCTCCTATTGTTAAAGAAAAAAATCTGGCGGAGTTTGCTGATATTTTTTGCGAAGAAGGTTATTTTTCTTATGATGAGTCTGAGTTTTATCTGGATGAATTAAAAAAAATGGGATTTAAGCTCAAGATCCACGCAGATGAATTTACCTCTAATAATGCTGCACTACTTGCTGTAAAAAAAGACGCAGTTTCTGCAGAACATCTTATAGCGATGACTGACGAGGAGATAGAGTGTTTAGCAGCCTCTGATACAACAGCAGTCTTTCTGCCAGGTGTATCATTTTTTCTTAAGATGAATAAGTATGCTCCTGCAAGAAAATTTATAGAAAATAATGGAATAATGGCGCTTGGAAGTGATTTTAATCCTGGTAGCTCGATGGTCTCATCACAGTTATTCATTCTTCATCTTGGAATCTTTAAGATGGGGTTAACAATTGAAGAGGCAATAAATACGGTTACAATTAATGCAGCATATGGAATAGATAAGCAGAATGTGGCAGGTTCAGTAGATATTGGAAAAAAAATGGATATTATATTAATGGATATCCCGGATTATAGTTATCTTGCCTATCATTTAGGAATAAATCCTATCCATACTGTGATCAAGTCAGGAGAAGTTGTTGTTGAGGATAGACGATTAAGTTTTTAGCACAATGGAAGAAGTCAATATAGTCATTATTGGGGCAGGAATTATTGGCCTGTCAATTGGGTACGAATTATCTAAAAATTTTGATAATGTTTTAGTAATAGAAAAAGAGTCAGGCTTCGGTAAACATACAAGCAGCAGAAATAGCGAAGTTGTTCATTCCGGGATATACTATCAGAAAAATTCATTAAAAGCAGAATTATGTGTAAAAGGAAATAAACTTCTTTATAATTTTGCAGATAAATATGGAGTACCTTATAGAAAATGCGGTAAGATAGTCGTAGCAACCTCTCCAGAAGAGATGCCTGCTCTTAGAGACTTAAAAAAGAAAGGTGATATGAACGGAGTAGAAGATTTAAAGATTATTGAAAAAGATGAATTAATAAGAAAATGTCCTCAGGCAATTGGAATAGCTGGGTTATGGGTGTCAGATACAGGTATTATTGATACGCACAGGGTCATGCAGACATTGGATATGCTGATAGAAAAAAATGATGGTATGATCGTCTATAATACCGAACTTATAAAAGTTGATAAAAAGAATAAAGGATATGAAATATCATTAAATGACGGCACAAAAATTAAAACAAAAATTCTGATAAATGCAGCAGGGTTGTTTTCTGAAAATATTTCTCAAATGATTGGTATTGATACAGAAAAAAATGATTTAAAACTTCACTGGTGTAAAGGTGAATATTATAAGTCATCAAAGATCAAAGAAATAGATCACTTAATTTATCCTCTTCCTGATCCAAATGGAATTTTCCTCGGGATTCATCTAACTATAAATTTGCAGAATGAAGTAAGGTTCGGTCCCAATGCATATTATGTAGATATACTCGATTATAAAATGGATACAAGGTATAAAAATGAGTTTTTTAATGCAATCTCCCGATATATTCATGTTGATCCTGATAATTTACAGCCGGATGATGTGGGAATAAGACCAAAACTTCAGGGACCGGATGATGGATTCAGGGATTTTTATATCAAAGAGGAAAGTGAGAAAGGATTTCCAGGATATATAAACCTGACAGGTATTGAATCACCAGGTCTAACGTCCTGCTTTTCAATTGCAGAATTTGTAAAGACAATAGTAGAACAGAAATTAAACTAATATCCATTGGTTTATAAAATATTAAATTCTGTTTTATAGCAGATGATATGAAAGGTCAATAGAGGTTTTGCTTGATTTTACCTGTTTTTTGGTTCATAATACTCATTATTATTTTTTTCTGATTTTAAATTTTTGAATTCATGGTTTAAATTCCTGATTTTGATTATTAAATTTGAAAATTGTGTGTGTATCTTTATTATCAGACTTTGGGAAAAAGAGGTTAAATATAAGGAGTAGAAAATGGCATATCCGTTTAAAAATATTGAAGAGAAGTGGCAAAAATATTGGGAAGATAATTATACAAATAAAACAGATATGAACTCTGATAAACCAAATTATTATACATTCTGTATGTTTCCATACCCATCTGGAGATAGACTTCACCTTGGGCATTGGTTTCAGTATAGCTGTCCGGATGTTCATGCTCGCTTTAGAAGAATGAAAGGATATAATGTACTTCAGCCTATTGGATATGATTCTTTTGGATTACCTGCTGAAAACTATGCGATTAAAACAGGGATCCACCCTGCTGTGTCCACTAAAGCCAATGTAGAGATCTTTACAGAGCAATATAAAGGAATAGGTGGTATGTTTGACTGGGATCATCTGCTGACAACAAGTAATCCTGATTATTATAAATGGACTCAATGGCTGTTTTTAACTCTTTATAAAAATGACCTGGCCTATCAGAAAGAGGCTCCTGCAAACTGGTGTCCAAAATGTGCTACTGTTGTTGCAAATGCAGAGGTAATGGCAGACGGGACTCATGAGAGGTGTGATACACTTATTGAACGAAAACCTCTTAAAGGCTGGTTCTTTAAAATAACTGACTATAATGAAAGACTTCTCGATGGATTAAATGATATTGATTGGCCTGAAAAAACTAAAATATCCCAGAGAAATTGGATTGGGAAATCAAAGGGTGCCATAATTGACTTCAAGGTAGTTGATTCTGAACTTAATTTTGAAGTTTTTACCACAAGGCCGGATACTTTATATGGTGCAACTTATTGTACGCTGGCTCCGGAACTTGATTTAGTTGATAAAATCACAACCAGTGAACAGAAAAAAGCTGTTGAAGAATATAGAGTATATACAAAAAAGCTTTCTGAGATAGACAGGCAGTCTACAGTTAGAGAAAAAACAGGCGTTTTTACAGGAGCATATGCGATCAACCCAATTAATGGGAATAAGATACCAATCTGGATTTCGGACTATGTTCTCGCAACATATGGAACCGGTGCTGTTATGGCTGTACCAGCCCATGATACTAGAGATTTTGAATTTGCAACTAAGTTTAATATACCCAAGATTTTAGTAATTCAACCAGAGGGAAAAGAATTAGACATTGATGATATGGATGATGCATATACACAAGCAGGAATTATGGTAAATTCCGGTGAGTTTAATGACATGAAATCTAATGTAGGTATACTCAAAGTTATTGAAAGGCTGGAAAAAGAGGGAAATGGCAGAGAACATATTACATATAAATTGAGGGACTGGTCAGTTTCGAGGCAGAGATATTGGGGAGTACCAATTCCAATAGTTTATTGTAAAGACTGTGGTACCGTTCCTGTTCCGGAGAGTCAGCTGCCATTAACTCTTCCAGAGGATGAAGATATTGATTTCAGGCCAAAGGGTCAGGCACCACTTGCTTTAATCGATTCTTTCATGGATACAGACTGTCCAACTTGTGGAAAACCGGCGAGAAGAGATCCTGAAACAATGGATACTTTTGTATGTTCAAGCTGGTATTTTCTCAGGTATATTGATGCAAAAAATGATGAAAAACCCTTTGATAAGAAACAGCTGGAACAGTGGCTTCCTGTAAATTGTTATATTGGTGGTATGGAACATGCTAACGGGCACCTTTTGTATGCCAGGTTTATAACAAAAGCACTTTTTGATCTTGGACTCCTTACTTTTGAAGAACCATTTAAAAAATTAATTCATCAGGGGATGATAACCAGGAACGGTAATAAAATGTCTAAATCAAAGGGAAATGCAGTATCTCCTGATCAGTTTATTGAAAAGTATGGAACAGATGTATTCAGATTGTATATTACCTTCATGACAAATTTCCGTGAAGGTGGAGACTGGTCTGATGAAGGGATAAGCGGTACAGACAGGTTTCTGAACAGAGTTTGGAGAGTTATAACAGAAAATCTTAAAGAGAGTGATGAAAAAAGAGTTATTGATAGTAATCTGAATTATATACTGAATAATTCAATTAAGGAGATATCAGTAAATCTTGAAGATTTCTATTTTAATACCGGTGTTTCAAGATTAATGGAACTGACAAATGAACTTTATATTTATGTTAAGGATAAAGCACGTTTTAACCAGACTTTCTTTAATGAAGTTGTAAAAAAGCTTATTCTTCTTATTGCGCCATATGCACCACATATAGCTGAAGAACTCTGGGTGATTGCAGGAAATGTCCCTTCAGTTTTTGACCAGAAATGGCCCGGGTATGATGAAAAGGCACTGGAAAAATCTGATCAGACTATTACTGTTCAGATCAATGGAAAGGTGAGAGCTAATTTTACTACTTCTGTAGATACTAGTGATGAAGAGATTAAAGAATTGTCATATTCAGATGAAAAAGTTACAAAATATACTGAAGGAAAAAATATCTTTAAAACTATCCTAATAAATGGTAAAAACGGAAAAATGGTTAATATTGTTGTAAAATAGAAGCTTTATAAGATATAAGGAATTCAGACTCGGGATAAAACTCATCACCGGCTTGTGGAATCCATTACTTTTTATTCTAATTTATAATTTTTCAATTTTTTCAAGCCATTCATTAAAATGAGAACATTTCTTTCTGATTTCTTGAAGACCAATTTTTTTTGCAATTGTAATTCCATTTGTGACTTTATCATATCCTGGATATAGTCTAAGCAATCTCTTTGAAGGTGCTGTTTCGCTATCATTATTAATCATTTCAGGGTTTTCAAACTCTGTAATAATTGAACTTAAATCTGAAAGTTTATTCCCACCAAAAACTCTCATTATTGGGTAAAACGGCATATTTAGGGCAAATCCGTCACAGAAATATCTGTATACCTTTTATTCTCACTGATATAGATTAAATAATTGTTTCCATTTTTATCAAATTTTATACTTATAATTTCTGGAAGTAAAAATAATTTTATAATTCCTGATATTTTATTTAAAAAAATTTAATAGATATGGACTTTTAAATATAGAAATCTAATCAAAATCATATAGTTAAATCATTTTAAAAGCAGTATATCAGGTAATTAGTTAAAGACTTAAAAACAGTTGATTTTTTAAAAGTCATAAAATCCTATGACGGATTTGCCCTATATATGCAATTTCACCCAAGAGTCTTTGAAGCATTATCCATCAGACCTCTAGAATGTGGGCAAAACTATTTTAATGTGAAATGTATAGAAAAAAGCAAGATGGGTTTTTTTGTACATAGCCCCGAAATGTTCTTTTATATTTATTATATACCCTATAACACAGCATTATTTAACCTCAAGTGTAGTAGAATGTACGAATCGTTCATACCCCTTATAGATTGACCCCAATCGATTAAGATTAGGGTCATTCTTAACTTGTAGAAATATTTTTATTTTACATTTTTGGATTCAAGATTCTCTTTATAAATAATTTTAAAGACCTTGTCACTAACATCAAATGGAAATCCATTAGATATATCAAATAGTTTAATCATAGTGACACCTTCTTTTAATTTAAGAATTTTGTTCTGTTTTGGTGAATTTAATTCATCTCTGATTTCATATCCTTTTTTATTTAGGTCTAAATTATATGATTTTTTTTCACTTGTAAAACGAATTCCATTTTGTTTTCCATTTTCAAAATCCATGACTAAAAGAGGATTAAAACTTGTTTGGGATTCTAGACCCACCTCCCTATCTTTTCTACTTGATTTAATTTTTACTATTAGATCATCTATACTTATATTTCCTGTTAATGAAATTGTCCCATCAAAACGATATTCTTCAGGAAGATCAATGTTATCAAAAATTATATTATTGTTTACCCACAATGATAATGTGTTATTTTGCAGGTTGGATTGCACTCTCAGTTTATCCCATAACTCTCTTCTGTTATTGACTTTTCCGATTATTTTACGGTTTTCATTCAGTTCTACATAAATCATACCATCGTTTTCATGAATAAATGATAATTTTGGTATAAACATGTTGGTCATAATGCTGTTTTTCAATGAATCGTTTTTATACTCTCCTAACCATAATACGAATGTGGTTCCAGGATTTTGATCTTTATCAAATTTAAATCTAAAACTATATGATATCTCTAGGTTATGATCACTTTTTTTATCGGCATCACTTAGCCTGATTAGGCAGTCTGAAGAAATATCATGTGGTACATTCCAGTTATATACCCCATTATTCATAGTATTGTTTGTAATTATTTGATATGTACTTCCATTGTCTGTCGAGTATTCGATTTTTATGTTTAATATTTTGTCACCTATCTCCCAAATTATTGGGATACTGTTACCTGACAAGAATTCCTCATTACCATTAGGTGAGGTTAGTCTCAAGGCTGATTGAGTATCTGTAATCTCAAAACTACCTTCACTGTCATCTGTTAAAAGATTATCTACTGTACTAACTCTAACAACATAATTTGAAGCTGGTGCTACTGTATTTAGTATTGTCCAACTATAACTCCCATCATTAGGGGTTGAATCAGTTATATCCATAATTTTTACATCATTTTGATATAATCGTAATTTTACATTTGCATCTTGAGTTCCGGATTTATTCCAGATAATATCCTGTGTACTGCCTATCTGCCAAATTGCTCCAACAAGAGGATATGTGACAGTTATTGACGGTGCTTCTGTTGTGACTACAAGTCTGATTGAATCAACTTGAAAATGAGATGATGGTACATGAAGTTTAGCTCTGGTTACTTTAACAATTAATGCATCAATATTTGCTTTTGTCCAGTTTGCATATGCATGTGTGGCATCATATTCTTCCCAATGTTCAGTTCCTGGGACTAATCGCTTACCTGTGCTCACACCTGAAATATTTGTGTCTATATATATATTTCCATATTGGGCTGTTTTACTAAAAGAAATATATGCCCCAATTTTAACATTTGTTATAACCTCTCCTGCAGGTAAGGTCCAACTATCAAAACCATTTACATATAATTTAACACCAGCGACTGCTTCACCTGTATAGGGCTGAATTGCTCTCAAACCATCTGGAGCAAATGCTGCTCGGTAAGGATTATCCCAACTCAATGCATTATTGACATTAATTGCGTATAATGTGTAGGATTTAGTACTCCCTACAAGTAAATGACTTGTATACACATAATCATTATAGTTATTGAGATGCTCTCCATTGATCTGCGTCCAGATACGTACATAAACAGCGCTGCCATCTGTCGGGAGCCCCGATAATGTCTGTGAAGATCCGGTTTGCCAACCACCACTGGTTACAATATCAGATGATGCAGGCGAAGATCCAACCCAAAGTTCATAACCTGTCGCACCACTATCAGTGCTCCAGGTAAATGTCACCGTACCACCACTTAGGAGCGATCCCGGTGAAGGTGATATTATTTCCGCTTTCTGTACAACACCAACGCTTGCAGTATAAGTATAATCATTATAGTTAGTTTCCCATACTCCACTAATCCTGGTATAGATACGTATATATACTATACTGCTGTCTGTGGGGAGAATGGAAAACGTCTGTGATGATCCGGTTTGCCAAGTTCCACTATCGGTAATCTCATCACCTCCCTGGGTAGTTCCAAGTCTGATATAATAATCTGATGCGCCTGCAATGGTGTTCCATGTGAACGTCTCCGTACTGCCGCTAAGGGTTGATCCCGGTGAAGGTGATATTATTGCCGCTTTCATTGTATTTGTTGGGCTTATTGTCATAGTGTCACTATCATCATAAATAAGATTGTCAGTAGTCTTTACTCTAACAACATAATTTGAAGCTGGTGCTACTGTATTTAGTATTGTCCAGCTATAACTCCCATCATTAGGGGTTGAATCAGTTATATCCATAATTTTTACATCATTTTGATATAATCGTAATTTTACATTTGCATCTTGAGTTCCGGATTTATTCCAGATAATATCCTGTGTACTGCCTATCTGCCAAATTGCTCCAACAAGAGGATATGTGACAGTTATTGACGGTGCTTCTGTTGTGACTACAAGTCTGATTGAATCAACTTGAAAATGAGATGATGGTACATGAAGTTTAGCTCTGGTTACTTTAACAATTAATGCATCAATATTTGCTTTTGTCCAGTTTGCATATGCATGTGTGGCATCATATTCTTCCCAATGTTCAGTTCCTGGGACTAATCGCTTACCTGTGCTCACACCTGAAATATTTGTGTCTATATATATATTTCCATATTGGGCTGTTTTACTAAAAGAAATATATGCCCCAATTTTAACATTTGTTATAACCTCTCCTGCAGGTAAGGTCCAACTATCAAAACCATTTACATATAATTTAACACCAGCGACTGCTTCACCTGTATAGGGCTGAATTGCTCTCAAACCATCTGGAGCAAATGCTGCTCGGTAAGGATTATCCCAACTCAATGCATTATTGACATTAATTGCGTATAATGTGTAGGATTTAGTACTCCCTACAAGTAAATGACTTGTATACACATAATCATTATAGTTATTGAGATGCTCTCCATTGATCTGCGTCCAGATACGTACATAAACAGCGCTGCCATCTGTCGGGAGCCCCGATAATGTCTGTGAAGATCCGGTTTGCCAACCACCACTGGTTACAATATCAGATGATGCAGGCGAAGATCCAACCCAAAGTTCATAACCTGTCGCACCATTATCAGTGCTCCAGATAAATGTCACCGTACCACCACTTAGGTGCGATCCCGGTGAAGGTGATATTATTTCCGCTTTCATTGTATTTGTTGGGCTTATTGTCATAGTGTCACTATCATCATAAATAAGATTGTCAGTAGTCTTTACTCTAACTAAATAATTGCCAACAGAAAAAACATTGTCAGGAATTGTCCAATTATAACTTCCATCGTTTTCAGTATTTATTGTCATAGTATAAATTAAATTAGTCCCTGTTGGATCATAAAGCGTTATTTTTACATTTTCATGTTGAACACCTGTTTTATCCCAGGTAATTGTATATTGTGAACCCATATTCCAGTCATCCCCACCACTTGGAGAAGATATTGTAATTGTAGGAGTGACATTATTAACAACGGTAAAAACCGCATCACTTGTATCTGAGGGAGGAGTGTCGGCTTCATTTTGATCTTGAGCAACACCATTAGATTCCGTAATCCGGACAAGACAGCTAGAAGAATTAACACTCGGAACTGTCCATTCATAAGTACCGGTATTATCAACTCCAGCTGTTATATCAGTATAGGTCGCCCCATTATCTGTTGAATATTCAAGTTTTACGTATTGCACATCAACGCTACTACTCCATGTGATATTGTGTGTTGTGCTTGAGGTTAGGGTCTCACCTCCATTAGGAGAGGTAAGTGTGACTGAACCACTTGAGGTATATGGTGTTGGTTTAAGGCCTTTTCCTTCTTGGAAATAAGCATAGGCTCTTATATAATCAATATCTCCTAAGATAATATCACTTGTGAATTCAACTTTATTATCTGCATGGTTAGCAACATCAAATGTAGGTATAATACCCATATAGTTATTATCATCGTCATCTGATTTAACATCACCATCTACATCCTGAAGACCTGTTTCAGAATACCTAAAAGCATCAAAATGATATGTATCTGAATATAGTTTTACATCTTTTGAATACATACCAACTCCATAGCCATCACCATTAACCCATGCTGCCCATTTTTCAGTTGGAGCAACATTATTTTTAAATATATTGTGTACGGTGGGCTCACCAGCATGGTTTACTTTATCTAGAGGAATAAAATCTAATGGAATTAGAGGGTCTAGTGAAGGAGAAAAAGGCATGGTCCCATGGTACATTCTAAACCACTTTAAGTCTTGAGTTACATATACAGCTAATAGCTCTTGATCTCGATTCTTAGCCCTATTTTTAAAGCATTTATTATAAAAAAGAGTTCTTGTTTTAACCGTTCTATCATCTAGTGAAATAATCGTTTTCATAATACTTCTAGTTCTACTATAATAATTCCAATTTAATGGAATACAATAGGTATGTATTTCGTCTCCCACCCTTTTTATTATTCCATTGCCATCAGGTAAAAAACCTTTATACTGAACAGGTTTTCTTGTATCGCCATCTTTATATGATTGGTTACCTCCTTGAACAGGATTCCAATCCATAAAATCCCACTCAGGATCAATTACCCCACTATCATTTCTTTCGTTACCGAAAAAAGACCTCTGTATGAGCCTACCTGAATCATGATCATTAATATAACTTCTGGTTAGATCTACTTTCTTATCTGATAAAAAATGTATAGCCCCTCCACGTTTCTTTGTAACACCAACCATTATATATTCGTTTGCTAAAAATAACTCATCATTCATATTCGTCGAAGTTGTAATCAAAGATATCTCATCTATGACAATTTCTACACCAGGTTCAACACTTACTATTATTTGAGCTTTTCTAGCATTTTCTGGTGGTAAATATCCTTGGAGATCATTTTTAATTTCAGACTCTGTTACTCCGAAAAGAGTATGACCACCATGCTCTATAAAATTAGCCGGCCTGTCAGTTCCATTCCAATCATTGGCATATATACTGGTACCATATTCACCGGTGAATTCATCTCCAATAAACTTATCTAAATCTTTCCAGTCTTTTATATGGGTCCCATCTCCATCGAACCAGGCAATTGCAACAGAGTATTTGCCAGTCCCGCTTATCTGTTTAACATAACTACTTAATCGATAGAGTTGTCCTGGTTGTACTCCTGGAAATATAGGTGACTTCATTGAAGTTTCCACATCATTACTTCTAGTTGTAAATGAAATATCATCAAAAACTGCTATTACTCCATCTCTTACTCCTAATATAATTCGAGCCCGAGTTGCACCTTCAGGAACTATAAATTCTCCACTATGCTCAACATAATTTGTGGACTGATAGGTGCCCAACCAGTCATTATCATATTGTCTAACGCCACCTTCCCATTCAATTGTAACTTTATATTTATCTAAAGCACTTGTGGCTAAATATTTAACATATGCACTTATAGTAACTGTATCACCTAGGACTACATTCATCCAGTCTGACAGTATTTCTGAACTATTTTCCCAATGAATACATTTTTTTAAAGCAATTTTACTAAAACGCACTTTGGTCCCAGGGTCTACACCAATTATTATTTTGGCATGTTCTGCATTCGATGGAGAATTAAATGTGTCCCCATGATATGTATATGTACTAGGATTATCAAGGCCTTTCCAATCGTTATCATATGCTAAATGCTGCTCGTTTGAATCCAACCACTCTATTGTCACTTTATATCTACCGCTACCAGATATCTTTTTTACAAATGATTCTAATCTATATTTATAATCTCCTCCTTGAACCTCAAATATAGAAGATTTTACTTGCGTCTCCCAAGTTGATCCTCCTGTAACCTCTACTACATTTCCTCCTTCAGATGAATCATATATTATTATGACATCTCCAGGATCTCCAATTGGCTCCCAACTAAATAAACCGCCAATAAAACTACCATTAATTACAAGATTAGTATTTGCATAACCTCTTACTAGTACTGCATTACTCCCAATTTTAGATTCTGAAGATAACTCAATATTTGAGTGACTATCAAACCACCAACCAGTATTCAAGCCTGACGTAAAATCACCATTAATAATTTTATCTGAAGTATTAAATCCTCTGAGTGAAAACCCGTGACTATCCTTTCCATCCTTTCTGCTTACTCTGGTGCTGGATCCATTTGTTTCATCATAAGTCCAAATCTTTGTTGGACCACTAGGTCCAAATGACTCATTAAATAATGTTTCATCAGCACTCAGTGAAAATATCAATATTAACAAAAACAACACAATTAATACCAGTTTAAAGCTTTTCATTTTAATCTCCCGATAAAAAATAATTTAATATAATATTTGCCCTTTAGGCTTATAACCTATGATGTACTACAATATAAAAAAAAAGTCAAGCATTCTAAAGTTTTAATTAATTTTTTGTTTAATTATTAATGTTTTTTTTTAATGAATAGATTTTTTTTGAAAAAATGGGTATAGAAAATTAACATGAAATATATAATAAATTTTCAATAAATATTAGAAAACACAGTTCAAACTTATAAATTTATATCAAAATATATTTTTATTTTTTACTAAGCACGTAATATTTATAATCAGCACCTATTTTACCTGATTTTATTAGTTCGTGTTCCTTTTTAACAAGTCTTTCTAAATGGTGTTTTCCTTCATCTGTTTTATGCCAATTAGGGATATTTAATCGACAGGGTTTTAGGTTTGAAGTATAGAAAAAGGGTTGAACCAAAGTGCCTCCAAAAAAATTTGATTGCTCTAATTTAAAATATTTTAACAACATCGAGTCCAACTCCGCAGACCGTACCCCTTCGCTTGGTTCCTGAGCGCTGATCCACAAGTCAATATATTCCTGCTGAACTACTTGTTGACGATTTTTTACTAATTCCTGAGGTAATGTATTTAATTCTTCATTTATTATATCTATTATTGGTTTAGTAAAAACCCATTTTGAAGGTCCTACATATTCATCAATATACATTAGTCCATCATCAGCTAAGCAATCATTTAGCATTGGAAATATTCTGTCAAAATCTTCAAAATGATGAAAAGCACCAACGTCTATTATAGTATCAAATTTCCCTAAGGATTTATAATCAAATGTATTTGCATCTGCCAAGACAAATTTATGAGGGCAACTATGTTCTTTCATTAAATTTTTAAAACGTTTTCCTTCTCCACCAGCAATATTTAAATATACTACTTCACTAACATCCTTTCTTAGAATATGTGCTTCAGCAGCCATTCCTTTGCCATCACCAAATGCTAAAACTCTTCCAAAAGGGGTTTTCCTGTCTTGAATTTGTTTTGTGTACCAACTTAATTTTGAATCTCCTGTCACGTAATTTAAAATATAATCTCTTATAATAGGGAAATTCCACCAATATTCACTTGAGTCTGCAGTATCGGTTTGGTCCCAAACAATAGCTGTTTTTTTCAAGCTTCCCAAAAGGTTAGGGACGATTTTTTTTATTACTTTTTTAATAAACATTTTAATAGTCATTGTTCTCCTTAAAAAAACTATGTATAAAAATAATGTGCAATTACATAGTGATTTTTATATAATATTATAACATATTTATTTTTTTACTTTAAGTTTTTGATCTATATTAGATTGCATTTAAATTCCCCAAAAGTTATTTTACTAAATCCTTTTCAACTAAATCAATAACATATGAGTTAATAGGGTAAAACGGCATATTTAGGGCAAATCCGTCACAGAAATATCTGTATACCTTTCATTTTCACTGATATAGATTAAATAATTGTTTCCATTTTTATCAAATTTTATACTTATAATTTCTGGAAGTAAAAATAATTTTATAATTCCTGATATTTTATTTAAAAAAATTTAATAGATATGGACTTTTAAATATAGAAATCTAATCAAAATCATATAGTTAAATCATTTTAAAAGCAGTATATCAGGTAATTAGTTAAAGACTTAAAAACAGTTGATTTTTTAAAAGTCATAAAATTCTATGATGGATTTGCCCTAAATATGCAATTTCACCCATTATTTTGTCAATTTTTTCAATATCAGAAAAAAGAAGCCCTTCAAATTCGTGAAGTTGAATATATGGAATAAATCTATCTCCAAAATCTATGTCTTTTTTAAGTTCCAGTTCTAAATGATTAACTATATCATAAGGCGATGAAAATTTGGCAAGTTCATTCATGCCAGGGAAATCGTCTGGAAGTCCATAAAAATCAAACATTGTTGTTACAATTGCAGTATCATCTTGTTTTAACCATCTTACAATATCGTTTTTTGTTTTAGGATAATTTAATAATCCACCACGAAATTTTCTACTTTTTTTTCTTGATGTTTCGATACATCGTGCAATAAAAAAAATATTTTTAAATCCAAACTCATGTGCAAGTAAATCCCTTACAAATGTTTCTTCTGTTTGACCTTCAACTATAACATTAACCCTTGTCATTGAGGTCTTCCTCCGAGAACATTTTTTTCCCACAATTCACCTAATGTATATTCCTCAAGCCAATCTTTTAGTTCTGCTTCTTTTACTCTTTTAAAAACACTGGCTTTATCTATTTTGTCTGTAATAATTAGATCCTCAGGATCAAATTCATTAATAAGAGGTACTGACTGTGTAGAAACAATGAGCTGAGTCTTTTTAGATGTGGATCTCATTAGTGAAGCCAGAACTTTTATTGCATAGGGATGGAGTCCTAATTCAGGCTCATCAATGATAATTGTAGATGGTAAATCTGGTTGTAGCAAAACAGTTGCAAGACAAATGAACCTTAAAGTACCATCTGAAAAATGATGTGCAAGAAAAGGGAAATCTGAGCCTCTTTCCCTCCATTCGATGCGAATATTATCTTTATTCAAAGCATGTGGCCTCAAAATAAAATTATCAAAAAATGGTGCAACAAGACGTATAGAATCAATTATTGCCTCATAATGTTCTTCATTATTGTTTCTCATTACATAAAGAAAAGATGCCAAATTTGAAGCATCTGTTCTTAAATAGGAATAGTCATTTATAGGGCAATTCTTTTTCATCTTTGCAGAATCACTTGTGTCATGAAAATGGTAATATTTCCAGCTTTTAAAATTCTGAATTACATGTTTGGCTACTTCATGCCTCTTGCTCCAATATTCTTTAAATTATCAAAAACTAATTAAAGTTTTAATACTTAGTTTTCCAACTTATATTATACATATATTTACTATTTATTGCCATGCATTTCTTATTTCAGAGAATTCTTTTTCCGAAGAACAGACTTTTTCCCATTTTTTGATGCTTTCTGGTATTTTCAATTTATTTGAAGATAAATGTTTATGTATTGAAAAGGCAAAAGATGCAGCTTTTTGCTAAATCCGGCTCCAATCATAACAGAAGCATGTCCAGACCAAAGTTTCTCTGCTATCTCATTTAGGTAGGGTGTTAAGTTTTCATCCATTTAAAAAACCCTCATATAACATCAGTTTTTAAATTCATGTTTAATACCATTGTTGATCCTATAGTTCATATAATTTATCTCTATGTTTTAAATATACATTAACTAAACTAAATAATCAAACGGTTTGTTATATTTTTTTTCTAATAATATATTCTGAGTATACTATGGACGGTTTTTAATTAAATTGTTTTTTTCTAATTATCTTTTATAAAGATTCTATTAGAGTGTATCTTTTTTTGATAAATAGATATAGATGTGTAGTTCTTTCTTATCAGGAGTTATCTACAACTGCATTTATATCAGGATTAAATGGGTTTGTGCGTTTTGCAAGTGAAAAAAGATATCCATAGTTATTTTTTAAATATTGCATATAATTCAGCCATTCAAATATGAGTAAATTATATGCTCTGAGGATATCATGTTCCAGATGTTTACGGTCGGTTTCGATTAATTCAGATATGTCTGACCGGTTTAAAAGTTCATCCCTGAGATGAAATAATGCCTGCAATAAATCCGTGAAATTCTCGTGCTCCTGAATATTTGGATTTTCCAACAATCTTAGAAGGAAATCTGAACTGTTTTGAAAATAATCCCTGAATATAAAAATATCACCTCTATAAGAATCTATTGTCAGCGGATGTAGTTTAAGTAATTTATGAGCAATGGCAAAATCTTTGTTTTCCCATTGATCTGTGATTTTTAAAATATGATGCAACTCATCAGTTTTAGGGTCAAGTTTTGTGCATAGTTTTAATAACCTACTTCCTATCTCGCTGAAGAATAATCCTGTAACTACATTAAGTTTCTGCTGTCTTCGCAATTCTTCACGGCGGTTCACAAAAAAATCAGTTATACTTGCTATTATACCTAAAAATGTTCCAACTCCACCGATAATTATGATCAATGTGATAAATTTCCCAATATCTGTTTGAGGATGGATGTCTCCATATCCGACTGTAGCCATAGTTACGATTGAGAAATAGATAGAATCTATTAATGAAAAGTTTTCGAGGAACATAAAACTAATAACTCCAATTATAAGGATGCTTAAAAAAATTATAAGATAGCTCTTGATATGGATTTTGTTGTTTTCTATCATTCTTGTGGTGGTTAGTTATTTAGAATTCAACTCCGAAACGTTTTTTGAGGGCTAAAACTATTATTAATACAAGTATTAAATAATGTATTAGCCAGTGAATTTCTGTTCCAAGGAAAGACACGAGTCTTCCTTTATGGTAAATATTTATATAGTCTACTGTTTCATCATCTTTAAAGATCTCTTCTCCCGGATATAGGATATGGTCAATATTTGATTTTCCATACTTATATTCGGATATGACGCCTCTATAGTTCTTCATAGAAACAAAGCTCTTTTTATAAGGTTTTCCGTTTATGATAAGCTCGATCCCTTCATTTCCCTCTTTTGCAATTTCCATCTTCCAGTTTATTTCATTTATTGCATTTAGAAATATTGGCTTCATGTCTTGTTTAATAATTTGATTATTGGAATCAACTTGCCAACTGAGTGTCTTTTTAGAACGTAATAATCCATTACTATTTATTTTTGCATCTATAGAATTAAGATCAACAGTTTTATAAAATTTTGCTTTTATAACGACTTCATCGCCAATATTAAATGGTTTCATCTCATATCTTATTAACATCTGGGAAAAAACCGGGGCAAGAATTGGAATTATTAAAATTAATGGTATCATGTTTAAAAGAAAATATTTCATTGTATAATAGAGGCTTTTTCCAAAGGAGGAAACGATTACTTTCCAGAAGTCCTTATATAGCCTTATTGCTAATATGTGCGCCTTTATAAGATCCTTTGTCTCTTTTATTTTTTTAGGTGAAGAGACTAACTTATAAATATACAAAACAATAATAGATGAGAGGATACTGAAAAATAGAATTCCCCAAAACTCATTTATAAATGTAAATGGGTAGAGTATGACATCGAAAATCTTTGTAATAAAATAATTTATTGAATGAATCATTAATATTTCCTTTTTATATTATTTTTATATCTTGCTTTATGAAATGTATCCAAGTCCGCTTAGTTTGTCTGCCTGTTCATCAGTGTCATTATCGTCAGACTTGATTTTTTCATATTCGCTGTTTATCAAATTCTCTACAAGTTCGTCTAATGAAGAATATCCGTGAAATGCAATAATCTCTTCTGCTTTTCCAAAAATTTCATTGTTTAATTTTGCTTTCTTTGCCATATTAATCTCCTCTTTTTATATTAATGATGTTCCTGACATTGAATCCGGTGTATTTATACCAAATACCTTAAGGATTGTTGGTGCCATATCTTTCAATGTAGGTATTTTCTTGTTTATCTTAAAGTTTGCTAAAAATGATGCTGGTACATGTGCGGGATTCATGCAATGATCACCGCCCCACCAGTCATTATTATCATAAAAAACATCTTTTTGTATACCGCCTATTGCTGAAGTGTCGCCAATTCTATATCCTTTTTTAAATCCAAGTATTATGTCTGGAGCACGGTCGATATAGTCTTTAGAGAAATTGTCCTCTGAAATGAAGGCTTCTGACATAACTGTCTCTCCGGTTTTCGGATCCTTTATACGTTCCAGTTTATATTTCAACTCTTCTAAAAGTTTCCGCTTTTCTTCCGGTTTAACAATCCCGTTTAATTCTCTGCCTCTTAGATTAATGTATAGTCCATTTAATCCCATTCCATATGCCTTTGTTTTGTCCCAGTCAGCAGGTGAATCAGATATAATAAGACCACTATTCATAAATCCTTCTTTATCTTTAGGAAATAAATACCCTTCATTTGCGAGCCATCTGTTCATATAGACTTTTCTTTTATAAGGTGCAAAACCATGATCAGATGCCAGGATTATCTTCACATCCCTGGGGAGCATTCTCATTGCCTTACCTAAAACTTCATCATGTTTCACATAAAGATATTCTTTAAAAAAACCAAATTTTTCGGCTTCTTTTTGTTTATAATATGGGTGTGTTTTATCATTCAATGCCCATATCATGTGCTGGCTTTGATCCAATTCTGAGAAATAGAAATAGAGCAGAGCCTCTTTATTATTTAAAAATCTATTTAGTTCATAATCAAAAATCTTTTCACTCTCATCAAAAACAGACATAGACTGAACTAAAAAGTTTTCCATTGAGAATGTTCCCTGGCTTAATGCTTTAGTGTCAGCGGGAAGACTAATTGTATGGAATAAACCATTTTTATCTGCTAATTCCTTGCTGTATGATTCAGGTGTACTGATTGGCAGAGCTGGATTTTTAGGGCTTATATGTATTGGAGAGATATAAAGACGGAATTTATCTGTCATATTAAGAAGATAGAATTTAACCATTCCGGTAACAGATGAGACATTAGGGATTAAGGGAAAATCAATCTCGACCCAGTTTGAATATTCCTTTTCTGCAATCAGTATTTCTTTTCCGTCAATATCGATTCTTGCGGTTTTGTTTTTCTTGTCAAGATAGACCTTGAACGGGATCTTTATATTTCTGGAATTTTCATCTTCTTCAAGACTATTGGTCTCTTCCTCTTCAATATCTGTTCTGAGAAGTGAGTTTTCAGGACCAATTAAATATACAGGATCATTACTTCCAATTGTATTGTCCTCTTCAATATAAACATAAAAAAGTTTGCTGGGTGACAACCTTTTTTCATTTTCAAAACTTGACTCTTCATCATCGTCTGTATATAAACTATACATTCCATAACCACCTGTTATATCCGGCGTTCCCATTCCGGCTATAGTGCGTTGTTTACTCTCAGACGGAGGATAATTTCCAGGAATCTTAAAGATTGTTGAGGCAAGATCCTTTTCTTCAAGGTAATCCCAGAAAGCCTTTCCCTCTCTTTTTAATATAACCTCTCCTGATTTTAATGGAATATTGTATTTTCCAAGCTTCATATTTATAGATGAATCTATCGATTCACTTTGTGAGAAGATTGGGATATAGCTTTCAGGGTTGCGATGTAGAAAATCAAATATACCAAATTTACCCGGATCTGCACCTGTTATAAAACTACTCCATGCTACCGGGCTTTGTGGGGGTATAGTGGTTCTCATCATTGTGAATACTCCCTGGTTTGCAAGTTTTTGCATATTTGGAAGCTTGCCTTTTCTCATAAGATTATGAACTATCTTTGGGTCCATTCCATCAAATCCAAGGATTAACATTCGTTCACCCGGATTTCTTCCTTTCCCAAAATTCATATTTGGAATCGCGGTCAGGGATGCAGCTCCTGCTGCTTTTATAAAGTCTCTTCTTTTCATTATTTTACACCTAAATCGTTGCCATCAATAAAAGATGGTTTTTTTATTCCGAATGCTGAAAGAATAGTTGGGGAGATATCCATAATAGAGGGTGTTTCCGCTTCAATTTTCTTATTACTGAAAAATATCCCCGGGATAAATACCCTTGAAAACGAGTGATCTCCACTCCACATTCTTATATTGTCGGAACAAATTGTGTCATTTACATAGTTTACTGCAGATTCAGGAGATACTCTGTAACCTAGATTGTATCCAATGACTACATCTGCAGCATTTTTTATATAAGGTCCTTTGTATAACTCCTCTCTCTTGTAAACTCCTTTTGTAACTGGTACATTCTTGTCAGGATCCATCAATATTTTTAGTTTTTCAACTATTTCTGTTTTTAGCTCTTCTGCTTCCTTTCCTGGTTTTACAATGCCGAATTTTTCTCTTCCTGCCATATTTAAATAAACTCCATGTAATCCTTGACCATAAACTCTTGATTTTGACCAGTCAACATCTTTATAGAATTTATCGCTTTTTGTTTTTCCTTCTTTTAGAACAATATAACCTTCTTTGTATAGCCATGAATTCAAATGAAAATCACGGTTAACTTTGTTGAAACCATGATCAGAAACTATCATTAAAAGGTCGTCTTTATCCATTTTTTTATAGAGCTTTCCAAGAAAATCATCCATCTTTTTATACACATTATATATTGCATTCACTATATGCGGTTCTTTCGAATTTGCTTCTGCAGGAGAACCTGAATCTTTGAAATATCTCCAAAACATATGCTGTATTCTGTCGGTCGCTTCAAAAACTTGTACTACTAATCCATTCTTATACTTATTAAATGTATTAAAAAAGATTGCTTCTCTTTCTTCCTGATAGGAATAAACCTGCTGTAAAAATCCTTCTTCAGAAAGTACTTTTTCATTTAACGCCCAGGTATCCTCAGCCATGCCCAGAGTTGCATAAGGACCCAATAATTTTGAAAGGAAAACTGAAAATATCTTTGGATGTGAAACCGGCATAGAAGGAGAGTTTGGATCAATATTTATCGGGGAGGCATATAACTTAACAGAATCAGTATCTTCGAGATATAATTGTACTATACCTGCAAGTTTTATAAATCCGGCTTTGAAATAGATCCGATGCCATGTTGATATCTTTCCTTTTTCCAGGACTATATCTTCAGTACCAAAATTAATTATTGCAGATTTTTTTTCTTTATCTACTAATAGACTGAACTCCTGTTTTAAGATCGGATTACTTTTTATAAATGGATTTGCCGGACCTGTGAGAGTTCCTTTGAAATTTGCTTCATCTATTTTTTGTAAGGTTTGGAAAACGCCTTCTGTAACAGAACTGGAATCATCGTTTTTTTCTGAATAAAAACTGAAACTACCCTGCGTTCCTCTTAGATCAGGTGTTCCTAATCCGGATAACATCAGACCATAGAATTTTTCAGGTGGGAAGGAATATGGTATGCGGAGTACTGATGAAAATATACCTTTGCTGCTAACGATCTTCCAGAAGCTCTTACTCTTTCTAAGTAATTCAACTTTGGCCTTCGATATAGGGAATATATATTTCCCAAAACTCAAAGATCTTTTTGGTGGAGTTATATCTGAACCGGACATTCTTGGCATATATGTATTCCTGTCTGTTGCAAGAAAATCAAATATATTATGTTTGCCTGGATTCACTCCAGTTGAAAATGTTGACCATGCCACAGGTGAAATAGGTGGTTCTGTACTCAATAAGGGGGAGAATGTTCCGTTTTTTTCCAGTTTATCAAAATTAGGGAATTGTTTTCCTTCTTTCTGAAATTTTTTAAACTGGTGAAAGTCCATTCCATCAAAACCAATCACAATTACCCTTTTGTATTTAGCATTTTTTAAAGTTTTTATTCTCTTTAAAAATTGTATAAATGCTCTTATGGGGAAAGTTAAAAAATTAAATATTGCCAGGAAAAATGCAATAAATATAAATAAAAAAGAACCTGCAAATGCAAATCCTGCTCCCGGTCCCACATAAGACATTAGGGAAACTGACATTAATATATAAAATATTAAAAACACGTTAATAATTCTACTCTTTCTCATGTCCATATTTTAACATAATAATTTAAAAGGGGCAATAGATAACGATAATTATTATCGATAGCGATCGGGAAGAATAAAAAATGGCTTAAAAGCTGGTTTTACTTCAGTTGAACAATAAATAATTGAGTGGGTAAAAAATTAAAATTTTTTACTTTGAGGATCATTTCTAATATATTAATAACTTTTTTAATCAATAGTTTTAGCAAATCTAAACATATTTGTTATTTCCAATAGTTAATGAGGTTAAGAGTTATAAAAAACAGATTCTGTTATATTTGTAATATAATGTCAAAAACTAGAATTTCACTGCTGTAAGAATGCCTGGTGCAGGAAGTACATATCCATTTATAACTTCACCACAGGGTTTATAACGAGGGACATAAGTAGGGATTGGTCCTGTTCCCATTAATTTTTTTACCAGTACTTTGGAAATCCATACTTTAAATCGTTTAGAAAATTCTTTTGATAATGTATTTATCCATTTTTGATAATAAGCTGATTTATATTTATTTCCAGTGTTTCTTCTTAATAGGTTTTTTAATGAGTTTGGATTCGACATTCTGGAGAACTGACTGCTTGTAAACAATTCAAAGCGATATGGAATGTTTTTTGTTGGAGGCGCGACAGGACCACAGTAGCTTATAAATGTTGGGTAGAGTGGCAGTGAAGGTATCGTTATGCTTTTCTGCCAATCACTCCATAGTTGAGATATGGCTTTTGCAATGTCTTTAGAAATACTTTCAGGTATTTTTTTGTCTAACATTAAAGCATATGTATGGCTATATATTGATGGAGCCTTTATACAGTTTGCAGATGCTGATAATTTTGACCCATGAATTTTTGCATTCTTTATTATTAGCGATGAACTCCATAATGAGACAGCAGAATTTACAGCATTAAGAGTATTTCTTGTCCATTTTTTCCACTTAGCATCGCTAATGATATAAACTTTAGGAGTGATTTCATTTACTTTAATATTGGACTGCTTCTTCTTATATACTGATTGAGTAAGAAGGCATTGAATAAAAATAAAAAAAATCATTACGGCAATAAATAAAAAGGAATTGATTTTTCTCATCTATCCTCCTTCTCTTTTATAATTATATACAAATCTGGTGATTTTATCTCACTATAATGATTATTTATTAAATATTGTTTTCTTTTCAGTCTCATAACCTACTCCATAAAGGCAGTTTTATTGTCATTAACTATTACAAATGATATTTTTACAGAAGTTTATGAGAATATTCTCTTCGACTTTTGTATATTTTTATCGACTAATGTAAATCATAAAAAAATTGAATAGAGTTGAATAATGGGGGGAATGTGCTATAATGCTATATCGGAAGATAGCGATATGGATAATGTAAAAAAATTAGAGAAAATATTTAAGGCACTGGGCGATAAAACACGACTAAGAATAATCAATATGCTTATTCAGAAGCCGATGTGTGTTTGTGAAATGACATCACTATTACAATTTTCTCAATCAACGATTTCCGGACATTTGAAAGTTCTCAGGGATGCAGAAGTGGTAGTTGATATAAAAACTGGGCTCTGGGTTGTTTATCATTTGAATAGAGAGCATTCACTCGTTGAAGAGATTTTTAAGGTACTTGATCAATCATTTGGAAAAGACGAAATGTTTGTCAATGAAAGAAAAAAATCATTTAAAGCAGATAGATATGAATTATGTAAAAAATAGACAAACTGTTTTTATATCAACATACCAGTATATTTAAATAGTTAAGTTGAGGTTATTAAGATGAAAGAATATAAGAAATTTTTATTACTTTTGGGAACATTTTTAATTTGTTATTTTTTCCCATTGAGTTTTATTCCTTTCAAGGGACCTGTTTTTGAGGCTCTTGCTCTGCTGCAGTGGTATGCAAGAGAGCATGTTTTATTGTGTCTGGTACCAGCCTTTTTCATTGCCGGAGCGATATCAGTATTCATGAACCAGGCTTCTGTAATGAAATATTTCGGTCCAAAATCAAATAAAGTTCTTGCCTATGGAGTTGCTTCAGTCTCAGGTACGATACTTGCCGTATGCAGCTGTACAGTATTACCAATCTTTTCAGGGATTCATAAAAAAGGGGCCGGTCTTGGACCTGCTATTACTTTTTTATATTCCGGTCCGGCAATAAATGTATTGGCAATAATATTAACCGCCAGAATACTTGGAATGGAAATAGGCATTGCACGTGCTGTAGGGGCAATTCTTTTTAGCATTGTAATTGGTCTTTTTATGCATGTTATTTTTCTAAAAGAAGAAAAAAAAAGATCAGTTGATGGGAAAATGCATCTTGGTGAAATCCAGGAAGACAGACCTTTATGGAAGAATAGTTTATACTTTTTTTCAATGATAGTAATTCTGGTATTTGCAAACTGGGGGAAACCACAGAGTGGAGATTCAGGAATATGGATGTTTATCTTTAATCTTAAATGGTGGATAACAGGCGCTTTTCTTTTCTTTCTAATAATTATGTTGATACGATGGTTCAAAAAGGATGAATTGAAAGAGTGGAGTATGGCATCATGGGGCTTTTCGCTTCAGATTCTACCCTTATTATTCCTTGGAGTACTTGCTGCCGGAGTCTTGCTTGGCAGACCGGGTTCTGAAGGTTTGGTCCCCTCAGGATGGATTAATAATCTTGTCGGTGGGAATTCTGTTTTTTCCAATTTTTTTGCTTCAATTGTTGGTGCTTTTATGTATTTTGCTACTCTGACAGAGGTACCCATTATTGAAGGGTTAATGGGCGCAGGAATGGGCAAGGGACCTGCACTCTCCTTATTATTAGCAGGGCCGGCCTTAAGCCTTCCCAATATGCTGGTAATAAAAAAAGTTATTGGGACACAAAAAACAGTTGTTTATATCGGATTAGTTGTAATTATGGCAACTTTTTCCGGATTAATATATGGAACATTATTTTAACCTGAATTCAGGTTTGAATTAAAAATGGAGGTAAAAAAATGAGAATGTTAAAGGAATTTTTTCCGGAATTTGCAGAAAAATTGGATGAGATGGATGCTTTGTATGAAGATAAGCGGACCATTGACGAGAAAACTTATCAATTCATATGTTTTGCACTTTCAATTAAGGGAAGGTCAAAACCATGTGTATTAAAACATTTTAAAGGTGCTCTTGAAGCAGGCGCATCTGTAAAGGAATTGTCATATATTCTTGCCTTAACAATGAGAGAATCTGCCGGAGCAGATGATTGCTGGAGTCATGATGTTATCGGTGATTGGAAAGAGATTATAAAGGGCAATGTAAGTTGTGATTGTGAAAAGTGAAAATAATGGTTGATATAAAAATATTAGGAACTGGTTGCAAAAAATGTACTCAATTATATGACCTGGCAGAGAAAGCTGCGGTAGAAACAGAGATTGAATATGAGATAAATAAAGTGACTGAACTGAACGAGATTATGGATTATGGTGTAATGATGACTCCTGCATTAGTAGTAAATGGAGAAGTTAAAACTGTTGGCAAAGTTCCAAAAATTGAAGAAATTAAGGAATACTTAAAAAAAGTGTGAGGAAAATATGCAAAAGAAATTAATAATTACGATTGTTGGATTGTTTTTTTTGTTTTATGCTGGTAATGCCAGTGACAATAAAAATACAAAAGATAAGACAAATGTAGACAAAAAAGATATACAGTATGAAGTGACTTTTATTGAACTTGGCTCTGTTAGGTGCATTCCCTGTAAGAAAATGCAGCCAATAATGGAGCAAATAGAAAAAGAATATGGTGATAAGGTTAAAGTAGTATTTCATGATGTGTGGACTTCTAAAGGCAAGCCATTTGCAAAAAAATATAAAATAAGGCTTATACCTACACAAATTTTCCTGGATAAAAATGGGAAGGAATATTTCAGGCATGAAGGGTTTTTCCCAAAAGATAAATTAGTTAAAATTTTAAAACAAAAGGGAATTAAATAATGATTGAAAGCCTGTTCACCTGGTTATCTAATTTAATAGAAGCGGCACCTCTAATTGCTTTTTTCGGGGCTTTTCTATGGGGGATCTTGAGTATTCTACTGAGTCCATGTCATTTAAGCAGTATCCCTTTAATAATAGGTTTTATTGGTAAACAGGAAAAAATAACTTTAAAAAGGGCTTTTTACATAGCCTTGTCTTTCTCGGTAGGTATATTGTTTACGATAGCATTAATTGGTGTTATTACCTCTTTTATGGGAAGAATGCTGGGGGATATCGGTCAATGGAGTAACTATTTTGTAGCCATTATATTTTTTATTGTTGGACTATATTTACTGGATATTTTCAAATTTCAAATTCCGGGTATGAATGCAATAAAGGTCAAACAAAAGGGAATTTTTGCTGCTTTCCTTATTGGTCTAATCTTCGGGATTGCCCTGGGACCCTGTACTTTTGCATATATGGCACCAATGATTGCAGTGGCATTTTCTGCATCAAAAACTGATGTTCTATTTGGAATAGTACTGCTTTTCTTTTATGGTTTAGGTCACTGCCTAGTTATTGTTATTGCAGGTACTTTTACTGAAGTTGTTCAAAGGTATTTAAACTGGAATGAAAAATCAAGAGGGACGCTCATAATAAAAAGGATTTGCGGCGTACTGGTTATTGCAGGTGGTATCTACATGTTGATGAGTACGTTTTGATAATAATTGTGAAATTTAAGATTATAACTAATACTTAAGTTGAGCGACAAGCTTTGATCTATTCGCCGAAAGAATCGCTCAATTTAGGTAATAATCTATTTTTTAGTTTTTTCTGTTTTTTTCGCAAAACAGTTTTGGCAGGGTTTATATCCTTTCTTTTTAACTTCTGCTAAAGGTACTAAAATTGCATCTTTTTTTAAGCAATCTTTTTTATGGAATAATTTTTCACTTTTTTCTTCAGCTTTTAAAATATATACTTTTATCTCTGACTTTTTTACTTTCTTAGTAGAAGCACAAGTACTTTTTGATGGGCATGCGCCACAGTTTTGAGAATAAGCATAACCGGTGAATAAGAATGCTGCCATAACAAGAACAATAATAATTTTTTTCATAATATTTCTCCTTAATTTTTTGTTTAATCAATAATTATATCATAATGCTTTATTAAATAAAACTAGACTGTATGACCATAATCCACCGCCTATTTTTTTTAGACCTCATTTTTCTAGAAATGAATTAA
>CBDUZW010000040.1:0-43068 GCA_965371805.1 uncultured bacterium | reverse complement strand
GTCTTTTATATAAAGGGTTTTAGAAGTTTTACCTTAAAAACTTTTGGAAATACTATCAGTTTATTAAGGAGAAAAAAATGAAGGATAAAAAAAAAAATTTATTTAGCACAATTTTAGTTTTGGTATTGATCTTAGGAGCATGTTCATCAAAAGATAGTGGTAGTAAAAGTAATGAAATAAACATTGCGGAGATGCCGATTCTTATTGGTCCTCCTGGAACCCGCTTCTGGACCACATATTCAAATGCAATTAATTTATTTTTGAAAAAAGTTGCGGATTGTTCCAGCACACATTTTGATCTTCAAATTTCTAGGACTCAGGATTCATTGAAGAACAGATATATGAGTATTAAAAAGATAGGGGAAAAAGCTAAACTTCAATTGGTGGCAAAAGCCGATAACCGCTATGAAGATATTCCCTCCGGTGGAAAAATTATCTGCCATAAATGTCCAGAGGAGGCCGCTCCATGGATAGGAAAGTCTTCTTCTGCTTACTTTCTAAAAAAAGATAAGGGTGTGGTCAGGCAAATTGGACTTATCGATTCACTTTATAGGGAACTAGGCGGAAGGAAAAAATTAATGACCAAAGGAATGAGTGAAGGAGAAAAATGGACAGGTGATAATAACGGAGTCATTTATCAGTTAAATGTTGAAAATAAAATTACACCTATAGGGAAATATGACCTTCGCTGGGTAACTCCAACCGGATCCGTCAAGAGTCTTGCCTTTCCTATTTTAATGTCAAAAGGCAGTGATCAGAATTCGCCATGGATTGGTGAACTCGCCGGTATTATCTATATTCACAAAACAAATTCTAAATAAGGGGAAATATAAAGAATATAATCCTTATTTTGGGTTTTTAATATTCAGTTTTTCCAATTTTTTATGCAATCCCCTGTATGTCATATTTAATTCTTTTGCAGCTTTTGTCTTATGCCAGTTATGCTTTATCAATACTTTAAGGATTGTTTCTTTGTCCGGTTTCTGATAAAAAACATTTGTTTCGTATGTTTCGTCGGTTCCATTTACTTCATTTATATTGATGTTTTGTGTGATTTCATTTGACAATATTTCAGAATCAATCATTTCTCCTTCATCTGTAAGATTAACGATACTCTTAATTTCATTTTCGAGTTGTCTGATGTTTCCCTGCCAGGAATAGTTTTGAAGGGTTTCAAATGCTTTTATTGAATAACCACTAACAGTTCTATCTGATTCTTTACAGAATTTATTTGTAAAATAATTTATAAGAACAGGAATGTCTTCCCGTCTTTCTCTTAGAGGAGGAATTAGCAAACTACGATGAACCAGGCGATAGTACAAGTCTTCTCTGAATTTTTTTTTTTCAATCAATTCTTTCAAATTACAATTTGTGATTGAAATTATTCTCAGATCAACTTTAATCGGGACAATTCCTCCAAGTCGGTAAAACTCATGTTCCTGAAGTGCTCTGAGTAATTTTGTCTGCAGATTATATGGCATGTCTCCAATCTCATCAAGAATAAGTGTACCTCCGGATGCAATTTCCAATTTTCCTTTTTTTAATACGTAAGCACCCGTAAAGGCTCCTTTCTCATGTCCAAACAGTTCAGACTCTAATAAATTTTCAGGTATTGCAGCACAATTTAGAGCAACAAAATCCTTTTTATAACGTGTTGAATAATTATGGATTAGTCTTGCAAAAAGTTCTTTTCCAGTTCCGCTTTCACCTTGAATCAAGACAAAAATGTCACTCTTTGCGATTTTTATTGCCTGACTTATTAGGATTTTCATTTTGCCGTTTTCTGCAATAATATTAGTTTCTACAATTTTTTTTTTTTCAGAGGTATTTATACTGTTAGAATTTCCTGGATATAATCCTGATAATAGTTCTATCTCTTTTGCGAGAATTGAAATAAATTTTTCCAGTTCATTATTTGTCTCTTTATCATTTGTATTATAAAAATACATTAATGTTCCATCTATATTATTTAATTTTAAGGGAAGTGTTGAAAATTTGCCTTTTTTTGATATTATGATTTCAAATTTCGGTTTTTTTAAATCGATAGTTTTTTTATCGGTAATAATTTCTTTTAATAGTAAGAAATCTTTCTCATTTTTTTTATAAGAAAATAAGATCAAAGGATTTTTACTATCATTTGAAACAATAAAAAGTGATCCAAAATTTGGTAAATTACTTAAGTTTTTTGAAAGATATATTAGTGCTTCATTAAAATTTTTTGATTTAATTCCGATATTTAAAAACTCTTCTAATAAATTGCCATATGCATCTTTTAATTGATCTGTTTTGAGATATTTAATAACATCTTTTATATTTGTGTTTTTATTAAATTCAGGGATAAAACTTTCAGATTTGCTGAATTCATCTGAACTAATGGTTTGGAGAGTAAATTCCAGTTCCCCTAAGAAAAAGGATTCACCTATATGCACTTCAGCATTTTTAATTCTCTTCTCTTTAAAAAAGGAACCGTTTATTGAATTTAGATCTTTAATTATGATAGATTCCAGACCAACTTCTATTGAAAGATGGCTTCTTGAAATAGAGGGATTTTCAATAGTAAGATCATTTTTATCCGTTCTTCCTATTGATAATTGGGATTTCAATAGTGGGAATTTTTTAACAAATCCATCTAGCATATAGAATAAATAAATCATATGTCAGATTATACACAAATTTCCACATTTATCAAAATTAATGCAACTCTGCTTATTTTCCAGTAAAAATCATGTTGATATATAGTTCTGATTTCTAATCTTTGAAGGTTTTTACATCAATTAAAATGTTTTACTTTTGGCCAAATCTGCTTGAGATTGAGTTTTAAATTTTTGCAAACATAAATAGGGATGTCATTTTCGTAGGGCATGGCATAGGGGTGAGAGGTTCGAGCTGCTTCCTGCACTTCTTCAAAAGCTTTTAAATGATCAGTTTTACGACCCCCAATGATTATCATTACTTTAATAGTCTCCATCTTAGGAGGCCAGAGATAATGATTATTATGTCCGCTAACCGCTGATGGGAGATTGTATTTCTTACCAAAAAAATTAATTGCCCCGGTCTCGCCATAATTCTGTCCGAAAATCAGACAGGAATTCTGCTCTTCTGATGATAATGTGGAAAAGACCTCTGATACCCTTTCTGTCATTTCCGGCCAGCCATGCATATCGGCGAAATTCTGAGGCAAGGCGCCCACTTTATGATTCTCTCCACTATTTGCTTCTATACCCAGAGTGTTTAACCATGCAATTGTATTTTGTTGAGAGAGAATGGGTAAGCATATTGGGGCAAAAACTAAAGTGGAGACTAAAATGGTTATAGTTGTTATAGATTTTAATAAAATGTGTACTTTGTATAATTTTATCTTATTAAAAATATTCTCCAGCATAATAGCGCCACCGGAATATAGTATTGGATAAATTGGAGAAAGATAATAAGATTTTGCCTGTTGAATAGTGAATAATATGTATAATGAAAGATAGATCCATCCAAATATACGGTATCTCTTTCCATATTTATTGAAAAAGAAAAACCATATACCAGAGATCCAGACTAAGAATGTTGCCGGGTTTTGATTTAATATCTGTTCCCTTAAAAAATCAAAGGGTGATACTGCCGACATTTTATACATTCTGGCATTATTTATAAATTCCAGCATAGGCCAATTATTTGCCATGTTCCAGAGTATATAAGGCAGGAAAATTAAACCTGCTGATAATGCTCCCATCCATATGTATTTATTTTTAAGATGTTTCCGATGTTCTGTCATAACTATTCCTATTGCAATACTGAAGCCTAGAAATAGTACCGATATCTTGTTTTGCAAACCCAGACCTGCAATAAAACCAAACCATAACCATAGCTTGGTGTTCCCAGTTTTTATGATACGCAATAATATATATATCAATGCAAGCCAGAATAAATGATCCAGAAAGTTCATTGAATAAATAGAGTATAAGAAGAAGTTGCCTATTGAAGCCATAGCTGATATTGAAGCCAAAAGCATTGCAAACCGCTTCCCACCTAATTCTTTTGTTATCATTCCGGTGACAAAAACCATTAAACCGCTTGAGACGGCAGGTAGTAAGCGCAGCGCTATCAGTGAATCCCCCAAAAGGAAACGTATGATCTTTAATAAAAATATAGATAAAGGAGGTTGGTCAACATATCCGAAGGCAAGGTGATTGCTGCAGGATATATAATAAAGTTCATCACGGAAATAACCGAATCCTTCAATTGCTATTAAATGCAGCAATATGGTAAATAAGGAAATATATCCGATCATCATTTTATCAGACCTTAAAATAGTTTTTATGCGATTATCATTCATGAATATTTCATTATTCATTTTAACTCCATTTAATTAAATTCTAAATGGTATTATAATGTTTATTGAAATGCTATTCAATTTGAATGTCATAGAAGGGGTTTTAATACATATAGTTGATCAGAAAAATAGCCATTGAACAATTTATATAAATTTAATATAATATTCCAAGAAAGTATGAAAATGACAAAAAGAATTTTTATTTATATTTATGCAAATCGTATATATTTATATTGCCTGGACTGATTTACTTACTAGTTTTTCATCCTGGGTATAATAAGGATCTTAAAAGGAGATTAACATGATACCAAAAACATTTTCACTCATTATTTTTTTTATATACAATATTTTTATTGTTGATCTTGTTGGTATACAAAATAGTAAAAATGTCACTGCGGAACAGTTAATTGAAAATTTAAAAAACCAGACCTATACAGGGGAAAAAACGGATTCAATTCGACTAAATCAAGCTCCTATCAGGAATCTATTTGTTGAAAAAAAATTTGGTATTGAACCACTTTTTGCTAGATATTCTGGACTTAAATGGATTGTGGATGATAAATGCAATATTAAAGTATCAATAAAATGTGATGGAATTCCCTGGGATCAAATGCTGGGTAACCTTATAAGAGAAAATAATTTGGATATAGTTTTAAAAAATGAAGTATTACTCATTCAATTCAATAAAAATACAAAAAAAAATAAATTAAGAAAAAAAGAGATGATAAAAAAAATAAAAAATAGGGTTCTTCCCGAAATTAATAGACCTGAATATATGAAAATATACAAGAATAATATATATGTTTCAGATAGTGGAAAAATTATGGTCTATTCTCTTAACGATTTTAAGTATAAATATAAAATCGGAAAATTTGGTCAGGGACCCGGTGAATTCAACCCATATCCCTTTGTTGAAAATATGGGAAAAATAAGCTTGCAGATTATGAAAAATAAAGTCTTTATTGGAAGTAGAAATAAGGTGTCGTATTTTGACGGTGTAGGGAAATTAAACAAAGAGATAAAAATTACAGAATCAATGGCATACCATTTACAACCATTTGGGCAGGGATATGTTGGAATTGAAGTAAAGAGATTTCCAAAATGGCTATATGTTTTTAATTTGTATAATGATAGGGGAGACTTGATAAAGAAGATCTGCAGTTATAAAAAAAATGTACATACTGCGGGAGTAAAGAAAAATGGATTGGGAATGGTCTTTCTAAGCAGGTTATTAAAAGGTCCTGAGTATCTGATATATGGAGACAGATTATTTATTTCAGGGGCAGATGGTTTTAACCTGGATATATATAATAGGGATGGAGACAGGATAGATATATTGAAATATAAATATAATCGAAAGAACATTTCAAGCAGAGAGAGAAAAAAAATCATTAATGTTTATAGAAGCTCTGGAGGGGAATCTTTTTGGAATATGGCAAAAAACATCATAAAAATTCCGGATTATTACCCGGAATTCAGAACATTTAAAATAGCTCAGAATATAATCTATTTCCAAACATATGAACAGAAAAAAAATAAGACTAAATTTGTTTTATTCTCTTTAGATGGGCAATATATTAAAACAATTTATCTACCATTGACTTATAAGAATTTTATAGAGCCATATACATTTGCTATCCATCAGAAGAAAATATATCAATTTGTTGAAAATGAAGATGGAAATTGGAAAATTCATAAAGAAAAAATACAATAAGTCAGATTTTGAAAAAAGAGATAACTTTTGTTAATATTTCTGATTGAGAGGAGAGTTGAGTCGCTGTATCAGCCATCTTTTCAGAAGAATCTGCATTATCCTGAACTACTTTATCCAATTCTGAGAGTGCTTTAGAAATCTGAGTAGCCTGTTTATTCTGCTCATTGGATGATGTATTTATATCTGAAACCAGTTTAGCTGTTTGCTTAATATCAGGGACTAAAGCATTAAGCATTGCTCCTGCATTTTTAGAAATATCAAGATTTTTTGCAGTCAGTTCCATTATCTCTTCTGCAGATTTATTGCTTTTTTCTGCAAGTTTTCTGACTTCGGAAGCAACTATTGAAAAGCCCTTACCATGTTCTCCTGCTCTGGCAGCTTCAATTGCTGCATTTAAGGCAAGCAGATTTGTCTGTCTTGCTATTTCCTGCACCACATTTACTTTTTCATTTATTTCCGTCATTGCTTTTATAGAGCTATTTACTGCGTTACCGCTCTTCTCTGCATTTTCAAAGGCTTTTTCTGAGAGTTGTCTGGTATGGTTGGAGTTGTCAACACTCTGATGGATCTCGGAGCCCATCTCTTCCATAGAAGCAGATATTTCTTCTGTCGATGATGCCTGTTGTTGTGCTCCATAAGAAATTGAATATGCGACATTACTAAGTTCACTACTGCCTGAGGCAACCATGTTTGCAGCATTCTGTACTTCTGTGACTATTTGAGTTAAGTTTTCTGTCATTGAATTAACAGATTCAGAGAGTTGACCGATTTCATCTTGGCTTTTAACAATAATATCAGTTGAGAGGTCGCCATTACTTATTCTTATTAAGTTATCCCTCAGATGGATCACTGGTTTTAGAACAAGAAAATTTATTAGAAAAAACAAAACCATTGTTGTAGCAAGAACGCCAAATATTCCAAGAATTATATTTTTAATAAAAATATCTTTTATCAATTGCGTAATATCATTAGAAGACTGTCGACTCATAAATACACCCAGAATTTTTTGATTTTCTTCATGACATTCCTTACATGAAGTTTCATTCATAATAGGCTCAACCATTGTTAAATAATCATGACCATTTATTTTTTCTTCAAAGCTTGTTTTGTCAATAGTATTGCTTTTTAAAAGACTATCTATAGATGTGTTTAAGTCTGGATCTTTTGCAAAATTACTTATTTTTTTTTCTTCATATTTTTTTTCAGTACTCCAAACAACATTTTTTTCTTGATTTATAATAAAAATATCAATATCTTTTGATCCTTTCTTAATATCTTTCAGGGTTCTTGCAACAACATCATTTTCTCCCTGCGACATGGGTCTTTTTACAGCTTGCATGGTTATAGAGGCCATTAAAGACCCTCTTTTTTCCATATTGCTCTTTAAGTTTTCTCTTTCACTATTGGTACTGCTAATGATTAATAATGTGAATATTGTAGAAGTAATTATTATTATGCTTAATAAAAGTTTAAAGTTTAGACCCTTTTTTGAGAAGAAATTCATGATTATCTCCTTATCGATTATTAAAAAGTCTAAAATAAAAGAAAAAAGATGTCAATATAATTATTTTATGTAGCTTAATAACGCCCCCGTTTTATGATTGAAAAAAATTTGATTATAATTTTTTTTTTATCTATAATAAGAATTAATGTGTTTTATCATATTGCAAAATATACATAGGAGATTTGATGGAGAATTTGAAGCGGAGACCTAAACTTATTGAGGCATTTATACCTATTATTTTTCTTATTGGACTCCTATCGTTAAATGTTATCTATTTTGATGATACTCTTGAGGGAGCAAATCAAATTGCTCTGCTTCTTGCTGCTGCAGTTGCTGCAGTAATTGCAACTTATCTTGGTGTAAATTGGAAAAGTGTAAGAGAAGGAATTGTAAAAAGTATTGGTTCTGCAATGTCTTCTATTTTAATTTTACTGATAATCGGAGCATTATCCGGTACCTGGCTAATCTCGGGGGTTGTACCATCATTGATATACTATGGACTTGATATTTTGAGTCCCTCAATTTTTCTTTTCGCTGCTGTTGTCATTTCCGGGATAGTATCTCTTGCAACCGGGAGTTCATGGTCGACTATTGCTACTATTGGTGTTGCTTTGCTTGGTATTGGAAGTGCTCTGGGTATCAGTGAAGGACTTATTGCCGGTGCTATTATATCCGGGGCTTATTTCGGGGATAAAATGTCGCCATTATCTGATACGACTAATCTTGCTCCTGCAATGGCTGGAACGGACCTTTTTACACATATAAAATATATGATGTATACAACGGTCCCTACCATGAGTATAACCTTGATCATATTTCTGGTAATTGGATTTAATTATGATTTTGCAAAGACCACAAATAACGTTGAGACTGTTAGAACAGCAATTGCCGGTACTTTTAATATAACACCATGGTTATTTCTTGTTCCTCTTATATTGATAATAATTATCATTAAAAAAGTTCCACCTATTCCTGCCCTTCTAGCAGGAACACTTTTAGGCGGCATATTTGCCGTAATTTTCCAACCCGATATTATAAATCAGGTAGCCGGAAAGATGGATAATTATTTTGTAGGTTCATATGTTGCTGTAATAAAGGCTATGTATGGGAAGATTGCAATAATTACATCTAATGTTGAGGTAAATGATCTTCTGTCCACAACCGGTATGTCAGGTATGTTAAATACAATTTGGTTGATAATGTCTGCTATGGTTTTCGGGGGTGTTATGGAGTCTGCTGGGCTGCTTGTAAGGATAACTCAGGCTATTTTAAAGTTTGTAAAGTCAACAGGTTCTCTTGTTGCATCGACAGCAGTAAGTTGTATTTTCTTTAATATCACAGCTTCAGATCAGTATATTTCGATAGTAGTTCCAGGAAGGATGTTTGCAAAAACATATAAGGAAAAGGGGTATAAACCCGAGCTTCTAAGTAGAACTTTAGAGGATGCAGGGACAGTAACATCGGTTCTGATTCCATGGAATACAGGTGGTGCAACCCAGGCAAGAGTTCTTGGTGTCTCAACTATGACTTATCTGCCATATTGTTTCTTTAATATTATAAGTCCGATGATGACTGTTTTCTATGCCTATATGAATATAAAGATAAGACGTTTAAAAAATGGTTATGAGGAAGAATAGCCTGTTATTCTAATAAAAACTACCAGGTAGTTCCCTCACTTCTTCTTCAGGGGTCATACTAATGGCAGATCTGTCTTTTCTGGGGCAGACATTTTCGCATATACCGCACCCGGTACATAAATCAGGAAGGACATACACTTGATTTACTACTACTTTTTTTCCTTTATAATTCCATGTTTCGACATTACGTGTAGCCAATGCTTTTTTTGGCAGGGGACATTTATCCATACAAACGGTACAATTTATTCCATCTGAATATGTAAAACAGCTATTTTTATCAATAAGAGCTGTACCGGTTTTAAAGGTTTTTTTTTCTTTTAGACTTAATTCTTTTATAGCTCCAGTAGGACAGACAGGAGTACACCTATTACATTCAAAAAGACAGTATCCTGCTTTTGTATTTAAAACTGGAGTTAAAAAATTTTCTATTCCATAATTAAAATAGGCAGGTTGAATATATCCAGTTGGGCATGACTGGACACATTGACCACATCTAATACATTTATCAAGAAAATCTTTCTCATTTACAGAGCCCGGTGGCCTTAAAATAAAGCGCCTTTGTTCAGGTTTAGCTTCTATTGATACTTTAGAGAGAGAAGCAGCAGCGAGTCCGGCTATTGCTGTACTCATAATTTTTCTTCTTCCAAGATTCAATGGTGTTCTGTTATTTTTTTTAGGTATGTTGAAGTTTGTTTTCACAGCATTTAAATTACAGTCTGAATGACAATTATAACAGGTAATGCATTCTGATTTTATATATTCAGTTTCAGGATTTCCGTTATATGTGCAGCTTTTAGCACAAGCTTTACAAGAGGTGCAATTATTAGTGGTTTTAATATTAAGAAAACTGAATTTTGAAATTAAACCATATAGTGCACCGAGAGGGCAGAGAACATTACAGAAGAAACGTCTGAAATAAAAATTCATACCGATTAGAAAAATGAAAAAAACGCCTGTTAAAAAAGGTTGACCAGATACCTTATATAAATTATCCGGAATGTTTTTTGTTGTAAAATCCGTAATTGGTTTTATGTATTCAGGAAAAACAGTATTAATTATTTGAACTCCGGCAGGTTTTAATACCGCTAGACTTCTTGAAAAAAGAGAGAAGGGGTCAAACCATCCCAAAATATGCAGCCCCATTAAGGATGATAGAATAAAGGCAAGAAGTATAAAATATTTGATATTTAGAATGTTTTGCGGAATCTGATTTTTTCTTCTGTTATTCTTCCTAAAGAGCCAGGTAAAAAATTGATTCAAAGTCCCAAAGGGGCAAATCCATCCGCAAAAAAATCTTCCGAATACGAATGTTAACAAAAGTGGAATTACGGATAGTAATAGTGGGGAGAAAATTAATCCAATAGAAATGAAGTATGAGATCAATATAAGGGGATCAAACCAGAAAAATCCAATTGTCATTTTTCCAAAGAAAAAAAATAGTACTATAAAAAGCAGGAAAAATATTATTTGTGTTGCAATTCTGACTACCTGTGTGGGATTAAATCTACTGGTTTTCATTAAAATTTTCTCCTAAGTATTTACCCATTTCGTAATTATACAGGTTTGGTATTTGCAATTATAAGTTTTAAATTTCTTGAGAAATATGATAAATATTTTACATAAGAAAATCGGCTGAGTTTCTTTATGATTCTTTCATGCATCTCTTTATCCCTGCCTTTAATATCTTTTAGACCTTCTGCACCTAAAATGAAATCTGTTTCTTCCTCATTTAATTCTCCAATATTTTCAATATTATTCATCCCGTCAATATTTGCAGGACATGGGAACTGGCATTGTCCGCATCCGGCAAGTGCATCAACAATCTTTGGTTCAAACCAATCCGGTAAAGGATCCAGCCGTTCATTATAAAGAGGAATGCACTTATCTACATTAATAACAAACTTATCTTCTTTTATTACATTTGTTGGACAACTTTTTATACATATGGAACATCCTTTACATTCACGTAACATCTTATAAGGACCCCAATTGTCTTCAAGCTCCATATCTGTTAGAAAAGTTGCCGGGCTGTGGAAACTTCCGTATTTATTAACAAATGAAATATTGTTTTTTCCATAGGTTGCAAGACCACTTCTAACGGCAATAGATTTGACCGGAAGTTTTGTATATATTAGTTTTTTTTTTTTATCTTTTATAATATCAGAGTACAATCGGGAAGTAATTTTTTCAAGAGTAATTCCATCATCTACATATCCGCTTGGTATTATGATTTTATATTTTTTTCCTTTTGTGTTAAATATGATAGAAGATACACCCAACTGTGTTGTCATTACGATTATAGATTTTGCACTTGGAAGTACTTTTTTGTAATCAAAGTTAAAATTACCTATATATTTTAAATAATTTTTATTATTGCTTACTTTTCCGTCAGTTTTTAGTTTATCTATCCATTCTTTCAATTCTGCAAGATGTTTAACAGAAACAGTCCGATACTGATAATCAAAATTATTCAAAATCTTTTTAGATGGTTTTTTTTCAGCAAGTGTAAATATCCCTCCCATGCCCAAATAAAAAGTTGTTCCACAGATACCAATTTTTTTAATAAATTCACGCCTGGATAATTGATTGTTTTTTTTTTCAGTTTTCATTTGATTTTTCCTTATGCAAAAATTTTATATTATAATATATGATCTTTTTTTGTTGGTTTCGTCCTGCCCGATGGGTTCAGACCAGTTTTTGACTTTAATTAACTAATTTTTGGCTTTATTTGCTTGAGATACTGAGTCGGAGTCATTTTTTCGAGTTTTTTAAAGATATTATAAAATGAAGATTTGGAATTAAACCCGCACTCATATGCAAGTGAGGTAATATTATAAACTTCGTTATTAAATTCCGGAAGTTTTTCTTTGAATTTCATGAGCCTGTAACCGTTAATAAAATCATAAAAGTTCTTGTTTAAATTTTCATTGATTACCTGTGATAGTTTATGAGTAGTGATATGCAGAAGTTTTGCAAGGGTTTGTAGGTTAATTTCAGATTCGAGATAGGGTTCCTCTTTTTCCATTATAGACAGTAGGTTAGCAAGAATAACTTTTGATTCATCTGGATTTAAACCGGATTTTATATAAGATTTTTGACTGGTTCCATTTTTCTCAATGATTGCAGCCTTACCCTCCGTTGATTTATCATGGATATTTATACTTTTTAAAAAATCAAAGTCCTGACTTGAAAATATGTTTTTTTGCCGTATTCCGAAAAACCCAATTGCAAAAATATATGTAATTAGAACTATCCAACTATAATTAAAACTTCTATAACTAAGATTTAATCCAAAAAATTTCCTAATGAGTGAAGGGGCCAAAAGAGAAAACAGGTATATTGCAAATCCGTTGGAGAGATAATAGAGCCATTTTAGATCAATTTTTTTTGAATATGAAAAAAAATGTTTAATATTATTTTGATGTTTCCTTAGAGTAAAGATTATTAAAATATAAAAGATTGGTGAATTATAAAACCATACATTTATATAGAATTTATACACTATACTATCGGTCTGGAAGCTTTTAAAAAAGCCCAATAGATCTCCAAAAATATAGGGTGAAAATCCAATAGTACAAATTAAAAATGGTATCAATGTATATATATATTGCCATTTTATTTTATTATGACCTTTGATTAAAAGGTCAGCATAAATGAATAATGTTGGACCCAGTAGAACCCAGTAAAAAATATCAAGAAAAATAACCAGGGGATGGATCTTGGATACTGGAATGGATAATCCATAATTTATAAGCAGATTTGAACCTAAGAGAAAGATGAAAAAAGCCAACACATAATCTTTTTTTAATTTGTTTTTTTTTGTAAAGATCAGCAGGATAAAAAAAAGTGCGATCATTACGCCTGATAAATAAAAATTTCTAATCATATTAATTCCCCAATATGATATTACGGAAAATTAGTGATTTTAGTTTAAAAAAAGAAAAATCTCTGGAGATGTTTTTCATTAAATTCAACAATGTGACATAAGTTTATATACTCACTTGTAAAAATGTAATAAAAAGTATTATTGAAAATGTAGGAGGTATATTTAAAAATGGCTATTAAATTAAAAAAAGTGTTATTTAGAAAAATTGTAATATGTGCTATATGTATAAATATTTTTTATTGTAACCCTGAAACAGATTTGGGAAACCATGTGGAAAACACCTATGAATATTCTATGCCGGAATCAATTAATGACGGGTGGACTGCAGGAACATTAGAGGATGTTGGAATTGATGTTAGTAAAATTGAAAAATTAGCAAATAAGCGATTAAATGGTTCGTACTCGAAACTATTTTCTATTTCGATTGCCAGGAAGGGGAAACTTGTTTTTGATGAATATTTTCCAGGTGTTGATACTTATGGTAATCAGATTAATCCAGGTGAGACATACCTTCAAAGGATTCAATCTTCAACTAAAAGTATTGCCTCTACAGCTCTTGGTGTTGCAAAATATAATCGTTATGATATAGATTTGGAAGAAAAGTATGCAGAAATTTTCATTGATTATCAAGTTGACTGGTCCGGGATGAAAGGTGATATTAAGCTGATCCATGTCTTAACAATGTCAGCAGGTTTAAATTGGGATGAATAGAGTACGTCATATGGATCTGCAGGAAATTCCCTCTCCAATATGGACAATGTGGCTTATTCGCCTGGTGGCGACCCTCTGAATTATCTATTTGGATTAGACAGTATTTATCAACCGGGTGCAAAATTTGCATACAGTAGCGGTTTCAGTGTTTCGCTTGGAGAAGTTCTTCATAGAAAAACTGATTTATATGTGGATGAATTTTGTGATCAATATATTTTTACACCTATGCAGATAACAGACTACTCATGGATAAAATATCCAAATGGAATGCCGCATACAGGTGGAGGATTATCTCTGCGTGGCAGAGATTTGATGAAATTTGGACAACTTTTTCTAGATAATGGAATTTGGAATGAGAAGAGGATATTGTCAGAAGAATGGGTGTCTCTATCCACACAAGCTCTCATCAGTGTTTTTGCTAATAATGATGATGTGCAATATGGAATGCAGTGGTGGATTGATAAATATCCTGTTGGTGGTACCGTCTATGAGTCCTTTGAGACCCGGGGAAATGGGGGACAGCAGGTTATTGCTATTAAAGAACTGGATCTTGTTGTAACCTTCACCGGAGGATACTATGGCCAGGATTCCAATAAACCTATCAGGAATATAATGACAAATTATATTATTCCCGCCTGTTTAAATCAGTAACTTGACTGGATCTCACAACTTTTTGTTCTTATTACCGGGGAATATAAAGTTAGAAAAAAAGTAAAATAGTACTTTAGTTTATATTACTCTATCCATATTTCTGCTAGAATTATATTCTAATTGTTTAAATGGGAGTCTGTTGAAGAAAAAGTATTTTTTTATTTTAGTGAGAAGTTAAAGATAGTGAAAAAGTTTAAATTAATCTACTTATTTTTTTTCTTAAATATATTTTATGTATATTTTTTTGGACAAGTGAATGCCAGATTTGATCACCTTTCGATTTATGATGGATTATCTCAATCGTCTGTCTTATCAATTTTACAGGATAGCAGGGGGTATATGTGGATCGGAACCCAGGATGGACTTAATAGATATGATGGATATAATTTTAAAGTACTTAAACATAATACTAATAATACCTCTACTATTTCTTCTAATTATATTCTAAAGATTTTTGAAGATAGATCGGACCGGATCTGGATTGCAACAGCAAATGGCTTGAACCTTTTTAGTAGAAAAACAGAAACTTTTTCCAGGTTCTATTTCAGGGATAATGATTCAATTAATAGTAAAATTCTATTAAGAACAATTATAGAAGATAAGGCCTCAAATTTATGGATTGGAACCGGTAATAATGGTTTGATCAAATTTGATCCAAAGACAAAAAAATGGGTAAGATATATTAATAATCCTGAAGACTCAAATAGTTTAACTAATAATAGGATATTAGCACTTTGTGAAGGTGATAAAGGTGAAATATGGATTGGAACTAAAGGCGGTGGATTAAATAGATTTGATCCAAAAACCGGAAACTTTGTTGTCTTTAAAAATCAATTAAACGATGTGAATAGTTTGTCAAATAATATTGTCACCTCAATTTTAAACGAGAATTCAAAAAGACTCCTGGTCGGGACATCAGGTGGTGGTATAAATATATATAATAAACTTAATGGGCAGTTTAAACCATTTATTATTGATAAAGATGACTCTCGGCATTCGTTATATAAATGGATCGAGAGTATTTATAAGGATAAAGAAGGAATAATATGGATTGGTACCAACTTTGGAGGGCTTATGAAGATAATCTCTTTAAATAAAGGAACGTTTATCCATTATAAAAATAATTATCTTGATAAATACAGTCTTATAGATGATACAATAATGGCAATTACTGAGGATAAATCCGGAAATATCTGGTTTGGTACATATTTAAAAGGTATAAGTATTTTTAAAAAGCAAAAACAAAATTTTTCTCACTTCTATCTAAAAGGGACTTCAAAAATGCACAATATGATCAGAGGAATTTATGAGGAAAGTGATGATGTTTTATGGTATGGGACATTGGGCTCGTTGATAAAATATGACAGGAATATTAAATCTGGAGATAAAATAATATATTATAATTATGACCCAAAGAATCCTGATAGTATTAGTGGTGGAGGAATAAACTGTATTTATAAAAGCAGAGAAAGTATCTGGATTGGGACTACTAATGGGCTAAACTTATTTGACAGGAAAACTGGAAAGTTTAAAAAATATTTAAGAAAAAATGAAGATGATAAATCAATCGGCAGTAATACTATCACAAATATAACAGAAGACTTTGAAAATAATATATGGATCGGTACAATTAATGGAGGATTAAATAGATATAATCATACTTCAGATGATTTCACAAGATTTAAAATAGATCCAAAAAACAAAATGAGTATTGGAAGTAATTCAATTGAAATGATCGTTAATGACTATTATGATAAAGATATACTCTGGATAGGATTCTCTATTAAAGGATTAGACCGGTTTGATAGGAGAACTGGAAAATTTGAACATTTCATACATGATCCCAAAGATAGAAAAAGTATCAGTACCAACTATGTACTATCAGTTTTGTCATCGAGGGATAATTCAGAAATTGTCTGGGTTGGGACATGGGGCGGCGGGCTCAATAAATTTAATAAAAAAACAAAGAAATGGGTTTTATATACAGAAAAAAATGGACTGAGTAATAATACTGTTTATGGGATATTGGAAGATGAAAACAATAAGTTATGGTTAAGTACAATAAAAGGTATTTCAATGTTTGATACAAAAACTGAAGAGTTTAAAAATTATTATGAAGAAGATGGACTACAGAGCAGTGAGTTTAATATGTATTCATCCTATAGAGGGGAAAGTGGATTAATGTATTTTGGAGGGATTAATGGATTTTCGTTTTTTAACCCGAAAAAAATAAAAAAAAACTTGAATATTCCTTCCATAATAATTACTGCTTTTAAAAAATCAAATAAACTGGTTGATCTAAATGAATCCCTTTCTGAAATTGATGAGATTCTATTGAGTTATAAGGATAATGTTTTTTCTTTTGAATTTGCTGCACTTGAATATACTAATCCTGGGAATAATAAATATGCGTATAAACTTGAAGGATTTAATAAAGACTGGATATATACAGATGCTGATAATAGAGTTGCTAATTTCACCAATATTCCTCATGGGACATATTTGTTTAGAGTAAAAGGAGCTAATAATGACAATATCTGGAACAAAAAAGGAATATCAATTAGACTTATAATCTCTCCTCCATTCTGGAAAACAATTTGGTTCAAACTGATTTTAATGTCTTTGTTTATTGTTCTAATATATTATTTTCACAGACTCAGGCTTAAGAAACTTACAATTAAACTTCAGAGAGAAAATGCAATAAATAAATTATGTTTAAATTATGGAATATCCAAAAGAGAGAAGGAAATATTGGATCTTGTTTTATCAGGGAAAAATAATAATGAAATAGTTGAAAAATTATCTATCTCTATCGGCACTGTAAAAAGTCATGTTCACAGCATATATAATAAAGTAGATGTAAAAAAAAGAAATGAACTTTATATAAAGTTCAGTGAGGTATAGTGAAAAAATATATTGAAATCTTAAAAAATAGATATATTGGATTAAGTATTTTTCTGTCCTTTTTTATTATCTCTTTATATGGACAGGAAAATACAAGGTTTGATCATCTTTCGTTAAAAGATGGATTATCTCAGGTTTCAATAAAATCTATAATTCAGGATCGTAGAGGATATATGTGGTTTTCAACCGAGGATGGAATAAATCGTTATAATGGATATAGTTTTACAATATTTAAAAATGACATAAATAATCCTCAATCCTTATCTAATAATGATGCAGGTAGTATATATGAAGATAGCAAAGGGTTAATCTGGGTATGCACAAAAAAAGGTTTGAACTGTTTTAACCCGGAAACTGAAACATTTTCCCGATACTTTTTTGATAAATATACAAAATATAAAAATAGACAAAGATACCTGAAAATAATTGAAGATAAAAATGGGTTATTCTGGATAGGGACATCCGGCAATGGTCTTATAAAATTTAATAAGGAAAAAGGAGAATATATCAGGTACATGAATGATCCGGATAACAAAAAAAGTTTAGCCTATAACACAACAATTGAAATTTATGAAGATAAAAAGAATACTATATGGATAAGTACTTTTAGAAGAGGGCTTGACAGGTTTGATCCTGAGACAAATATTTTTACCCATTATCGCAATCAGGTTAATGATCAAAATAGTTTGTCAAATAATTATGTGACATCTATTACTGAAGATAAAAGAGGTAATATCTTAATAGGAACTCATGGAGGAGGGTTGAACCGTTTTAACTCCAAAAAAAATAATTTTGAGATATTTATACCTATAACTAAAAGCAAAGAGAATTATCCTTTTCATAATTGGGTTAGAACTATTTTTGTTGATAGCAAGGAAAATATATTGCTGGGTACTACAAATGGGGGAGTAATAAAAATACTCTCTTTTGACAAAGGGATATATGAACAATTTAGATATGACCCCTATAATCGTCGATACAGCCTTTCCGGTGAATCAATAGATGCTTTGACCGAAGACAATTCAGGCAATATATGGATTGGTACTACTACAGATGGTATTAGCATTTTAAGAGGACAAAAACAACAGTTTTCTCATTTTTTTATAAAAAATTTACTCAATCTGGGGAACTCAATAAATGGATTCTATAAAGAAGATAATGGTGTTTTATGGTACGGGACAAAGGCAGCACTTATCAAATATGATAACAATAAGTTATTGAGAGATAATCTCAATTTTTTTTCTTATAATCCAAAAGATCCGGATTCAATAAGCGGGTCAAATGTAATTTGTATATTTAAAGATAGTTTTAAAAAGATGTGGGTCGGGACTGAATATGGACTTAATTTGTTTAATTTAGAAACTGAGAAATTTATTAGATACAAAAATAATCCATCTTTAAAGAATAGTATCAGCAGTAATTTGATTTTAAGTATTACTGAAGACAAGGATAGGAATTTATGGATAGGGACTGGGTCTGGAGGGATTAACATGTTTAGACCGGAGTCTGAAGATTTTATTCAGTTTAAAAATGAGATTGGTAATACGAATTCTATTGGTAGTAATTCAATTTCATTTATTGCAAAGGATTTATCGGAAAAAAAAATCCTCTGGATAGGGACGAAAGATAGAGGAATAGACAGATTTAATTATAAAAAGAGTGGATTTGCTCATCATAATCATATTGTCGGAAATTTAAATACTATAAGTTCTAATCAAGTGTCATCCATATATATATATCACCTGTTCTACCTGAAATAATCTGGGTAGGAACCCTTGATGGGGGATTAAACAAATTTGATAAAAGATCAGGAAAGTGGATGTGTTATACTGAAAAGAATGGATTATGTAATAATAATATATATGGAATACTTGGAGATAAAAAAAATATATGGATTAGTACCAATAATGGTCTGTCAAAATTTAATCCAGAAACAGAAAAATTTATCAATTATTATGAGAAGGATGGACTCCAGGGTAATGAATTCAATAGTGGTTCGTACTATAAAGATAAGAATGGATACTTGTATTTTGGTGGACTTAATGGGTTTTCATATTTTTTACCAGAAAATCTTAAAAATAATTCTCATATACCATCAATTGTTCTAACCAGTTTTAAAAAATTTAATAAACCTGTTAAGTTGGACAAACCTATTTCAAGCACAAAAGAAATAGTAATTTCCTATAGAGATATAGTCTTCTCATTTGAATTTGCTGCACTTGATTTTAATAATCCAAAAAAAAACAGATATGCATATAAATTGGAAGGATTTAATGAAGAGTGGATTTATACAGGTTCAGAAAATAGAGTTGCAACATTTACCAATATTCCGCATGGCTCGTACAATTTTAGAGTTAAAGGAGCAAATAATGATGGGCTCTGGAATAAGAAAGGAGTCTCTATTAAGATTATTATTACACCCCCATATTGGAAAACATGGTGGTTTAAAACAATTATTTTTTTATTAATGATGACCTTATTCTTTATCTTACATAAAAGAAGAGTAAAAATGATCCAGAATAGATTAAAACGAGATATTACAGTTAGTGAACTTTGTATTAATTATAATATCTCAAAAAGAGAAAAAGAGGTCGTGGATTTACTGCTCTTAGGAAAGAGTAATAAAGAGATTGAAGATGATCTTTTTATTTCTATTGGAACTGTTAAAAATCATGTATATAATATATTTAAAAAAGCTGAAGTAAAAAATAGAAATGAGTTTTTCTTTAAATTTAAAAGTTCATAAAATTAATATATATAATTCCAAATATTTTTTTATATAAATTATAAAGATATTGAATATGCAATTTTTCATTTTGATAAACTAAAGTTATAAATAGATAAATATGAAAATAGTTTATAGAAGTAATCAATAAAATGGATAAAAATAGTCTATTCTAAATTTAGTAGAATTTAAGAAAAAAAAAAGGAGGAATAGATGAACATCAAAATTAAATTTTTAAAATCTATATTAATAGGAGTAATAGTTTCCATAATTCCTATGTTTGTAAATGGGATGAAATTAGACAGGTCAATAAATTCAAAAAAATGTAAAGATTATCAAACAAAGTTATCAAAAATAAATATACCTTTTGTTGAAAATCAAGGACAAAAGGATGAAAAAGTGGCATTTTATACTCAAATTAATAATGGGAAAATTTCCATCTTAAAAAATGGTTCCATTTATTATTCAATTTTCAATAAGAACAAAGACAATAAAATAGAAGGTGTTGTATTTGAAGAATATTTTGAAAATGCAAAAATTGTAAATGTTAAAGGAAGTGACAAGGCATTGACTAAGGTTTCATATTTTACTGGTTTGGATAAAAGCAAACACAAGAATAATATTCCTGCTTTCAGGAAATTAAATTATGGAGAAGTGTTTGATGGAATAAATGTAAAACTAAGTGCTTCTGGTAATAATATTGAAAAAATATTTTATATTAATCCCGGGGCAAACCCAAAGGATATAAAAATGGGATTTAGGGGAATATTAGGATTAAGTTTAAATAGATTCGGGCAATTGGAAATAAAAACAAAATATGGAACAGTTTCATTAACAAAACCTATTGCATATCAAATAAAAGATGAAAACAAAATCCCAGTTAAAGTTTCATATATTATAAAGGGAAATAAATATGGCTTTGCTGTTGGTGACTATGATAAGCACAAAACATTAATTATAGATCCACTTATTGCCTCAACTTTTGTTGGGGGAAATAATAATGATATAATATATGAACCTATAGTAGCAACTGATATAAATGGGAATGTTTTTGTCAGTGCGTTTACCTCTTCTCAAGATTTCCCTACAACGATCGGGTCATTTTCTGAGACTTTTAATGGTGGGATTTCCGATAAGTATATTGCAAAATTTGATAAAGATCTAACTACTTTGCTTGCATCAACTTTTATTGGTGGCAGCGGAGATGAATTTGGAATGGGATTAGCTATTGATAGAAATGGAGATGTATTTATTTCCGGTTATACAGATTCAAAAGATTTTCCTGTAACGACAGGATCTTATAAAGAAACTCTCAGTGGTGGTAAAGATGTATTTATTGCTAAACTGGATAATGATCTTACGACACTGTATGCGGCAACATATCTGGGTGGATCTGATGATGAGGCAAGATTTTTTCCACGGATAGATATGAAAATCGGGAAAAGTGGTAATATTTATTTAACCGGTCTTACATTATCCGATGATTTTCCTGTTACCGACAATGGGTTTGATAGAACATTTAATGGCGGAACGCAGGTTGGTGACATCTTTGTTTCAAAACTCAATAATAATCTTACCAACCTAATAGCTTCCACGTATCTTGGAGGTAATAATGAAGAGTGGAGACCTTCGATTGTTTTAGACTCAGATGAGAATGTTTTTATTTGTGCAGAGACATGGTCGCCTGATTATCCATGTTCCAGTGACGCATATGATAATACTTTTGAGGGCGCAGGTGACATTTGTATCAGTAAACTTTCACCTGATCTTTCTATTTTAAAATCATCAACCTTATTTGGCGGGAATGCTGGAGATGAAGAAGCACTTGCAATTGCATTGAATAATGATGGATCAGTTTATATTACCGGGTATACAAATGCAACAAATTTTCCGACAACTTCAGGAACATATGACAGCGGACTTTTAAAAGGCGTCTGGGATGTATATATTGCCAGATTTGATGAGAACCTTACAAGTCTTCTGGCATCGACTCTAATTGGAGGACAGGGACAGGACGCTGGTAGGGGGATAATAATTGATGAATCCGGTAATATTATTGTTACTGGCGAAACCACCTCATATGATTTTCCAGTAACTGAAAATGCGTTTGACACCACCTTTAATAGTGGAGATACTGGCTTAAGCGATATGTTTGTGGTTAAACTTAATAATGATTTATCTGTACTATTGAAATCGACTTTTCTTGGAGGATATTCAGCAGATCAGGGGTATCGTTTAGTCTCTGACAGTGAAGGCAATATTTATGTAAGTGGGCATACGGATTCAACTGGATTTCCAGTAACTGAGAATGCCTATGACAGCAGTTTTAATGGTACAAGAGATTGTGTTATAGTGAAACTTGACAAGAATCTCTCCCCGTATAAATCAGAAGTAGACATAAATTTAGAAATAAAAAAGAAGGTAATAAATGGGTGGATTATTAATAGAGATATCGCAGAAATAAAAGTTGAGGTACCGAATTATAAAACTCAAAAGTTTGCAACTGTACAGATTTGTCGGGAGTCTCTAATGGATGGTCTATTTTATGTCCTTAAACGGGTGGATTATTCAGGATTTAATGGTGATGGTCACATTTATCTGAACCAATATATTGATAATTGGAATACCTATACTTATACTGCTGAAGTTATTGATAGCTTAGGCAAAGTCATTGGAAGATCTAAAAAAACAAATCTTTAAAAAGGAGATAAAAATGAGAAAAAAAAATATTCTTATAATACTGATAATAATCTTTATATCCTCATTCTTAGTTTCAGCCGAAATGAAAAATGGAAAATTTGTAATAAAAATTAGTGCTGTAAATTTCTCTAATGCTGATAGCAATTTCAAAGAAATCTATGGTAATAGCAGCATCTTGCCCGAGTTTACTTTTAATTATTTTTTTAACCGGAATCTATATGTTATGAGTGGATTCGGGTCTATGAAAAAAAATTCTGTAATAACTCTAATGGGAGGCAAAGATCTTGAATTGCTTTCAAAACAGAGCTTCTTTTCATTGGCTTTTGGATTTAAAAAAACAATTTTTGGTAGAATTGAGTCTTTTATTAATAGCGGAATCGTCTTTTTTAACTTTAAAGAGGATGGTCTGTCTGAAACAATTTCTGACTCTGCACTCGGTTTTAGATTAGATTTAGGTGTTATTTATAATATTAATAAATTGTTTTTTATCGATTTTAAGTTGGGATATCTTCATGGAACTAAAAAGTATGACAATAATTCAGTAAAACTTGGTGGTTTATTATCAGCAGTAGGAATAGGAATCAGATTTTAAATTTATCTTTACTGTTTTGAACAGAGTAGTTTCAGCTTATTTATTATTGATTTATTTGTATAAGAACTTTATAATCTATTTTATTATAAATTATAAGAAATATAAGTTACCCAGTAAAAACTTATTATAAAAATAAAAATGATATGAGGAAATTAATTTATGTATATGAAGAAAACAGATGTTAATGATCTTTTTGATATAACAAAACTTGCAGACTTGTGTATAAATAATATTCAAAAAAAAGGGTTTGATTTTTGGGATAGGTTTTACCCTACTAAACAGGATTTTGAAAAAGACATCTCCCTCGGGAATCATTACTCATTTTTTAATAGTGAAGGCCTTATTGGTTGTGTTACAGTCGATGAAGAAATGAGCGTGGAATATCTTAAAGGAGAATGGGTATATCAGGATTTTAAAGTCATTCATAAGTTAATGATCGATCCTTCAAGACAGGGTAAGGGGTATTCAAAAACTGGAATGGTGCTTATTGAAAATATGCTTAAGGAAATGGGAATTGAATCAATTAGACTTTCAGTTTATATTAATAACATTCCCGCAAATAATTTATATAAAAAATTGAATTTTAAATTTAGAGGTATTATTGAGTTAAAAAAAGGTACCTGTTATTTATATGAAAAAAAAATCTAGTTTTAAGGCATATTTAGCCTGGATCTTAGTTTGTATAATATGGGGGACTAACTATTTGGCAATAAGAGTTGGGGTAGAAGATCTGCCTCCAATGCTATTTAATGGTTTAAGGTGGATTTCAGCAGGTTTCATTTTTCTTGTGTTTTTAAAAATAAAGGGGGTAAAGTTACCTCCAAAAGATGAATTAATTCATGTAGCAATCCCGGGAGTGTTACTTTTAGGGATATCGAGTGGACTGGTCGTCGCGGCAGAACAGTGGATTAACAGCAGTTTAACAGCCTTGATTCTTTCAGCAGAACCTCTTGTAATGTATGGTGTCCTAATGTTACTTCCTCAAAGTCCGAAATTAAGTTTGAAAACACTGTTCGGACTTTTTTTGGGATTCTCAGGTGTTTCACTCATTTTTTTAAATGATTTTGATACAATGTTTAAGGGACAGGATATTATCGGCCTTATATTTTTGTTTGTTTCAATGATAACCTGGACAACTGGAACTATTTATTCCAAATATAAGCAGACAAGTGTTCCACCATTTATGAGAGCTGCTATACAAATGCTGATTGCGGGTCTAGGACAGACAATCATTGGACTTTTGCTTGGCGAACAGCAAAGATTTGTTTTTCAAACCAATAGTTTCTTAGCCTTTCTGTATTTAGTATTTATCGCATCCATTCTGGGATATGGGGCATATATATACGCGGTTACAAACCTTCCTATATCTCTTGTTTCTACCCATTCTTATATTAATACAATTCTTGCTTTATTCCTGGGATGGTTCTTATTAGATGAACAAATAAATATTAAAATTATTATTGCAGCAATTATAATAATATTTGGTGTTATTCTGGTTAAGAAAAAGAATACTGAATAAATAAACAAATCTGTTTTTTACAATCAAAATAATTCAAATCAATTAGAGAGATATGAACATAAAAAATAGCCCTGGCTGTTCTAAAAAAATCTTCAAGCCATTCAGGAAAAACTCATAATAAAAGTTTAATTAAAGTATAGTTGAGTATAAAAGAAGGACTTACCCAGTATTAATTAGCAAAAAGTCTGTTTTTATATGTAAATTGTTACTTAAGTTTATTGAATTAAATTCATATTAATACTATTTTAGTAAATAAAACTTTTTACGGAGGGATAATGAAAATGTTTTTCAGATTTTTACTAATGTTATTGTTTTTATCTGTTTTTTACAATTCCGCTTGGAGCTGTTCAGTATTTTATGCTTCTGATGGGAAAAATATATTAGCTGGTAATAATGAAGATTATACTGATAAAAATACATTCATGTGGTTTACTAGACAAGGTCCCGGTGAATATGGGAATGTTTTTTTTGGCTTTGGAAATAAGTTTGCTCAAGGGGGAATGAATGAACAGGGACTTTTTTTTGATGGTCTGGCAACTCCTCATTTTGAAATAACAGGCTCTCTGACTAAACCTGACTTTGAAGGCATTCTTATGCGAGCAGCCATGGAAGAATGCTCTTCAGTAGATGAAGTTATTGAAATGTTTAGTTTATACAATTTAGCCAGTCAGAACATGGCAGATTATCAATTAATGGTGGGTGACCGATTTAATTCTTCAGCAATTCTAGAGGGTGATATAATTCTCCACAAAGATAAGTCTTATCAAGTGGTGACAAATTTTTATCAATCAAATCCAGAACTTGGCTATTATCCATGCCCGCGATATAATAAGGCGGTAGAAATGTTTGAAAAGAACTCTGTGGAAATATCAAAAGAGTTCTTTAACTCTATTCTTAATGCAGTTAAACAAAGTATTACCATATACTCCAATGTCTATGATTTAAAAAATAGAATAGTTTATCTCTTCTCAAATCAAAATTTTAATGAATTCATAAAAGTAGATCTTAGGGAGGAACTAAAGACCAAAGGCGGTATGGAGTTTCGTATATCTGAACTTTTTTCTAATATTGAAAACATTTCACCTGGAAATGAAGAGACAATTAATTCAAATAGTGTGATTATTCAATGGAATGGAAAAACAGATTCAATATATGAAATTCACTATTCCAAAGATCCAGACTTCATAAACGATGATATCATTGAAGTGGATAATTCGGCTTACTATGCTCTCAATTTTTCAGGGATAAGTTTTTTTTGTATTGGTTATTTCTCTATTGCAAGCGGAAATGGGTCTAAAAAACAATGGATACTTAGAATATTAATTCCATTTTTAATAATTGGATTTTTGAGTTCTTGCCAGAATAATGAGGGTGATCTGGATAAATCTTCACCAAAGCTGGGAGTTACTGAATTTTCTGCGACAATTGATAATCTTCAATCAGATACAACATATTACTGGAAAATACTTGCTAAAACAGGCGATGACTTCAATAGTGAGACAATAGTCAGAACACTATTTACAGGAAATTAGGAACAATCATCTGGTTTTTCTAAAAAATTGAGGTTTGTGACTTAAGTTTATATAATTCTATTTGGAACAATATTATCATATTGATAAGGAGAAGAAATTGAAAAAAATTAGTATTTGGATTTTATTGTTTTGTGCTTTATGTGGCTCTTATATGTTTACCTGCACAGGATTTGTCGTAAAGAATGGCCATAGCGTTTTAATTGGCAATAATGAGGATTATTTTACAGGTTATAATGATACTGTAATAAAAATTGTTCCAGAAACGTCTACAACATATGGATGTTTACTTGTTGGATTTAATCAGCAGAATATTAGTATGGGCGGGATTAATGAGAAAGGATTATTTTGTGACTGGTTTTATGTACCTGAGAATGGCTGGAAGGAAAAATCTGATAGACCAACTTATCCTGGAAGATATATAAAACCGGAATTAATGTTAAAAAAATGTGCCAGCATAGATGAAGCAATCTCCTTCTTTTTTAGTTATAATATGGAAAATTTTAAGCAGAACCGGGTTTTAGTAGCAGATAAATCAGGAAACGCAGTAGTAATTGAATGGGGTGGAGAGGATCTGGATGTGATATGGAAGGAGAAGAGTTATATGGTTTCAACAAACTTTTTGTTAAATCATCCAGAGAGGGGCATGTATCCCTGTTCCAGATATAGTACTGCAACAGAAATGCTTAAAAAAGAAACTCCATCACTTGATCTATGTAGAAGAATACTGGATAGCGTTCATGTGGACTATGAGGAATCCCAGACAAAATATTCAAATGTTTATGAACTTCAGAAAGGTGATATTTATTATTATAATAACCATAATTTTGACGAATTTATTAAGTTCAATATATTTGATGAACTCAATAGGGGTAAAAAAACTTATTTGCTACCTGATTATTTTTCAAAAATAAAATTATTATCTCCTGCTAAAGGTGCAATAATTGACTCTCAAAATGTCACATTCAGTTGTTATGGTGATCCTTATAGTGAATATACTCTAGTTTATTCAAAAAATGCTGATTTATCAAATGCAGTGAATTTAAATTCTGATAATACTGGAGTCGCGCTATTAAATAGTGGCTCTTTTTTTTATTTTGGCAGTTTTCTTTTTTTAGGAGAAATTGTACGAAAGAAAAAGATGATCATGATGTTCATTGTTTTAATTTGTATATCTCTTTTTTTTGTAAATTGCAATGTAAATAATGGTGGAGAAATTACCCAACCAGAAGTGCCATTTGTCTTCTCTCAAACTATTTCCGGGCTGGAAGCTGATACAACCTATTATTGGAAAATAATTGCAAAAAAAAAAGAGGGCTTGATAAGTGAAAGTATTATCAGAAGCTTTAAAACTAAATAAACTAAATAAACTAAAGAAATTAAAGAAATTAAATTTTAGGAGAAAAAAATGTTTAAGAATATTCAAAAAAAAATTATCGTTTTGTCAATTGGAATTATATTTTTAATTGGGTGTCAAACAGAAGATACCAATGGTCCTGATACTATTGTTCCTGAAGGATATATTTATACACAACCAGTAAACCGTGGAGATGGTTGGGAAACAGATTCAATAACGAATCAGTCGATTGATTTGCAGAAACTTACTTCATTGATGGCTGAAATTAATAAAGGTCACTATAATGATGTCAATAGCATTCTCATTGTTAAAGGAGGAGCACTTGTTTTTGAAGAGTACTTCACAGGTACTGATGATAAAGATATTGAGGTAGAGTATGATTGGAATGTGCTGCATCATAACGCTTCAGTTACTAAGAGTATAACTTCGGGATTAATTGGGATTGCCTATGATCAGAGATATTTTGAGAGTGTTGATAGCTATATTTTCCCATATTTTTCTGAATATACTGATATTGACTGGTCCAATAATAAGGATTTAATTACGATTAAAAATCTTCTAACAATGACAGCAGGACTCTATTATGATGAAAGTTCTACAGCAATAGGCAGTACAAATAACTCTCATTACCATATGCTTCATAGTCCGGATCCGGTTAAATGGGGATTGGAACAGGAGATGGTTAATGATCCAGGATTGAAATGGAATTATAGCAGTGCAAATATAGTTCTTCTAGGTAGAATTATTAAAAAATGCACTGGCATTTATATAGATAAATTTGCTGAAAATACCTTGTTTAATGATTTGGGGATTACTGATTATCATTGGAATGATTGGGAATCTGGAGATATCCGATCTCATGGCGGACTGGCTCTCAGACCAAGGGATATGGCGAAATTTGGTCAACTGTATTTAAATGGAGGGGTATGGAAGGGTAAACAGGTTATATCAAAGAGTTGGGTGTCAGAGTCAATAAACAACCAGATTCCACTATCTGAAGGTGGCGATTACGGTTATACATGGTGGTTGTACAAGTTTCAAATTGGAACTAGTCTGATTGATTCCTATGCCGCCGTTGGTTGGGGAGGTCAATATATTTTTGTTCTGCCGTCATTGGATGCAATAGTCGTATTTACAAATGGAAACTTTTTTCAGCAGGATTTTTCATTCGATATGCTGCGAAATTATTTACTACCAGCCCTTTTATAGTTAAGGTGTTAACAACTGGATTCAAATCAAAGGAATTCTGATAACAATTATATTTGCGATATAAAAAGAAATCCCTAATAAATTGTGCAATTAAGACACTCTTTCACTTGAATTATTACAGAATATGTAAGCGGTAGTTAACCGCTTACATTTGTCTTATATTTTAAGCTTAATTAGTCATATGTTTTTCAAGAAAATCAAGTATTTTTTTAAAAACATCTTTCTTTATCTCATTATTATATATCATAACATGGCCATCGTTTTCAAATCTTAAATACTCCACTTCATTTCCTCTTTTTTTGAGTTTTTTTACAAAATCATCAACTTCCAAAATTGGTATCGAAGTATCCTTCTTCCCATTGACCATCATTAAAGGAGTTTTAATTTTCTCAATGTGGTAAATTGGCGAGTTTTCAGTTAATATATCTCTGTCTTTATCCGGATCTCCCCATTTAAACCTGAAGCCCTGGGAGAAGAGTTTAAATGATGAAATCAGATTTACATTTCCGCTTATACTGATACTGCAGGCGAATAGGTTCGGATTATTAACAATTGCTGAAATTGCGACGTGACCTCCTGAACTGAAACCATAGATTGCAACTTTTGATTTATCAACCATGCCTCTTTTAATAAGCCAGTTAATCCCGTCAATTACGTCATCATTTATCTTCCTGCCCCAATGTTTATATCCTGCTTTGGTAAAATCCTGTCCATATCCTTGAGAGCCCCTGTAATTTACCTGAAAAACAAGATACCCTTCAGAGGCAAATAATTGGGTTATATCATTATAACCGGGCGTATCCCTTAATGTTGGGCCACCATGCACTGAGACAAAAAGAGGAAGTTTCTTTGCTTCTACCAGATTGGGCTTTGTTAAATATCCATGAATATTAAGGCCGTCTCTTGCTGAATAACTGAATGGTTTAGTTTGCGCTAATTCATTTTTACTGATCCATGAACTATGTTTGTGAATTGGCTTTATACTTCCTGTGTTTCTATCTACTAGATAAAATGATCCTTTTATCTTATCGCTGAAAACTTTGATGATAAATTGTTCAAAATTTTTTGAAAATGATTCAACTGAAAAGGGATAATCTCCAATTTTGTTTTTGATTTTTTCTGAAATTGATTTGAAATCACTGTCAAAAAAATGTTTTTTAAATTTATCGGCACAGAAATAAGCATAAAGTAATTTTTTTTTAACACTGGAATAATAAAAATTTGATGTTGGAAATATTGAATCATTTCGCTCTTCATATGAAAAAAGATCATAATTCGGATCCTTTAATAGAACTTTTACTTCTTTTTTATTTTTTAGGTTGTATTTTACAATAGCCACTTTATCACGGCCAACTGAAGAATAAGCAAAGACATATTCATTGTCTTCTGAAAAGAACTTAGGCATAAATCTTTCCTGCAATTTAAGGGTTATCAGATTTTCAAAATTATTCTTTTGAGAATTATAGATCATTAGACTACTGTATGTTCTGGCCAATTTTAGATTACCGGAATTATCAATATGAAATGAATAAATTCGTGGAGATTTTTCTGATCCCTTGTATACAAGTTGTTTATTTCCAGTATTAATATTTATTCTATATACCTCAGATTTATTTGTGCTGACCATGATCTCATTTTTTTTTTTGGAATTTATAAATATTATTTTAGATCTTGTCTTCGTAAAATTAGTCAGGCATATTACCTTTTTGCTATTAATATCAATTGAATAGATTTTATACTCTCTACTTCCCTCTGGTGCTTTTGAAAAAACCAATTGAGTGTTATTTACCCAGTAATATTTATAAATATTATCTTTTGTCTCATATATTGACTGAAATTGCTCTTTTTCTCTAATATCCTGAATTATAATTGATTTGCTTAATCCAGAATGTTCTAAAAAAGAGATATAACTGCCGTTGGGAGATAGCTTAAAACCAGTTTTCTTTTCTTTGCCGAAAAACTTTTCAACTGCAATTCTGTTTGAATCTTCTAGAATAGTAAAATGATTGTTTTTAAAATTTACATTAAATTCAACCTTCTTTATAACAGCAGTTTTAGGGATTTTAGTTTTTTCTGATATGTCATGATACCAGGTGAATGCATGAGGATATAATATCCCATCAACGTTTTTATAATTTGTATAATCCCTGATCCATTTGATTTTATTGCCATTCATTATTACATCTGCAACAGTCCTTTTTAGCAAGTTTGTATTGCAATCAATATAGTAATGCATCAGGACTTGAAATGGCATTTCAACGCTGAGATGATAGGTCTTCTGATTGTTAATGTTTTTTGTCCCGATATACTTTGTGGGAAAGTCAAAGAAATAAAAAGTGAAAAATCCAGGTTCAGCAACAAAATCAGACATCTCCTTTTTTTTTATCATCTCTTTAATTGATTTTTCATTCTTGCTTTTAAAGAAACAGGCTCTCTTGCCATCAAATATCATGGAGTTGGAATTATTATCACTGGTGGTTTTGTAAAAATTCGGACGTTTAATATCGTAAAAATTAACGTGTTTATGACCTTGATATTTTACAGATAACCGGATTGATTTAATAGAGTTGATTTTTTCTATTCCACCCATGGCCTCAGCACATTTTTTAATAACATCTTCTACACGGATATTTTTGGACAAATTTGCCAAACTTGATAGTTGAAATACAATAATTGTTAATACAATATAGAAAACTTTTTTTCTCATTATTACCTCCTTTTTTATACATGATTTAACCATATTATTTGTCTCATTATAATAGGTAATTTTTCTCATTTTGATAAATTAAGTAAAATTTCCTAGTATTTATAACTTAGTACATCTTTTTATGTGAAATTTACGAGAATAAAAGTTTTTTTTTGGATAATGTATATAAAAATATGATTGATGTTAATCTTATTTTTGATTTTTTGAATGTTTCTTTGCTGTTACGACCTTGTTACGCCCTGATTTTTTTCCACGATAAAGGGCTTGGTCAGCCATCCTGATACAATCTTGAAGCGTTTTGCCTGATTCTATTGCACTTACACCTAAAGTAAGACGAACTTCGGGACAGTAGCTCCCAAATATGAATTGGTCATCCTGAATTTGACAGCGAATTTTTTCAGCGACTTCGACTGCTCCTTCCGATTCTGTTTCGGGTAGTAAAATTATAAATTCCTCTCCTCCCCATCGAGCTATATGATCATGTGTTCGCAGATTTTTTCTTATGCATTCAGCAGTTTCTACAAGCACATAATCTCCACATTCATGTCCGAAAGCATCATTGATTTTTTTGAAAAAATCAATATCGATCATAACTATTGAAAATGGACTGCCGTTTCGTTTATAGCGTGACATTTCCATGTTTGCATGTTCCATAAAATCACGACGGTTCGGCAGTTTTGTCAATGAGTCTGTTCTGGCCAGATAATCAAGCTGGCGGACCTGTTCCAAAATAAGCTTGTTCTTTCGCTCAAGTTCCTTTTCATGCCTTCGGATTGTGAGATGAGCATTTATTCGGGCGAGTGCTTCCTCAAACTTGATAGGTTTTGTTATATAGTCCACTCCCCCCACTTGAAAACCCTTGAGTTTGTTTTCCATGTCTTCAAGAGCCGTCAGAAAAATAATTGGTATATCACTGATGGATTCATCTTCTTTCAATCTTCGGCAGGTTTCAAAGCCATCGATACCCGGCATCATGACATCAAGAAGAATAAGATCTGGATTGATATTGTGTGCAAGTTTGATCCCATCTTTACCGTTTAGAGCGACAGAAATTTCATAACTGTGCAAATGTTCAATAAGCACATTCAGATTGTTAGGGTTGTCGTCTATAATAAGAATTCGATCTCTTTTATTTTCTGTTTGAATGGTATTCATTTTTTTATTTTCTTTATATGAGATTCCAGTAAAACTTTTATACTTTCAAAATCAAAAATATATAGTAGGGATCTAAACGCATGAACGAATTGTTCATAATTACTGCTCTTTTTTTCAATCAGTTTTAACTCATCTTTGAAAAGAGAGATGTTCTGCTTTAGCGCCAGTTCGAGAAGTTTTTTCAGATCATTTTGTGATGGGTAGGAGTAATTGCTTTCTTCTTTTAAAAGAGTTTTTTCAATAAGTGGTTTTATTGTGTTATCGTATTCCCAATTGATATCTAAATTTTCTTTTATTTTATATAGAAGTGTATTGAACATGACAGGCTTTGAAAGAAAATCGTTGCAACCTGACGAAAGTGCCTTGTTTATGGTAATCTTATCCACACTTGCAGAAACAGCGATAATTGCGATATTGTTCGATCTCTTATCTTTCCTAATATGACTAGCCACTTCAAAACCACTCATCCCAGGCATAATTAGATCGAGTAAAACAAGTTTGAATTTTCTTCTTTTAAGTTCAGCCAATCCTTCAATGCCGCTCTCCGCTTCGAAAACATTAAAATTCAAAGGCTGAAGCATCTTTTTTAAGAACTCTCGATTATGTATATTATCGTCTATAATCAGTATGTTTTGAGCCTTGCCTTCATAACCCGTGATTTCTCTCATATGTGGTGTTTTTTTCTTAGATCTGTCTGTAGCCTGAAGCTCAATATCGAACCAAAAGGTGGTTCCTTTCTCAATCTCACTTTTAAATTGGAGATTTCCACCCATCATATTTACAATACTACGACTAATTGTTAGTCCCAGACCGGTCCCTTCGCTTCTTATTTTTGTTTCTGCCACTCTTTGGAATGGTAGGAAAATTTCTTCATAACTGTCTTCCGGGATCCCGCATCCAGTGTCCTCGACCTGAAATCTGATGTGATGAAAGGACTTTCCGCTCCTCTCTTTAGAAAAAAGTTTTTTCACGTTAAATATAACTCTTCCAGAGTTGGTGAAATTAACTGCATTACTTAGAAGATTGAGCAGGACTTGCCGCAGCTTTTTCACATCTGCTGTAACATCTATGGGAAGATGTTTCCCTCCATTAAAGACAAATTCCAGACCTTTCATCTTTGCGCGGATCTTTATTATATCCACAAGAGTGGATAGCATTTCCGGGAGATGAAATTTTACAGGCAGCAGTTCGAGCTTGCCGGCCTCGATTTTTGAAAGTTCGAGAATGTCGTTGATCATAGTCAGGAGATGTTCGCCGCTGCTGTGGATTGTCTCGATCTGTCTCCCATGAACATTCATAAGATTGTCATTTTTTTTAAATATCTGCGTATATCCTAAAATTGCATTAAGCGGTGTTCTCAGTTCGTGGCTGACGTTGGACAGGAAGGTACTCTTCGCCTGGTTGGCCATCTCCGCCTCTTCCTTGGCTTTTCTCAGTTCCTCCTCTGCCCGCTTACGCTCAGTTATATCGATTACCGAACCAAGGAGCTTAGTGACTTTCCCTTCTATAATAACAGGTTCTGCCCGGGTTAATGTATAATTATATGTACCGTCAGGCCGTATATGCCGAAGCTCAATTTCATATGATTCGCCCTGCATGGCATTTTTAAGGTTCTTCTGGATGAGGGGGACATCATCCGGGTGCAGTATAGAAAGATATTCTTCAAAACTTGGTGCTTCGTCCCGGGGTTGGAGACCTGCGATACGGAATGTTTCATCCGACCAGGAGAGATGTTGTTCTTCAACATTAAATACCCAGCTTCCCAGGCGGGCAATTTTCTGAGTATCTGCCAGTCTGCTTTCATTTTCCTTTAGTTTTCTCTCTGCTTCCTTCACGGCTGTAATATCGGTTGCGAAGATAAAAATTCCCTGTACTTTATGATATTCATCAAAATATGGAACTTTATCGGTTGTCACCCAATACGTTTTGCTGTCCGGGCCTATGAAGCTTTCGACAATATTCAGCATAGGTTTTTCTGCAGCCATCACTTCCAGAGACTGGTTATGTTTTAATTTTGATTCCTCCCCGGGAATCAGTTCCATAACTGTTTTACCTATTGTTTCTTCCTTCTTCCAGCCGGTCACCCTGCATGCCGCTTCATTCAAATGAATCACTCTACCTTCTTTATCAAGAAACCAGATTGTACTGGTCCATGCCTCGATAATCTGTGATAACATATTCTCACTGAACTTCAGTGATTCTTCTGCTTTTTTTCGTAGGTCAATATTCCGGACAATTGCAAGTATTCTATCTTCACCACCTACAGCAACCTTTTTAAGATGAACTTCGACCCAGAACAATCTCCCATTCTTATCTCTCGCATGCCATTCGAATAACTGTGGTTTGCCCTGTGCAGCTTTTCTGATCCATTTTTCGGCTTCTTTTCTGGTATTTGGAGTTATTCCAGAGCCCAACTTACCAACAAAAGAACCTACAACTTCTTTTTTGTTTTCAAACTTGTACATATTCAGCATACTTTTGTTAACATTCAATACAGACCCGGTTTTTATATCATGAATGAAAATAGCATCATTGGCATTGTCGAAAATCGAACGATAACTTTCTTCAGATTTCTTAAGTTGGACCGTCCGTTGTTTCACTCGTGTCTCCAGCTGATCGTGAGCCTTTTTTAATACTGCTTCAGCTTCTTTACGATCAGTGATATCTGTAGAAACACCACATATTCTGTAAATTTCACCTTCAGAATCATATAATGGAAACTTAACGGATATATATGTGTGTACTCCATCTTCCTGAGGAGCGAATTCTTCTATTTCTATAGGACCTCGATTTTCAATTGCTTTTTTATCGTTCTCCTTAAAAGCATCGGCCATTTTTTTTGGAAAAATGTCATGATCTGTTTTTCCGATTAAATCTTTATTAGAAATTTTGAAAAGCTTTTCAAATTGATTATTGACAAGAATATACCGGCTTTCAATATCTTTCAGATAGATAACAGCAGTAGTATTATCCATTATAGCCTGTAATTGTTCCCGGCTCTCTCTCAATTTTTCTTCCATCTGTTTATGTTTTTCAATTTCTCTCTTGATCTCTTCGTTCTGCAGACAGGCTTTGCATGCCTCTGCAAGTTTGATAAAAATCGGCTTTAAGGATTTTAATATTAGAGAGTCAATGTCCAGATTATCTTTCAGTAAAACAACCAGTCCAAGACCTGGCAGTTCAAATATATGGAAAAATTTTCCTTTACAAGCCTTTTCTATGATTGGTAGACTTTCTCTGAAATCAGAAAATTGATCCTGCTTAATTTTTACAGGAATTTGTTTCATGGCATCTTTATATTCTTTAATTCTTTCTGTATCCCTGGGAATTGAAAAAATCTGCTCAAAACTATATGTACCGTTTTTGTCCTCTTTAAAAAAATGCACAGCTGCGACAGAACAGTGTAGCTTTCTCAGAATAGTTGATAGACTTTTTCTCAGCATTGTTTTAAGGTCGAGACTTGTGCCTATTGACATAGCAAATTCATAAAAAATCTGTATTTGCTCTGTGGAATATGTCATTAGTCTGATAGAACTCCAACGACACAGGTCTTATTGAAAAATTCCAGATATTCCTGCCCGTTATTTGCTATTTCTCCCATCGAAAGTGCACCGATAAGTGGTGTACCCTCTTCTGAAACTGCCTTAATTTCATCCAGAAACTTATCTCCGAGATAAAGAGCCCTTGAAATACAATCAATTAAAAGAATAGTTTTTTCGGAAGAGGAACTCTTATAAGAATCCTGTGCGCAATTATAGGCTTCATTCGCAGCTTCAACAATCGACTTCGGATCACCGGTTAGAACATCAACAAATGATTCCTGGGGGATTTCAGTAGCCAGAATTATAGATTTTTTTTCATCAACTGTAAAAGGGTCTCTGACTATTCGTTCTGATTTTGACAGTTTACCCATCCCGAATGGATAGCATTTTGCTATATCAAAAAAATTTTCACTGTTAATCGTTTTTCCTGAATGCTTCTTTACAATATCACTATATACCTCAAATGCTGGTTTCCAGTCAATCGATTTGACGGCATTATCTTCAGTCTCAGTTACCTTATAGGGACCGCTTATTTTATGCCATCCATGCCTTACGCCTATTCCGCTCTCTATATCTGTCAGGGCTAATATTGCACTATCCTTAATTAATCCATTATTCGTAAAAAGACATGGCTTTTGCTGCATGTCTAATGCGTCGGGATTTATAGATCCTGCACCACCACCAATATAGTTAAGTCCCAAACCCAGGATATTAAAAAAGGCTTCTATGAGACTGTTGATTCTGCTGGAATAACCATCGACAAATACGAACATCGTTTTTGCATTTACCTGCTCTGGAAAAATATCATTGACTACTTCATCAAAGTCAATTGTTTTATTACTCAAATCTGGAACTATATGAACATCAATTTCTTTAGTAAGGCCGGCAACGATTACTCCTTTCTGCAGCTTTTCCTTACCATATATTATTTCAGAAAAAATGCCTCCGAAAAGAGGTTGGGGGATTGTCTGTAAAATTTTATCCACTGATTCAGGTATGAATCCGTTATTACTGCAAGCCATTATCAATATACCTTTTGTTCTGACATCTTTAGATACTTCATCAAGTATACTCTGAAAACCTTCAATAGATCCTGTTCTGTCAAGTTTTATAATCATATCTACACCTCTCTCCTAAATATGCACTGGAGTTTTAATACATCCCAAAAAATCATACTCCAAAAAAAATAATTAAACAACTATTTTTTATTTAGTTTTTTATCTCTAATATATCTTTCTAATTTTAATCTTATTGATATTTATAATCCTGGAGTTTAATATAAGCTAATATAAGTTAGGTTAGTTGATAAATTTATCTAAATTTGAATTATTTGAAAAAAATGTAATTGATTTTAGGGAAGTTTTCTATTTTTTTTTCTCTTATTTGTTCTCTGATTGATTGCTGGTAATTATAAAATATATATTTAATGTCATATTCGTAAAATATAATAAAGAATAATATAAAAAAAAAGACCGGAAGAGAACTACCGGTCTTTTTTATCTTAAAATTTAGTAAAACTTATTTTACTTCTTTTTTTTCTGTTCTTCCGCCAAGATATTTAGCAAGAAAAGGTTCAATTGCCTCATAAAAATCAAATCTGTTTTCTTCATTTCTAAAGCCATGTCCTTCATTGTCTTTGACCATGTATGGAACATCAATGCCTCTCTTTTTTAAAGCTGCTACCATTTGATCAGATTCATCTTTTTTTACTCTTGGATCTTTTGCTCCCTGTGCAATGAAGAGAGGTGCCTTGATCTTATCTGCATGAAATACAGGTGATACTTTTTCTAGCAATTCTTTGTCTTTAACAGGATCTCCCATCATCTCATAAAACATCTTTCTTCCCAATTCCCAATATGGTGGAAGTGATTTAAGTATGGTGAACAAATTTGCAACACCAACATAATCTACACCACAGGCATAAAGATCAGGAGTAAATGCTAATCCAGCCAGGGTTGCATATCCGCCATAAGAAGCACCGTAAATACCAACTCTTTTTGGATCAGCTATCCCTTTTTTGATGAGCCAGTTTACACCATCAGTAATATCATCCTGCATTGTGAGTCCCCATTGTTTAAATCCTTTTTGCCAGAACTCTTTTCCATAACCTGTAGATGAACGAAAATTCATCTGTAATACGGCATATCCTCTATTTGCAAGAAATTGAACTTCTGAATTAAATCCCCAATTATCTCTCGCCCAGGGGCCACCATGAACATTTATAATAACTGGTAATTTTTCTGCTTTTACATTTCTTGGAAGAGTTAGATATCCGTGAATAGTTAAACCATCTCTTGATTGATACTTGATCGGTTTCATGTCAGACATCTCTTTTTCATTTAACCAGGGGCTAACATCAATCAGTTTTTTTAATTTATTTTTTGTTACATTATAGTAGTAGTAAGCACCCTTAGATTTGTCGCTATATGTTCTAACTAATACCTTTGTTTCATCTTTGCTCATACTTGATATTGCAACTTCATATCCAGGAAGTCTCTTTTCAAGATTTGTCTGAAGCGCTTCTCTCTGTTTATCAAAAAAGTGATAACTTCGTTTTGCTTTTGTATATGCAACACCGGTTATAATTTTTCTCTTCTTTGAAGTAAGTAGGGATGTAACATCTACATCTTTGTCTTCATAGATTAGTTTAATGTTTTTTCCATTCTCAATGTCATACTCATAGATAGCTCTTTTATCTCTATTTAGATTAGAGGATACATAGAGATTTTTATTGTCAAAAGTAAAAAACAGTGGGGATATTGCATCTTTAAAGTTAGTCGTTATAATAGATTTAAACTTATCTTTTTCAGTTTTTCTATAAAGCAAACTCTGGTTAACTCCGTCTGATGTTATTGCTACACGCAATTTTCCATCATTATCTGTTACCCATCCCTGGATATTTCCGGGATTTTCAGCAATCATCTTCATATTTCCTGTATTTATATTTATTCTATAAACATCAAAAATTCTGGGGTTTCTCTTGTTTAAACCGATCAACATTTCGTCTTTACTGTTTTCAAGTCTATCAATAAGCTGCACTCTTACCTTATCAAAAGGAGTCAGTTGTTTTGGATTTGATCCATCTATATTTACTGCATAAGCATGAAAGTTTTCATCTCCACCCTTATCCTGGATATAGACTATTCTGTTATTATTTGCCCACATATAACCAGCAATATCTCTTTTCGTGGATTCAGTTATCCTTATTACTTTCTTCTCTTCTCCGATTTTTTGAATATGGATGTTCAGCCTTTTTTTCCAGGGTTTCATAAAAGCTATATACTGACCATTTGGAGAGAGTTGAAATGAAGTTTTATCAGGGTTTTTAAAGAAATCTCTTAATGGAATGAGCCTGATTTCCTTTTTTGATATGTCCTCTTTTTTCAACTCAGTTTTTGTTTTTGCATCAATACTTATACCTGTTATAAGTGTTAGTGCGATACTAAATAGTACAAATTTCTTAATCATCTTTCACCTCATTTAATTTATTTTATGATTATAATGATACGTATCTAATCATTAAAAGTTTAACAGAAAATTATTTTTTATAATTGTTTCTCTTATTTTGCATTAAAAAATCTATTGCATTATCAAGATATTTTGAAAAATCTTTAGGATACCAGTGACCGATCCCTTTGATCTCAATATATTTGTGTTTAAATTTCGCAGCTTCAAATTGTTTGATGATATTTTTTTGTAACTCCTTACTATGATCATTTTCGGTGGAAAGCACGATACCTTTTATCCCTTTTTGTACAGCATTTTTGAGATTAGAAGGATCAAGTTTATTTATAAATTCACCTCCGGGACAATGAGCAATAAAACCTGAAACTTTAATCCTATTTTCAATGACTAATTTAATTGCTGCTGCTCCTCCCTGGGAAAAACCTGCAATTAATATTTGTTTAGTATTAATTTTGTATTTAGATTTTACAATATCCAGAACATTTAAAACATCTTTTTGAGTTTTATTAATATCATCCCATTTATAAGCTTCTATCCCTGCAAGTTGAGATGACTGTAGATAGACAATAATCATGTTATCTTTGTGTTTTTCTGATATCCACATCGTTTTTACTGTTTTTAAACTGCCACTCCAGCCATGTAGAACTACAATCAGAGGATAAGTTCTTAATTTATCATGATTTTTAGGAATATTAATTTCCCAGAGGGGTTCTGTTTGTCTTTCTGCCAGCTTAATCAGTTCATTGTTCTTCTTATAAATTTTTTTAAATCTGTCATGTTTCATTAATTTTGACATAGGTCCTGATTTTATATAAAAGGGATAGTATAATTCATGAGAATGTCCAAATTCATATACTTCAAACATTTTTTCTAATTTTTCTAACTTCATAAACATAAATGCCAGAGTTCTTGTTGCTGAATATTTTTTTTCAGGAAATAACTTAAGCGATTTTTTATAGAGAGTTATTGCCTTCTCTTTTTCGCCTCCTCTCCAATACCCGATGGCTTCAGCTGAAAGATCCTTAAAACTTTTATGTTGTTTTAATAAAACCGATTCTACATTTACTGTACTAATTAAAATAAATATAATAAAAACTATTCTAAACATAATTTGTTCTCCTTTAATATTATTTATATTTAAGATTTGTATTCATCTCCTATATACTAGGATATAAAAAATCAAAATTGAATAGTAAAATGTACTAAATATAAGATTGGGACTTTTTACTCATAAATGAAAGTGTAGATTTCATCTGTCTGTATTACATTAATTTATGTTATATGTAGTTTTGCTTAAAGAATATACAGAATCTGATATTGAAAATATAATTTAAATATGAATGATAGCGTATTTAAAGTTTTCCCTGAATTAGAAACTTCAAGATTAGTCCTCAGGCAGTTTGTTAGAGCAGATTCAAAAGATATATATGAGATTAGATCAAATAGAGATGTTATGGAATATATGGATATGGATCCATTAAAATCAATTGAAGGTGCAGAAAAACTTGTTGTGTCTGTAATAGATGACTTTACATCTAAAAAAGCTATTACATGGGCAATCACTCAAAAAGAGAATGATGATTTAATTGGATATGTGAGCTTTTGGAGACTGATTAATGAGCATTATAGAACTGAAATAGGGTATGCGCTTTCTTCTGAATATTGGCGGAATGGATTCATGAAAGAGGCTTTAACTGAATCAATTAAATTTGCATTTGAAAAATCAGGACTTCATAGTATAGAGAGAAATGTAAATCCGAAAAATCTATTATCAATAAAGGTGCTTGAAAAACTTGAATTTAAGAAGGAAGCATACTTTAAGGAAAATTTTTTTCACAATGGTAAATTCCTTGATTCCGTTATTTATTCATTATTAGAAGTTAATTTTAATAAATAACACAATTTTGACGACAGCTTTAGCATTTAAATTACATCTACATTGATCTGATGTTTTATTTCAAATTTGGAAAACATTTTATAAACCTGTTTGATAATTTGGACCTTAAATTATATAATTTGATTTAGATAAAAAAAATATGGAGAAAAAAATGAAAAATTTAAGTGTGTTGTTTATATTATTGTTTTTTTTAGCGATATCCCTCTCTTTCTCAGGCAAAGATAGTATTGAACTTTCTGAAATAACCAGTCCGGATGGATTATTCATTAATAATAAATACGTATATATTTCACAGGGGACAGATATTTTTCAATATTCAAAAAATGATTTTAAACTGAAAAAAAAATTCGGAAGAAAAGGAGAAGGTCCGGGAGAGTTTAAAGGAAGAGTGGACTATATTAATATTTTACCTGAAAACCTTTTAATATCTAGCAGGGATAAAATCTCTTATTTTACAAAAAATGGAGGATTTATTAAGGAGATAAAATCAAAATCACCCAGGGCTTCCGGATTTATTTCAATAAAAAAAATTTTGTAGGAAGAAGCGTACTTATGAAAGATAAAACCTTATTTTTAACAGTTAATTTATATAATAATACATTAGAAAAAATTAATATGCTGTTTAAAAAAAAAGCGGGTTATCAAAGAGGAGGGAAAATAAAAACATTTTACAGCTCTTTTGATTTCCAGGCTAAATCAGATAGAATTTTCATAGTCGGAAGTAATGATTTTATGATTGATGTATTTAATTCAAAAGGGAGTAGACTTCCGCTCATAAAATATGAATATAAACATATTGAAGTACAAGATGAACATAAAAAACAAGTTTATGACTATTTTAGATCTAATCCGGAAACAAAGGCTCAATTTCAACAGATAAAAAAGAGGCTGGAGTTCCCCTCATATTTTCCTGCAATCCGGTCTATTCATGTAGATAATGAATATATCTATATACAAATCTATAATAAAGTAAAAGGTAAGACTGAATTCTATATATCTGACATGAAAGGGAAACTTAAAAAGAGAGTATTTATTCCAATAAAAGATGCAAATATTCTTGAATCCTTTCCTTTTAAAATAGCGAATAAAAAAGTATTCCAATTAATTGAAAATGAAGAAACTGAAAATTGGAACATGGTGATATGGCCAATTGAATTTTAATTGATGGCAAATGGAATAATATTTTTTTTAAAATTTTCCATTTTAAATGATTTTCAAGGACAAACATTTTATAATTCTACTTGATTGTATTTATGTACATTGCTTATTCTTAATTATTAAACAATCATTAGGTAATGACAAAAGAAGCATGAAAGAAAATGAAGGGATTAAGTAGATTTAAA
>CBDUZW010000039.1:0-43263 GCA_965371805.1 uncultured bacterium | reverse complement strand
ACCTATATAACTACTTATTTAAAGAATTTTCTTGATTTTGATGAAAAATTAGGGTTATTTATTTCTAATATAGTTATTCACCAATATAAATATATTTTACTTTATATCAGGATAGTATAATTTCTTATATTTCAAAATCCATTTGGTATTCTATAGAAATAAAAAAACTTGCCTGTCATGAATGCCACTAAGATACGCGGTCAGCTAGCTCAATATCATCTTCTTCATAACAATCCCACATTTCATGCCACAGGATCCGTTCATGAGTATTAAGACTATCGGTTTTGGATTTCAATAATATTCCTGTAGTTAGAGAAAACATCCCATTAATCCTGTATTAATATTTGTTTTTAAGAATTCATCTCCGATGTCATCTCCGCAACAATTAGGTGTTGTTCCTGCTTCCCAATCAACAAGTGTTGTTGAGCCACAACTTGCCCCTGGTAATTCTGAGTTTGCTCCGTTTGTAATATCAAATGTCCATCCTTGATCAATACATAAATCTCCGCATCCATCGTCGTCAAAATCAATGAATACAGCTGGAGTTCCATCTGCATAAGTATCTACATCATTATTTGTTCCTTCATATAAATATACTCCTGGATTAAGTGGGTCTTTTATTACACATCCTCTTCCTTCTGCATAGGATTCATTTCCTGCTCCTGAGATACTTCCGCAATCATAATTTAGGTAGTCCTGGAAAAGAAGTTCTCCAATACAATAATTAATAGGATCGTATCCATCATAATCATCACAATCATATACTTGAGAACGAATACTTGATCCAGATAAATAGTATTCAGTTAAAACATTATTTCCTGGATTGGTGCATGTATCATAAGATGGGCTGCTTGCACTACAACTCCCACTTCCACAAAGTCCTGCAACTACTCGTCCTGCAACAAATGGTCTGTTTCCGCCATCATCTTCAGAGTTAAGGTAACTACATCCACAAGTAACGGTTCCACTACATCCGTCAGGGAAATCTCCACATTGACCTGGGTAATCCGCATTGCATGTTAGTAATGTTCCACAACAATTTATATCAGGTGTTATACAATTATAATCAGTTCCGTAATTTTCAGGACAGATATAATCATTAATGGGGCTACATGGAATTGGTTCTCCACAAACAGTTATTCCATTAATATTAACTGCACTAACAAAACCTGCTATTAAAATTAAACTAAATATTATAAGAAAACCTTTTGAAAAATAATTATTTATCATTGTAAACTACCTCACCTAAAAATATAAATTAAAAATGGGATTATACGTATTTAAATGTTTTGGATAATTATTTTATAGAAAATAATGTAACCGAAGGATTTAAAAATAATAAAACTATAAGTAGTCACTATAATATATTATAAGGTGAGTGACCAACATGAAAAAAAATATAAGTCTAATTATTCTATTCTCTTTATTATCTTCAATGATCGTAATTGCAGCGCCTCCTATTGGTGAAGGTGAAATCTTCGATTGTACTGTGATGAATTGTGATAGCGGTTATGAGTGTATATCAGATAGCTGTAGCCGTCGGTTAGGATGTGTAGAAACACCTGCTACAGGCACTCCTTGCACAGGCAGTTGTGGCGCATCAGGCGGTATCTGTGATAATTCAGGTCTTTGTGATTGTACTCCTGCATGTTCAAATGATGCTGGTTGTATTTCAACTAGCTCAAGAGGTTGTGATAGTACTAACGCTCAATATAATTGCGAAGTAGGAAATGATGGGTGCTTAAATAAAATAGTTACTTCTTGTCCAACAGGTTATCAATGTACTAATAATCAATATTGCACTACTACTATGACTCCACCTGATACTAGTTATGGATGTGTAACTTCAGGAGTGGCATGTCCAACAACACCTGCCTATTGTGAATATGGAGCTCGATGTATAGATTATGATCCTGATTCAGGAGCATACGAATTTGAATTAATAAACGATTTTGGTAAATTAAAAGGCAACCCTGATTATATTTGTCAATGTAACCCTCCTCCAAGAGGAAGTGATTGTCCTGGTGAAAGCGAATACTGGGTTAATCCAAATACTATAGGGTGTGCTGATCCATGCTCTGCTCATTTAGATTATGATTCTTACAGAAAAGAATATAATGATGCAAGTAATTCCTGGTCTGAAGTTATGCAAACATCAGTTGGATCTCCAGATACTAATAGAGGAATGTGTCTGACAAGAAGAGGAATGGTTTATAGTGATGAATTAAATCAGTTATATTATGATAGCTGTTTATCAGGAAGAGGAGATAATGTAGTAAGACAAGTATATCTTGATGGAGTATCATGGGGTGTGGAAAGATTAATAAACGTTGATAAAACTTGCCCAAATAACTTTATTTGTGAGAATAGTAAATGCTTGTATAGTTGTGCTAATGATGGCGATTGTGCTGGTAGTACTTATTGTACTGATGGTCATTGTTGTGCTGTTGGTTGGAGCTGGGATGCTGGTGGTTATTGTGTAGAAGAAGCTCATTGTAATTCTGGACCTTCTTCAAGTGATAAGTGTACTGTAGCTCCTAGTAGTTCAAGTTTTTGGGATAATGTCGAAGATACAAAATATTGTTTGATTAATGATCCTAGATATCAAGCTTGTTGTCTCACTGGAGAATTCGGAGATCCCAATTTTAAAGATTATTTAGATATAACTCATTATTGAATAATTAATAAAAAATAATAAAAAAAATTTATTTTTTGTTTTATTTTTCAGTTTCCATTCCATTACCTTGGAATTTACTGTAATCTCTATTTTTAAATGCATTCATTATAGGTCTATCTACTTTTTCATTCCATCCTTGACCATCTCCTGCGATGCAACTACTGCCAGTAGTTGGAATTCCATAAGTGCTATTTCCTACATGAAGCAGTCCTTGAGCTATTTCTTCATCAATTTCTCTATTGGCAGCTCCTGGTTCTAATTTTACAGTGGTTTTACTGATAATTCCGTTTTCAACAACTTCCCCATGATTAGTTGTATCTTGATCTAATCTAACAACAAAATTTGCTTCTCCTTCACTACCAACATAGCTATGTGCGTATGATGCTCCTGCAACTACGCTAAATCTATCTTTAACGTTGGTGTAATCAGTACCTGTAGGTCCATCAATATATACTTTAACATCTCCTGCAAATTTATGAGTTCCTTTTTGAGCAACGTTTACATCTGAATAAAATCCTTCTTCACTAGTAGGAACCATGATAAAATCTCTGCTGCTTAATTTAGCTTCTCTAGTGATATAACCTGCTGCCATGATTGTTCCCATAGGGTTATTAATCCACTGTGCTACTTCTCCAACACTATAAGTTCCCATATCAGTTCTGATTGTTGCTTCAGTAAGAGGCGTTACACCATCATAAGCTACTGGTTTTGGTTGTGCTGATCCTGAACCGCCAACTACGGATTCATTTGTTTTACATTGAGCTAATTTTAGTAATAGGAGTGATCCTCCTGCTTTGGCAGTGCCTTTTAAGAAATTTCTTTTACTCAGATCAATTTTTTCTTCAAGATTATTTGATGTCATTTTGTTTTCCTCCTCAACTCTCTTTTTTTATTTTGTTTTTTTAGTATTATATTAGTATTATTTAAACTCTTTTATTTCTTTATGGTGTCAGTTATTTATAAAGGTTTCGGTTTTGTTGTCACTGGAGAGTGAATATTGTGGAAATGTTTATATATTGGGGTTGATTATCTGATTTTATAATATAAAAATAATGATCTTAAAGATGTCTGCAGATAAAAACTTAAACAAACATGTAATTGGTTCAATATGGCCTGATTTAAATTCAAAATATTTTTCTAAAGAGATGTTTAAGGCAAGAGTAATGCCTGATATTAATCAGATGAGGTCATCTTCTGACTCTTTTTTTAAGTCACAGTATGATTCATTTCAGATGGAAACAAAAGATTTAATATTTAATAATAAAAATACTCTTGCAGATAAAATCTCTTTTTTAGAGACAGATTCGTCTAATGATTTATTGATTAAATTAAAAAATGATTTTAAAAAAAATATGTCTCTTAGTAATTCAAAAGAATCAATTAGAAGTTTTTATAATTTATCCATTTTATATTGGGCAATTAGAAATGATTTTTTAAAAGAAAATAAACCTCTTTTTAGTAATATAATAAATAAAAAAAGAATAATTCTTGCCTGACCCCAAAACATAGACCCCAAAACATAAAATTAGAGGATTTGAAAATGCAGTATTATTTTTAATACCATATAAACGACAACATAACAGAAAAGTCAAAGAACTAAATGAGACCTCCATGATCTTTAAACTGGATTATAGATAAAGCATAAATCATTGTCAAATAATTTTAGGAAATACAAAAAATGAAAGAAGGGAAAAACTATAATTATCAGAATGGATTTTAATTATTATATCTTAAAAAGAATTAAGTTTTGAACAGAAAAATATAGCTTCCAAAAAAACATGGATTAAAAACAGTTAAATTTCAAGGTAGTGCAAATTCTAGTATATTTAAATATAAAGGGGGCTTTTGGATATGTTCGTGGGGAATTATCCCTAAATGTTTAATTTACCCCAACCTTCCCTTTTTTTTTATAATAAAATCTCCTTAAGTATTTGCAGATTTTAACGTTGTATTTTAGTCAAATAACGCAGAAAACACCATTGTATTTTCTGCAAATATTGTATATAATCATTTTTGAAGGTTTATGGAGGAAAGAATGAAAAGAGATATAGAGGAAATATTTAAGAAATGGAAAAATGAAAAAAGGAGATACCCGATTTTAGTAAGAGGTGCAAGACAGGTTGGAAAATCCTACTCCATAAGAGAATTTGGCAAAGAAAACTTTGATAACTTAGTTGAAATTAATTTTGAACAAAATCCAAAATATAAAGTATGTTTTGAAACTTTAGAACCAAAAAAAATAATAGAAACCATTTCAATTATCTCAAATTCTGAAATTACTCCAGGTAAAACTCTATTATTCTTAGATGAGATACAGGAATGCCCAAATGCAATTATTTCATTACGATACTTTTATGAACAGTTTGCAGATTTGCATGTTATTGGAGCAGGATCATTACTTGAATTTTCTTTAGCACAAGAAGATTTCAAAATGCCTGTAGGCAGAATACAATATATTTTCTTAAAACCAATGTCTTTTTTAGAGTTTTTAGAGGCGATTGGAGAGGAAAAATCCAGAAATTTAATTGAAAATCTAACTCGAAAAAACTTTCCTTCACAAGTAATTCATGAACATTTCCTGTCACTTATAAAGCTTTACTCAATTATTGGTGGTATGCCTGCTGTTATTTTTGAATATATTCATTCAAAAGATATAAAAAAATGTTTAAATATTCAAACAATAATAATTCAAACTTATCGGGATGATTTCGGAAAATATGCAAGTAAAGTAAAGTATAAATATCTTCAAAAGATATTTTATTCGGTACCCAAAATGGTGGGTAAAAAATTCAAATATTCAAATATTGATAAGAATATGCAATCAAGAGATCTAAAAGAAGCATTGATATTGCTGGAAAAAGCAGGAGTAGTTTTCAGAGTAAAACACACAAGTGGAAACGGACTTCCACTTGAAGCAGAATCAAAAGAAAATAAGTTCAAAACAGTTTTCCTGGATATAGGATTAATGCAAAATTTATGCGGTCTTAACAGTGACATATTTTTAACCTCTACTGAAGATTTTATAAAAATTAATGATGGTGCTATCGCAGAGCAATTTACAGCTCAGGAATTAATGGCTTATCAGAATTGTCACGTACAACCATCCCTATACTATTGGGTAAGAGAAGCAAAAAACAGTAATGCTGAAGTTGACTATATAGTCCCCTGCTGCTCAAAAGCACTTCCTATAGAAGTGAAATCAGGAAAAACAGGAACTTTGAGAAGTATGCATCTATTTTTACAAAAAGTTAATCTTTCCGCCGGAGTGAAAGTTTCCCAACTTCCATTTGATGACACACTACCCATTATATCAATTCCTCTTTTTGCAATAAAAAAAATCCCGGAACTTATAATTAGTATATTAAAATGAATACAAACGTAAAATAAACGGTTATGTCGCAAATAAAATGAATTTAAAAAACAGACCTGAATAATGAGAATGTCCACTTCCAGAGTATTTTAAAGAAAAAATAGATTTTTCTAAAAAATAACAAAGTAATAAGGGCAGGTTTGGAATCTGCCCCATTTTATTTACAATCTATCAAGTTTTACAGTAAAATGTTTCATTATCGGTGCTTCTTCAAGAATTTTCAGCCCTTTTTTTATATCGTTTCTTCTCTCATAGACATTTTTTATTGATGCTGTAATATAGTTCTTATGGTTATCTGAATATACTCTTCTTGGAATTGCAAGTCTTAATAATTCCAGGTCAGGATATCTGTTCTCTCTTGTCTTCGGATCTCTGTCCGCAAGGAGGGTACCGATTTCAACACCTCTCACTCCACCTTCAATATATAATTCTACACCAAGAAGCTGTGCTGAAAATTCACTCTGCGGAATATTTGGAAAAAACTTTTTTGCATCAATAAATACAGCGTGTCCACCAATTGGTTCCAATACCGGTATTCCATATTCAATTAGTTTATCTCCAAGGTATTTTACCTGCCTGATCCTAGATTCAAGGTATTCAAATTCTGTCCCCTCATCAAGGCCTTGAGCAAGAGTAAATTCTTGCCTACTATGAAAATAGAAACATTTTCATAGTCTTTGGGTGAGGACAAGTCATCATGATCGGCTGTCCCCTTTTTTCAAAGGAAAGTTTTGCAACAACAGAAAAAAGAACCGCTTCATCTCTATTTAATTCAAACTCTTTCATAATATCGTTGATAACACCGATCTTTGGCGGTTTTGTAAATAAATTCTTCCTCTTCGACATATTTAAAATTTTAACTAAATTAATATTCATTTATCCTCCTGAAATAATTATAATAAATCCAGTATAGCATTCTGATGTATAGTGAAAAATAAAAATATCAGATGATTTTGACAAGCCTCTTGAAGATTTTGAGGAATATATGTAATGAAATGCCTTCTTGATACTCATACATTATTATGGATCGTAACTAAAGACAAAAGATTGAGTAAAAAAACTTACCTGTCACCTTTTGTTCTTTTAATATAGATTTGAAATTAAATCCTGTAGGAAAAACTCCCGGTTGAATAAATTCTATATATATATTATACTTTATTAAAGATGGGAGGTGAAAATGCACTCAATAACTATAAACATTGATAATGATAAATTATTAGATAAGGTTACATGGTTTCTGGAACATTTAAAGCAAGACGGTTTAGAGATTGTTTCAAAAGAAGATATTGATGATTTAAAACTTATAAAAGAAACCAGACATGAAGATTCTATTCCATTTGATGAATACTTAAAAAATGAAAATTAGTATTCGAAAAAGTGCAATAAAAGATTTAAAAAATTTGATCAAAAAATTCAATTAATAATTCTCCTAACAAATTCTTGGTAGTTGGTCCTCAAGGAGTAGCGGTACCATTCTTCTTCCTTTTATTAGTGTTTCTACATAAACCCTGCTTTTGAACTCATCGGTTATTTCACCAATAATAGTTGCTTCTTTTCCCTCTTTAGTCTGCTGCATAAGAGATATGATTTTATCAGCATAGTTTCCATCTACTATCATTATCAGCTTACCTTCATTTGCTGAATAAAGTGGATCTATTCCAAGAATATCACAGATACTGGCAGTTTCATCTCTAATTGGTAGATCTTTCTCAATTAATTTTGCCGAAAAGTCCTTATCTAATACGATTTCATTTAAAACAGAAGCGACACCACCTCTTGTTGCATCCCTGATAAATCTAACTTCATCAGGGTATTTTTCAATTACTTTTTTAATAAGATGGTTTAATGGTGCACAATCAGAAGCTAAAGCAGATGAAAAAGCGAGCTTATTTCTTTCAGCCATGATGGTCATACCATGATCCCCAATTGTTCCATTTACTATTATCTTGTCCCCTACCTTAATTTCGTCTCTTATGACTTTATTATTAAAAACACCAATCCCTGCAGTATTTATAAATATTTTATCAGCCTTGCCACCTTCAACAACTTTTGTGTCTCCGGTAACTATCTTTACCCCGGCATAATCAGCAGCCTCTTTCATTGATTTTAAAATAATCCTTAAATCACTCAAATCTAATCCTTCCTCAATAATAAGTCCACAGGATATATATCTCGGCTCTGCTCCCATAACTGCAAGATCATTAACAGTTCCGTTTACTGCAATTGAACCGATATCTCCACCACTGAAAAATATAGGAGTAATTGTATAGCTATCGGTTGTAAATGCAATTTTACCATCCCCTACATCTAAAATTGCAGAGTCATCAAGTTGTATTGAATCCTTCCCGAATGCTGCGACAATTTCATCTAAAATAAGTTCACTCATTAATTTTCCACCGGAGCCATGTCCAAGCAGTATTTTTTCTTTTTTATCCATTTAAATTAATCCTTTTTATATTTATAAAACGCGGCGCAGGAACCTTCGGTTGACACCATGCAGGCACCAACAGGGTTTCTCGGAGTACAACTTTTTCCAAATAATGGGCAATCCAGAGGAGATACAAGTCCTCTCAGTATTTCACCACACCTGCATCCTTTTGGTTCAATAACCGGAGGCAGATCAACAGGGAACTTTTCAGCTGCATCAAAGTCTGAATACTCTTTCCTCAAGGCCAGTCCACTATCGGGAATTACTCCTACTCCTCTCCATTCAGTATCTATAGTAACGAAGAGCTCATTAATGATTTCCTTTGCTTTGAGGTTTCCTTCATCAGTTACGACCTCTTTATAAGAATTTAATAAATCTGATTTGTTATTTACAATCAAATCCAGCAGCATTAATGTACCAAAAATAAGATCCTTACTTTCAAAACCTGTAACTACACTTGGGATAGAATACTTATCACGGATAAAACTCCATGCATTAACACCTGTAATAATACTAGCATGTCCAGGCAGGATAAAACCATCAATTTTAACTTCTCCCATACTCAATAATGCACCGACAGCTGGAGGTGTAAGTTTATTCCCCGGTAATATAGTAAAATTCTTTATATTCTTACTGATAGCAGTCTTAACAGCAATAGCCTCAGAGGGTATTGTCGTTTCAAATCCAACACTTAAAAACATTACCTCTCTTTCCGGATTTTCTTCTGCAATCTTTAATGCATCAAGCGGAGAATAAACTATTTCAACATCTCTACCCTTAGCCTTCTCCTTTTGGAGTGAACTATATGAAGATGGTACCTTCAACATATCACCAAATGTGGTAAGAATAACATTTTTTTGTTTCAATATTTCAATTGCTCTATCAAGATAAGCATTTGCTGTTACACAGACAGGACATCCCGGTCCATCAATCAAATTTAAGTTATCTGGAAATATATCTTTGACCCCTGTATGAAAAAATTGCATAGTATGGGTTCCACAAACCTCCATTATATTGATCTTTCTATCAAGTTTAAAATCAGTTAATTTCTTTCCATATTCTATTATTTTATCTGTATCCATACAAAAAAACTCCTCTATTTATGAATATGAATTATACAATTCTAACAGCAGAAAGGCAATAGTAAGTCTCTCTAGTATTTATTTTCATTTTGTAATATTATATTAGATTCTGAGGAGGAATCTTGAAAATTGTATTTTTATTGGTATTTTCATCAATTATATCTTTTTTCTTTATTATTAAACCTATGCTGAAGAAAATAAACAGAGAAAAAATTTTAGAGGAACCATTTCCTGAAAAATGGACAGATATTTTAAAAGATAAATTTACACTATATAAAAAGCTTCCAGATGACCTTCTACTAGATTTGAAGAACAAAATTAAAATTTTTATTCATGAAAAACAATTTGTCGGTTGTCAGGAACAGAAAATAACAGATGAGATAAGAGTTCTTATTGCGGCACAAGCCTGCCTCCTTTTACTTAATAGAGAGACAAATTTTTATCCAAAATTAAATACAATCTACATCTATCCCAGTACCTATCTTTCCAAACATCAGGTCAATTTGGGGGGAATTATCGTTGATCAAACATCTGCAAATCTTGGAGAGTCCTGGAGCAGTGGAGAATTAGTTCTTGCGTGGGACTCTGTTGAACATGGTGCAGTAAATATGTTTGATGGACAGAATGTTGTATATCACGAGTTTGCTCATCAACTGGATCAGGAGGATGGAGCAGCTGATGGCGCTCCAATTCTTAAAAACAGATCATCGTATATTTCATGGGGGCGAGTACTGGGTGAAGAATACGGAAAATTGATAAAAAAAAAGAGAAGAAGAAGAAAGACTGTATTAAATAAATATGGAGCTACAAATCCAGCTGAATTTTTTGCTGTATCAAGTGAAAGTTTCTTTGAAAAACCCAGGCAATTAAATAAAAAAATGCCGGAACTTTATGCTGAGCTTCAATTCTATTACCAGACAAATCCTTTGGAATGGGAAGATTAAACTTATATCCAAATATACATTTAAATGAGAAAGGAAACAAGTATCTGGCATATGAGTTATATAAAGTAGTGGAAAATTACTTGAAATAACACATGGATAAGCATATAATATGTAATGTATAAATTAATCAATACTGTACAACATTATCCATGGGGTTCAGTATCAGCTATACCAGATATTTTAAACATAAAAAATATTGAGCAAAAACCTTATGCTGAATTATGGATGGGAGATCATAACAGAGCAATATCAAAGGCTATAGTAGATGAAAAAATAATTCCATTAGATATATTAATCAAGAAAAATCCTGAGTTGATACTTGGAAAAGGTAAATTGAAATTACTTTTTTTGTTAAAGATTCTTGCTGCTGCAAAACCTCTGTCTATACAGCTCCATCCAACCAAAATCGAGGCGGAAGAAGGTTTCAAAAAAGAAAATATAAAAAACATTCCTATTGACGCTTCATTTAGAAATTATAAAGATAATAATCACAAACCGGAGGTTATTTGTGCCATAAGCCCTTTTACAGCATTAAAAGGTTTTCGTTCTAAAAAAGATATCTATGATAATTTCTCCCGGATTAATTCAGATATAATAAAAAATGATATGGAAATCTTTAACAAAAATCAAACTGAAGCTGGTCTAAAGGTTTTTTTTAGCTCAATATTAAATTTATCAGATGATAACAGAGATATATTAATTAGAGAAGCAAAGAATACGGCATCAAATTCAGATACATTATGCAATTCATGGCTCCTTAAGCTTATAGAGGAATATGGTAATGATATAGGTATTTTTGCATCCTTATTTCTGAACATTATTATTTTAGAACCGGGAGAAGCACTCTTTATAAAAGCAGGAGAACTGCATGCATACTTATCAGGAACCGGAATTGAATTGATGGCAAGTTCTGATAATGTTCTAAGAGGTGGTCTTACAAAAAAGCATATAGATAAAGAGGAGTTATTATTATTAACCAATTTTTCAGAGAGTGAAACAGAAAAAGTAAAAATTAAAAAAAAGAGTAATGGTGAGGAAATTTACATCACAGAAGTTGATGATTTCCAATTATCAAGGATTAAATTAAGAAAAAGCGGAACCTTTAATTCAGACACTGAGAAAAAAGCAAAAATCATCATTTGTCTGGAAGGAGAATTTATACTTTCAAATCCTGAAAACAATAAAATACTACAGATTACCAAAGGAGAATCAGCGTTGATTCCAGCTATAAATGATAGATTTAATTTAAAAGGTCAGGGAATTATATTCAAGGCAACTTGACATTAATTATAATTTTGTATATATCTAAATTGAAAAAAAGGAGCTCAGGCATGAAAGAAGTTATTAGTTTTATTGACAGTGTATTTGTTTTCTACAACGACAATATTGGTTCATACCTTTTATTTATTTTTCTCATCCCTACTGGAATTTATTTTACAATTAAATTTAAATTTTTACAAATAACATCTTTGCCTCATTCTATAAAAGTAATCAGCGGTAAATATGATAAAGATAAAGATGAAGGTGATATTAATCATTTCAGGGCATTAACAACGGCTCTTTCAGCAACAATTGGTACAGGAAACATTGTCGGAGTTGCTCTAGCCATCTATTTTGGAGGCCCGGGAGCCATTTTCTGGATGTGGGTAACAGGTATCCTGGGAATGATGCTAAAGCTTGTTGAAAGTACACTTTCATTGAAATATAGAAAAATAAATGAAGATGGATCTGTTTCCGGTGGTCCAATGTATTATATGGAATTTGGTTTAAAGGATAAGCTTGGGAAATATGCAAAGAAACTTGCTGTGATATTTGCAGGAGCAACAGTTCTATGTTCTATGGGAACAGGAAATATGGCACAGTCCAACTCTATTTCAGATATAATGTCAAAAAATTATAGCATTGACCCATGGATAACGGGCCTTGTTTTATTTGTACTGGTATTATTAGTCATTGTAGGTGGAATAAAGAGAATCTCTGATGTTACTTCTAAATTGGTCCCTTTTATGGCTGTTTTATATTTTATAGGTTCAATAATTGTGATAGCTGTTTTCTTTAGGGAAATTCCATCAGCATTTAAATTAATTATAAATGACGCATTTACAGGAACTGCTGTATCTGGTGGTTTTCTTGGTTCAGTATTCCTGATAACGCTAAAAAATGGGGTTGCTCGAGGACTATTTTCAAATGAAGGCGGACAGGGTTCAGCTGCAATTGCACATGCAGCCGCTAAAACAAAATATCCAACAAGGGAGGGACTTGTCGCTTCTGTTGGTCCTTTCATCGATACATTATTGATTTGTACAATGACTGCTCTTGTGATAATTTTATCTGGTGCATGGAATGGTGGAATAGAGGGTGTAGGAATGACTGTAGAGGCATTTACAATCGGTTTTTCAAAAGTTGGACTCGGTAGTTATGCTAAACATGTTGTGGCCGGAGGATTGATATTATTTGCTTTTTCTACAATAATTGCATGGTCATATTATGGAACCAGAGCTTCTGAATACCTTTTTGGCAGCAAATCTATTAAATCATATAGATATGTATATGGTCTGTTTGTTTTTATAGGAGCAATTGGAAAAATAGAAATAGTATGGCATTTTGTTGATGTTGTGATTACATTTATGACAATACCAAATTTAATTGCCCTTCTACTATTATCAAAAGTTGTAAAAATAGAGATAGAGAGTTACTTCGTAATTATGAAAGATAATAATCTTTAATATTGTATGAGAAAAGAAAAAGAAAAAACTTTTTTAAAGCCAAAATTCGTAATGATGCTGTCCGCCATATTTATAATCATCCTTATTCTTACATTTTTCTTTGGAGAGGGTGGTTTTTTAGAAATAATGGATGCTCAGAAAAAAATAGCCGACCATGAAAAAAGAATCATTGAATTAGAAAAGGAAAAAAAAAGACTAACTGAAATTATTTATGGATTAAAAATAAATCCGCTGGATCTTGAAAAAACAGCACGGGAAAAGCTATGGTTAATGAAAGAAAATGAGATTGTGGTAGTGATTATTAAGGACAAAAGTAAAGAAACTAAAAAAACTAAAAAAAATGATAAAAAAAAATAGAATGGAGAACTTATATTTTTTTATAATCAATATTAATAAAGGATATTTTGGAGCTATATGGGAAACTATTATTTAACAAAAAAAGAACAGGAAAGGGTTATTCTTATTGGAGTAATAATTCATAAGTCCAGTGAATGGAAAAATGATGATTTAAAAGAGCTCAAAATTTTAACCAAGACTACCGGGGTTAAAATAATCAAATCATTTATCCAGAAACTATTAAGACCAAACCCGACAACATTTATAGGAAAGGGTAAACTTGAAGAAATCTCTCTTTTTATAAAAGATAATAATATTGATATTGCGATCTTTGACAACGATCTCTCGGCTTCTCAGATCAGAAATATTGAAAAAATATTAAACATAAGAATTTTAGATAGAACACATCTTATCCTTGATATTTTCGCTTCAAGAGCAAAAACTGCACATGCAAAGGTTCAGGTTGAATTAGCTCAATATCAATATCTTTTACCCAGATTAACTAGAATGTGGACTCATTTGGAAAGACAACAAGGTGGTGTAGGCGTTAGAGGGCCTGGTGAAAAGGAGATCGAAACAGATAGAAGGAATATTAGAAAGAGAATAACAAAACTTAGAAAAGAGCTTAAAAAAATAGATAAACAAAAAAAAACACAGAGAAAATCAAGGGGAAATTTTAAACGAATTGCACTCGTTGGTTATACAAATTCAGGAAAATCTACAATTCTAAATTTACTAAGCAACTCGAATGTTTTAGCACAGAATAAACTTTTTGCGACCCTGGACACAACTGTCAGAAAAATCGTTTTAAAAGAGAAATCTTTTCTTCTTTCTGATACAGTTGGATTTATTCATAAATTGCCTCATACTCTTATAGAATCTTTTAAAGCAACTTTAGATGAAGTAAGGGAAGCAGATATTTTATTACATATAGTTGATATCTCCCATTCTAATTGTCAACACCAAATAGAGGTTGTTCATAAGACTCTAAAGGAAATTGGAGCAGAAGAAAAAAGAACCATCATTATATTTAATAAAATTGATGAAAACAAGGAATATATAGAGAACCCCGAAATATTTAATTTCCCAAATATAGAAAACAGCAAATTAATTGACGTAATTTTTATTTCCGCAAAAAAAGAGACAAATATAAATCAACTTAAGGATTTAATATATAAAAACATATAGCCTAATACTATTATTTTATATCTCTTTATTTTTTAAGCCATCCTGATTCTATTTTTGATTGAGGCTCAAATCCAACATTAAAATATCCTTTGTCCAGAGAACTGAAGAAAAGAAATAATCCATATATCAGGATCAATAAAACAATTAATCTCCCAAATTTTTCTTTTAGATTACTTTCTACCAGAATTTTTAAAACTCCAAGAAAAACACTTAAAGATATAAAATAAATGCCCCAGAGTAAAGTTGAAGTCCACTCAGGGATTACAGGATTTAGGACATATACTCCTCCGGCAATTAATATTGCAGCAAAAAAATATTTTACATTTTCCATCCATTTCCCCCCTTTTGGAAGAGCAGATACAAGTCCTGAAAAAGTACCGACTAATAAGAAGATAACACCCATTCCTAAAGAGAAAATAAAGGTTAGTAAAAACCCTAGAAAAACATTACCTGTTTGACTTATCCATGATAACAGGGCTATTAATACTGGTCCAACACAGGGCGCTGCAATAACACCTGCAACACCTCCAACTACCATTGATCCAATTACTTCACTCTTACCACCACCCTGCATTTTTGAAGAGATTGAAGATGGTACCGGTATATCAAATAAACCAGCCATACTTAATCCCATAATAACAAAAATAGAGGCAATTACAATTACTATGATTGGGTTTTGGAATGATACTCCCATCATTGAACCCGTTGCACCAGCAATAACTCCAAAAATTGAATAGACAATTGAAAGCCCTAAAACAAAAAATATTGAAAGGTAAAAACCTTTAAGTTTTTTACCACCACTCCGGGTTCCTATATACCCCATCACTATTGGAATAACAGGATAGACACAGGGTGTCAAACTTGTAAGAAAGCCCAATCCAAAGATAAGGAAAAAAAGTAGAATAGATTTTTTATCAAGTTCTTTTTTAAGCAGTGCAACCATTTTATCAAAAAAACCGGCTTTTGAACCTATAAAATTTAAAAACCTTTCTTTATTATAATAGCCTGAGAATCTATTTTTTTCCAATCCGTCTTTATTTAGAAAAATAACTGTCGGCATTCCTATGACTCCAAGCTCTTTTCTGAGTTTATTGTTTTCCTCTGTTTCTTTTGTAAAGTCAACCTTAATCAGGATATATTCATTTTTTAATATTTTTGCCACTTCAGGATCAGAGAAAGTATACTCATCAAGCTCTTTACATGCTACACACCAGTCAGCATATGTATCAATCATTATCTTTTTATTTTCTTTAATACTTAATTTCTTCCCTTCATCTATAGATTTAATCCAATCCAACTTTACTCTATTTTCAGGTTGAACCTTTCCTTTATCACTATAACTATCAGTCTCAAGATACTTTATAAATAAAAATGCACCTGTTACAAAAATGAGAATAAGTAAGGCTTTTTTTAATTTTTCTTTAATATCCTCATCACTTGAAGGAGTAAAAAGCCCAAAAACAACTGCAAAAGCTAATAAGAACAGAGCAATTGTCAACAAAATAATTGGGCTGGTTTCATTTTTTTTAACTATTTTTTCCTGAATGGTATTTTTTTTTATTTCAGATTTACTTATTTTTATATTTTCAAGTTTATACTTATTAAAACTTTTTTCTAAATTTATTTTAATATCTTTTTTTGCTGGAGCAAAACACATCTCAACTGGCTTTTCCTTACATATTTGATAAGACACAATTAAATTTAAATCAACCTTTTCCTTTAGATTTTTTAATTGATCAATATAGAGATTTACATCAAAGTCACCTTTATATACAGTATCCCCGGAATATTGTTCTCCTTTAGGAAATACAATTTTACCAATCTTGATAAACTCATTTTCATTTATTGAAACTGTAAAAAAGCCTTCTTTAATATCAGTAATATGAAAATTACTTTCCATATTAAAATTTAAAACTATTAATCCTTTATCATAATATACCTTATATTCAATATCCGGATCGCCGGTTCCTGTAAACTGATCATCACCAAATTGTGAATAAAGAGAAACGCTTAACAATGCAAACAATACAAATAATATTTTCATTTTATTTTTCATAATATAAAATTTTAACAGTATAAAACATAACTGTCAATTTACTCCCCTATTTTTTTTAAATTCAAGTTTTTTCTCATATAACTAAGAGAATAAAATTCATTTTTTATTCCATATTACAAATAATAATAACTCTTGAATTTATATTATTAATATGGGACAATGCTCTATGAAACAGGCAGTACTTGAAAAATTATTAAGATATACAAAGCAGTTCATCAAACTTAGAACATTAGGTCATCTATGGAATGCTTTAAAAAAAATACACTATGCTGATATTGCAACATTATTAGAAAATTTAAAACAACAGGAAAGATTAATAATCATCCAACTTTTTTTAGATAAAGAGAATGAATTGTCTCAAGTTGGAGAGATAATAAGTGAGATAAAGCCTGAAATTGCAATTGAGATTTTGTCTCCATTAGAACAGAAGCATATTGTAGCTATTCTAGAAGAACTATCAAGTGATGACGCCGCTTCTTTGATTCCTCTCTTTGATGAAGATATACAAATAGAAATATTAAAAAAAATGAAACATGAGGATTCAGCTGATATTCAGGAACAATTAGCCTATCCTGAAGAATCTGCAGGCAGAATCATGTCCTCTGATTATCTCGTTCTTGATGAAGCTACAACGGCAGGTGATGCAATTTCTGCAATTCAACTAGCAAATGAAGAGGATCTGGATGTACCATTTTATTTATATGTAATTGATGAGGGTGAAAGATTAAAGGGAGTTGTATCTTTAAAGCAATTAATTCTCATGAAACCTAAATCTAAACTTAAAGAGATCATGACTACTGACATATACAAAGTTGATGTTTTCACAGATCAGGAAGAAGTAGCATCAGTTGTTGCTGATTATAATCTACTTGCTATCCCGGTAGTTGATGAAACTGACAGACTGGTTGGAGTCGTTACCGTTGATGATATAATTGATATTATTCAAGAAGAAGCTACTGAAGATATTTACAAATTGGCTGGTGTTACACAAGATTACAGTCCTGAACTGGGATTAAAGGAATCACTGTTTAAAAGATTACCATGGCTTTTTATAAGTCTATTAACCACATCATCCTCTGCTATAGTTGTTGCATTGTTTAAGGGTACAATTGAAGATCTTATTATTCTAGCAATATTGATGCATATAATTCCAGCAATTGGTGGTGTTGTTGGAAATCAGACTGTTGCCATTATGGTTAGGGAAATCGTTCTGGGGAACCTGGAGTGGAAGCGTTCTAGAAAAATGCTTTTTAAGGAGCTTGTCGTTGGTCTTGGCAGTGGAATTTCTATTGGTATCGTTGGAAGTGTTGCTACATCAATTATTTATAATAGATGGGATATAGGAATAATTTTTGGAGTTTCAATAATTATAAACCTATTTATTGCTGCCTTATTTGGAACAATTATACCCCTTTTTCTAAAGAGATTAAAACTCGATCCTGCATTAGCATCAGGTATGATTGTAACAATGGTAACCGATATAACGGGATTGTTTAGTTTCCTTGGCCTTGCAGCTATTTTCCTCATTAAATAAGATTTTTCGATGCCAATTGCTGAAAATAATGCATTTGTTATCGGAAGTAAGCCGTTTGGGGAGCAGGATAAACTAGTTTATTTATTAACTGAGGATCAGGGAATAAAAAAGGGAATAGCTCCAGGGGCAAATAAGCATAAAAATCGATTTGGAGCAGTTTTTGAACTCTTTACAGAGGGACATTTCATTTATAACTGGAAAGAATTAAAAAATCTTATAACAATTTCAAAAGGCGAAATCATTTCCAGCCATTTTGATCTGGTATCGAATTCGAAAAATATTTTTTATTTTTATGTGATCTCCGAAATTCTACAGAGAGCAATACCGGAAAATCAGATTAATTCAAGAATATACCGTTTAATAGGATCAATAATAAAGAGCAAAGAAAAAAATGGGGACATAGAATTTTTACTCCTCTATTTTTTGATCTGGTTTTTAAAGATAGAAGGTTTAATGTTTAATCCTGATATATGTTATAGCTGCTTTGATAAAAACATTAAAACTGCTTTCATAAGAGATGACTACAGAGGGATTTTATGTAATGATTGCTCTAAAAATGAGAGTAACAAATTTGACGAAAATGAACTAAATCTGATTAAGTGGACATTTCTCAATCCACCATCCAAATATCATGAAAAAGAAAAAATTAATCTCAAAAAAATGATCAGGATTTTCTTAAAAAAAATAGAATTCCATGGAGAGATATCAATCAACTCCAAAAGATATTTAAATCTAAATTAAATCTTTAATACAAACAAAGAACAAAATTATTTAATTGTTCTGACAGATAACAAATATTGACCCGTATATATATCTGAAGTAGAAAACTTTCCATCTCCTAAATTCAAAATCCAATTATAAGATGAATCAACAAGTTTATCTCCAGTCCAGACGGTATAACCATTAAATGATTGCTTTTGCAAATAAGAAAGTTCAATATTTTTTAGTGAAAAAACTTCTTCAGTTGTTGGAAATCTCCAATTATAGTAGCCTGCATAATGCCTGACTGCCCAAATTCTGGCTTTATCAAGTTTCATCTTATATTTTGCCGTTATCCACATCAATCCTGTAGAATAATCTATAATGACCTTGTCACCTTCAATAGTTTGAGTTTCAAGATTATTTGTTACCCTTATTCTCCTGGAGATTTCCTGAATTGTTGCTTTTCCAATTTTTGCATACTCTGCCCTTAACCTGATCTGTTTTAGAGAATTAGCCTTATTAATGATCTGCTTCAGTCTATTTTCATAATTTAATTTTGTTAATTTGATAATCATTGATTTTGCTGATGCAAAAAATTTTCCTTCCGGATGGTTTTTTAAATATTTTTCAAAAGCTTCAACTTTATTCCGGGCTAAAGCTTTGTCATAATCGCTAATGTCTTTTTTTTCAAGAAGCTTAATCTGTTCTGCTTTTTTTATAGACTCAATCTTTCCATTTATTTCTCTTTCTAAGAATAAAAGTGCCTCTGAACTTTTTATACTTATTGCCTGACTACAAATTTTTTTTGCTTCCAGGTACTCCCCATTTTCAAATTTTTTTTTTGCTGATGAAAAAAGTTTGTTTATTCTATCTTGATCAGCTGCTTTCTTTTTCATTTCTTTAGCAGCCATTTTTCTTTCAAGTTGTTTCTTTAAATCTACTTTTGGCTCTTTCTTCTGTACTGGAACCGTTTTTCCAGAAGATGTCGGCATTATAAAAAATATAACTGCAATAATTACTATAACTAATACAGACCCACCAATTAATAAGTTTTTTTTTTCAAATAATGTATTATTGCTACTCACTGCAGTCATAGGAGATTTATAATTACTCTCAATCCTTTCCTTAGCTCTTTGTACCGATTGAGAAGGACTATCTGAACTATCATGATTTATCTTTTTAATCTTTTGTCTTTCAGATTGTAATATTTCAGCATCATTTACAGGTTTTCCTGTTGAATCAAAGAATCTCCCATCTGTTTCTGACTGCTCAATTTCATTATCAGGTACTATAGAATTTTCTTCTGTAAAATCTGTATCAAGAACAAACTCATCTCCATCCTTCGAAATAGATGGAATTGGAGGAGGTTCTTCTTCATTCTCACTATATTGATGACTCTCTAATACAAACTCGTCAAGATCTTCAACTTCTTTTGGTGCTTCTTCAGGAGGTTTCATATTTACAAATTCATCCTCAAGATCTAGAGGGTCATCATCCAATGAATCATTTTCGTTACTAATATTGTGTTCAGTACTTCTGTTATCATGAATTTCAGTTGCAATTTGATTATTTTCAACTGATTCAAATTCTTTTTCAAGCAGTTCGAAATCATCATCCATATCATAAGACGATAAATCAGCATCATTTTCATCAGAGATTTTTCTTTCTTCAGTTTCTTCTTTTGGTTTATTAATTGAAACAACCTCTATTCCCGGCTCTTCTAGAACATATATATCATCTTCGTCTTCAATAGAAATTTCATCTTCCACTAAATACTCATCATCAATAATAAAAGTATCATTCTCTTTATCTTTTTTTTTTGAATCATCATTAAATTGGCTATCAAATATTTCATCAATATTTTCACCTAGAAAATCATCATTTTTGTCATTAATGTCCATGATTATATTTTATTAAATATAAACAAAAAAGTAAAGGGTTTTTATTTTAAATTTTTAATTTTGAATAGTTGATAAATATCGCTAACTTTCAAGTAGCTTTACTTCACCTAATCTCAAGTTGACATCTGCGCACTCATATTTATCTCACACCGTTCATATTAAATAGTTGACAAAACATTAAATTTATACTATAATTGTAATGGCTTAAAGAGACACGAATTGTAAAAAGCTGAAAAATTGAAAAATAATGGAGGAATTTGAGTCCAATAAACTTGAATTTATACTAAAAAATGGGAAAAATAATAGGCATTGACCTTGGAACTACCAACTCTTGTGTTGCAGTTATGGAGAAGGGAGAGTCAAAGGTTATTCAAAATTCTGAAGGTGGAAGAACAACACCATCTGTAGTCGCATTTGCTAAAGATGGAGAAAGACTTGTTGGGCAAGTAGCTAAAAACCAATCTGTAACAAACCCAGAAAACACAATCTATTCAATTAAAAGATTTATGGGAAGAAGATACTCAGAAGTGGCAGAAGAAATAAAAATGGTACCATACAAAGTAGTAAAAGGTCCAAACGGAGGCGCAAGAATTGATGCAAATGGAAAACAATTTTCACCTCCTGAGATATCAGCTTTAATTCTTCAAAAATTAAAAGATGCTGCCGAGGACTATCTGGGAGAGAAAGTTACAGAAGCTGTTATCACTGTTCCAGCATATTTTAATGATTCACAAAGACAGGCAACTAAAGATGCAGGAAAAATTGCCGGTTTAGATGTAAAAAGAATTATTAATGAACCAACTGCCGCAGCTCTAACCTATGGTATGGACAAAAAAAACGACCAGTTAATTGCTGTTTATGATTTTGGTGGAGGAACTTTTGATATATCCATACTTGAGATTGGAGAAAACATAGTTGAAGTAAAATCAACAAATGGAGATACACATCTTGGTGGAGACAATATCGATCATGCCTTAATAAACTGGATTATAGCTGAATTTAAAAAGGAACAGGGAATCGACCTTTCTAAGGATAATATGGCACTTCAAAGACTTAAAGAAGGTGCTGAAAAAGCAAAAAAAGAATTATCAAACACTTTGGAAACAGAAATCAACCTACCCTTTATCACTGCTGATGCATCAGGCCCAAAACATCTTGTAAAAAAACTTTCAAGATCAAAATTTGAACAGCTTGTAGGGGATCTTTTAAAAAGGAGTATTGAACCTTGTAAAATTGCTATCAAAGATGCCGGTGTAACTGTTTCAGATATCAAAGAAGTTATTATGGTTGGAGGATCAACAAGAATCCCAATGGTTCAGGAACTGGTCAAAGATTTCTTTAAACAAGATCCGAACAAAGGTGTTAATCCAGATGAAGTTGTAGCAACAGGCGCAGCTATTCAAGGAGGAGTTCTTGGTGGTGAAGCAAAGGATATACTTCTATTAGATGTAACTCCTTTATCACTGGGAATTGAAACACTTGGTGGAATTTGTCATAAACTTATTGAGAAAAACACAACTATTCCTACTAAAAAAACTGACACATTTACAACTGCTCAAGATAACCAACCCAGCGTTGAAATACATATTCTTCAAGGTGAAAGAGAAATGGCAAAGGATAACAGAACACTTGGAAAATTTAATTTATCCGAGATTCCACCAGCTCCAAGAAGTGTTCCACAAATTGAAGTTACCTTTGATTTAGATGCAAACGGGATTCTAAATGTTACGGCTAAAGATCTTGCAACAAACAAACAACAGGCCATTACAATTACTTCTTCTTCGGGACTTTCTGATGAAGAGATAGAAGGAATGGTAAAAGATGCTGAAAAACATTCTGATGAAGATAAAAAGAGAAAAGAGGCTATTGAGGATAAAAACAAACTCGATCAATCAACATATGGATTGGAAAAACTTGTAAAAGAAAATAAGGATAAAATTCCAGAAGAGATGGCAACTGAAGCTGAAGAAATTATAAAAAATGCCAGAGAAGCTGTTGAAAGTGGTGATGAAAGTAAAATAAAATCAGAGTTAGAAAAAATCAATGAATTTACCTCTAAATTGTCTCAAGATATGTATAAAAATGCAGGTCCTTCTGATGAGAATGCTTCAGATGAACAAAAACAGAGTGAAGACGCACCTAATCCTGAAGAGCCACAGAGTGACGAAGAAGAAGTCATTGATGCAGAATATGAGGATATAGATAAGAACAAATAATATTGCTATCCCCAGCAACATATAGTAATAGTTTTTTTACTATTACAAACAGAAAAAGGCAAGGGGCAGGTTTTGCCTGTCTCCTTGTTTAATCTCAACTATAAATTTATGGTTATTTATATCCCAACGACCTTATAAAGATCATAATCAATGTTTAAAACTAATTCTTTACCTGAATCATTATCAACTAAAAAAACCTTTGGGTACTCTTTTCGAACTTTAATTACTCTTGTAGAAAAATTTATGAAGTTAAGATTTGCAGAAATGTCTTTTTTGATTGCATCTATAGAAGTATAGCCATAAAAGAAAGGAAAATCCAATTCAAGAGAAATTTTTCTGATTGCATCTGTTACAAACTTTATTTTGGGAGATTCATCATTATAAATTTTACTAATTTTACCTATTTCCTCTCCATTATCAATTATCACAGCACCTATATCAAATACTTTTGAAAAGGATCTTATTGAATCTATTAGATCTTCAAAGCCATAATTTGCATCAATTATATGAATTCTGTCTGAAAGAGTAAGGAAATTTCTTAAACCAGAATAGTTTTCTTGATTCTTCACCTTTTCTATTAAGGGTTCAAGTTCTGTTGATCCAATCTCTTTTATCCATTGTTCAAGATTATTATTCATATGGTGTTTATTCTCAAATGTCCTTTCACTTAAAACATTTATTATTTTAAATTCCATATCAATTCGGTATTCGCTATATGTAAAATACAGAAAATGTTTATTTTTATAATTCAATGTCATATTTACTAATAAATTTAACATGATTAGAGCTATCTCTTTTCTTGGCAATCCATAAAAAGCTAAAGGTTTATAAGATGTTACAGCTCCGATTAAATCAATAGTATTAAATCCGGTAAAAATCCCTTCAGAAATATTTTTCGTTTCCTGATTGAGTCGTTCCAAACTAAATGGTTCTGCATCAGTCAGAAAATTTCTATTTATTTTCACATGACCCGATTTTGTTCTGCCTGGAAACAATTTATCTAAATCAAAATCTGTCTCATAGATGGTTTTTTCAAAAGAAATAGGATCTTTATAGAAACCTGAATCGATCTTTTTCTCGTTATCTCCTAGATCAAATAATTCTGAAGTTTTCTCAGAATTACCATTACTCACTATCCTTGTTTTACCTGACTCACCATTACTAATTGTCCTTGTTTCACCTGACTCAATGCCACTAACTATTTTTGTCTTTCCTGAATTTTCATTTAATGAGGAAATGATTCTAGTTTTATTGTCTTTTTCATTTTTCATAACAAATATTTACCATACAAAAAAAATAAATTCAATAAAAATCAAAAAAATCCTTCATAAAATATATAAACTTGCTGATTTCTATGCAATCTGATAAAATGATTTATGAGAGCAATCAGAATCTATAGAATTTATTTTTTCTTATTTATGTCATTCTGCTTCATTATAGAATCTAACTCTAATCAACCATTAAAATTAAATGAAGAAACGTTAAGGATTGCTATGGTAAAAAACCAGATACAGAACAGAGGTATCCTTGATAAAAGAATCCTAAATGCCTTTTTAAAAGTAAAGAGGGAATTATTCGTAAATTTAAAAAACAATAATGATGTATATTCAGATAGAGAGTTACCAATTGGTGAAGGTCAAACCCTATCAAAACCATATATTACAGCAATAATGATTTCAGGAATTGTTGATAAAAAATACAAAAAAATACTGGATATTGGAACTGGATCAGGTTATCAAGCAGCTATACTTTCGGAATTAAAAAAAGATGTATTCACAATTGAGATTAAAGATACACTAATAAAAATTGCCCAGAAAAACCTATCCAATGCAGGGTACAAAAGTATAAAATTTAAAACTGGAGATGGGTATCAGGGATGGAAAAAACATGCCCCATATGATGGGATCATAATTACATCATCATTAAATCATATTCCGCCAAAACTTATTGAACAACTTGCCATCGGAGGAAGAATGATAATTCCAGTTGCATATTCAAAAAACGTACAGGAGTTAGTACTTCTAGAAAAAGTTAATAAAAATAAAATCAAAAAGATTAACTTAATACCGGTTCAATTTGTACCAATAATAAGGTTGAAAAATTAATTGAAACATAAAAAATGAATATTGTTCTTTATATATGATTTAATTTAATACATTTTAAGGAGGAAAGAATGCCGGAATGGTTTAAAGATTTATCACCAATACTAATATTATTAACAGTTGTCGTATTTGTAATTAAAAGATTACCTAAAATAGACGTAAAACATAGTAAAGCTTTTTTAAGAAGAAGAGTTTTAAACTGGGTCCCCCTCGGTCTCACTTATGCTATGCTATATATGGGAAGATATAATCTCACGGTAAGTAAAAGTAAATTTGGAGAGATGAAAAACCTTGGTGATAGTTCATTGATGGGGAATGAAGCTTTCGGAATTATATTCGGAATCGGAACAGTAGTCTATGGGCTTTCATTCCTTGTAAATGGTCCCTTAACAGATAGATTTGGAGGTAGGTTTTCAATACTAACCGGCGCAGCCGGTTCAATGATTATGAACTTGATAATGGGAATTGCTACTCTTTCAATTGTCAATCAAGGACCGTTACATACATTTATTACATCAAATTTTATCTTAGTTTTTTCAATACTTTATGCAATAAATATGTACTTCCAGAGTTTTGGAGCTGTTGCTATTGTAAAAGTAAATGCTTCATGGTTTCATGTCAGGGAACGAGGTGTTTTTGGTGCAATTTTCGGCATATTAATTTCACTCGGAATATATTTTGCATTTGACTGGGGCCGAAAAATACTTGAAACATTTGGAATCGCCTGGGTTTTTCTTGTTCCAGCAATACTTTTGACAATTTTCTGGATAATTGATGTTTTTGTTGTAAAAAACACACCAGAGGAAGCTGGATTAAAAAACTTTGATACAGATGATGCATCTTCAGGCGACGATGGACCTAGACTTGGAGCCATTACAGTTTTTAAAAAAATGTTAACAAATCCAATTATTATGACAATTGCAATCATTGAATTTTCCAGTGGTTTTTTAAGGCAGGCAATTATGCAGTGGTTTCAAACATTTGCCAAACAGACAGATGCTATTCTTCATTTAAAAGACAGCTTTGTTTATAATAACTGGGGATTATTACTTTGTGTAGCCGGAATTATGGGTGGCGTTATTGCCGGGATCATTTCCGACCATGTATTTGGTTCCAGAAGAGGACCTGTTGCAGTTCTTCTTTATGGAGTTATGTTAACCGGTGGAATATCCCTCATATTTTTATTTAAAACCCCATTTGTAGGAATATTAATTATAGTTATGTCTATGGCTGTAATTGGAGTTCATGGAATGTTATCGGGAACAGCAAGCATGGATTTTGGTGGACGGAAAAATGTAGGTATAGCAGTTGGGATAATAGATGGTTTTGTATATCTTGGAACAGGCTTGATGTCTTTTACATATGCAATATTACTCCCGAAGCAACAGTTAGTTAATGGAGAATTAACAGGACCTGCAACAGACCCATCTAACTGGATAGCCTGGCCTATAGCCATGGTACCAATAGCTGCCATGGGATTGTTTTTTGCATTAAAGGTTTGGAATGCCTATCCAAAGCCTAATAAAAAAGTTTGATATCTAAATAATATACCTAAGTTTAGCGATTGTTTTGGATGAAGAGGTTAAGAATGTTGTTGCCAGAAGGTTTACAAAAATCCTTATGTACAATAAGCTTAGATCTATTTGCTGAAAGAATCGCTCAATTCAGGTAATAATTTAATTAGAGAATCAGGGACAGTTAATCTTGTCCCTGAAGTTGACTATCTTTTAAAAAAGAAAAATTGATTTGAAATAGATGATTTCGTTCTTATTTTTTCATACCTGACAGGATCATCTCCTACCCATATAGAAAAACCATTTGAATCTACAAGGTTTAATAGAGAGATATCCGATTCACTATCCCCTGCGGTAATTAATGGTCTTATCTTCCCGATATTATTCCAATATAATTCTGCCTTACCTGTTGATATGGTTAAAGGTTTCTTTATATTTTCAGTTAGGATATTTGTGAGAGATCCATCAGCAGCATATATCTTTTTTATTTCAGGTTGAATGCCAAATGCATTTTTTTGAGGAATACCAAAGAAAAAATCCGCCGTTTTTTTCACTGAAAATATATTTGTGGCAGATATTACATAAATATTAATTTTTTTTTCTCTTAAATATTCAACAAACCGAATCATTGCAGGGTGTGCTCTTGGTACAGGAACGGAAACTCCTTCAACTTCAATCTTTTTTTTTTTTGATAATAAAACAAGTTCAGTCGCCTGTTCAATTAGCTCAACAGATAGACCTGCCATGACTGAGACAACCTTAGAATATGCGATTTCTTTTCCTTCAGAAGTCAGTAAACGGCTATATGCTTTCCAGGATAAATCAATTGGGGCCTTCATTACTTTTAGCATTGAAAACACCGCATCACCAATATCTCCAATGAGCAATGTATTATCCAGATCAAAAACGGCATTTCTATTCTGAGGAACTATTCCCGAAAAGTCCTTCAATTCTAATAATCTAACCTTTTCCTCTAATTCATTATATTTTTTTAAATACAAGTTGTTCTCTTTCATTGCTTTCTGTTTATCAGTCAAAAAATTATTATCAAATTCAATCGCATACTTAAAAAAGTAAAAAGATCAAATAATCTGAACATTTCCGTTCTAATATTGTACCTTCTCCTCTTTATTCTTCCATTCTTCAAATAATGAAAGACATTCGTCTCTATGAAAAGGATATGTGAAAAGTTTTTTTTCCTTAGTTTCACCCTTAATCACATCATATATAAATTTATCATCAAATCCAATATCTGCTGCATCTATTTTTGTACAGCCAAAATATAGAGTCTTTATTTTTGCCCAATGTATTGCTGCAAAACACATGGGACATGGTTCACAAGTTGAATAAATTTCACAGTCTGACAAATCAAATCTACCTAATATTTTTGAAGCCCGTCTTATTGCAAGTACTTCTGCATGAGCTGTTGGATCAAATGAAGAAATAACTTCATTATGTGAAGATGCAATAATATCTCCATCTTTAACAATAACAGCACCAAATGGTCCACCATCGTTTTTTGACATCCCTTCTTTTGCTTCTTTTACAGCTGCATCCATAAAAAATTTTTTTTCCATTTTTTTCCTTTCTATTTTTTTTTATTTCCACTAATTAAGAATAATTCCTTTAAAATATCTCTCAAAATCCTGGCAAAAGAGTACGGCTTAACGAAAAATTTTGGATTATATGATTTATATTCCGAAAACTCAGAAATCTTATCTAAGAACAAATACAAATACTCTGTTGGAAAAACATTCTTTTTTGTAAATACAATAAATGACTCTGCATCACAGAATAAAATATCAGTTTCATTAATATCAGTTTCATCGTAAATGATTTCAATTTCAGGAATAATTTCATTAAATTGATCCAGTAACATTGATATAAGATCTTTTTCTTTAAATTTTAAAACAATTCTACTTTTTTCAGGTATATTAATATATACTTTTTTTAAATCTTCATTAATAAGATCATTATATTTTGAACTTTGTAATAATACAGTCTCTTTTACTCTATTTGCTATTTGAGGATAAGTTTCAAACATACCGATCCATCCAGGAATTTCCTTAAAATCAGCTTTTATAAAATTATTTTTAATTAACTCACTCAATTCATGAATAAATAATGGAATTGAGGATGGATTATCTCTGAATAGAGACATGAATTTTTCAACCTTAACAGATTCTGTAGTCTTCATAATACGGATTTCCCTTTCCATTGCCTCTACCCTTTTTTTTACCATAGATAAATTTGTTATATTCTCTTTTATTTTCCGTATTTCATATTTTTCTTTTATATTTGATTTACTTCCTCTTTGATTTACAAAAATATTTAATGCTACACTCAGATCATTGAAACTCTTTGGGTTTATAACTTTAATATTACTAAATACCGAAAGAAACACGATATAAAGTTCAGTATTATTCATATTGATAATCCTGTTTGCTAAATAATTCAAAATTGGTGGATCAGAAAAATTAAAAACAAGCTCTTTTGTCAGTACAGATTCCAGCAATTTTAAAAATCGTTTAGTTTTTAATACAGAAAATTCTTCAAAAACAATTAGTTCAAAAATTTTTTTTACTGCACTTACTGGAAACAATTTGAGAATTGTTGAAAGATATTCCTTCTCCATTAATAAAAACTCATTTTCATTATCCGGATCAAACAGTATATCTTTTACTGAAAACTCGCCATTAACCTTTATCTTTTCTAATAACATTATTTTCAAATTATAATGATTAGATTTCAATACATTTCTACAAAAATCCACATAATACAGATTATTATAAAGTGGGAAATGCTTAAGTATTATCTCTTGTTCTGCAAAATTTTTCTCTTCAAAGTGGTCAAAATAATACTTAACGCCATCATCAATCTGCATTAATGGAAGAATAATTCTCTCAAGACCCAATGAACCCGATTTATATACATCAAAAAGAAAGTTTAAGCTCTTTGGATTTTTTCCTAGATGACAAACAACCTCTTCCCTTAGCTCTGTGTATTTGGCATAAATTTTTTCTAAGAAATCTAAAGCTTTGTCTGACATACTTATTGCAATGATATTTAAGATGATTACCCTTATCCTAAAATCTGATACCATAAAAAATATATTTCCCAAATTTGATAATTTTTCATCAATAAATTTAGGAAACCTATTCATGTAGATATAAAAATGCTTAATAATTGACAAAAATTCATCGCATTCCTTATCTTTTATACAGTCCAACTCATTACTTCTTCTTGAAATAAAATTTCCGATTGAATCTTCAATATGATCGGGGCCTGTAGAGCATAAAATTTCAAAAGCCGCATCCTGCACTTTTTGTTCATTAAAAGAGAGGAATTTTAAAATAGCAAGAGAATCTTTCTCTGACAATATACGCTTTAAAATATCAACTGTAACCCTGAAGCTTTTCTTATTATCTTTTTCATTTATAAACCGGGGCACCAAGGTCAATATAGGATTATTTTGTTTTATTTTACCAATCTCATTAGTTAAAGTTTGAAGTAATATTGAATTCCTCAGATCTTTAAATGCAAGATTAAGAATATTTAATGCTCTTCTATCATTATATTTTGAAATGGCAAGTATTGATTCCTTTTTGATATGAACATTATTTTCTACTTCAATTAACTTTTTTAAGGGTTCAAGGAAGGATGGAAGATGTAAGTATCCAACTGCCCTGATAATATTCAACCTAACATTGAGCTCTACCTCAATTGATCTCATATATTTTATTACAGCATATTCACTATCCTCATTCCCTTTTTTAATAAGATCTTCTAAAATAAGTCGAAAATCCATGTCATTAATTTTATCATAATTAGCGATTAGTTTCCGAATATTCCGGATATTTTCAATTATTCTTTTTCGTTCCATTAATCCTATTTTTTATTTGATCTGAATTTTTCCTTTAGCTTCTGATCAACTAATTCAGGAACTATATTTCTTAGTTCTCCGCCCATTTTATATATTTCTTTTACAAATCTCGAACTTACAAAGGAATATTTAACTGATGGGACAAGAAAAACGGTTTCAATATCAAGATCAACTTCCCTGTTCATTAATGCCATCTGAAATTCAACTTCAAAATCAGAGATTGCCCTTAATCCTTTTGCAATAACTTTTATCTTCTTTTTTTTCATATAATCGACTAATAATCCATCAAAAGAATCAATTTCGATTCTATCATTATCCCCAAAAACGGACCTTAACATCTCAAGCCTTTCATTAAAATCAAACATACCTGTTTTTGATGTATTTCTTAATACTGCAACAATTATTCTATCAAATACGACTAAACCTCTTTTGATTATATCAATATGTCCATTAGTTACAGGATCAAATGACCCTGGATACACAGCAATACTTTTACACATTTTTTTCACCTATCTTTTCTAATATTTCATTAATTTTAATACTTAATTCTTCAAGTGAACCATCATTTGTAATGAGAAAATCTGACTCTTTAATACAGTCTCCAACCCTCTGGCCTTCAAGTGGTTCTCCTATCCCCCATTCTCTTTTCAAAACTGCTTTTATTTCTTCATCACTAACATTATCAGTATCACGTCCCCTATTCTTTATCCTTTTTAACAAAGTATTTTCACCTGCTTTCACTCCAATAAGAAAAAAACCTTGCAATTCTCTTAAATACACTATCTCAGCAGGATTCCTGATCCCATCTATAACCCAATTTAACTGTCCCGACTGCTCAATACTTTCCTTTATAAGTTTGCCAAGTATTCCTGCTCCACCAGACATCCTGAGTCCGTTACCTATATCCTGCATTTGACTCCTGGTAACTTCTTTTCCCTGACTTTTGACTTCTGCTCTAACCATATCAGAAAGAGAGGTTTTCCTTAGTCCTTTCTGTTCAAGTATCTTAATAACCTCACCTTTTCCAGAGGCCATTCTTCCCGTTAATCCAATAAGAATCCGCTCCATTTCATTCCCCATCATTCAGTTTTATTATGTCTACTTCCCATACTGATCTTTATCATCAATTATATCTTTAACTTTCCAATCATGGATCCAGTCTGAAACTTTAAAAGTCCTATAGTCTTTATCCTCATCATCAACAGAGGTTATTACTCTTTTTATGCCTGCATTAATAATCATTTTTTTACAAATAAAACATGGAAATGCATTTATTACCTTGTCTGAATCACGCAATTTCCCAAAAATATACATGTCGCCATCAAGAAGACTGACACCAGCTCTAGCAGCATTAATTATAGAATTTTGTTCAGCATGAACGGATCTACACAATTCATATTTGGTACCTGATGGAATATTTAGTTTTTTTCTCAAACAGAATCCATGGTCCAATGAACTTTTTGTGTTCCTAGGAGATCCAACATATCCTGTCGCAATAATCTGATCATCTTTAACAATAATAGACCCCATGAACACTTTAAGACATGTTGATCTTTCCGATACAACTCTTGCGATATCCAAATAGTACTGGTCTTTTTTCGGTCTGTATATTTCCATATTATTATTCTAACAATATTTAAAATAAAAGTAAAACTTAATTTTATTTCCTAACCAATATTTCTATTTTTATTCTTTATTAATATTATGCCAAAAAGCAATATTCTTTGGTTTCATAAGACTACATTTTTTTTGTTTGTATTTTAATACATTTAAAACATATATTTACGGCTATTACTTGACTTTTTTTTTGTAAGTATGTAAAGTATATTGATGAAAGAGATAAAATTAATTTCATTTTTATTCTTAATATATTCTATTTTATTTTTCAATTTTAATTGTTCAAAAAAAAAAACAGAACTAGACCTGATAAAAGAAACCCTCGAAAAAATTGTAGATAATGTAGAGAATAAAAACACAGATACTATTATGCTATATATATCTGAGTCTTATTCTGATGATCAAAAAAGAAAAAAAAATGATATCAAGTCAATTATTGACTCATATTTAAATAGATATAAAGGTATCATAGTCAATATTCTTGAAGTCAGGGCTGTTTATATCAAAGCTGCAAGTGCTTTAATAGAAACAGAAATTGCTCTCTCAAGCGGGATAGCAAGAGCATTGAGAAAAGTCACAAATATTTCCAGTAGATATTATAAATTTACAGTAGAATTAGTTAAAGAGGGCCAAATATGGATTGTTAAAAGTACAAAATGGGAATATATTTCAGAAAACGATCTTTCTATAGAATCAAAAGATATACTTAAAATTATTATTGAATAATGTGAGGGATTATGGGCTTTCTATTTAAAAACAAAAAAAAAACTGAAAACGGGATGAATGATTTTGATGAAATTCTTGGATACTTTGATGAAGTTATCAAACAAAGAAAAGAAATTGAAATAAAGATAAAAAAAAAAACTTTTTCCTGTGGGGTTTTTCAACTTGATGACAAAAAAAAATCAATGAGAATTCAAGATAAGGATATGGAGGGATATGATAAGGAAACTGCCAAATGTGGAGTTAGTCTGGACAGTACATGGTTCTCATTTAATTCCATATTTTTAATTATAGATCAAAAACCTTATCTGATGCTTCCGGAAGAATTAGTTCACAGTGAAAGAAGAAAAAACAAAAGGGTCAGCTTCACAAAAAGAGAGAATACTCAGGCATCAATTTTAGAGAGCTTTGGAAAGGGAACTGGAATAACAGGTTCAATTCAGAATATTAGTTTAACCGGACTTTGTGTAGAAATTGAAAGAGTCGTTTCACTTGAAAGTGGAAAGGAAATCAGACCCCAGCTAAATATACTGGAGAAGGGACAAAAGTTAGGTTTAGTCAGACTTAAGGGTATTCCAAATGTCCCTGAAGTTGATATAACTGGAACTGTAAATGAAATACGAAGCGGACATATTTGGAAAATCTCAATTGAACTTCCAAAGTTTGATGATAAGATTCAGGCCAGTCTGGAAAGATTCATTGGATCTAGAAGCAGAACATTCACATTGATTCGCAGGTCAAGAAAAAAAAGAATAGAAGCCGAGAAACAAATGGAAAAGGAAGCAAAATTTAGAGAAAAAGATCAATTAAATAATAGTAGTACCCCGGAAAATTTTAATCAAAGATCGACGATAATAGAACAAGTTGAAATTGAAAAAAAAAATATATTTGAAGAAGAAAAGTTAAAATTGGAAGAAGAAAGAAAAAAAAATCTAATCCCTATTTTGATTGTTGGCAAACCCCTCGACAGGGATTTGTTTTTTTTAAGAAAATTCTCAAATTTTGAATTTTTTATCGCTGAAGACATTCCTGATTTATTAAAGAATTTAAGTGAACATAGTCCTGATCTTCTATTTATTCCACATTCACTGAAAGATCAAAATATGATTAACATTCTTCTGAAAATATCTCAAAAAGGAGTCTTACGCGACATAAGAGTATTTCTTTTTATAGAAACAATAATTTCTGAAAATGAAGTATTAAAATGCAAAGCACTTGGGATCGAAGGGATTCTAACTCTCCCAATTAAAGATCCATTAGTTCTAATAAAAAAAATCAGTAAAAAAACCTGAGACTACCATTCCTTATAATAAGTTCCATCTAGAGCTTTTCGATCAGATTTTGTATAAATATCCCAAATGTTCTCACCACCCCATTTTGTGGACCCAGAATCATCTTGATAGGATCTTAGCCCCCATTCAATTGAGCTTGTAATAGGATCTTTTGGGATTCTCCTTAAAAATTTCTCAATTAGCTTCTTTTTTGTTTTTTTGTCTGTATACTCAATTCCTTCGAGTAGATCCTTTAAATCCTCAGGTAGATGATATCTATCTTCATCCATTTCTATTTTTTTTGTAATGGCAAACTTTTGATACTCATCAATTGCAGACCGAATAGTCCGCAATGCTCTCCTAAACTGAATTTCCTTATCTCTTTTTACTGAAACTTCAACAACTGGAATCGCAATAGCTGCAAGAATAGAAATCATTACGGCTACTACTATCAATTCAATGATAGTAAAGCCGCAGTTAATTTTTGAATTAGTTCTAACTATTCTCAAGTTCCTTTCTGCTGATCTTGATTTTATTGTCGCGATCAACACCAATAACTTTTACATCAAGCTTTTGTCCAAGTGTATAATTCATATCATTAATACTCTTTACACGTTTATTAGATATCTCTGATATATGTAATAATCCTGTAGATCCAGGAATAAGTTCAACAAAAACACCATATTCTTCTATTCTTGTGATCTTACCATTATAAACTTTCTCCACTTCAATAGAAGCAGTTATCTCTTCGATCCGGTTAATAGCCTGTTGACCAACTTCCATATTTGGAGCAGCAACTGTTACTTTACCTTCATCATCAGTATTTATCTTTGCACCAAAAGTTGCAACAAGTTCTTTAATAGTTTTTCCACCTGGTCCAATCAGATCCCTGATCTTATCCTTACTAATATGGATAGTCAGAATAACTGGTGCAAATTCTGATACATCTTCATTTGGAGTAGAAATAGCTTCTTCCATTTTATCAAGAATATGTAATCTCGCTTTTTTTGCATCATCAAGAGTTTTAGTAATAATTTCATCACTAAGACCATCAATTTTTATATCAAGTTGAACTGCAGTAACACCTTTTCTTGTTCCTGCAATTTTAAAGTCCATATCACCAAAGTGATCTTCGTAGCCGGCAATATCAGTTAGAACAGCAAATTCATCGCCCATTTTTACCAGGCCCATTGCAATTCCTGAAACTGGAGCTTTAATTGGAACACCAGCATCCATTAATGCTAAAGTACCACCACAAACAGTTGCCATTGATGAAGAACCATTAGATTCTAATATATCTGATACAAGTCTAACGGTATAAGGAAATTCTTCTTCTGTAGGAAATACATTCTTTAATGCCTTCTCTGCTAAATTTCCATGACCTATTTCTCTTCTTCCAGTTCCTCTTAAGAAGCTGACTTCTCCAACAGAATAAGGAGGAAAATTATAGTGAAGCATAAATTTTTTAAGTTTTCCACTAGTCGATATGTTATCGATTCTTTGAGCATCATCTTCAGCACCAAGAGTTACAGTTGCTAAAGCCTGAGTTTCTCCACGGGTAAATACAGCAGTTCCATGAACCCTTGGTAAAACACCCAGTTCAATACTGATATCTCTGACCTGATCAAGATCCCTTCCATCATTTCTTTTTTTATCCTTGATCAAGGTTTCTCTGAAAGTCTCATATTCAAACCTATGTAGTATTTTTTTATATTTCACAGTTTTTGAATCTTCAACACCTTCTAATGTTTTATCTTTAATCTCTTTCAGCTTCTTTTTGCGAAGGTCCCTGTCAATTGTATATACAGCATCATTTATCTCTGCTTTGATCTTTGGTTCCAGTTCGTTATATATCTCATCTAATTCACTGTCTTTCTCAACAACCAGTTTATCCGGATTGATCAATTCGTCCTGTGCGGTACAGATGTCTATAATTATCTCTTTCCCAAATACAAGACATTCTTTCAGTTCATCTTCAGTAAACTCAAAACCACTTGCTTCAAGCATAACAATATCATCCGCAGTTCCAGCAATTTGAACAACCATATCCATCTCAGAAATTACATCCTCACCAGGATTAATTACAAATTGTCCATCCTTTCTCCCAACCTTTACTGCACCAACAGGTGTACTGAATGGTATAGTAGAGGAAAGTAATGCTGCAGATGCTGATATAATTCCCATTGAATCGTAATCAATAGAAAAATCTGCTGAAAGTAAATTTGATATTATCTGTGTTTCATTATTAAAATCTTCAGGAAATAAAGGTCTTATAGGTCTATCAATCAATCTTGACATTAAAACTTCTTTCTCTGAAGGTTTTCCTTCTCTTTTAAAAAATCCTCCAGGAATTTTTCCTGCTGAATAATTATTCTCTCTGAAGTCAACCATTAAGGGAAAAAAATCCTGTCCCTCTCTAACTTCATTTTTCATATTTGCTGTTGCGAATACAATATTATCTTTATACGTAACAACTGCTGAACCATTTGATTGTTTTGCCCATCTTTTTGTCTCTATTTTTATAGAATGGTCCCCGACATTTATATTAATTGTTTTTTTCATCTATCTCTCCTTTCATTGATCTTAAATTGAATTTAGTGCTGCTTAGCTGGATTTCTCCAGATAATACAGCACTCTTTTTTTTGATTATTTTCTTAAACCAAGGTCCTTTAATATTTTTTGATATGATAGAAAATTTTCACCTTTCAAATATTGTAATAATTTTCTTCTTCTTGAAACAAGTCCTAATAATCCTCGTCTTGAATGATTATCTTTCTTATTTACTTTAAAATGTTCAGTCAGATTCTTAATCCTTGTAGTTAAAATTGATATCTGTACTTCTGGTGACCCTGTGTCTTTGTGATCCCGTTGAAATTTCGAAATCAAATTTTGTTTGTCTTCACTTGTAATACTCACATTTCCTCCTATTTTTTACCTAAGTTTAGTATGTATGTAAAGATTATCAAAAAACACTGTTTTAAGAATAATTTAAAAACGCCAAATAAGAAGGCAAGTTCTTAACTTCTATAAACCCTTTTGTCAACAGTGTCTTTAAGGTTCTCTTTTACATAATTCACACAACCCAAGTTGAAATGACACTACATTTTACCAAAAATATTGATATTTGTAAATATTTTACTGATTTTTTTTTATTTCAGTTTAATTATGATTGATTTTACCCATCAAAATTTTATCTAATTTTAATAAAAATAGTTTTTTTTTGAACAAAAGTATTAAATCATCGTATAATTAACGTTTTAACAGGAGTAGTAGTATGAAAAATTTTAAACCACTTTTATTAATTGGAGTCATTATTATATTTGCAATTATGGGAATGATGTTCTTTGCAGGTCAAAAAGAAAAACCAAAAATACAAAAGGTAAAAGAGTTTAAGAGATTTGTCAAAGCAAAACAAGTAACATATAGATCTATTAGTTCTATACTGGAATCCACTGGAAGACTCTCATCATTACATCAGATTAATATTATTTCTGAAGTTCAGGGAAAAATCCTTCCAGCAGACATCTCATTAAAAAGAGGTACAATTTTCAATAAAGGAGACATTCTATTTAAAATATATAAAAAAGAAGCTGCTTTAAACCACAAAGCCCGGTTAAGTCGTTTTTTAAAATCTGTTGCAGTTCTTCTTCCCGACCTCAAAGTAGATTTCCCAAAAAGCTATGAATTATGGGAATCTTTTTTAGGAAAAATAGAGTTTGACAATGATCTCCCGAAGATTCCAAAAATAAACTCCCTGAAAGAAAAGATCTTTCTGGCAAGTAGAAACATTTTGAGTGAATATTATCAGATAAAAAGTGAAGAGATAAGATTAAAAAAATACATTATTAAAGCGCCTTTCACCGGGTCAATAATCAAAGTAAATCTTGAAGTTGAATCAATTGCAAATCCTGGATCTATCATAGCTGTTGTTTGCAGAACCGATGAATTAGAATTGGAAGTGCCAATTGATGTGAAGTTTTTTAAATGGATCAATAAAGGAGATAAAGTAGATGTTTTTCTAAATAGTACCGGACATATAGAAGGAAAAATAAGTCGTATATCAAATGTTTTAGATCCAAAAACTCAAAATCTTACAGTGTTTATTCATCTTAAAAATGAGAAAACCTTACCGCTATATAATGGGCTTTATCTAAAAGCTGTTTTCAAAGAGATTACCTTTGATAATTGTATGAAAATACCAAGAAACGCCGTTTTTAATGGTAATACTGTATTTATTATAAAAAACAAACGTTTAAAGAAGAAGAAGATTAAGATAAAAAAGATAAATCAGGATTCCATAATTTTTGCAGGTTTAAACAGTGGGGAGATGATTGTAACCGAATCTCTAATAAATGCAAAAGAGAATTCACTAGTCCAGATAATAAAATAACAATTCAGGAAACAGGATTATGAAAAAATTAATAACTATTTTTGTTAAATATACATTTTTTGCAAATCTAATAGTCGTCTTTCTATTGGTTGCAGGTACAATTAGTTTTCTGAATATGAAAAAATCTTTTTTCCCTGAAAGAAGCTCAACTGATATAACTGTCCAGGTGATATATCCAGGTGCATCCCCAAAGGAAATTGAAGAGGGCATCACATCAAAAATTGAAACTTCCATAAGAGGTATCATTGGTATAAAAGAAATAAATTCAACTTCAAGAGAAAACATCTCTATTGTAAGGATTACAACAACTGGAAAATATGATCTTGACGACACATTGATGGAGATTAAAAGTGCCGTTGATTCAATAAGCTCAATGCCGGTTTCTGCAGAAAAACCTGTTGTTTCTAAACAAAGAGCAATGACTCGGTCAATGTTTCTCGGACTGTCTGGAGATGTCGATCTTCTTACTCTAAAAAAATATGCTGATCAAATAGAGGATGATCTTTTAACTTCCGGAATCGTTTCACAAGTTGGAATAAGAGGTTTTCCGGCAATAGAACTCTCAGTAGAAGTAAGCGAAGAGACACTTTTGAGGTATAACCTTACAATAGGAGAAATATCAAAAGCTATTTCACAGAATAATAGAGATATTTCTGCAGGAATGATTAAATCAGAAAAGGAAGAAATACTCATTAGATCAAGAAACAGAAGTATAGATCCACAGACAATTGGATCAATAATTCTGAGAGCTAAACCGGGCGGAGGATATCTTTTTGTTCGAGATGTTGCAAAGATCAAAATGGACTTTGCTGAGGTTTCATCCCTACTGTTGCTGAATGGCAAACGCTCTATCTCAATAGTCGTAAATAAACTCTCAGATGAAGATCTGGAGAAGATCTCTAATTATATGAATGATTATGTCAAACAATTCAATAGCAGGAACAAGGGTGTAAAACTACACATCACCTTTGATTTTCTTCCTATGCTCTATAGCAGGCTTAATTTACTTTTCAAAAACGGAGGAATCGGACTACTGCTTGTTGTAATCTCACTAGGCTTATTTTTAAGTTTCCGCCTCTCCTTATGGGTCGCATGGGGAATACCGGCATCCTTTCTAGGTATGTTTATTATAGCTGTATTCTATGGAGTTACAATCAATATGATATCCCTCTTTGGAATGATATTGGTTATTGGAATATTGGTAGATGATGGAATTGTTATAGCCGAAAACATATACTCCCATTTTGAAAAGGGGAAAAGCCCTAAACGGGCTGCCATTGATGGAACACTTGAGGTTATGCCGGCAGTTATAACATCTGTAACAACAACAATTATTGCTTTTTCTCCATTATTACTTTTAACCGGAATGATGGAATTTATGTTTGAGATGGCTTTTGTAGTCATATTCAGTTTGATTTTCTCACTGTTTGAAGCTTTCCTTGTTCTTCCTGCCCACATTGGGAATCATCATATTCTTAGATCAAAAAAAAGAACAGAAAAGGGATTTAATATAAGGGCCTATTTAGATAAATTATTAAAATTAATGAGAGAAAAAATATATGGTTACCTTCTAAAAAAAATCATCAAATTCAGATGGGTCGTCGTTGTAATTCCAATAGCAATTATTATGATTACCATTGGACTGATTGTTGGCCAGATAATAAATGTAACCTTCTTCCCTCCAATCCACTTTGACAGCTTTAATGTAAATATTGCATTTAAACCCGGAGAAGGTGAACAAAAAACAATGAAATACCTCAGAAAATTTGATAAAGCGGTTTGGGAAGTAAACGATGACCTTGTTAAGAAATACAAGATGAACGATTCACTTGTTAACTTTACTTTTTTAAGCCTGGGAAGCGCCTTCAACGGCACAGAGAGTGGGTCCCACACAGGGAATATCAATGTTCTTTTAAAAAATCTTGATAATATAAAAAATGACAGAGGTAAAAGAATTGCCAGTTATGAAATTGCAGCAATGGTGAGAAAAAAAATTGGCAAAATTGATGAGGCAGAAAAATTCACTACAGGTGGTAGAAATAGATTTGGTAAACCTGTTTCAATAAGTCTTCTTGGAAAAAACCTTAGTGAATTAGAAAATGCCAAAAATTATCTTTCAAAAGCCTTGAAACAGATTTCATCTGTTATAAATGTGAGCAGTAGTGATGCAAAAGGAAAAAGAGAAATAAAAATTAAGTTAAAGCCCAAAGCCTACTATCTTGGGTTGAATCAGACAATAATATCCAATCAGATCCGAATGGGCTTTTTTGGAAACCAGGTACAGAGACTCCAGATCAATAAAGATGAATTGAAGGTATGGGTCAGATATCCAAGAAAAGACCGGAGAACAGTTGGACAATTGGATAATATGAAGATAAAAACATCCACTGGAGAGTATCCATTAAAAGATCTTGTAAATTATGAGATAGATAGAGGCCCTGTTAAAATTTCCAGATATAATGGTTCAAGAGAGATCAAAATTGAAGGAGATCTTGACGATCCGAATAAACCGATACCCCCCGTCCTTGAACAGATAAAATCGGAAATAATACCGGGTTTAAAACAAAAATTTCCAGGTGTAAACATTATATTTCAAGGCCAGCAAAAAGAGAGTCAACAAGCTATGGCAGACGTTAAAATGTATTTTGGAATTGCTCTTTTTATTATTGTATTTATACTTATGATCCACTTTAAATCATTCTCTCAGCCTTTTATTATTCTGATGATGATTCCACTTGCCTGGATAGGAGCAGCCTGGGGGCATGGAATTGAGGGCATATCTATATCAATGTTGAGTGCCTGGGGAATGGTCGCTTTATCTGGAGTTATAATAAATGATGCAGTTGTTTTCCTATCCAAATACAATTCAAACCTGGTTTCAGGAATGAAAGTTGAAGAAGCTGTGTTTGATGCTGGAATTGCAAGATTCAGAGCAATTGTTCTTACAACTATAACAACTGTATTGGGGCTTTACCCTATCGTCCTGGAGACAAGTTTCCAGGCACAATTTTTAAAACCTATGGCAGTAACACTTGCATATGGAGTAATGATTGGAACATTTTTCATTCTTATGTTTTTTCCTGCCCTTATTCTGGTCTTGAATGAACTTAAAGTGTATAAAATAATGCTTTTCACTGGGAAAAAACCTGAAAGAGAAGATGTCGAAAAAGCTGTTATTCACAGTAGATTATCAATAGATGAGGATTAAAATGAGATATATAGTAAAATGTTTTCTAATTAGCTTAATTTTTATATTTATTATATGTGAAACCAATATAAATGGTGAGGAACTAAGTCTATCAGATGCAATAAAAATTGGATTGAAAAATAACTTTCAAATTAGAATTGCCAGTGAAAAAATAAATATCGCTGAGAATAATAACTCCTGGGGGTTAGCTGGAAGATACCCTACTATAGATTTAAGTTTAAGCTCTGCAAATACAATAAACAATGATGCTTCCCAGGATATCCCGGGTCAGAGAACTAAATTTAAATCACATATTCTATCTCCAGGTATAAGCTTAAACTGGGTACTCTTTAGAGGATTTTCTGTAAGCATAACAAAATCCAAACTGGATATGCTGAATAAGATTAGCTCTGTCAGTAAAGAAATAATAGTTGAGAACACAATGCAGGCAATTATTCTCTCCTATAATAAGGTTATACTTGAGAGCGAAAAAATGAAGATCATTCAGAAACTTCGTGATCTTTCCAGGGACAGATATAAGTATGTTCTTTCAAGAAAAGAGTTAGGGCTTGCTGTAACACAGGAAGTTTTAAATGCAAAAATTTCATACCTTTCAGACAATGCAAATATAATCAGTCAAAAAATGAATTTAAAAAATTCAAAAAGAAACCTTAATCTGGTACTTGGTCAGGATGTAAATAATAATGTTTCTATCTCTGATAAATTGAAAAATAAAAATTTTAATTTTGTAATGAAAAAATTAAAAAAGAAACTTCTTAACAATAGAAGCCTTAAAAACCAGTATATAAATCAGGAAATCTTAAAAAAAGAGCTTAAATTAAACAAGAGTGGATACTACCCTACTGTTTCGTTAAACAGTGGAATTTCAATGAATAGAGTCGGATTTAAATATCCGGATATTCCAATAATCAATTCAAATAATTATGATTATTATGTTAATTTTTCCATTAGCATGAATTTATTTAAGGGGGGAAACACAAAAAGAGCTATTTCCAATGCAAAGATAAATGAAAGGATTGGAAATCTCAAGGTATCAGAATTAAAATTTTCTCTTGAAAACAGATTAGCAGGATTAATAGACCTTTATCAATTGAGAAAAGATTTACTGAAAATCTCAATTGAAAATATAAAAAATGCAAGTTTGAACCTTGATCTGTCATATGACAGATTCAAATCCGGTGCAATCAGTTCTTTTAATTATAGGGATATTCAGATTGTTTACTTAAATACCGCATTCGGAAAACTTCAGGCTGTTTATAACCTTATTGATACAGCAACAGAAATACTAAGATTAACAGGAGATCTTGCCTTAGAATATATAAAGTGAGTTGAAAAAAAACTACTGTTGAAGTTCAGAAACATATTAGACTCTGATCCCCCAAAAAACCCAAATGA
>CBDUZW010000038.1:0-43495 GCA_965371805.1 uncultured bacterium | reverse complement strand
CACTGGAAGCGACCTGTACTAATTTATCTCTACCCATAGTTTGTGGCCGAGAGCCGTAAATTTTAATTTATTTGGAGCTTACACAGCGATTGCAATATTGAGTCTAAGTAGTTTGATTTTTATTTTCAGGTTACTTAATCAAAAAACAATAGAATACTGGATTGGAATTGTTTTTATAGCAATGGTAATTCCATTGATATATCTGTTATTAAATTCAAAACAGTTTAAAAAACCGACTATATATTATATACAAATATTAACAATGATAGCATTTATTTTAATAGAATTAATTTTAGATTATATTTTAACAATTGATTTTAGAAGTATTAGATGGGCAACAATTGTGTACGTAATGTTCTTTTTTGCAGGGACAGGGGGAATGATTGGGACTGCATCTCAGGCAGGTAAGTTATGGGCAATAATATCTATCATATTATTCTTCATCATGTCAGCTCTTTCATTTATACAAAGAAGTATTACCGATATGTAATAAGAGGAACAGTATAGAATTCAAAATCTTTCACATATTATCGATCTGTTTTTGATCAGTGGTTATTCAACAAATCATTATTTAACTAGCGAAAAGATCTATAACTTCAAAGATAAAACTTTAATTTTCCTTAAATCCTTTTAGCATCCATTTTCTTGCAATAATTAAGCCTATTGGAGTAATAATTGCAATTAATCCATAAAAAAACCACATTGTTTCAGTACTCATATCTGAGAGGGCCATGTCCTGTCCACAATACTTCATTAAAAACCAACCTGAATATATACTTGTTACAACCTTAGTCAAAAACCATGGAAACTGACCAATTCCCATATATATTCCAGTCATATTTTTTGGTGCTATCTCAGCAACCCATTGTAGAAATCTCGGCTGCCACATAGCTTCACCGATTGTCATAATTATCAGATAAGCCATTAGAGTATAAATATTTGGCCCCAGGACAAGAATAAATGTCGGCAGAGCCATTATTGTAGTACCTAATATCATCATTTTATATGCGCTTTTTTTTATTGTTAAGGCCGCAACTATAGGAGTTAAGATAAAGATAAATATCGGATTGAGATTTACAAAAAACTCAAAATTGCTTTTCACAAATCCATCGAAAGCTCTGCTTGTATATTGAGGAAGCGTCAGCCAGTTATGTGCAAATAGAGTTTGTACAGGAATCAGAATAAAGATAAAGAACATAAAACGAGCATCTCTTAATGGAAAGTTTTTCATATAATATTTCAACCTTTCAGAGGCACTCATCTTATCCATTTCACTTTTTTCCTCATCTTCATCATTTTCTGAAACTTCAAGATTGTTTCTAGCTTCCTTTATCGCTTTTTTTGTAATTATTAGAGTAATACTGAAAAGCCCGACTACAGTAAGAATTGAATATACTATAAAAACTCCCTTAATCGAAAAAGCTTTTCTGATTGGAGGTGATATCAAGCCCGGTAAAAAAGCACCAAGATTCATTAAGGCATATAACATTGCATAACCCATTGCCGCAGTCTTTTTATCTGTAAACTTTTTGACCGCTGCATAAGCAGCAGGTTGAAATATTCCATATCCAAGTATAATACCAAGGATTCCCAGCATTGCAATAATATGAGCAGAATTCCATTTTCCGGATACTCCAAGAACCGGCGCCAGTGACAAAGCGACTCTTCCAAAAAACATAAAGGACAGTGCAGTCAGCAAAGCTTTTCTAACTCCTATCCAGTCAACAGTTGCTCCAAGAAATAACATTGCAAGCGTAATTCCACCAGTTAACACTCCAACCATTCTTCCTGCAGAAATATCATTTAGCCCAATGAATTCATTAAAATATATTGCGAGTAATCCAACAACACCAAAATAACAGAGTCCCTCTATAACATATACAAAATTGACTCCAAATAGGGCTCTTGATGTATGAGCCAGATCAATAAAAGGTTGTGTTAACTGTTTAATTATACTTTCACTCTTTTCTTGTTCTTCATTATTACCCATCTGTTCTCCTTTCCCGTTTAATAAAAATTTTTAATTATATTCTTAATATCATATCAACAAAAAACCTATCTCAATAAAAATACTTGATTTAAAAGAATCAGTAATACTATTTCTGTTAAATATATTATATTATAGTAAATTACCAACGATATTACAATTTTTTATTATTCATAAAAAGAACAGATGATGTTTAAAAAAACCAATACTCTTTTCTGATGAATTTATACTTCCATAACTGACTCGTATAATATATTCAGTTTTTTCTATTAAATTAAAAACAGTAACGAGATTATAATCATCGCAAAAATTATTATAATTACAACATCAATATATTCAATTGGATATAGCCATCTCTTTATGTTTAAATTTAATTTTCTAAAAAACATCTTTGACATTAAATTTTATTTATTTAAGTTAAATATTTTTTACCAATTTTAATTTTTCTTCAATAGAATTTAATATGTTAAAGTTAGAATTTCTTTGAAAAATATCATATTTTTTTAATTTTATATTTAAAGTCGAAGTTCTCACACCTAAAATTTCAGCAGCATTTTTTTGACTACCACTTGTTATTTCAAGTGTTATATAAATCAATCTTTTTTCAACATGCCTAATGAATTCTTTTAATGGGATTTTTTCCTGAATAGTATTTTGTTTAAGATAGAATAATACGAATGAATCAAGAACGGAATCAAACTCATTATTTCCACTCATACTTTTTTGCTTAATATTACTCATGTTTTCAAATAGCATGCCTCCAACCTCCATTATTCACTAAAAAGAACACTTATTATAAAAGTATTAAAATAAGAAAAAACATAATTAATAAAATTAACAAAATTATTTTGTTCATTTCCTTCATGCTCTTTAATAACTAAAACTTATATTAGTATTGTAGAAACATGGAGTTCCCACTCTTCTGTTTCTTCATTTTCAATTATCTGATAAAATTTATTATCCTTAATAACATTAGGGTATGCTTCAATTCCACCTTTCAGTTTTATTTTTATTAGCTTTTTCTGAATTAATTTACCATTAATATCGAAAATAAAAACTCTAAATTTACCTTCCTGCCTTTCCCATGTCATTACATAAATAATATCATTTGAAATCTTTGTTAACATTATTTCAGGAAAAAATTCTGAAAAAATAAAATAATCTTTTACTGCCTCATATTGTCCTTTTGGCATATTTTTTTTCATTATTTCTCGAATCTCTTTTTCATCTTTATCAGTAAGTTTGACTTTCTTAAATGACTGCTCAATAGTTCCTTTTTTTTCTCCATTTTCATTAAAAATATTGATCTTAAAACCATCTTCTGCTGCAACATATATTAAGTCACCATAAACTTCAAGAGATTGCAGCTTTAATGCTGCAATAACATCCACTTTTCCATTTTTACTTATTTTATACTTTGTAAGTTCTTTTTCTTTTTTAAAACTTAAGTCAAAAATATTTATAGTTATATATCTTTCTTTATTTTCAACAATCATACTTGACCCGACAAATCCATTTTTTAATTGATAAAAAAAACCCCCAACATTCATTGAACCAGTTTTAATCTCTTTTAGAAACTTTCCATCTTTTGTAAAAGTTGATATTTTTCCAAAACTATTTATAAGAAGGTTATTCTTCTGAGTAATAAGCTTAGTGATCATCATCTTAAATTCCGCTGGCCCTTCACCTTTTTTACCAAACTTCTTTATTAAACTAAAGTCTTTTAATGAATATACATACACAGTAGTTCCCTCTACTACATATAAATTTTCATTGTCAATTTCAATTAATGTTGGTTTCATAACCTCATTTAGGGTTGCAATAACTTTTCCAAACGAAAAACCATTTAACATAACTAATAAGCACATTAACAAAAATATCTTTAACATTCCTTTTTTCATAACTCCTCCTTTTTTTTAAGTCCATTTTATATTTAATCCTCCCATTAATGTATAACTCATTTGTAGTAATTTCATTTTTGGGACTTTATACCTATTTAAATTTATTTCAAGATACTAAATTCTTTTTATTTAAAATTGTTTATTTTTAAATAATAAAGAAATAGTTGATTATAATAAGCCTGAGATATAAATGATTTTATTTTCTATCTTTTAAAGTATTTGAATTGATTGGACCTAAAACAATAATCAGATCAGCCTTACTTTTAATATTTAGTTTTTTATAAATATTTTTAACATGACCTCTTACTGTATGGTATGAAATATATAAAATATCTTCAATTTCTCTATTCGTTTTTCCTTTTACTATCAATTCGAGAACATCTTTTTCTCTTTCTGAAATATTATTTGCTTCATAAAATTGATTTAGAGTAAACTCTTTTTTCATTATCAGTTTTATCTTTTTTATTCTTTTTTTATATAAGAATATCATTATTAGAATTGTTAATAATATAGAAATACTTTTAAACCAGAATGTTTTCCAAAATGGAGGGGTGATTATCACTTTAATTGAAATACCTTTTTTATTCCAAATTCCATTACTGTTTTTTCCTTTTACTTTAAAAACATACTTCCCGTGATCTAAATTAGTAAAAGTAATATCATTTTTTTTTCCTAGCTCTATCCAGTCTTTTGTAAATCCTTCCATTTTATATGAATATCTGTTATTTTCAGATTCTGAATAATCCAAAACTGCAAATTCGAAAGAAAAGACATTTTGTTTATAATCAAGAATTATTTCCTCAGCTTCAGTAATATTTTTCTTCAATGGGGAGTTTCTTTTTTTTTTAATTTCAACGGGTATATTAAAAATTTTAAATTTTGTTAAAACTATTGGTGATTCTTTTTTACTGATATTAAAGCTTTTTTTTGAGAACTTATATAATCCATCTCCACCTAAAAAAATCTCTCCTTTTTTATTTATAATAGATGCCTTTGCATTAAAACTACCAATATTAAAATTATTAAATGACTTTTTTAGAGGATTAAAGATTGACAAGCCTTTGGTTGTAGAAATCCAGATATTTCCAGAATGATCCTCAATAATACTGGAAACATAATCGTATATTAACCCGTTTTTTTTTGTATATACTTTAAAATTTTCAGCTTTTCTGTCATATCTATTTAAACCTCCTCTGGTTCCAATCCATATTGATTTCCCACTATCTTCAAAAACAGTAACAATCCAATTATTGCTTATACTATTAGAATCACTCCTTTTTTTTAAATATCTAACAAAAATTTCTTTTTTTTTATTAAACCTATTTAGTCCACTATTTGTACCGATCCATAATTCTCCAAAAGAATCTTCAATGATATTTGTAACAATATTATTACTTAAACTATTTCTTCTTTCTGAATTATGCTTATAATGAGTAAAAATATTATTTTTTCTATCAAATTTTTCTAACCCAAACATTGTACCAAGCCAAAACAAGCCATTTTTATCTTCAAATATTGTTAGAATTGTATTATTTATAAGACTATCTGGATTGTTTGGATTATTATTATATATATCATATACATTTTTCCTTTCATCAATTCTTAGAAGTCCCTTAATTGTTCCTACCCAGAGAACACCATTTTTTTCCTTATAAAAAGATGTAATAATTAAATTATTAATAAACTTCTTTTCTTTAACATAGATATTATATTTGGTAAACCTTTCATTATTAAACTTAAATAATCCATCATAAGGTGATCCCACCAGTAACTCTTCAACATTATTTAATAAGATATAACCAAATTTATTTGAAATTCCTACATTACTCTTATCCTGTTTAATGAAAAAACGATCAAACTTAATCTTTTCTGATTTAACTTTCCAAAGCCCTGAATTAGTACAAAGCCAAATAATTCCTGCTTTGTTTTCATATATTGAAATTATAAAATTGCCTCTAAAACTATACATTTTTTTATTATCATTATATTGTGTAAAAGTATTATCTTTTCTATTTAAAATATAAAGACCATCTCTACCGTATGTTCCTATCCATAAATTGCCAATCCTATCTTCAATTATTGAATTAATAATAAAGTCCTTATTGCCCAAGACTTTTTTATATGAGATAAAATTATCTTTATTATTATCATACCTGCTTAATCCTTTATTTGTTCCAATAAAAATATTATCATTTTTATCAATAAAAACATTATTTATATTATTATCATCTAATCCAATATTATTTTGTTTATTATTAATATAAGAAATAAGTATTTTTTTTCTACTATTAAACCGAAATAGACCATTATATGTTCCGATCCATAAGTTTTCCTTTTTATCCTCAGTAATAGAACTCACAATTGAGTTTTTTGAAAGACCCTTTCCCTCCAATAAAACAAATTTTTTATTTTTTTTTATAAATCTAAATAGGCCTTCATGAGTTCCAACCCACATATCGCCATTTTTACTTTCAAAAACAGTATAAATCTGATTACTGCCACTATTTATTTTTTTTGTATTTGGATAATAACAATAAAAATTTTCAGTATAAGGATCAAACATATTTAAACCCTGTTGAGTACAAACCCATATAAAACCATTTTTATCCTCATAAAGTTTGTATATCATATTATCACTTAAACTATTTGGATCTCCAGGAACATATTTGTAGTTTATTAATCCATTACTATCATATTTGAAAAGTCCCTCATATGTACCAAACCATATAAAACCATTCCTGTCTTCCAATATACTTAACACACCTCCAAAAGAAATGTCTATCGGGATATGTTCAAATTTTATTTCTCTGTTTTTTGAATTTAAGACAATAACTAGATTTAATAAAATAATAAAAAAACAAAAATATTTTTTTAACATATATAATTATATACCGATATAAATATATTTCAATCTAAATCGTATTTTTTTGAACCCATGGCAAAATGAATTTCTTTGCATAGGATTAAAGAGAGAAAGGCAATACTTTATTATATTGCCTTTCATGTGATTCCTATAAAGTTGGATGAATAATTTGGTATTTAGCTAATTTAATTTCTCCTTCCTCATCTTCGAATGAAATGAATAAACTATTCCCATTAAAATCAATTGTACGAATGCTATTATCCTCACTTATTTCAATATTTGTTGAATACAAATATTTCCCATCTGATGAAAAAACATCAATTGCCTGTGACGATCTACTATCCGGATCCGAAATAAAAACATACACAAACCCATTATCCATAGCAAATATTGCCTGAAAAAAAGATGCTTTTTTAGGAAGTCCGTCTAATATCTTTTTTATCATTTGGGGTGGGATTTTTTTAAACCTTTTTGCAAGGTCATCTAAAAAACTTTTTGAAACTTTCTTTTGTTCTCTTCCTTTTAATAGGAAATAACTCTCCTTTTTCTTTTTTAAATCCCTTTTAGTAATCTTATAATTATCACTCATTCCATAAAACAGATTCCCATTATTATAATCTACTGTCATTCTTGGCGTTATACTCCCAATGATGATTGCAGCAATCGTAAGAGTCCCATTGCCCTCTTTACTTGTTGAAGCTTTTTCATATGGATTAAATGTTGAGATAATGGTCTCAGTATTGTTTAATAAATTAAAGGATTTGATTTTTCTGTTTTTTTTATTAGAAACTCCGGTTATTCGGGGTACAGAAATCAAAACATCTTTAGAAATAAATCCTCTGGGTGTTATTGACTCTGGTGTTTTAATGGTTTTTTTAAATTGTCCATCAAGAGAAAAATAGTGGATTTTACCTCTTTCAACAAATAGCAGATCATTTTTCAAAATAAATAATTGTCTTCCTAATCTAAATGTTTTAAATTCACCTGGCCCTTCTCCAATTTTGCCAAACTTAGATAAAAACTTTCCATCCTTATTAAATATAATAATCTTTTTAAGCTTATTATCTAACACATAAATTTTTCCATCCTTTGCAACTCTTACATTTTGAATCGCTCCAAATAATTCTGTACCTGTCCCCTCAATTTCCCATATCTTTTTTAATTGAAGATCCCATTTCCCCTTAATGGGTTTGTCAGAATTTTCTATTGTTTGTCCACTTAGTGTAACAATTATAAAAAAAACCAGAATAATTAAAATTTTTACTTTTTTCATACTACCTCTTTTATTTTAGTAAAATATTACAGAAGTTTTTAAAGCAAAACTTCTAAAACTCTTTGTTAAACTCATTTGTCATTTTTTTTAGAATCTGAGTTTTTATATTTTCTGTTAACAAAAAACTTTACAATTAAAACAAGACCAGCAATTAAAGCCATTCCTAAGAAAAATCCTGCAAAAAAATCTTCTACACCTGTCGACATCTTGTTATTATGATTATTAATAAAATTATAAATTGCAAAAAATACTATAGGTGGTACTATAATATTTACAATATAATTTAACATTTTTAAATTTTTATCCATTTTTTATTTCCTTTATTCATTTTTTATAATTTTGATATTAAAAGATTCCACGTATCATTCTCTTCATCTTCAACAAGCTGATAAAGTGTATCGTTCTTAATATAGTGTGGACAAAGATCAAATTCGTTCTTATATGCAAGGCCAATTACTTTTCTATTTATTAATTTTCCTTCTAAAGTAAAAGTAAAACATTCATTTTTATCATCTTTGTTTTTTCCTGATATTGCATAAATTTTTCCATCGCAAACTAACATATCCAATAATGCCGGGAATCGTTCCGGGAAATATAAGGGTAACAAATAATTCCTGATTGATTTAAATCTGGGATGAGTCTTAATAAAATTTGTTAATTTATCTTTATCAGTCTGAGTTACTTTAATTCGTTCATAATCATATTTAATGCTGTATAATTCTTTTCCTTTGACATCATAAACTTTAATTACAAGATCTTCTTCGAAAGCGGCATATAATCTGTTCTTAAATGTTGCAAAAGCCATTGGAGCTTCAGCCATTCTGAAACCTCTTTTTCTGTCTTTTAAAGGATGAGGTACTTTTGATACTGTTGTTAATCCCTTAAGTTTAGAATCATAAATATTTAAAGTTCTATATCTCATTTTTTTCCCTGCAACCATTAATCTTCCTGCATATCCAGTTCCTAAAGGTTTAAAATTAGTAGATCTGTCTTGTGGTCTTAACTCTTTAATAAAACTACCTGCCTTGTCAAAATAGGATACTTTATTATAACTATATACAATAATATAATCTTTAGTTAAAGAGATATCCAGTGGTGCTCTTGTAGTCCGGGCGTTTCCAAGAAACTCACCCGGTCCCTCACCTATCTTTCCGAATTGACTCTTTAATTTTAAATCATCTATACTATAAATATGAATTGTCGCATTATCAGTAATATAGATATTTTTTTCATCCAACTTTATAGAATCAGGATTTATTAAATCCTTTAAAAGAACTTTTGTTTCTGCAATTCCATTAAAAGTAACTCCGAATATAATAAATGCAAAAACCACCAACTTAATTAAAATGTGTGAAACTTTCATTAAAACCTCCTTTTCTTAATAAAATCAAAAGTATTTATACATATTGATAAAGAGCATTCCTATACCTCATTTGAGTTGTTTTTGTTTTTGGGACTATTTACCCAGCATTTTTTAATTAAAAGCAATCAATATATTCTTAATTAAATAAAAAATGTTTTTTTAATAAAATTTTTGATAAATTTGAAAAAAAAACAATTTTCATATATAAGTTATACAGGAGGAAAAATGGCAGAAGATAAAAAAAAAGAGAAACAAACCATAAAAGAAGAATTTAAACTAAATGGCAGTGAGATCATTGATAAAATCAAAGAGTTGATCCACGAAGGAAACATCCGAAGAATTACAATAAAGAATGAAGAAGAAAAAACATTAATTGAAATCCCTCTTACTCTGGGGATTATTGGTGCTGCTCTTGCACCTGTATTAGCTGCAGTAGGAGCTATTGCTGCATTGGTAACCAAAATGACGATTGTGGTGGAGAAAACAGAAGATTAGTTAGTCTACATTATTACTTTGGAGGTAAGAAATGGATATTATGGATTTTTGGAATGACAATTCCCTCCCCTCTTTTTCTTTTGAATTATTCCCGGCCCGAAGTGACAAGGGTGTAAAAACATTAAACTCTGTTATAGAAAAACTATTAATATTAAAACCGGATTTTGTATCTATTACATTTGGAGCTGGTGGTTCTTCAAGAAGCGGTTCACTTGAACTTGTAAAAAAATTAGTAAAATTAAATAACAAAAAAGTTCTACCGTATATTGCATCATATGGATTATCTGCCACTGAACTGGATGATGTACTAAATGAGTATAAAGAAATTGGCGTAAAAAATATTTTATGTGTCCGGGGAGATAAACCAGAGGAGAATGAATTGTTTCCTCATCCTGATGGATTTAATTTTGCATCTGACTTTATAAGGCACATAAATGAAAACCATCAAATCTACATAGGTGCAGCAGGTTATCCTGAGGGTCATATCGACTCAAATTCAAAAGAAACAGACTGGGAATATTTGAGACTTAAGGTAAAAAATGGGGCAAAATTTATAATTGCCAACTATTTTTTTGATAATAAGTATTTTTATGAATTCAAAGACAAATGCAGAGAAATGGGAATAAATGCCCCTATTATTGCTGGAATAATGCCAATATATAGTTTGAAAATGCTAAAAATGTTATCTGCTAAATGTGGCGCTACAATTACAGATGATATAAAAATGGGTTTAAAAAACATTGATTTAAACGAAAAAAAAGAAGTTCTAGACTTTGGAATAGAATATGCAGCTAAACAATGTGAAGACCTATTAGAAAACAAGGTAGATGGAATACACTTTTATACAATGAATAAAAGTAAATCTGTACTCGGAATTTTTGAAAAACTGAGAGCAGGTGGATATCTGCTTAGACCATAAGTTTTAATTTTCTACCATTGATTTTCTTTGTTTGTTAAATTTTTGATTCTCAGCCTGATTCTACATTATTCATACTTATTAAGTGTTTTAACAAATAGTATGTGAATATATCACTTTTTCTTAATTTTTTTACATCATAGTTTTTGATCTCAAACCAAAAAATTAAAAAGTCCATAAATATATTAAATAGTTCAAAAAGGTTTTTTTCACTGACTTTATCCGTTTTAATGATCCTTTTCTTGATCATTTTCTGCATTTCCTTTATTCTGAAATCAAAATCCTCTTTTTTTTTAACTTCATCTTCTGGACTATTAATCATCTCTCTGTAAATTGCTATTTTTACATCATTTTCATCGATCTGATTAAAAAAACTTATTATAGTATCTTTAAATTGTTTGTAATGTTTTGTTAATGCTTCAATATCTGCTATAGGAAACTCTACATCCTTACCAAAAAAAATTAGGTATTGAAATATTAATATACAGTTATCTATCCTCTCTTTTGTTCTGAAAAATTCAAAAGTAACTGCATCTATATCCTTCTCAGATTCAATTCTATTTTTATAAACATCACCACTATCAAGATATGCATTATCAATATAATTTTCCATTTCTCTAAATAAATATTTCAATTCAATCTTATCCAGATGCGAGCTCTGTTCTAAGCTACCTTTTTGGTCTTCAAAGCTGTCTTCGTCAATAATATCTTTGTATTTGCCTTTTTTTTCCATTATCTTGAGCATCAGGTTTTGATATTCAGTATTTTTATTATCACTTTTTTTTTTGATTTCATTAAGTTTTTTTCTCTCAGCCTCAATGGATGCTTTCACTTTTTTTAATTTTTTTTTATTCTTTTCAATCTCAATTTCAATTTCTTTTACTTTTTCTGTTTCTATTGTTGATTTTTCCTCAATTTCAGAGATTTCCAAACTGTCCGAACTTTCCGAAATTTCCGAACTTTCCAAAAAAGGATCCTCCATATCATTTATTTTTCTACTTTTCTTAGACATCTTTCTCCTATTCTTAATTATAGAATAAAAATAATAAAAACACACAATTTATAAAAAAAAATTTCATATAAATAAACCAATATTTATTTCAATAGTAAATTATTCACACGTCTCTTGTTATTATCCAATACATTTCTTATTATCCCAAGAAATTCTTTCATATCCATCGGTTTCACCACAAGTGCATCTACTCCCATAGACCTGAAGTTGTCATCATTAATATTTTCATTAAATCCTGTACAAACTATAACTGGAATATCAGGTCTGATCTTATGTACCTCAGTTGTCAGCTTTGTTCCAGTCATATTCGGCATAGTCATGTCAGTTATAAGAATATCATATTTATCCGGATCCTGCTTGAAAATGTCCAAGGCTTCAATACTATCAGTAACACATTTTACACTATATCCAGATTCAATTAACAAATCATTGCTCAGTTCTGCTATAAGAGGTTCGTCATCAACAAAGAGAATTGTCTCTGTTCCACTCTCATAAACAGATTTTTCTAAATTATTATCACTAGATACATGATAAACTTTTGTTTCAGGAAGATAAATATCAAAGACTGTCCCCCTACCTATTTCAGAGCTTACCTTTATCTCGCCTCCATAGTTTTTGACTATTCCATATACAACTGCAAGTCCCATTCCAGTTCCTTCTCCCACATTTTTTGTAGTAAAGTAAGGTTCAAATATTTTATTTAATACACTTTCATTAATTCCTTTTCCAAAGTCCTGTATTTTTAATAATTGATATTTACCCGGTTTTAAACCAATTATATTGTGATCATTATCTAGGTCTACATTCTTAAGATAAATTTTCAGAAGACCTCCATTCTCTTTCATCGCAAAGGCTCCATTTGTACAGAGATTCATCAGAACCTGATTTATCTGTGTCGGGTCGGCCAGAATAGGATTAATATCATCATCAATATCAGATTCTATCCTGATTGTAGCAGGCAAAGAAGATCTAAGAAATTTTATTGTTTCAGCAATAATATTCGATATATAGACTTCTTTAAGAGTAGATTTATCTTTTCTGCTGAAAGAGAGTATCTGTTTTACCATATCCTTTGCACGTAAAGAAGCCTTCATTACATTTTTCATATATTTCTTTACCTTGTTCCCGTCATCAGGGTTCTTCAGAGTCAGATCTGTAAAACCGATTATTGCTCCAAGAATATTGTTAAAATCATGCGCAATACCACCTGCAAGAGCACCTATTGCTTCCATTTTTTGGGCATGTTGGAGCTGCTCTTCAAGAATTGCTTTTTCCTTTTCAGTATTAAAACGGTCAGTGATATCTATGGCAAAAGTAATAATGACTTTCTGTCCCATATAAAACCCTAATTTGCAACGGACAATTTTTGGAAATAACTCCCCGTTTTTTCTAATCCCCCAGAAATCAAACTGCTGCGGATTACCATTAAAAGCATCTTTTACACATCTTAGTATATAATCCATATCGTTTTTCCCAGGAGCAGATAGAAATTCAGGTGTCTTACCAATAAAAAATTCCTTTGGATAACCATACATATCAACTACTCCCAGATTTACATCAAGAAAACGTCCCTGTTCATCCTGAATATAAATTGCATCACTTGAATTATCAAAAAGTTCCCGGTATTCTTTTTCAGATAGTTTTAACTTTTCTTCTATTTTCTTCCTCTTTGTTATATCTATACTAAGTGCAAGTATTCCCTCTACCTTACCTTCCCTGTCAAATATTGGCTCTCCAGCACGTAAAATATCTAACTTTTCTCCATTCTTGCATATCATAGAAGCTTCAATAAAAATTGATTCACCCTTCAATATTCTGGGAAAATTTTCCTTAAAGGTCTTAACCGTTTTTGAGTCCAGATATTTTGTTATATGTGCTCCAATAAGTTGATTTTTCTCGTATCCGAGCATTTTTGCTGTACTCAAACTGCAATCTATAATATTTCCTTTTAAGTCGATCACTTCTCCACCATATGGTAGTAGATCAAATAACTGACGATAATGAGACTCACTCTCTCTCAATGAAAATTCAATTTTCATTCGGTCCTTGATCTCTGCCAATAGCTGTTCATTGGTTTTTTCCAGTTTTTTACTTCGCTCTTTAACCATAGTCTCTAGATGTTCACGATAATTTTTTAATTCAACATCCAATCGTTTTCTTGTCATTGCTTCAACAAATGGGATTGCAAGCGATTCAATTTTTTCGAGGTCTGAGTTATTATATCCGCCTTCTTTATTAGCTAAAGCAATCATCCCGAATATTTCCCCTCTACTCTTTAATAAAACACCTAAAAAAGAAGTTAAGTTGGGATGTCCATCTGGAACTCCAATCATATTTGGAGAAGAATTCGGGTCGTTTACAATCATTGATCTTTCTTTAACAATCGTTTCTCCCCAAATTCCACGAATTTCCATATCTTCAGTAACCCTTGATGTATCAGAGTCCTCAATATTGTAATCCTTCCACCCTGGATTACTAATTGCAAGGGTATTGAATTTTCCATTTTTATTTACTTCTCCAATAAACCCAAATTTACTCTCAGTCAATTTTTCTGCAACCTGGAGGCAAGTGGTTGCTACCTGAAGATCTGATTCAGATGCTACAGATTCCTGCAGAATCTTATTTATAGCCTCTACAATAACACTTTGAGACAAAAGTTTTTCAGCTCGTTTTCTTTCAGTGAGATCTCTAATAGCAGTAACTCTTAATACATTCTCTGTTTTACTCAGATAATTCTTAGCTTCAACTTCAATGGGAAATAATTCTCCATTTTTTTTTCTTCCCTCCACCTCATATGGAAATGCATAATTTTTCTTAATATTATTATAAAGAATACTATGATATTTTTCAGGGACTAAAAGCTCTATTGTATTTTCCCCTATTATTTCTTCTTTTTTATACCCGAACATTCTTGCAAGTGAAAGATTTATGTCAATTGCAATACCCTTCTCATGAATAAGAATTCCTTCAAAAGTCAGGTCGGAGAGTTCTCGAAACTTTATCTCACTTTCCTGCAATTTCGACTCCACTAGTTTCTGCATGGAAATATCACGGGAAACTGAAAGCAGTTTTTTCCCAATCATTGTTATATTACTCTGCATATATCTCCAATTACCTTTTTTATGTTTAAAGCGAAATTCAATTGTTTCTTTAAGAATGGATTCTTTCCCAACTAAGAGTTTTTTTAATTTCATACTTACATACTTCTTCAGCAAAGGTAATAATTTTTTCTTATCCTTAGGGTGAATAAAGTTAAGAAAGGATTTCCCAATAAGATCTCCCGGTTCATAACCAAGAGTGAATTTGACAGAGGGACTAACATATAGGTATTTAGTTTTCAAATCAAATGTAACAATTCCAATATTATCAATTGAATTTTCAGCTATCAACCTGAATTGTTCTTCTGATTTCTTTAAGACTTCAACTACCTTATTTTTGGAAGTGGCTATATTTTTCAGTTGAATTACATGCTTTCGAATATCTTTTAATTCAACAAGAAGCTGTTCTTTGGTTTTGATTGCATCAACCTTAGTTTGGCTTTCTCCCATAAATCAAGTATAGAAAAAGTATATTCGTTTGTCAAGAAATATACTAATTTATTTTGTCGTTTTTTTACAATACAATATTATTTGAAAGGGTTATTATAATTAAAAATGGAGGATAAAATGAAAAATCTAAATCAAAGAGATAATAAATTCTTGACATTTAATTTGTAATAATTATAATCTAATTTCAGGCTTATAAAAAGGAGCTGAATAAAATGGATAAAAATAATTTCAAAGAGCATGTTATTCTTGGACAAACAGGTTTAAAGGTCAGTCGTTTAGGTATCGCATCCGGATATGGAGCACCGGCAGAGGCTGTGGAAAAAGGATTTCATGAATATAATATTAATTATTTTTTCTGGAGTACACCACGAAATTCTAAGATGAAATTGGGATTACAAAATCTTGTAAAATCCCACCGGGAAGATATCGTAATTTCCCTTCAATCATATGACCATTCTGGCGTACTAACAACGAGAGCAGTGAACAAAGGTTTAAAAGCATTAAATATTGAATACGCTGATATTCTTATACTGGGCTGGTATAACTATTTACCAAAAAGAGTTATTGAAAAGGCATTGAAGCTTAAAGAACAGGGTAAGATAAAACACATAGCTCTCAGTGGACATAACCGTAGATTATTCGGAAATTTGGCAAAAGACCCAAATTCACCTATTGATATTTTTTATTGCCGTTATAATGCCGTTCATAGAGGTGCTGAGAGTGACATTTTTCCATATCTTTCTGAAAACATAGACAAACGACCCGGTATATCAACATACACTACCACATGCTGGGGTAAATTACTGAATCCAAAAAAAATGCCTCCCGGGGAAACTCCAGTATTACCTGTTGATTGTTATCGCTTCGCTATGTCAAATCCAAACGTAGATACTACTTTTTCCGCGCCATCTTCAGTAGAGCAGTTGGAAGAAAATGCAAAAGCATTCGAGTTAGGCCCTCTTTCAGATGAAGAGATGATGAGAATAAAAAAAATTGGTGATTTCATTCATAAAAAATAAATATTAAAAAGTTTTTATTATATAAATGACTTAAGTTAAATTTCATCGACATTTCAATTTTTAAGGAGGTATTATGTCAGAACTTGAAGAATTAAAAAAACTTAAAAGACAGTTTCAAACTATTAAAAGAGTTAATAGCTTCTTGTTATCAATAACAAATAAAAAAAAGCTGTTAAATTTGATCATGAGTGAGAGTGAAAAAATTGTAAATGCTGAAGCCAGTTCATTAATGCTTTATAATGAGAAAAACAATAAACTTTATTTTGAAACTATATCAGGTGACAAGGGTGAAAAGATCAAAGAAGTACAACTGGATATGGGAGTAGGAATTGCCGGATCAGCTGCATTAAATAAAAAAGTAATTAATGTGAAAGATACAGTAAATGACAAGCGCTATTATAGAGACATTGAAAAAAAATCAAATTTTAAAACCAGATCCATACTTGCTGTTCCGCTTTTAAGAAATAATAAACTTATAGGGGTTGTGGAAGTATTGAACAAAATAGGAGAAAAATATTTTAACGAAGAGGATATTGTAATAATGGAGATCCTTGCAAATCAAGCTGCAATTGCAATAGAAAATGCACGTCTTGTTGAAGAGAATATACGCTCTGAAAAACTTGCATCTATTGGACAAACTATCTCTGGAACAGCTCATTATATAAAAAGCATTCTTGCAGGATTAAAAGGTGGCGTTTATACAATGCAAATTGCAATAGAAAAATCTAATTGGGATATTTTAAAAAGGTCCTGGGCTATATATAAACGAAGCAGTTTAAAAATTGAAAAGCTTGTAAATAATATGCTTACTTATTCTAAAGACCGGGAACTGATTAAATCAGAAGAAAATATTACTGAAATTATCAGAGAAATTGTGGAACTGGTTGAAGAAAAAGCGAAAATATCAAATGTTTCAATTGAAGTAAAACATGCCATACCTGACAAGAAAATATCCATTGATGCTGGAGCCATTAGCGATTCCCTTTTGAATCTTATATTAAATTCCATTGACGCAAATGACAAACTAGATGGAAAAATTTTAATAGAAACAAAAATATCAGAAGATAATAACCTATTAATAAGTATATCAGATAATGGAAAAGGAATAGAGGCAAATCAAATTGAAAAGATTTTTGAACCATTTTTCAGTACAAAGGGTTCAAAAGGCACAGGCTTAGGTTTAGCGGTAGTTAAAAAAATCATTAAAGAACATAAGGGAAGAATCGAAGTAAAATCTATTCCACAAGAAAGTACAATTTTTACAATTACACTTCCAGTCTCATAATACAAGTAAATTTATAATATTCCTTTTAATTGAAATTAAAGCATCCCTTATAAATTTATTTAATTTTTTTTTTCTTTAAATCTAAAATCACTTTTGAATCTACCCAGTAAATATCTTCATTTCCAAGCCTATTACTGGTAAAGAAAAAATATTTCCCGTCAGGACTTACAATAGGACAATATTCATGAAATTTTGAATTTATTTCTGGTCCCATATTGATTGGTTTAATCCAGTTACCTTTATTATCTCTAAAACTAATAAAAAGATCTCCATTCCCGGAACCCTTTCCCCATCCAAAGGAAGTAAATATTAAATAAGTCTCGTCAGGAGCAATAAATGAATTATATTCAGCTTTATCAGTATTGATGTTTGGACCTAGTTTCAGGGATTTTTCAAATTTGCCATTCTGATATTGAGAACTATAAATATTATTATCCGGTCCTGTATAGTACATTTTCCAGTTTTTTGTAAAACTTGTATAAAAACATCCTTTAAACTGTGGAGATATCAGCTTTGCTTTTCCCCAAACCCCATCATGCTTTTCAGTAAACCAGATATCCCATGGAGCAGGAGCTTTCTGATCACCTTTAGGCCTTTTTGAAATAAAATAAATCCTATTATTATCAGGAGTAAAATATGCTTCACTCTCAGCATATCCACTTGAGAAAGGAGCTTCTTTCGGATCACCCCATATTCCATTAATCCGTTTTACTTCCATTATCCTTGAACTTCTTGAAAAATAAATCAGGTTCCCATCATTTGAAAATGATATATCTCTCTCATGTCCACCGTTTCTTGAGATCAATTGAGGTGCAAATAATTCAGGTACTGCTCCAGGTTTTTTTTGTCCATAATAATTTTTTTTTAATATCACCTTTTTCTCAGGTTTGCTTATAATTCCAGCCTTATTAAAAATGGCTATTATTTCCTTATTTTCACCATTCTCGGCATAGTAAAATGCAGTTTTTCCATATTTATCAATGCTATTCAAATTTATTTTTTTTGAGATCATTAACTTTACAATCTCCGGTAATTCCCCTAATACTGCACTATGCAGCATAGTACCACCAAAAACATTAAGTGAATTTAAATCTCCTCCATTTTTTATAATTACTTTTAATAGTTTTTTAAACCCATTGACTGCAACCGTATGTATAAAATTTGCTCCCCTTTGCTTTAGATTAATTTTTATTCCATTCTTTACTAATAGATCAACAATATCTATCTTTTTATTAAGTATAGCAAAATCAAGTGCAGTTCTTTTCGTATTATCCTCAGAATTAATGTCAACTTTATTTTTAATAAGAAACTCAAGAGCGCCTGTATGCCCCATATAAGCAGCATACTGAAGTGGAGTAACTCCGTTTATATTCTTCTCATTTATATTTGCACCATTCTTAAATAAATATTCAATAGCTTCTATATTATTATTTTGACAAGCAAAATGAAGTGGTGTTTTCCCGTTTTTATCCTTCAGGTTAACCAGAAGTTTATCCTTTGTAATTAAAGCTTTTAATTTATTGATATCTCCTTTTTTTACAACATCATGGATCTCTGCAGAAAATCCGGATATTGTAAATATTAAAAAAACAATAAAAGTCATTACGAATTTTGTATTGATCCTGACTAAAAAATTATTCATAAGATCCTCCTCATACTGATCAAAATATATTCTGACATTATCAAAAAATAAAATCAACACTAGTACCCACTGCATAAGATTTTATTTCAAAAACCAATTTATTTCTAGAAGCGAATAATTCTGGTTGGAAATAATATTTGACTTTAATTTTTTTGTTAAATATAATGATTTTGAAGGGGGAAGGATCATGTTTCTTAAAAACTTTTTTAAAGGATATCAAACCTCAACAGTGAGTGAACACATTATAAACAGGATCAAAGAGAATATGGTAACAATCCCTGCAGGTTCATTTTTAATGGGATCCAATGAAGGTGAAGATGATGAAAGTCCAATCCATAATATTCTCCTTGATGAATTCAAATTATCCAAATTTGTCATCTCCCAAGAAGTGTGGGAAGAAGTAATGGAAACCCGCCCATGGAAAAAACAAATGTTCACTATGGATAAGTATGGATATCCTGCTGTTAACATTACATGGTATAAAGTACAGGAATTTATTGATAGACTAAATAATAATTGCAATGAAAAGTTGCGTCTTCCTACTGAAGCTGAATGGGAGTATGCCTGCAGAGCCGGAATACCAGAAACCAGTCCGTATGGGGTTTCCAGAGATGAACTCGCTAATTATGCCTGGTTTTATGATAATGCTTTTAAAGCTGCAAAAATGTCACCACAACCTATTGCGAAACTCTCTCCAAATAAATGGGGACTTTATGATATGCAGGGAAACGTTTATGAGTGGTGCATGGATTGGTTCAGGCGCAACTATTATAATAAGTCTCCTTTGTATAATCCTCCAGGGCCCAGATATGGTAAATATAAAGTTGTCCGGGGCGGTGACTGGGCTCGAACAGATTACTTTTTAAGGATTGCTTCAAGAAGACATTATACTCCTCACCATAAAGATCCATTTATTGGATTTAGATTAGCAATGAGTATTAAGGAGAAAAAAAATGCCTGACCAGGGAAATATACAACTTCTTTCAACTTTAATCTATATAGCATTAATCTTTGCAGCTGCAATAATTACAGTAATTGGCAGTATGATTATAATGATTGCTTTTACCAGGCGTAGAATTCAAATTAAAGAAGAGATACTAAGAAACAGAAATATTGGAATGGCTCTTATCTTCAGTTCCTTTATTTGGACAGTGGGTAATATGTGCTATGAGGCAGTAAATCCAATTATGAATGTCTGGTATAGCCATATGGCTTCAGGTTTTACTATAGGCACAGTACTAACTTTTATTGGCGGTATATTAGGATCATTGTCCAGCGCATTATTAATTGGAGCTATTGCAGTTTATCTCGCTATTAAACTTCTAATGATAATCAATAAGGGCACAAAAGAATGGGAAGAAGTTAAACAAAGTAATATTGCCGTGGCAATTGTTATCAGCACCACCGTAATTGTAGTTGGGATGTTTTTTAGATCAATTATCAGTTATATTGTGATAAGTATTTTCGAATGAAATTATTTATTCCTCATATCAGGGATATATTTATTCTTTTTATATTTACAATTGCTCTAGTTATTTTAACCACATATTCCAATTTTAAAAACAATAAACCAGAAATCCAGACTTTTAACGGTTTCTCAGCATCTGCAAATTCAATCTCACTAAATGATCAAAGTTTAAAAAATAATAATCTTGATAAATATTTCATCCGAAAATTTAATTGGGTTGATTCGGATCAAAAGAAGATTCAAACTGAATTGAAAATAAAAAAATCCTTCTTAAAAAAAGAAATCAAAAAATTCGGACTTTTACGAGGAATGAAAAACCCCTTTTTTTTAAAATCCCGTGGATTTAAGGTAATAAATAGACAAAACCAGATGATTAATGGGCAAATCAAAGAAAACATAAAATATATAGTCGACTATAAAACAATTTTCCAAAGAAATAAACCCTATTTCACTGAATTAACAACACAATTGATAAATTCAATGCCTACTAAAAACAACGACCCTCTTTATAGCTTCTTGAAATTTATTCAATACATACCTTATAGTCGGACCCCCCTCCGTTACTCAGACAAATTTATCAATAAATTTTTTATCCCCCTTGTATGCCTCTATGAGCAGTATGGTGACTGTGATTCAAAGTCTCTCTTATTATCTGAATTCTTAGCTAATTACCCCAATTCAAAAGAAAAGCTTGGTATGGTCTTGATAAAAGGAAGGGGAATTGCACATGCAATCCTGGCTGTAAAAAGAAAACCACTTATGGGTATGTTTTCGATCCTTATTAGAGGCTCCGGTTATTATATTCCTTTAGAGACAACTCGTCCTCGATGGTCTCCAGGTTTTATAAATTATAGAGTAAGCAAAGCAATAAAGACCGGTTACATTAGATTTGTTCCTTTGAATTAGAGAAGTAAAAAACTGTCCGTTTTCAAGTTAATATTGTCCGTTAATGAACACGAACAGATAATATTAATTGAAATCTTCAGCTATACAACAAAATTTATTTTGGCAACAATCTTGCTTTAAAATTTATTACAAAATTAAACCTAATAAGATCAAATTAATAAGGTGTGATTTTAAGGAGTAAAATATGATAATGAAGAATCTAAAAACAGTCTTTAGAGATATCAAAAAAAACAAATTATTTTCTGTTATTAATATCAGCGGTTTAGCAGTTGGAATGGCCTGTGCAATGTTAATCTTATTATGGGTTAACTTTGAGTTAAGTCATGATGATTTTCATGTCAATAAAAACAACATATATAAAGTAAGTTATAAAAATGAGAGTTATTATGGCCCCGGTCCTCTGGCAGGATATTTAAATAAAACCTTTCCTGAAATTAAGGAGGCAACCCCGTTTTTACATCGGGGAAATTGTAAACTGACTCAAAATAATAAAGGATATTTTTCTGAAGGAAGTTATGTAGACCAATCTTTTTTTGACATTTTTTCCTTCTCATTAATAAAGGGGAATCATAAAACGCTTTTAACTGATCCAAATTCAATTGTAATAACTCAACAGCTTGCAAAACGAATGTTTGGTACAACAGATCCTATTGGGCAAGTTATCTTAATAGATGATAGTTATTTAGAGAGAACTGAAGCAATGACAGTCACCGGAATATTAGAGGATATACCGGCAAACACCCATTTTAAAGTAACCGGAGAAAATAAATTTGAATTTTTAATTCCCTTTAAACGGATTGATAAATGGGTTCAAAATAATTGGCAGGTAAACATGATGGAGGCATATGTTCTACTTGACTCCGGAATAAACAAAAAAATAGTTGATCAAAAGATAGCTGGTGTCGTTACAAAACATAATCCAAAGGTAAAAGCAGACTTATCTTTAGTTCCCTTAAAAAATTGTTATTTATACAATATTGAGGGAGGGGGTAAATTTCAGAATATTTATCTTTTTTCTTTTGTCGCTTTCTTTATTCTGATAATTGCAGGAATTAATTATATCAACCTTTCAACCGTCAGATCTGAAAAATGGGCTGGTCAAATAGCCGTTAAGAAAATTCTCGGGGCATCCAAGGGAAGCCTGATTAAACAATTTCTTATAGAATCAATATTTTTCACTTATATATCAATGGGCTTGTCCCTAATTTTAGCCATACTTCTATTACCCACTTTGAACAAACTGTTTAAGGCAAATATACAAATCCAATATTTTTCTTTCCATTTAATAATAATTTTATTATTACCGCTTATTATTGGAATATTAGCAGGAATCTACCCGGCATTTATCTTGTCCTCAACGAAACCTTTACAAATCCTGGGAAGTAATTTTAGAGGTCATAAAAATAAACAGGGAGTGTTTTTTCGGAACGGTTTGATTGTTTTTCAATTTGCCTTATCTATTATTCTGGTAATTTTTGGTTCAATAATATATTTACAAAACCTGCATTTTAAAAAACAAAATCTGGGATATAAAAAAGAAAACCTTCTGGTTGTTAAGATGAAGGGAAATTTGAAAAAATCTTTCCATATTGTTAAAGAAGAGATCTTGAAAATCCGAGAGGTTACAGGAGTATCCAACTCCAATAACCCAATAACCCACCGTTACTGGACTGAGAGTGATTTTAAGTGGGACAACCAACCGGAAGGACAGAATATTGAGTTTGGCATGGATGAAGTTGGTTATGACTTTGATAAAGTTCTGGGAATAAAAATGGTAAAAGGCCGTTTTTTATCAAAGGACTTTTCTACAGATAAAACCAAGGGGGTTGTAATTAATGAAGAGGCGGTAAAAAGAATGAATTTAATAAATCCAATTGGCAGGACAATTAGAAGCCCTCATGGACGAAACTTTGAAATTATTGGGGTGATGAAAAATTTCCATACCGAATCCCTGCACCAGAAGATAAAACCCCACCTGTATATATATAATAGTAGAAATGCTGGAAATTATATGTATCTGACATTAAGATCCGGTAATACACCGATGTCTAAATTAATATCCAAAATTGCAGAAAAAATAAAAACAATCGTCCCAACGGACCCTATTTCGTATTATTTTTTGGATAGCAAATTAAACAGGCTATATGACAGTGAAAAAATAACCGGAATTTTAATCAATTTTTCTACCGTAATAACCTTAATTATTTCCTGTCTAGGACTGATTGGATTGGCTTTTTATACCACAAGACAAAGAATAAAAGAGATAAGTATCAGAAAAGTATTGGGTGGATCTGTTACAGGAATCGTACTCTATTTAACAAAAAACATCGTTAAACTGGTGCTTATTGCAAATATAATTGCCTGGCCCATTGCCTGGATACTGGCAAATAACTGGCTGCAGAATTATGCATATAAAATTAACCTTGGTTTTTCAACTTTTTTAATGGCAGGTTTTTTTTCATTTACTATTGCCATATTAACGGTAAGCTATCAAACCTTCAAAGCAGCTAATATAAATCCAGTGGAATGCCTTAGAAGGGTTTAGGAAAAAGGTGAAAATAATGAAAAAAATTATAGTTTTATATATTTATTTTGTTTTATTTACAATGTTTTTGGTTCCCTTAGATGGTAAAAATGAGAATAATTTAAAACTGAAGGAAAGTATTATTTATGCACTTAAGAATAATATAGATTTACAGATCCAACAACTTGATTTTGATATAAGTAATAAAAATATTTCTGTGAATAAGGCTCTGTTCATTCCGACCCTCTCTCTTAATATGGAAAAGACCAAAACTAATGAGCCCTCTTCTTCATTACTGGATGGTGCAGATATCTCAAAAAATGAATCAATGGCCTTTAATATTGAGCTAAAGCAAAACCTGCCATTTGGAGGATTTGCAACTCTATATTTCAGTGAGAGTAGAGGAGATACTAATAACAGTTTTGCAAATTTAAATCCACAATTTGATGGTTTATTGCAGTTAAGTATAAGCCAGCCTCTACTTAAAGGGTTCGGAAGCAAAGTAACCAGAAGAAATATATTAATCTCTACTCATGCACAAAAAAGTGCCTATTATAGATTAAAAGAAAAGATTCTCGAAACGGTATATAATGTAGAAAATGCTTATTGGGATCTGGCCTATTCCAGACTATATTATAAGGTGAAACAGGAGAGTTTAAAGGCTGCAAAAGACCTGGAATTAATAAATCTAAAAAAACTAAAGGCAGGAACGATACCGGAATTAGAGATTTTAACTGCTCAATCCGAGGTTGCCAATAAGGAGAGTGAAATTATTCAGGCCAAATCTTTAGTCAGGGAATCAGAAGAAAACCTCAGAACCATAATGAATTTTCAAGGTGACACTAAAAAATGGAAAGATCATCTTATACCGGTTGATGACCCTGAGTCTGCTTATTCTTATATCATCCCTACATTGGATGAAGCGATTAGTATTGCAAGAAATAATGATCCATTGATTAAAAATCTTGAGTCTGAGTTAAAAGGTAAAGGGGTTGAAGTAAAGTATAGAAAGAACATGATTCTTCCTGAACTTAATTTAAATTTTAACTATTGGACAAGTGGTATCTCAGGTGATGAGACCATCTATGATGGTACCGGCTTTGATAGAAAGCCCATTAATGTTATTAAGCGGAATATATGGGTTTCGATACAGGACACGTTGAAGGCTATTTATAATAATTGGAATATAAGTATTAGTTTAAAAATACCCTTATCATTTAAGGAATCTAAAGCAAACCTTGCTATTGCAAGAATGGAGTTCAAAAAAGTAAAATTAAATATCAAAAATGCCCAACAGTTAATATTAAAGAAGATCCATCAATCTTTAAGAGAGGTAGAGACAAATAAAAAAAAATTAAAATCATATAAAACTTCTAAAAAACTTGCAAACGCTCAATTAATTGCGGAGGGGAAAAAGTTTAAGACTGGTATGAGTACAAATTATAATGTTTTAAAAGCCCAGGAAAATTTTGAAGAAAACAGCTCATCAGAGATCAAAGCAATTATTGATTTGAATAAATCAATTTTAAACTTACAAAAAAACCTTGGCATCCTGCTAAAAGAAAAAGGAATTGATTTTTCCAATACAAAAAATTTAAAGTAATAGTTGATACAACTTCTTGCCTGGTACAAAATTCTATACCCGGCTTTTGTTTGAAAATCATTGAGCAATAAATCAGCTCCTTTGATGATACTGTCCGTTTTTAGATTGATTTTGTCCGCTAATGAACAAATAAAGGCAATATTATTTAAAATCTTTAGCTATACAGTAGAATTATCTTTGGCAAGGAACTTGCATTAGAATTTATTCGACAATCGCACCTGAATATATTATTGTGTAATTGTCAGGAGAAGAAAAATGATAATGAAAAATTTAAAAACAGTTTTTAGGGATATTAAAAAAAACAAATTATTTTCTATTATTAATATCAGCGGTTTAGCGATTGGAATGGCCTGCGCCATGTTAATCTTATTATGGGTAAACTTTGAGTTAAGCTATGATGATTTTCATGTCAATAAAAACAGCATATATAAGGTCAGTTATAAAAATGAAAGTTATTATTGCCCCGGTCCTCTGGCAGGATATTTGAAAAAAACTTTTCCTGAAATTAAGGCAGCAACACCATTTTTTTATAGGCGAAATTGTAAACTGACTCAAAATAATAAAGGATATTATTCAGAGGGAAGTTATGTGAAGCAATCCTTCTTTGATATCTTTTCATTCCCATTAATAAAAGGAAATCAAAAAACTCTTTTAACAGACCCCAATTCAATTGTTATCAGTCAAGAGCTTGCAAAACGGATTTTTGGAACAAAAGATCCTCTGGGAAAAATTATCTTAATAAACGACGCTTATTTAAAGAAAGCAGAAGCGATGACAGTAACCGGAATATTTAAGGATATTCCAGCGAACACCCATTTCAAGGAAACCGGAAAAAACAAGTTCAATTTTTTAATTCCCTTTAATCGAATTAACAAAGGGGTTCAGGATAAGTGGAGACATAATATGGTTCAAGCCTATGTGCTGCTTCCAGAAGGCATAGACAAAACTTTAATTGATCAAAAAATTGCTGGAGTCGTTACAAAACATAACCCGAATGTAAAAACAAATTTATCTCTGGTACCCTTAAAAAACTGTTATTTATACAATGTTAAGGGAGATGGTAAATTCCAAAACATTTATCTTTTTTCTTTTGTGGCATTCTTTATTCTGATGATCGCATGTATTAATTATATCAATCTATCAACGGTCAGATCAGAAAAGTGGTCTAAACAGATTGCAGTAAAAAAAATCCTTGGTGCTTCCAAGAAGAATTTGATAAAACAATTTCTTATTGAATCTGTATTTTTTGCTTATATATCAATGGTTCTTGCAGTGATTTTAACAATAGTCCTATCACCAACTCTTAACAAACTTTTTAACTCTAACATTCAAATCAAGTTTTTTTCATTCCATTTAATAATTATTTTATTGTTGCCGCTTATTATCGGATCATTAGCTGGAATCTATCCCGCATTTATCCTCTCTGCAACAAAACCCTTAAAAATCCTGGGAAGCAATTTCAGAGGAAATAAAAGCAAAGGTGGAGCGTTTTTTCGTAATGGTTTGATTGTCTTTCAATTTGCCCTATCTGTCATCATGGTGATTTTTGGAGCCATAATATATTTTCAGAATCAGCATTTTAACAAACAAAATCTGGGATATGAAAAAGAAAATGTTCTGGTTATTGACATGAAAGGAGATTTGAGAAAATCATTCAAAACAGTAAAGGAAGAAATTTTAAAAATCCGTGGAGTTAATAACGTATCTCATTCACTTAATACATTAACCCACCGTTACTGGACGGTAAATGATTTAAAATGGGACAACCAACCGGAAGGACAGGAAATATCTTTTGGAATAGATAAGGTTGGTTATGACTTTGATAAAGTTATGGGAATTAAAATGATAGAAGGCCGTTTTTTATCAAAGAACTTTTCTACAGATGCAACTAAAGGGGTTGTTATAAATGAAGAAGCGGTAAAACAAATGAATTTAACAAATCCTGTTGGCAAAACAATTAGAAACCTTCAAAGACAAAACTTTGAAATTATTGGAGTAATGAAAAATTTTCATACAGAATCCCTGCACAAGAAGATAAAACCCCACCTATATATACTTCAAAATAGACCAGGATATAATATGTACCTATCTTTAAATCCCGGTAATACACCTATGTCAAAATTAATATCCAAAATTGGGAAAAAAATAAGAACCATAGTACCAACTGATCCTTTTTCATATAATTTTTTAGCTAGTGCATTAAACAGGCTTTATGATCGTGAAAAAATTACCGGAATTTTAATCAATTTCAGTACACTGATTACCCTGACTATATCTTGCTTAGGTCTCCTTGGTTTGGCTTTTTATACAACAGGACAGAGGGTAAAAGAGATAAGCATCAGAAAAGTATTGGGTGGATCTGTTTCTGGCATCGTGCTCTATTTAACAAAAAACATCCTTAAACTGGTGCTGATTGCAAATATAATTGCCTGGCCCATTGCCTGGTTTCTGGGAAACAGCTGGCTGCAGAATTATGCATATAAAATAAACCTTGGTTTTTCAACTTTTTTAATGGCAGGTTTATTCTCATTTACTATTGCCATATTAACAGTAAGCTATCAAACCTTTAAAGCAGCTAATATAAATCCAGTGGAATGCCTTAAAAGGGTTTAGGAAAAAGGTGAAAATAATGAAAATAATTATACTTTTATATGTTTTTTTTGTTTTATCTACAATGTTTTTGGTTCCTCTAGATGATAAAAATGAGAATAACTTAAAACTGAAGGAAAGTATTGTTCATGCACTAAAGAACAATATAGACTTACAGATCCAACAACTTGACTATGATATAAACAATAAAAATGTTTCAGTAAATAAGGCTCTATTTATCCCTACCCTCTCGCTTAATATGGAAAAGACTAAAACTAAAAACCCATCTTCTTCATTACTGGATGGTGCTGATATCTCACAAATGGAGTCAATGGGTTTAAATATTGAACTGAATCAAAACCTACCATATGGCGGGTTTGCGAGCATCTATTTCAGTGAAAGTAGAAACGAGACAAATAATAGTTTTGCAAATCTGAATCCACAATTTAATGCATTAATGCAGTTGAGTATAACCCAGCCTCTACTTAAAGGGTTCGGAAGCAAAGTAACCAGAAGAAATATATTAATCTCTACCTATGCACAAAAAAGTGCCTATTATAGATTAAAAGAAAAGGTTCTCGAAACAGTATATAATGTAGAAAATGCTTATTGGGATCTGGCCTATTCCAGATTATATTATAAGGTGAAACAAGAGAGTTTAAGGGCTGCAAAAGACCTGGAATTAATAAATTTCAAAAAGTTAAAGGCTGGAACAATACCGGAACTGGAGATTTTAACTGCTAAATCCGAGGTTGCCAATAAGTAGAGTGAAATCATTCAGTCCATATCTTCGGTCAGGGAATCAGAAGAAAACCTCAGAACTATAATGAATTTTCAAGATGACACTAAAAAATGGAAAAATCAACTTATAGCAGTTGATGACCCGGAATCGGCTTATTCTTATACCATCCCTACATTGGATGAAGCGATTAGTATATCAAGAAATAATGACCCATTGATTAAAAATCTTGAGTCTGAATTAAAAGGTAAAGGGGTTGAAGTAAAGTATAGAAATAACATGATTCTTCCTGAACTTAATTTTAATTTTAACTACTGGACAAGTGGTATCTCAGGTGATGAGACCATCTATGATGGTACTGGATTTGACAGAAAACCCATTAATGTAATAAAGCGGAATATGTGGGTTTCGATACAGGACACATTAAAGGCTATTTATAATAATTGGAATATAAGCATTAGTTTAAAAATCCCCTTGTCATTTAAAGAGTCTAAAGCAAACTTAGCTATTGCTAAAATGGAGTTCAAAAAGGTAAAATTAAATATCAAAAACGCCCAACAGTTAGTATTAAAGAAGATCCATCAATCTTTAAGAGAGGTCGAGACAAATAAAAAAAAATTAAAATCATATAAAACATCTAAAAAACTTGCACACGCTCAATTAATTGCTGAAGGGAAAAAGTTTAAGACGGGTATGAGCACAAATTATAATGTATTAAAAGCTCAGGAAAATTTTGAAGAAAACAGTACATCAGAAATTAAAGCGATAATTGATCTCAATAAATCAATTTTAAATTTACAAAAAAATCTGGGCATCCTGCTAAAAGAAAAAGGAATTATTTTTTCTAAAACAACAAATATAAATTGAGACTTGATACTACTTCTTGCCTGCTTGGCACCAAAAACATCTCTATCACAAAAACACAAAAGACAAACCTCCGTCCCGGATTTTCTTTTCCACAAGAATCAGGAGGTTTGACAAATTATGGGTCTACTAAGAGCTTTTCACAAAAACTATTTACTATCAGTATTATGTTTGAATTTAATTACCTATAAATAAATTTTAATACCTACAAAAAATCGTTCATATGATAATTTAAGGTTTTGACTAAGATTACTATCAAAATGGATATCCGGAATTTCTGTTGTAGTTAACAGGTCCTGTTCACCGATAAATTCAGATTTTGGCAGGACATTCCATAATGTGTAAATATCCGACATATAAATAAATTTAAATCCTATATTAAGCCCAATATTATCAGTAATTTTTTGTTCAATTTCAATTCCAACATTTAGTCCCACTGTTAAGATATCTTTTGAACTTTGAACATTTAAGTCATACCAGTCTCTATAATAATAAAGATCGTCTTCTAAGATATCCGCATAACCTATATTACTATTTAAATTCAATTTTATTATATTTAAATTAAGGCCACTTGATATATTAATAAAAGTACTTTCCGTTAGAAAAACTCTATAAACAAGACTAAAACCAATAGGTATAATAGTTATACTTTCAGTATTATTCCAATTCCCATCTAAGATTTCAGATTCTCCATCATACCAGACTAAGGACATACTGTATTGAGAATTCAAATTAATATCTCTTTTTAAATAGTCTACAAAGAATGAAATTCCAAAATTCTTAGATAAAAATTTTGTTGCTCCAGCTGAGAAGCTCGTGCATTTTAATGCAGATAGGTTAATTGATCCATTTTCAGAGATATCGATCCAATCCTCCCCCCAGACCCAGTTATAATTCATTGATGATATTTCTAATTCCGGTGAATATCCACCACTAATAAAAAGCTCAATTTCTGATGAATAAAGAGATATAGAAAGTAGAAAAACAAACACTGCCGCAATAATAAATATTTTTTTTTTCAAAATTAACCTCCAACTATGTTATTTGATTTTTTTATTAATTAATACGAAATCAAGCGGTTTTTGTTTTATCAAAAACCGCTTGATCTACTTTAAATATAATTAGCCTTTAGATTTACCTCCCCCGGAACTGCTTCCAGAAGATGAACTTCTGGACTGAGATGATCTGTTAGAGGTCCCTGTTGAGGATCCATATGAATTTGATCTGCTCCTATTGGAGTTACGTTTATAACGTAGTACTTTGCTTCGTTGAAAATCATTAATTTTGCTCGATGATATTTTCAGTTTTGGACAAGAGATATCATTTGTTTTATTTGTATAAAATAATTTTGTTTTAGTTGTTTTAAACACTTTTGAATCAGGGTTAAAATCTCTAAATCCAACCAGAGTTTTTGAACTGACATTAAATTTAGATGCTCTTTTGCTCTTTACAGGACTTATCAGTTTACTCTTTATCATAGATTTGCTGAATTTTTTAACTTTTGAAATAGTTCTAACATTATTTTTATTTATCTTTTTAAAAATACCTTTTAAGTTTTTACTTAATAATTTGGTTTTAGGCATTTTTATTTTTTTCCCAAAAGTTTTAAAATATTCTTTCTGCCATACTTCTCTACCGTAAAAGCTGTATGTTTTTAACAGATCATAGGAGCCATATACATTATCAATAATATCATTAAAACAACTGTAAACTCTCAATTGACTTCCAGTATAACTGTGAAACCCAAATAGAGTCTGCCATATATAATTTGTAGAAGCTGCCTGTCCAGGCCTCCATGACCATCCTGTTTTTTCTAAAAACACCCATGTTCCCAACTGTCCTGGAATCCTACCCCATTTTTCCTGAGGAACTAAAAATAGATCACCATTAATTCTTATATAATTTGCCAGGAAAAATGGTCTGTAGTGTGAAAGAGCAAAGTTCTCATCTGCAGGTTTCCACATATATCCGAAAATATCGTCATATATCCATTCTCCATATAATGAAGACCATTTTTCAGCCCAATGAGCGATTGCTTTTCCATATCTGGTAATTTTTTTTGGCACTTTACTCTTTCCATAATGGAGTTTGTTATAATCTGAATTGATTTTTTTATTCCATATCAGAAAATCCATATCCTTTCCAGCTGCACTGAGAAGTTTATGATTGCTGAGTACTTCAAATCCAGTATTTGCTTTAATACTATATTTTTGTTTGTTTTTTTCATTTTTACCATAAAGCAGCTCAAGTTTGCCTCTTTCTGAAAAAATCTTAGTTGAACCTGAATCAAGAACCTGGATAATAGAAACTGAGTGTTTCTTTAATTTAATCCCAGCATTTGCTGTCAAAATCTGAAACAATTCTCTGCTATAAGAACTATTCATAACATAGATCTTACCTTGCAATAACCTTAAGGTAGTCAGTTTTGTCTTTTTTGATGTGATAATTTTTGCTAGGACTGTTTCAACTTTTAAAAATGAATTACTGTCAATTCTGATAATCGTTCCATTATCAAATTGCATCTCACACCTGTCTTTTTCACCAGTTACAACCATATCTCCCGGGCCTACCGGCAGGTTTATAGTTGCTTTGTGTTCATCTTTATTTAACCTGATAACCTTTGGAGTTCCTTCAACATATGAGATATAACCATAATCAATTACATCACTTGAAGAATAAAGATTACCTGAAAAAACAGATAAACCCATAATCAGACTGAATATAAAAACCGTAAGAACATGTTTTTTTAAATTTTTCATTATGCCTCCTTTATTTGCACATTATTAACAATGCAAGATTTATGCCAAACATTCAATTCAATATTAGCATAAAAATGGGACAAATTTTAGATAGTTGTAATAAATAGAGGACAAAACCTTCTTAAAAAGAGTATAACAGTACTTTTCTATTGGTTTCATATCATAGTATACTTGATATATGAAAATGAAGATTGATCAAAAAAGATGATTTTCCACTTCCATTAGGCCCAACAATCACACACATTTGACCAAATTTATCAAAAACTGCATTTTTAAACGTTTTAAACTTTGTAATCTTAATAATAGTTGCATATACACCTAAAAACTTAATGTGAATATTGTTTGACCGTCTACTGTTACTACATTAATCTGCCCTTTATGGAGTTTCATGATCTGTTTGCAGAAGCTTAACCCAATACCGGAAGACTTTTTGGTTGAATAAAATGGAATGAAAATCTTACTTTTATTTTGATCTGATATCCCGGAGCCGTTATCAATAACCTGGATAACGATTTTACCACTATCACTGAGATATGAGTTGATTTCAATTTCTGGATTTTTTGTCTCTTTTAATGCGTGGATCGAATTAATAACTAAATTAATCAGGATCTGCTCAATTTGAGAAGAGTCAGCGCTAATCTCCAATGATTCAGGATCAATATTATAAGATATCTCTATATTATTTTCTTTAATTTTATTTTGAAGAATAATGAAGGTATTTGATACAAGCTCTTTAACTGATAATATTTTTAACTCAGGTTTTGGTATTATCGTAAGATTTCTATAGGCATTTACAAAATCAATCAAACCTTTTGACCTCAAATGAATTGTATTTAATGCATCTTTAATGTCCTGCATATTACTATCAGATTTACAGTTTTCCATATCAAGATTTTTCATTAGGTCATAAGTTGTTGAACTGAGAGAAGAAATTGGAGTGAGAGAGTTCATTATTTCATGAGTTAATACCCTTATTAATTTTTGCCAGGCTTCAAATTCTTTATCTTCCAGAACATTATGAATATCCTGTATGGACAAAAGTGTTAAATTTTTTTCTCCAATTCTGAATTCAAAAGAAGAAAATGCCATTTGTTTGAAATCATTATTGATTTTGACTTTCTTTACAATTTTCTCTCCATGTCCGATATTTTTTATCAAGTCATATATATCTGAATGAGAATCTTTTAAATTATTAATGTTTTTTAGAAAACTCAAATTCAATATTTTTTTACCGGCCCGGTTTATAAAATCAACATTACCCTGACGGTTATAACTGATAAGTCCACTATTTATATATTGAACTATTGTTTGCATATACCTAAGACTCTTCTCTTTTTCAGTTCTATTTTTTTTGAATTTTTCAACAACATGATTAAATGCTGAATTTAATTCTAAAAAAGATTTCCCCATTTTTTTATCAGAAAACGATTGAGTAAAATCTGAATATTCAATTGCCTCAAGAAATCTTTGAAAATCACGATTCGTGATGTCCATTAACCTGAATAATTTGATAATCTGATAAGAAAGTAAAATAAAAAAACCGACATTAAGAATCAGGTTTTTATATTGAAGATAAAAATAGACAGACATGTATATATTGATGCAGATCAATAGAATATGTATTAATACTTTAAAGCGGAATTTCTTTAAATAATGCTTCATGTTTTCAACTTAAATCAAGCTTATATTTTTCTATTCTTCGATATAAAGCTGATCTGGACAAACCTAATTCAATTGCTGTTTTAGAAATATTATTGAGATGTTTTTTCAATGCTTTCTGAATAATTTTTTTTTCACTATTTTCTAAATCTAAACTATCAGAATTTTCCGAATCCTCATTTTTTGAGGAAAAGAAAAAGTCATTGACACCTAGCATATCTCCATCACTCATAATTACAGCTCTCTCGGTTGAATGTTTTAATTCCCGGACATTTCCAGGCCAACTATAACTTAGTAATTTCTTTTTCGTTTCAGATGATAATTTTTTGTCAGTTTTCTTGTATTTTAAACAATATTGTTTAAGGAATATTTCTGCCAGCATTATAATGTCCTGACCTCTATCCCGAAGTGGCGGCAATTGTATCTCAATAGTATTAATCCTGTATAGTAAATCCTCCCTGAATTTATTCTCCTTCACCATTTCACTAACATCCAGGTTTGTTGCAGAAATAAGCCTGATATCAATAGGTATTGATTTATGAGATCCAAGCCTTTTAACCTCTCTGGTCTCTAAAACTCTCAATATTTTTGCCTGCAGAGAAAGGGGCAGATTACCAATTTCATCTAAAAATAAGGTCCCGCCACTTGCAACTTCAAAATGTCCAGCCCTGTCTTTAATTGCATCAGTAAATGGTGCATCTTTTATTTTCATTTTTCGTTTCCTCCGGAAAAATTACTTTAATTTTGAAACATTTTTGTAATGTTTTTGTTAGAATTGATATTTGTTGTAAAGTTTAAATGCCTTTATGTAAAAAAATGTAAGAATTTTGTTTTGGTCGGAGAAAAGAATTTTATTTGTTAGTTGCTAGTTCTGATTTTTTAGCAAAATAAGTTTTGTAAAACTCTGATGAAGGATCAATTATACCGGGTATTTTTTCAGGCTTACCATTAAACCGAGGCATTTTCCAAATTGTTCCACTATCACTATTATATAAATATAACACACTATCTTCCATTGCAATAGTATCCACATTGAATTTGGCAAAGTTCTGAGCTGGATTTTTCAATTTACATACTTCCCTCACTGGACCAGTAAATCGAGGTAACTTCCAAAGAATTTTATCATTACCGTATAAATACAGCACACCATCTTCTATCGTAACATCTGTAATATTATTTGGAAGGTCACCAACATTATTTATTATAGTAGGTTTGCCATTAAACCGAGGCATTTTCCAAATTGTCCCACTATCATTACTATATAAATATAATACACTATCTTCTATAGCAATACTACTTATCTTTGATTTATAAAAATCTTCAGACAAATTTTCTAATTTACATACCTTAGTTAATGGACCAGTAAATCGAGGCATTTCCCAAAGAGTCTTATCATCGTCATTATACAAATATAACACACTATCCTCTACAGTGATATCTACAATATTATAAGGTTTAAAATCATTTGGTAAATTAGTAACGCTACACATCTCAACAAATCTACCATTGAACCGAGGCATTTTCCAAATAGCTCCACTATTATTATATAAATACATCACACCATCTTCTATAGCAATCTTAAAAGATTTATTACTCTTCTTCATAACATCATGTTTCTCAACCTGCCCTTTAACATGCTCAACGTTAGGACTTTCAGCCAACGCACCGCTAGTTATCGCAAGCCCTGCGAAAAACAATAACACTTTAGCCTTAAGGTTCATATTATTATCATTAGCATGATCATTTATATACTTTTTACCCTCATTTATAAATAAAGTACTGCTTTTCAGTAACTTATCACGATTTTTTACAACTAAAGCAACATTTTTTTTAGCCAGATTAGCAACTTTATCATCAAATTTTATAAGATTTATCTCAGAAGCAGTCTCATATCCAACTGGTAAAATCCTAAACAATTTAGTGGGCTTTAAAACCTTAACGTACGATATTTTCCGTTTCGTGAGCTGACCCCAATAAAACAATTTTTAATAGATGTGTTTTTAATGGAGTAAAATTTGATTATTCAACTTTTATCCGTACCAATTTTGTTGGATGCAAATTTTTTAATACAAACTTTGAAATGATAAATCTAAATAAAAGAAAAAAGCATAAACCAAATAGTATGTCATCATATCAAAAGAAAATGTCTCAATTAGAGCCACATAAATTATTATTTATGAATAATATGTTCAATGATTTTGATCAATATTCATTAAATAGCTTAAAAAAGCTTATGAATGATAATAATTTAAAAAATGGTGAAGAAATTATTATAAGTGAAGATTTGTTAGAGGAAAGATAAAATTAAAAATTTTAAAAAATTATAAATTGGGGTTATTTGTACAAACCCCCGGAAAGTTTTTTTCAAACGATGAAAGAGTAAAATTATTATTTCAAACCGTCCCTTTCGGGACAGATAGCCCCGCTGGTCCAAGTAAGCAAAAAAATTTTGAAAATTTCTTTACTCTTTCTATCAACACGCCATTGGATTGATTTACCGAGATTATTTGTTTTATTTGAGATAATCCTTATAAAGTAGCAATGTCGCCAAGTAAACATAATGAACAAGAAATGAACAAGAGTTTTTGTGTTGCTCGCCAACGCAAATGCTCTATTGAATTAAATCCGCTTTTTAATTTTCTTTGTATTTTTAATATAGATTTGATTGATTTTTGAATAATTTATTTATTTTTTTCTTAATGAATATTAAAATATTAATGAAAGACCTTCTTTTATTTATGAATATTTCTATTTTTATTAGATGATTTTTCTTAAAATGATAAAAATAGAAAAAAAACAATAAATGTGTCCCTATATTATTCAATAAAAAATGGATATATAAATGTAAAGTTGATGGAATTATCAAATAAATAATTAACATGGGGGAGCCCTCCCATTATTATATTTTTTTAATCGAGGTATTCTTTTAATAATTATCATACAGCCATTCATACATTCTGTGCAATTATGATTCTCTGGTTCTTTTATATTATCATCTTTGGAATTTGAGGCAGGCTCGCTTAATTCAGAGTTTTTGTTTTTATTCATAATATCAAAATATTTTTTTATCTTTTTTAAAGATTTTTTATTAACCGGACTAAATAGGCCATAATACCTTATTTTATGAAATCCTTTATGAAGAACATGCTGAAGATATCGTCTTATAAACTCGATTGCATCAAGTGTCATAAATTTCCATTTATTATCTTTGGAGTCTCTGTATTTGAAAGTGACAAAACCATTCTTTTCAGAAATAATTCTATTATTAGTAATTGCTATTTTACATATATATCTAGATAAATATTCAAGAATTTTTTCGGTTCCATAAATCCCAGCTTTGCTATAAATAACCCATTCCTTTTTCCATATACTTTTGGGCATCTTAATTGTTGGAAACTCTTTATTCAATATCTCAATAAATTTACCTCTAAATATTCTTGATAATGCTCTAACAGGAAGAAAAAACTTTGTTTTTGATTCAATCCAATATTTATTATTATTTGAAACGCCACCTCCTGGAACCAGGCAATGAGCATGTGGATGATAAACCATTGTTCTGGTCCAGGTATGTAAGACTGATAAAACAGAAATTTTTCCACCCAGATATTTAGGGTCTTTTGCCAGTTTTTGCAAAGAATAGGCTGAAGCTTTCATCAAAATATCTAATATTTTCTGGTTGGACCTGGCAATGTATCTCAACTGACCCGGAATTGTAAAAACAATATGGAAATAATTTACAGGTAATAATTCTGATTTTCTTTGCTCAAACCATTTTGGAGATTTAAATCCATGACATTTGGGACAACTACGATTACAGCAGGAATGATAAACATACTCTCTGTGATCACAACTATCACACTGCTCAATATGTCCCCCCATATTCTCTGTTCTACATTCTATAATATCGTTGAATGCTCTTATATGGCTAGGTAACATTCGAGAACCGAATTTAATAAAATATTCAGATCTGTATTTACTGAATATATCAGAAAGTTCAACCATTACTTCAAATTATTTTTTAAATCTGATCAATAATTTTATTAATTGCTAATTTCATATGTTGAGCAATCCTGTTTGTCAGTTGTGTATAAACAAAAGTAGTTCTAGGGCTTGAATGTCCTAGTATCTCTTGAATTGCTCTGATACTAACCCCATTTTCCATTAAATGAGTAGCAAATGAATGGCGTAGATTATGAATAGAAACTTCTTTTTTAATACCACTTTCCCTTAAAGCTTCCTTAAAAATATTATGTAACGTGACCCGGGAGACTATTTTTTTTACTCTACTTGGGAAAAGCCATGGATACGGTTTGTGTTTTCTCCAATACTTTTTGAGAAGAATGTATGTCTTTAATGGTAGTGGTACCAGCCTGTCTTTCCCATTCTTACTATTAGTAATTTTCACCATCATTCTTTGGCTATCTATATCAGAAACATTTAATCTAGAACCTTCAGTTACTCTTAATCCACAAGAATAAATCATGGTAAGACACATCTTATGTGAAGGAATCTTTATTTTATCTAAAATCTTTTTTACTTCTGAGATAGATAATATTACTGGAAGTTTCTTCCTCTTTTTGGGCTTTATTATTTTAAACTCCATCCAATCTTTACCAAGTGTTTTTTCATAAAGAAACTTAATACCACATAAATATAAAGTAATTGTACTTCTTGATAGCTTTTTTTCATTTACAAGATATAGAAAAAATTTGCGAATATCATTTTGATTAAGTTTATCTGGTGAAGCATTGTAGTATTTTGATAATTTCTTTACAGTAATTAAATAAGAGTTCTGCGTACTTTTAGTCAATCCATGAAGCTGCATATCCTCAATCATTTTTTTTCTTAAATAAGTCATGAAACCCTCCTTTTTATATTGAATTGGTAATTTAAAAAGGAAAATTCTTCAAGGATTAATTTAAGGAATAAAAAATAATCGGGTTTAGTCTACCGCGAAGCGGTTTAGTTCAAATGGTTTTAAGTTTAGTTCAATAATAAAAAATCGGATATAACAAGTTGAAAAATACTCACCTTGCCGTCTATGACAGCTTCGCTTCCACTACCCCTAAATGTTTAACAGAACCCATAATTTATTTAACTTCATATTTTACTTCAACCCACTTGAATTTTCTATATTTGGCATCTGTTTCTATTTTGATAATTCCTATTCCTTTATCGTAAATAGTCGGAAGAACTTTAACAACCATTTCTGATTGTTCTCCAGATTTTAAATTTATTCTATTAAATGTAATTGAGAGAAAAGCTGGGTGAGTTATTTTTAATATTTTTAATTCTGCATTTCCAGTATTAATAATTTGGATTTTTTTATATATTATTTCTTTACTATTTTTATTTATTATTCCAAAATTTATACTCTCATTTAATATCTCCAATTTACCTGAAGGTTGCGGTTTTAAATTACCTTTTATTGTTAAGGTAATATAATTATCTGAATCTTCAAGATATACAAAAATATATTTTTCAATATCTCCGACAAATCGATTTGTGTCAAAATTAACTTTCAAATTATAATTTTTTCCAGATGCAATAATTAAAGAATTTTTTAAAACTGTAGTACAACCACAACTTGTGGATATATTTTTTACTTTTATATCATTAGCTCCAATATTTTTCAAATTAAAATTTGCTTGAATTATTTTACCCGATACAACTGAATTAAAATTATATACCTTTGATTCTATATTTAATTGTGAGTGACACATAATAGGAATAATTAAATATATTATAATACTTAAATATAGTTTTTTCATAATTATTATATACAATTAAAAATTAAGTTTGTAAACGCTTAGAACTTCATTCTCATCGCTATCATGTTCTCTTGCTAAAAGAATATCATTATCTGAAATATAAAATGCTTTAAATTTTTTGCTTACTTTAATTTTTGCTTTTAATTGTTTTGTTTTTTGATCGAATACTAAAAAAAATCGGTCAGTTTTGATTAATTTATGTCTTTTTCGTTCATTATTAGTTTTATATTCTGAAAGTAAAATATTAACTATATAGTAATTTTTATGAATGAATAATGAATCTACATATGGAGTATGTGCATTTTTAGGATATTTACGATTTCTTTTGAGATAATGATACGGAAACTTATAAGCCTTATCTAATTCATAAATAAAATCATCCAAATAATCTCCTTTCAATGAATAAACATAGAATTTAATTGGATTAGATGAATACATATGGGAACATAATATTTTTTTTTGTTTTCTATTTATTCCGAATATAGGAGTATAGTGCATATATTCAAACACTGCTTTTTTTGTATAATCTTTATTAATTTGTTTTACCGGAAATATATCAAAAAATGAATAGTGATTTGAATTTTTTATATCAAAAACATTGATTAGGTTCATATCTTCATTATAAGCAAATTTTCCACTAATGAATAGATTCTTATTAATAGCATTAAAACTATTTATAAAATATTGAGGACCTTTAAATTTAGTATATTTTATTTGTTTTAAATTTAAATCAACCTCTCCAATGCGAAGATTTCCTACATCTCCAAAATATAATTTCCCTGAGTAAATATCAAGATATCTTGGGATATGCATATCTTGTGGTCCGTGTCCCAATTTCCCTATTTTATTTATAAATTTACCTTCCCAATTAAATTTTGATAAACAAGCTTTTTTAAACTCTAGTATATAAATATCATTTTGTTTTGATATAACTGCCCCTGAAATACTATGTAAATAATATTCGTCCTGGGATGTCCCTAATGTTTTTACTAGCTTTAAATTTATACCAAAAAAAACTGAACTAAAAAGAAATATTAATATAATAACCAGAGGCAGATGTTTCATTTTAATTTCTATAAACAGTTCTGATATTCAACACAATCCCAAACTAAATGCTCATACATATCTGGGTCTCCTTGTGTGTTTACATGACACCAAGCTATACACAACATTGAGTCAAGTGTATCCCAGATAGGTAGATGAGGATAATCCGCAGCATCTAATTCACTTTGAGAACTGGTCAAACCTACAAATGTTGCAAATAATGTAAAAACTACCACTAAAATAATTGCCAAAACTTTTTTCATTTTATTCTCCTTTTTTATTTATATTAACTTAAAAACACTATCACAAAACATTTTCATTTAAAACCCCCTTATTTGTCTCACTTTATTTCTTCTTAGAGGTGTTTTTTATTTGAGATGGAGTTTTTCCAAAAGTATTTTTAATTACTTTTCTAAAACTTTCTGTCTTTTCGTACCCGATAATATTTGATATATCTTCTACCCTCATTTTTTTGTAATTTTTTAATAGCTCATAAGCTTTTTGTAATTTTTTATGAAATATTAATTTACTTAAATGAAAGCCCCTTTTTCTTTGATATTTTTGTCTTAATGTTTTTTCATTAAATCCTACTATATTTGATAATTTTTGAACAGTGAGATTTTTTAATTCTCTAGTAGGGGTTTTTTCTATAATCTTTTCTATTGATGCTATAACAGTATCTTCATTTAAATTCAAAACATTCTCCTATTCCATATCTGTCTTCTGCATTTTTTTATTGACTTGCTTATTTAAAGATAAGCTCCCGCCCATAGGAGATTGCAGAGCATTCAAAATTTAATGTGTTTAACTTGTTTTTCATAAAAAAAACTATTAAAATTATTATATATCCATATAGCAATTTCCATGCCATCATTTCGCAAAAGATCAAATAACATATATATATACGACAGAAAGAAAATTTAAAAAAATAATCTCGGAACATATTTCAGGTTTATTTGAAACATGCGTGTTCAAATTTTGAACACTATTTTTTGCTAAAAACAGTAAACATAAGTATATACGGAGTTTTAGAAACATCGAGGAGTGTTCATATTTTGAACACAATTTTTTGCAAAAAACAGTAAACGTAAGTATATACGGAGTTTTAGAAATATCGAAGAGTGTTCAAATTTTGAACACTGCCTGTCTTTAACTGATAGGACAATAAAGATTGCATTGGATATGGAAAAAGAGGGCATGATTGATGAAAAAACAGCTGTGTTAAGAGTTGAACCAAACAAACTTGATGAACTCCTGCATCCGGTTTTTGAAAAAAAAGCAATTGCAGAAGCAGTCGTTCTTACAAAAGGATTACCGGCATCTCCCGGAGCAGCAACCGGCCAAATAGTTTTTAGTGCGGATGATGCGGAAGAGTGGGCAGCAGCAGATAAAGAGACGATTTTAGTTCGGTCCGAAACGTCTCCTGAAGATTTGAAAGGCATGAATGTAGCCAACGGAATTTTGACTGCTAAAGGGGGGATGACATCTCACGCTGCAGTTGTAGCAAGAGGGATGGGAAAGTGCTGTGTCTCAGGTGCCGGTAGTATTAGAATTAATTATAAGGCAAAAACAATGGTAATCGGGGATGAAACATTTAAAGAAGGAGACTGGATCTCACTTAATGGCACTTCCGGTGAAGTTTATCGCGGTAAAATAAAAACAATTGACCCTGAACTGAGTGGTTATTTTGGTGATTTGATGGAACTTGCTGATAAACACACACGGATGACTGTCAGAACGAATGCTGATACGCCACATGATGCTGCAGTCGCCCGAAAGTTTGGCGCGCAGGGTATCGGACTTTGCAGAACAGAACATATGTTTTTTGAGGGAGACAGAATCATTGCAATGCGTGAGATGATACTGGCAAAGGATGAAGCAGGTAGAATAGACGCATTAGCGAAATTACTACCCATACAGAGAGCAGATTTTGAAGGAATATTTGAAGCAATGCAGGATCTTCCTGTAACCGTTAGGTTATTAGATCCGCCATTACATGAATTTGTACCTCATGATGAAAAGGGACAAAAAGAAATGGCAGAAGTCATGGGTGTTTCTATTGAAGAAATAAAAGATAAAATAGATAGTCTCTCTGAAGTAAACCCTATGCTGGGGCATAGAGGCTGCCGTCTGGGAAATACATATCCTGAAATTACAGAAATGCAGGCAAGAGCTATTATTGAAGCGGCCTTGAATCTTCAAAAAAAAGGAACTGGTGAGTCGACCAGGGATTTTCACCCCAGCCTCTCTTAGAACGGTACGTGA
>CBDUZW010000037.1:0-46400 GCA_965371805.1 uncultured bacterium | reverse complement strand
ACGAATATGGTGATTAAAAATTCTTTTAAATCTAATATGTTATGGACTCGTACAACTACTTGACAAAGGTTTGGATTTCTTTTATCATTTATGTTAATAAAAAGAAATTTTGGAGGAGTTTTTATGGCTAAATTTGAAAGTGAAAAAATAAGGAATATTGCAATTGTCGGGCATGGTCAGACAGGAAAAACAAGCCTTACATCAGCACTACTTTTTAATACAGGTATGGTAAACAGACTTGGAAAAACAGACCAGGGTAACACTATAACTGATTACGATGAAGAAGAAATTGAAAAGAAGATTACAATTACAGCCTCAATTGCTTACTTAGTTAAAGATAAGTATAAAGTTAACTTAATAGACACACCAGGATTTGCAAATTTCATTTGGGAATCAAGAGTCGCATTGAGAGCTGCAGAAACAGGACTTATGCTTGTTAATGCAACTGAGGGAGTCGAAGTTCAATCCGAAAAAATATTCGATAGTATGACAGAATTGGGTAAACCAATGATCCTTGCTGTTAACAAAATGACAAAAGAGCTTGCAAATTTTGAGACAACTTATCAATCAATTGTTGAATCTTTTGGAAAAAACGCTATTCCTATACAGCTTCCAATTGGAAATGGTTCAGATTTTTCAGGCATTGTAGATCTTATTTCAAAAAAAGCTTTTAAATACAGCACCGACGAGAAAGGAACTTTTGAAGAAATTGATATTCCGGCAGACCTAGCTGAGGAAGTTGATTCAGCACGTGAAGCCTTAATCGAAAAAATCGCCGAGAGTGATGAACAATTAATGGAGAAATATTTTGATAATGGCGATCTTAGTCCTGAGGAAATCCTGAAAGGTTTAAAAGCTGGAATTATAGCCCGGGAAGTATATCCGGTATTAATTATTGATGCACTTACAAATATTGGTGTCGCACACCTTCTAGATTTTGTTATTAATTATTCACCCTCTATTTTAGAAGTTGGAGAATTTGATACAATAGATGGAACTGTTAAACCTGATCCAAAAGGAACTATTTCAGGTCTTATATTTAAAACGATATCTGATCCATTTACTGGAAAGATATCAATAATAAAAATCCTATCAGGTGAGTTTAAACCTGACTCTTCATACTATAATTCAAATAAAGAAACTGAAGAAAGAGTTGGAAATTTATTCTTTCTTCAGGGAAAAACACAGGAACCTGCGGAAACTGTCTGCACCGGTGATATAGTTGCTATGGCAAAATTAAAGGAAACTCAAACAGGAGATACATTCAGCACAAAAAAAGATAAAGTAATTTTCCCGGAATTCAAATTCCCTATTCCATCCATATCATTCGCAATTGAGCCAAAATCCAGAGCAGATGAGGGTAAAATATCAGTTTCTCTCCAAAAGATCATTGAAGAAGATCCTACCGTCAGGACAGATAGAGATGTTCAGACTAAAGAATTAGTTATATCTGGAAATGGACAGCTTCATGTTGAATTAATTGTAAATAAATTAAAGAAGAAATATGGTGTTGAAGTCTCAATGAAACCGCCTAAGGTCCCATATCTTGAAACAATTAAAAAGAACACAGATATTGAGATAAAATATAAAAAACAAAGTGGTGGAAGAGGACAATACGGACATGTTTTAATCAAAATGGGTCCATTACCAAGAGGAAGAGGCTTTGAGTTTATTGAAAGTATTTTTGGTGGTTCTATTCCTAAAAACTATATCCCGGCAGTTGAAAAAGGTATAAGAGAATCCTTGGTAAAAGGTATGCTTGCCGGCTATCCAGTTGTAGACTTTAAAGTAGATCTATATGATGGAAGTTATCATGATGTTGATAGTTCAGATATGGCATTTAAGATTGCTGCTTCGAAGGCATTTAAAAAAGGCCTTGCAGAGGGAAAACCAACTATCCTTGAACCAGTAATGGTTGTTGAAGTTGTTGCACCAGAAGAGTTTATGGGAGATATAAATGGTAATCTCAGTGGTAGACGAGGCAGAATTCAGGGAATGGAAACAAGAGGCAAAAATACAATTATAAAAGCTGCTGTACCTATGGTTGAAATGCTTGATTTCAATCCAAACCTTATATCTATTACAGGCGGCAGGGGTACATACTTCATGGAATTAGACCATTACGCAGAAGTTCCATCTCATTTGCAGAAAAAAATTATTGCTGATGCAGTTGCAGATGGTAGGGTAAGAGAAGAAGAAGAGGATTAATCTAGTTTAAATTTTAAATAATCTGAAGGTAAGGTCTCCTTACCTTCAGTGATAAACACTATTTTGGGAATAAAAAATGGGAACTATTACAGAAAAAATCGCAGATGGAATTTATTTAATAGATACAGGGTACCTGAATAGGAAAAAATATGCTGCCAGTTATATTATATTAGAAAACAATGAAGCAGCTATTATTGAAACCAATACAAATCATGCAATTCCCAGAATACTTGAAGGGCTTGAGCAATTAAATATAAGAAGGGAACAAGTTAAATTACTTATTCTTACACATATCCATCTTGACCATGCTGGAGGTGCAGGCTTACTGATTAGAGAACTCCCAAACGCAAAATTGGTACTGCATTCTAGAGGAAGTAGACATATGGTTTCTCCTGAAAAACTAATTGAAAGCGTTAAAAATGTTTATGGAGAAAATAAATATAAAGAGATGTATGGTGACATTCTCCCTATAGAAAAAAACAGAATACATTCTGTTCAAAGCATAGAAACATTAAATCTTGGAGATAGAGAATTATTCCTATTTGAAACTTTAGGTCACGCAAAACATCATATTTCAATATTTGATAAAAAAACAAAAACTATTTTCTCCGGAGATGCATTCGGAATTGGATATCCAGATTTCACTTTTGGATCCGAGCATATTTTATTTCCATCTTCCTCCCCTACTCAGTTTGACCCTGAGTCTGCAATTGACTCTATAAATAGAATTGTTAAATTAAAACCAGAAAATATTTGTTTAACTCACTTTGGATCAATAAAAAACATAAGTTCTGCTGCAGACCAATTAAAAGACTGGATAGAATTCATTGTTAAAAAAGGGAATGAATTATATTCTTCAGGACTAAGATATAAGGTACTTTCAGATAATTTAGAAAAAATCATATATGAAAGATTTGAAAGTATTATAAAAAAACATAGAGAATGCAATTTAACAGAAGAAGAAAGAAAGCTGCTTGAAATTGACTTCACACTAAATGCACAGGGAGCAGCTCTTTATATAGAACATAATCAAAAATAAAAACAAATTAAGGAGAAAATAATGGGTTATAATCTAAGAAACAGAAATTTTTTAAAATTATTGGACTTTTCACAAAAGGAAATAAAATTTTTACTGGATCTATCAATTGATTTAAAAAAAGCTAAGTATAATGGCACTGAACAAAAATTGATGGAAGGAAAAAACATTGCCTTAATATTTGAAAAGGCTTCAACAAGAACACGATGTGCTTTCGAAGTAGCAGCGCTTGATCAAGGTGCACACGTTACTTATCTAGGACCTTCCGGTTCACAGATTGGTAAAAAAGAGACAATGAAAGATACTGCAAGAGTTTTAGGCAGAATGTACGATGGGATTGAATATAGAGGATTTGGTCAGGAAATAGTTGAAGAACTGGGAAAATATGCTGGAGTACCAGTATGGAATGGTTTAACAAATGAATATCATCCTACGCAAATTTTAGCTGACTTTATGACAATGATTGAACATTCAGACAAACCATTAAGCGATATAGCTTTTTGCTATCTCGGTGATGGGAGAAATAATATGGGAAATTCTCTGATGGTAGGAGCAGCTAAAATGGGAATGGATTTTAGAGTAGCTGCACCAAAAGAGTACCAACCTTCAGACGAGCTGGTTAATATTTGTAAGGAAATCGCAAAGGAGACTGGAGCAAAAATAACAATAACTGATAATGTAGAAGACGCAGTTGATGGTGTTGACTTTCTTTATACAGATGTATGGGTTTCAATGGGTGAAGCTGATTCAGTATGGGAAGAAAGAATTAAACTCTTAAAACCATATCAGGTAAATATGGACATTATTAAAAAAACGGGTAATCCAAATGTGAAATTTTTACATTGTCTTCCTGCTTTCCATAATAGAGATACTACTCTTGGAGAGGAAATATTCCAGAAATTCAAAATTGATGGAATGGAAGTAACCGATGAGGTTTTTGAATCAAAACATTCTCTGGTTTTTGATGAAGCAGAAAATAGGTTGCATACAATTAAAGCAGTTATGGTTGCTACACTAGGTAAATAAAAAAGTTTATTATAATAATTTTTTTAGCTTCCTGATTTTCGTGTCTGCTAAGAAAATACTTAAAAAGGGGCAGAGTTTCTTAAATCTGCTCCTATAACTTCTACCAATGGACAATTCAGAAATAAGATATTATCGGGAGCATTTTAAAAGCTATACAGATAGTTTTTTTGGATCTGATGAATATCAAAATAGAAACTACAAAATAAAGCAGGAACATACTAAAAGAGTTAGTAAAAATATTTTAGAAATTTGTTCCTCAATTAAATTTACAGAATATGAAAAAAATATTGCAGAAACAATTGCACTATATCATGATATTGGTAGATTTATTCAGTTTCAAAAATATAGAACCTTTAGTGATAGTAAATCTGAGAACCATGCCTTACTAGGTATCAATGTTCTCAAAAATGAAAAGATCATAGATAAATCTAAATTTAAAAGATCTATTTTATCTGCTATTTCAGTTCATAATTTAAAGAATATACCTGGTAATTTAAAAGATAAAGACTTATTATACTCAAAACTTATAAGAGATGCTGATAAACTGGATATTTTTCATGTTCTGACAAATTATTACAAAAATAATAAAAAGAATAACCCTGCTCTTGATTTAGACCTCATTGAAAATACAGAATATTCTCAAAAAGTATTAGATGATTTTTTTGCAAATAAATGCATAGACACGACAAACCTCAAAGGTACTCTGGATTTCAAACTACTTCAATTAAGTTGGATATATGATATAAATTTTGAACATACTCTACATATTATCAAAAATAACAATTATATTGAGAAAATAGTATCAATTTTACCTGAAAATCCTCAAAAAGGACAAATCTATTCTCACATAAAAAAAACTTTAATAAAGAATAGATTTATTAAGTAATAAATTATTTATTTAGAAAAGCTATTTCCCGGTTTTTGTTCTCGCAATTCCAACTACTTCTGCAAAATATGCATCTTGGTCTTCTTCAGGTTTTCCTTTCATTTTTACATTATATACAAGCTGTCTTAAATATTTATAATATCTCGAACTTTTCTTCATACCACTCAACACATATGCGTATGAAAAATATTTTATAGCTAGCTCAGTATTCTTCTTATGCATTATTCCCAGTTTCCCTGCTGTTTTAGCATTAGGACGGATTTCAAAGGATTTTATATAATATTCAATAGTTTTTGCTTTATTTCCAAGTTTATTATAATACATTGCTAATTTATCAATATATTTTCTCTTTGGCTTTTCTTCATTAATAATACTTTCTACACATTTTATTGCTTCAACAACTTTATCAACTTTATATAATTTTATTGATATTGATAAGATAAGTTTCTCATTATTTCTGGACTTATCAAAACTATAAGCTTCAAGAGCAACAGGTACAGATAAAACAACCTTCTCAGGATCATTATCTAATGCATAAAGTTTACTTTGGATTCTCAAAGCTGGAACAATATATTTCTTTGTGTATTTTGAAACTTCTTTGTCACCTTTTAACTGTTTGCCTAATCTGACGCATAGATCAGCATATTCAATGACTTTATCACTATTACTCTTTGTAACATAAAATGAATTTGCTAACCAGAGATAAACTTTAATTTTTTCTTTATCAATCAACTTGAGATCATTAATTGCTTTTTCGCCATATTCAATAGTTTTTTCATATTGTTTTGCCTGGAATGATGCGGATGATAACTGTAATAAAATAATTTTCTGATTCTTCTCAGTACTATATTTTTCATTAAACTGTTCAAGAAGTTCAAGCTTTGTTGCAGGATCAGACGCATCCTGAATCTGTTCATTCAATTCGCTTTGAGTTTGTCCATATAACCCAATTCCTCCAATTAATACAACAACAATATAAAATACAATTATTTTAATCTTCATAATAACCTCCGCGTTAAAATATAATTATAAGAAGAAACACTCTTTTTTGTCAAGTTTTCCAACTTAATATTTTTATTATCATTTTTTTTATTCTTTTCTAAACTCCTGGAAAAATTTAATCACCTTTCCATAACTTCGTGTTTAAGAATTATAAAATAATTACATATCCATCATTAAACAATAATTTTTTCTATAAGTACTTTTCAAATAGAATTTTGAATAAAAAAAAAAATTTTAAGTAAAGTTTAACGGGTTTTAAATAAATTAAAACCTTGTATAAACTTTTCAAACTGTTTGTATTCCGGTTCCATCTTATAAAAAAAAGATCCTTCAGGAAATATATCAGCAGCTATATTCTTTCCGGTTTTACCCTTTACTGCCTTTTTATACAAAGCCTCATGATACCCTCTAATCAAATAGAAAATCGCCATATCAAAAAAGTTATAAACTCCTGTAATAAACTCCATTGCTTGAAATAATTCGAGAGCATTTGTCATGATCCCTTTTGATAGTAAATATTCCCATAGTACTTTTTTAGTTAGATTAAGTGCAAAAGTAACTTCACAAAGTGGAACTCCCTCTTTATATCTTTCTTTCCCAATTAAAACATATGCTCTCCCTATTTCTACTCTCGAAAAGTCCGGCTCGAGCCAACTCCTTAGATTTTGATAGACATTTGTACTTTTTTTTATTAAATCTCTTTCACTTAATTTAGCATAATTTTTTGTATATTCAGATTTTATTATTTCATTCTTCCATCTTATTGCAATATCTTCTGAATTTGTATCAATTAGGTCAAGCAAATTTTTTATTAGCATTTTTCCCCCTTAAAATAAATATAAACTTATTTAATATTTTTTCAACAAAATTTAATATTTTTTTTTACTTACTTTAATTATTTATTTGTGGAGTGAAAAATCATCCTCTTATAAAAACAATTATTTCTTCTTTATAAAAGGGGACACTTTTTTTGATAAAACCCCTAGGAGTAGACGAAAACTTAAAGAGGGGTTTGATTTACTATTATAACGATCCCAAAGTTTTATTCCTTCAATGTATTTTTTTTTTACTATACAAGAAAGTATTGCTGTTTGAAGTAAAAGGTCATTTTTCAGATTTTTATTTATATTACCAACAGGTAATAATATTTTTGAATATGCCAACATTTTTTTAAAATCTCTTCTGCTAATTGCCTGATATAAATTAAACCAGATTTTTATGAAATTTGAATCGTTTTTTAATGAAACGGCACTTTCTAAATCTGTCCATATAAAGTCCATTTCTTCTGGTGATAAGTAGGGAAGTGTTGCCTTAGCAAATTTATGTAAATTATGAAGCCAATCCTTTTTCAGATTTGTATGCTTCGGCCACCAGTGTATTGAACGGATTTTCTCCACCAAATGCAATATCTCTGGTTTTTTTACAGTATTTCTAACTTTTTTGTTCTTCACGGATTTAAAATAGTTTAAAATGTCCATTGCAGATGCAGCTTGTTGTCCAATGGAGAGATATTTGGGGTGAGAACTATAATTGGATTGGATCTTAGATTTACTACCTTCTAGTGTTTCAATCAAAGGTAGAGGATTGGATTTCAGTGTAAATAATTCTCTTGATTCGGTGTTTAGAAATAATGCTTTCGTAGATCCAATTTCCAGTACAGGAAAATAGTCAGAATTTGCACGAATTGAGAAGGACTGGAACATAGGATCCAATGTTTTTCTATATCCTAATTTTCTTAGTTGTAAATCCTGCAGGTTTTCAATGCCAATACTATTTAAGCTTTTTTTCAATTCAGGGATAGTAAAAATCCTTTTCGATGGATCAGCATTTAAAGTCTCATTACTGGCAATTAATATCATATTAAAATCATCTGCAAAATATATTAAATAATCCTTAAAATTGACAGAAATTGCTTTTATTATCGATGCAACAAGATCTGTATTACTTTCCAATAACGTAATCCACTGGACAAATATACCCTTGTTTAATAAATAACGTTTTACCATTCCATAAAATTCTACGGAAAAAAGACCTGACACGCCACTTACCCAGGGACAAGATGGGAAAGATATTATAACATCATATTTGTTTTTTCTATTAACAAAAAAAGTTTTTGCGTCTTCTACATGAATTCTGGAACGGGGATCATTAAATGTATTGAAGACAGCATTTCCAAATTTTTTTGCGCCCTCCACCATAGCTTCTTCAATTTCAATTATATCAAGTTGTTTTATGTTAGGATCATATAACAGTATGTTTGTGGTAAATCCGCCTCCAAGTCCAATTGTTGCCACTTTCTTTATATTTGTATGATAGGCCAATGGCAGTGACGCAGCCATAATGTTAAAACTATTGAATTCATTTGGATCAGATGGATTTAATATAGCTTCAGTTCTTCCATTACTACTTAAGGATAAGAATCCATTTTGATATTGTTTCATAACAACCGAAGCTGTTTTTCCATCCTTCTGAAATATTTTTTTTATATATTTATTTATTGTCGGTTTTCTATATACCTGAGATGAAAGTTTTGCTTGATTTAACTTAATAAAAATTGAACCGGTAAAGAATATAAAGATAATAATTGCACTCGTTAGAATCCATTTTGTTGTTTTTATTTTTGAAAAATATATTTTCAGAAGAATGATTCCCAAAAAAACGTCAATAGAGGCAGCAAAAATAATCAAATTTTTTAAACCAAAAACAGGCATAATGAATTGTATAGCCAGAATGACTCCAAGAATTGAGCCCAGTGTATTTGCTGCATATACTTTTCCTATTGATGCTTCTCCTAATCCTTTTTTTACTAGAATATAGGTCAATAAAGGGAGTGTCATACCTGCGCAGATAGACGCCGGCAGCATCATAAACATACATATTCCATGACTTAAAACATTATATAAACCGAATCCCTGATCTGTTTTTGTCAGTCCCTTTATTATATAGATCATAAAATCAAAACTTTTTCCGTAAGTTACAAGAGATAGCATAGCAAAAAACCCCATACATATCTGAATAATCCCTAATGTTTTAATAGGGTTTTTTAATAGATCAATACGACGTTTTATTAAATAACTGCCTATAGCTAAGCCAAGTATAAAAGTGCTGACAATTAGTTCAAAAGCATGGCTGGTGCTTCCAAGTACAATACTAAGCATTCGAATCCAACCAATTTCATACATAAAAGAGGCTGTACCGGTCAGACCTGCAGCTAGAAAGAAGATATAGATCAGTAATTTGCTGGTTTTATTTTTTAATTCATTCGTTTCAATATTATCAAGCGGTATTATTGATGGATTCTGCTTTCTACTTAATAACCAGAAAACCACTGCAAGGATTATATTAATAATTGCCGCAAGTAATATTGTTCCGGGTAATCCGAACAGTTCTATCAAGAAAAACCCACTTACAAGAATTCCAATAGAAGCCCCTAAACTATTGAAAAAATATAATAAGGCAATAGAATGGCCTGGAGACTTTGGATATAATCTTATAATACCACTACTGATTATGGGAAAAGTTGATCCCAATAGAATGGATTGAGGAAGAATAAGAATGGCAGCTATGGACCATTTAAATAGATCAATTGCTAAGAGAGATGAAAAAAGGGGTATTATAGAAAAAAAAGTAAAATTTGTAGTGCTAATAAAAGCTGTGTGAAAAAACACCCCAAATATGCCGATAACACATTCAATAATAGCATAAGCGATTAAAAGGTTTTTAATTCTTGTACTGTATTTTCCAGAGAAATATGCACCGATTGCCATACCTCCCATAAAAATAATAAGTACCAGGGTTTGAGAATATGCTGAATGGCCTAGAAATAATTTAAGGTAATGGGTCCAGATTGATTCGTAGATCAATCCGGAAAAACCTGATATTGTGAATAATAAAAAATAAAGTTTTAATTTATAAGATTTTTCTGTACTAAGATTCATTTATTTGATATATATACAGAGGCAATTTTATGTAAAATCATTTTACATTATAATACAAAAAAAACTGAACTTCAACACACTGGATATAGGAATTGTTATTTACTTTCTAAAATTAGAAATAAACCTTTGACATATAATTAATTTAAACAATTGCAAAAACCTAAGAGCAGTATTATAATTTCTTATAAAATGAATTTATATAAAAACAAAATAATTATTACATTTGATAAAGGAACTCTGTTATTAGATATTCCACGTTTGTATTCCCCACAATCCATTTTTAAAGAAATTGAATATGAATATGATACAATAATGAGAAAGTTTAGATGTAATGCACTTCACTATAGTTATATTATTGACTATTTAGCAAAGAACAAAATTGACCTTGAGAGTACCGTTTCGAAATGGAATCCAGTAAAATTAGGAAAAATAAATCTTCCGAATCTCAGAGTGGAACAATTAGACGCAATTGCTAATTGGTTAAATACCAAAAAAGGTGTAATTATTATGCCAACAGGAAGTGGTAAAACGGTTGTAGCCCTTTCTATAATGCAAAAGCTATCTATATCAACACTAATAATTTCGCCTGTGAGAGATTTAATGTACCAATGGCAAAGAAAAATTTCTGACGGTCTTGGATATGATCCTGGAATAATCGGAGATAATATATTTAATATTCAACCAATTTCCTGTACTACTTATCATAGTGCTTATTTACATATGGATAAAATTGGAGATAAATTTGGATTAATAATCTTTGATGAATGCCATCATTTACCGGGACTTAATAGAAGAGACTCTGCTCTAATGAGTCCCGCTCCTTTTAGAATGGGCCTAACTGCCACCCCTGAGAGAAGCGACGATCTTCATAAAGATCTTCCAAAATTGATAGGACCGACAGTATACAACATTTCTATTTCTGAACTTGCTGGAAATGTTCTAGCTGATTATGATATATTCAGAATCCCTGTTACTTTAAATTCAGATGAACAGTTTGCATATAATTCAGCTGGTACATTAATTAAAAATTATATTTTTAACAAAACACAGGAACTCAAAGATATAGGCGAGAAAGGAGAATATTCCTGGATAGATCTAATAAAAGATACTACTAAGGACCCGGAAGCGCGAAAAGTACAACAGGCTTTTTATTTTAAAAAATCGATAGAAGACAGAGCTGCTGAAAAATTTAGAGTACTTGAAGATTTATTCAGACTCCATTTTGGAGAACCTATAATAATATTTGCAGGATCCAATGCAATGGCAAGAGATGTATCTATCAGGTTCCTTATTCCATGTATTCTCAGCCACTCAAAGAAGAAAGAAAGACTGGATATTCTTAGAGGCTTTGAAGATGGGACATATCCTGCTATCATTGCAAATCAAGTCCTTGATGAAGGAGTAGATATTCCAATTGTAAAAATCGCTATTGTATTAGGAGGTGAGTCATCTTCAAGGCAGGCAAAACAGAGATTAGGTCGGATTTTAAGAAAAGTAGGCAATAGAAAGGGGAAATTGTATGAGATTGTTTGTACCGATACAAGTGAAGTAAAAAAATCCAGGAAGAGGAGAGATAGTGATGCTTACAAAAGAACACTCCGTTGTAAATTATAAAGGTAAAACAATAATTCCAGACAAGCTAAATAGCAAGGACCATCATCATTATATTGAGTTTGCAAAAAAAATCCTTGGAATATATAAAACAAATATTGGACAAACCAGGACAAACATTCATTATAAAGTATCTCAAGTCTTCAAAGATGAACCTGATTGCCCATCTAAAAGAATAAAATCTTTTTGTAAGCTCCTTGATGATGTTTCACAATACGACAGAGACAAAGGTGGAAATGCAGAGAAACTTAGAAAAAAAGTGTTTTTACTGGCAACTGAATACCATCCTATAGTAAAAACAACTGAATCGCTATTTGATAACCAGGAAAATGAAGTTAAAAAACTTATTGCCAAAAAACTTAAAATCACTTGGAAAGATATTGAAAATAATTTATTTTCAGATATAGTTGATTTTCATAAATTAAAAACATTTATAGGTTATAGTTCGCCTGAAGCACTCTTATCACGATATAATATAGCTCAAATCCAATCAACTCTGTACAAGGCAATAAATATGACTATATGGATAAAAAACAATCAGAAAATAATACTCAATTATGTAAAAACACACAATTTGTTTTGTAAGATCACTTATTTAGGGAATGGAGAGTATAGACTTTTTATTGATGGCCCGTCAAATATTTTGAGAAATACAAGAAGATACGACATTAATTTCGCAACTTTTTTTTCGGATCTTACAACTTTAAAAGAGTGGAAAATGAGCGCATTGATAAAAAGCAGATTTAAAAACGCTGATAATATTCTTCAACTTTCAGATAAAGACAAACTAAAGGAAATTCTTCCTGAAGAGCATAATATTAAATTAAAAAACAAGATACAGTTTTTTAAAAAATGGAAAGAATGTATCAGGGATGGATGGAACTTAGAGAAAAATTCAGAAATACTACATAATGGACAAAAAGTTTTTTTTCCAGATTTTGTTTTTAAGAATGAAAATGGCGATATTGCTTTCCTCGAAATTCTTGAGTTCTGGACACCGGAATATTTAAAATATAAGACTGATAATCTTGAGTTCTTTAGTAGATTCAATATAATCATTGCTGTTAAAGCTGGCTTGAAAGACAACTTAGAATTACTTCCAGAGAGTTCTTTAATATTTAAAACATCTCTAAATATTAAAGATGTTTTAAAAAAATTACATACGAGCTAATTGCAAAAATAGATTTATAGCGAAGTTTAGCGAAATTTTTTCTGGTGAGTATAATTTAAAAAATTACCGGAAACATAGTCAGCACTATGTTGAGGATGCTTTTTTCAATTTTACGAAGCCAGGGAGAATTGCAGCAAACTGCAGTAGAATGTATTTTTGTAATTGGCTCATACATTTGTTTATTGACAAGTTTCAATTGAATCCAGATACTCAAAAATATCTTTGTTTCCTGGATTATATTTTAATATTGTTGTAATAATATCAAATCCTTTATCTATCTCTTTTTTCTCAATAAGCATCTTTGCCTCAGAGAGAAAATGATCTAATGCAATTGAAGAACATGATATGGATGAAAGATATATTTCATTATCAAACTTTTCTACCGGAATTTCCAATCTTTCCCTTTTAATATTTTTATGAAATGACATATAAATATCTATTTGTCTGCCGAAAGATTCAGGCAGATATTGCCAATCAAGACTTTGTAATTGCTTAATAATATCACTATGTAATGGTACAAAATTTAAAACACTAAAGAAATTAATTAATTCAATATTTAACTCATCAGAGATTGTTTTTAAATAATTCATCAACACTTGAAAGTTATTAATCCCCTTCTGATATGAAATATTCGGAATTTTTTTTAGAAATAATCTCATTTTTAATAATACTGCTTTTCTATTTTCAGGAAATAGATCAAGCTCTTTATCTAGAAATATCTCTCCTTTTTCCTCTTCTCCAACCTCAAATAAGGACATTGCTGTATTGAAATTTGAATCTATTATCTGCTCATCATTATTTTCTAAGCCACTTATTATATTTGCAATTTCATCCTTTTTTAACATGTTAAAACTCAATAATTCAGGAATAAGTTCACTCTTATAGGGGAAAAGTTCTAATTCTTTTTTAAGAAAGAAGAATGCTTTTTCCGGCTCATTTTTTGCTTTATAGATTTTATAGTATCGATAGTTCATCCATTCTTTATTCTTATCAATATTTCTACTTAATACCTTCAGGGCTTTCTCATAATTCTGTTGTGAGATCAGTATATCCACATACCGGAACATGATACTTAATTTATCAGAATATAAAAAAAGCTCCTTTTCTGCATAAGAGTAGAATTTTTCAAGTTCACTACTATCCAGGTAAAGTAAGGCCACATTGAAATAAAAATCTTTAAGTATATTGTTTAAAAACATGCGGTTGAGTAAATTTATTTTTAAACTGTCATTTCTTAAATCAGGAAATAACATTTTCATTTCATCATATAATAACCAGTATTCAGAAATTACATTTACTAAATCTTCATCATCTAACTTGTCTTTTTCCAATTTAATCTTTGAAAAAACAATATTTATATTCTTTTCAACCTCAGATTTTCTTTTTCCAAGTGCCGTATCAAATAAACTAATTAAAGGTTTCCTATTTATAATTGCATTTTTAATAAATAAAAGTTCTTCAAATTTTTCTCTTCTCAATTTTATTAATTCAAATATTTTAAATATTCTTTGTTCTTTAATCAGATTTCCTGCTTCCTGGTCACCTTTTGTGTTCAATATTTTATATATGAAGAAGAATTCTAAAGATAGTTTCTCTATAGATTTAATTAATTCCTGATCATTATTAAAAATTGTATCAATCTTAATATTAATATAAACAGATATCTTTATATTAAAATAATCGTCATCAGTTCTTTTTATATATTTCAGGATCAGCCGATCATCATTTTCTACTAAAGCTCTAAGATTGTCTCTATTATCCTTCTTATTATCTTCTAAAAACATCTCCATTAATATTTTTTTATTATTACATCTTTCTGCGATTTCAATAATATCTGTAGTCTCGATAATTATATCAAATATATCTCCCAACTCATCTACAACAATTGCTTTATCGTTTTCTATCCTTACTGTATAAAAATCTACAAATTGATTTAAAAGGAGTTTTCCTATATATCCAAACTTTATAGAAATGAAAAAAACAGATCTAAAGTAATCAGATACTATTAGAAGATCATCTTTGCAATAAATAAATTTAAAAGGAGAGTCAGGTAACTTTATAGTATTAATATAATTATACTTTTTTGTAAGTAGAACAAGTTGATTGTTCCCAGAATCGGAAATAATAATTTTATCTCCGCATAAAATGAGATCTTCAGGAAATTCAAAACCTATTCGTCTTTTTGTTTTATCAGATGAATACCCTAATCTACTGCCAACGTTTCTAACAAAATTGTTTTGTTTGTTAAATATATTTAAATATGAATTTTCTTTATCAAGAAGAACCGTTTCCGAATCATTCACTAAAACAGAAACTATATTAGAATTAGTTCTAATTTGTTTTTTAAATTTATCTATATCATGAATAAGATCATTTTTTTTTATTATAATGCTATCTGATCTTATTAATTTTATCATTAATTTACTATCTTTGAAATTTCGGCTCTAATATTATCCCATCTTTTGTCATTCATTCTTGCCCCAACAACTTCAACAGCATTCTTCCCAAGTAATGCACCAATCTGTCCACAAATATCGATTGAGTACTCATTTACTAATCCATAGAAAAAACCTGCAGCAAAAAGATCTCCTGCTCCAGTTGTGTCAATAGCTTTTGTCTTTACTGGTTTTATATTATAAATTTTATCATCTTTTAAAATCATAGATCCATCTTTACCAAGTTTTAAAACTGCAGTTTTACAAAGCTTACCCATCTCCATCAGACATAATTTATGTTCATTTTTTTCAGTAAAGGCCTCAGCCTCCTCTTCATTTGCAAACAATATATCAACATATTTCGCTACTATCTCTTTAAAGTATTCTCTGTTTTCTTCAACAATATTATAACTTGAGAGATCAATGGAAATTTTTAATCCAATCTTTTTTGCAAACTCAAGAGCCTTATTTAAAAGATCTTTGTCTTGAACAAAGTAGCCTTCAACATGAAAAAAATCATAACCTATAAATAAATCTTCAGTAAGATCCTGGCCGCAAAGTTCAATGGCGGCGCCAAGGTATGTTGCCATAGTTCTCTCTGAATCTTTAGATATTAACACAACACACTTCCCCGTTTCTTCTTCCCCTTTAAAAAGAGTTGTATTTATCTTATTACTCTTCATATCCGAATCAAAAAATAATCCAAATTCATCATCTCCTACTTTACCGATAAAACCGGTACCAGCGCCAAGGATTGCAAGTCCATTAATAGTATTTGCAGCAGATCCTCCAGACGATTTTCTATATCCAAGACCATTTGTGCTATCCAGAATACCATTCATCCTCGATTTATCTACAAGAGTCATACTTCCCCTATCCAATTTCAAATCAGTTAAATATTTATCATCATCCAATTTAATTAAAATATCAACAAGAGAATTTCCCATTCCAAGTATTTTTTTCATTCTTCCTCCACTCATTATTAGTTAATTTAATTTCATAGATTAGTATTTAAAATTAAATTATAACTCCTTCACTTCTCATATATAAAATCATCTGATCTATTAACTCTTTTATATTATCTGTTTTTTCTATGTCACAGGCATCCTGCAACGCACTTCCGATCTCTGATCCTCTTCCCATATTAAAAATACCTGAAGTTCCTTTTATATCATGTGCAATTCTTCTGATTGCTATATAATCATTGTTTTCATACAACTCCAGCATTTTTTTTAAATTATCCGCGGTCTTTTCAAAGAATTCTTTTTTTAATTCTTCTATGAATATTTCTTCAGAATTTTTTTCTTTCATATTCTCCTCCTATTAAATAGTAAAAACCAAATTATGCAGGAGCATAATATTTTACACCATTTTTATGATTATTGATCTCTTCAATAAGATTTTTTAAATACCTTGGATCATTAAAGTCTACCTTTTCTACATTTATAACCAATAAGGGTGATCGTTTATAATTAAAGAAAAAATAATTATATGCCTCGAATATCTCACGCCAATACTCATTTGGAACATCTCTATAGATCTCATTTTCTACAAGGCTGATCCTTTTCAACATCTCAGCAAAAGATATTTGGAGATATATAACTAGATCGGGTACAATTATATTACTTAAAAAATGAGAATAAATTTTTTTATAAATATTTAGGTCATCATCATTTTTCAATACGGAATGAGCATATATTCCATCTCTTTCAAAAATGTAATTGCTGATCGTTATTTTTTGAAATAGGCCTTTCTGGTCCAACTCAATTTGTTGATTATATCTGTTTAATAAAAATATTAGTTGTGTTTTCAGGGAAAGAGCGTCGTCCCCTCTTACTACAGCTTTTAAATAACTATTAAAAAATGGGTTGTCTCTATTATCATATATAGTTTTACTATTAAATTTATTTGACAATAACTGGACCAATTCACTTTTCCCTGACCTTATCAAACCTTCAACTGCAATATATTTAAACCTATCCATTACATTTAATTATAACATATAACATATCTTGTTTAAAGATTTCGAAACAGTAAAAAAAATGATTTACACAATAGAACATATTGACAAAAATTGAAATTAAATGTATTATACAGTATTAAAAACATTGGTTTTGGAGGAATTAATTATGGCTAATCATAAATCTGCAGTAAAAAAGTATAAAAGAGACGAAAAAAAGAGAATTATTAATAAAATGAATATGTCAAAAATGAGAAATAAAATCAAAAATTTGAAAAAACTCATTGAAGATGGTAAAGTTGAAGATGGTAAAAAAATCTTATCAGAGGTACTCTCTACTATTGATAAAACTGTAACAAAAGGTACTATTCATAAAAAGACAGGCTCAAGATATAAATCTCGACTAACTTTATTGGTTCAAAAGGGATAGTGTTGAGACGCAAAAAATTGCGTCTCTAAAAAATATAATTTATTTTTAGAAGTTATATAATATCTATACAATAAATGTCAAACTTGCCAAGAAATTATCTCTCATACAATCAAGTTAGAATTTATCAGTCTTGTCCATTAAAATATTATTTCAATTATATAAAAGAAATTAAGTCTGATTCAAATGACAAACTAATATTGGGATCTGCTTTTCATGAAGCACTTGAGAAATATCTAAATAATCAAATTAATGGAAAAAATACCTCCGAAAAAGAATTGGTTACCATATTTAAAACTGTTTTTAACGATCTAGTCAATAGCAATGAAGTAAACTGGATCGAAACGAAAGCTTTAACTTTAAAAAAAGGAATTTCTTTTATCCATTTTTTTTATAATGAAATTGCTCATACACTAAAACCTCTCATGATTGAGAAGAAATTATCCTTTATAATTCCTGAATTAGATATTGAGCTAAAAGGGGTTATAGATATAGTAGAAGAAGATTTTAGCCTTTCTGATTTTAAGACATCAACGGCAAAATGGTCAAAAAGTAGAGTTCAATACTCCAGACTGCAGACAATTATTTACAAATATTTATTCGAAAAAAATTTTGAAAGCTCAGTTTCCAGTCTTAAATTTAAGGTTTTTTATTCAAAAAATGATAAAAACATTAAATACCAGGATATTAATGTAAAATTCGAGAATGATGATTTTGAAAAAATGATAAAAATCATTTCTTATATAGCTGAAAATATAAAACAAGGAAATTTTTATAAAAATGAGTCCTATGCCTGTAATTATTGTGATCATAAAATTTTATGTAAAGACTATAATTCAGTTGGAAAAAAATTGTAAATTATGATATATTATTAAATAGTAAATGAAATTATTAGAAAGAAATTCCTGTCCTTTATGCAATAACAGTGATATAAAACTATTTCAGAATGGAAGTATTAATCCGGAAACACTAACCTCCGATAATTTTAAAATAACCGATAATGCATATGGGTCACTCTGGACCTTTTGTAAATGTCAATCCTGTAAATTTGTTTTTTCAAATCCCTATGTATCAGAAGACAGTATCGTTGAATTTTATTCACATTTAGAAGATGCTGAATATAGTGAGGAAGCTCAAGGCAGATCTAGAAATTTTCATTCTATTGTGAAAAAGTTAGAGAAAATTAAAAAACCCGACAAATCTATATTGGATATTGGCGCAGCTAGTGGGATTTTTCTAAATATTGCAAAAAAAGAAGGGTATAAAATATCAGGTATTGAACCATCTGAATATCTTGTTTCAGAAGCAAATAAAAAATTTAACATAAAGATTTTTAATGGTATTATTGAGAATTATCAGTCAAATGATAAATATTCAGTTATATCTCTTCTTGATATAATTGAACATTTAGTAGATCCTGATAAATTCATTAAAAATATAGATAAATTTATTAAAGCTGAAGGTATTTTAGTAATTGTCACCCCTGATATTGACAGTATTACAGCAAAAATATTTAAAAGAAAATGGTGGCATTATAGAATTGCCCATATTAATTTCTTTAACCTTAGTTCCATACAATATCTTTTGAGAAATAATAATTACGAAATTATAAAGAAAAAAAGATATACATGGAATTTCTCTCTTTTTTACATTTTAACAAGAATCTTCCCAAAATTGAAAAACTCAACAAAACTTCAGGTCATTTTAAAAAAAATCAACATAAAATTACAACTTTTTGACTCCTGGGAGATTTATGCCAGAAAAATAAACGAATCTGAAAACTTGAATCTAATAAAAAAACAAAGTGAGAAAAAATGAACAAAAGATATCTATTATATTTAGATGCACTAAGACTAAACAGGTGGCCTAGAAGTCTTGCAATTATCCCTGGATATATTGCTGCAATTGTACTTCTTGATCAGAGTTTTTCATCAGTTCGTTTTATTTCAATTTTATATCTTTTTATAGCTTTTTTATTAACATGGATCATCTCAACTGCAAACTATATAATTAATGAGATTACTGATGCTCCATTTGATGCATATCATCCTCAAAAAAAAAATCGTCCTCTTGTAAAAAATGAAATAAGTAAAAATAAATTATTGTTTTTATATACAATAATGTTTTTCTTTGCTACCATAATTTCATATTTATATTATAATTTTAATTTCTTCATATCGTTACTTGCACTTACTATAGCAGGTTTTTTGTATAATGTCCCTCCAATCAGAGTTAAAGATATTCCCATATTGGATTCAACTATTGAGTCTGCAAATAATCCTATTCGTTTTCTATTAGGTTGGCATATAATTTCTGGAGATTTTGCTCCACTTTCACTTCTTATCTCATGGTGGGCCTTTGGAAATTTTCTAATGGTTGGAAAAAGAGTAGCAGAAAAAAAATTCCTCTCAGAATCTGAATCATCAGGATATAGAAGGTCATTAAAAAGATATAGTATTAAAATGCTTATTGCATTTATGTTTTTTAATGCAGCAATATTTATTTTAACTTTTAGCTATTTTGCCATTATTTACAACCTTTATACATTACTTTTTGCGTTACCTTTCATACTCTATTATCTCTCAATGTTTATAAAAAAATCTACTCAGGATATTGATGGAGCTGAGGAACCTGAAAGATTATTAAAAGACCCTTACTTTGCACTTTATACTATTTTTCTGGGAATTATTTTTATTTTAGCATATATTTTTAGAGGTATTTTTTAAAATGGATTTAGAGATAATATTAAAATTTTTACTGTCTGTTTTCCTTGGAATAATATTACTATTAAGCAAAAGAATAAAATGCAGCACTGACAATTTTGTCTCAACAATAATTCTGGGAATCGCTTCAGTTATGTCTGCTGTCTTTATCAAGAGTTCTGGAATAATACTAAAAAGTAATCCATTAAATTCATACATTTCATTTCTTGTTTTTTTTGGAATAATTATAGCCATATTCGTCATTCTCTCAATTAAAGAGAAAAATGGCCCCTCTTTTCCAATAGAAGCTTTAATTCTGATATTAACAAGTTTCATTATTGGTTTTGACTTCTACATCCTAGCTTTCACAACAATACTAATCACAATTATTTCTTCTGTTTCAATCACATACCTTGTAAAAAAAACAAAAAGCAGCAGCCTTTCTGTATATATAATTAGCATTGAAGAAAATGCTTCCACAGTCGTTGATATAAAAAAAATACTAATTGATCTAGGAATTAAGTTCAAGAACATTAAACTTGCAAAGTCTAAAAATGGATATGTTATTGAACTCTTTATAAATACTTCTAAAAACAAGAACAGAGAATTTATTGAACGTTCCATGCAATTAAAAGGTGTGGTTGAAATTACTAGTGAAACCTTCTAAAAATGCTGCATCTTCCAAACAATATTTTAGTCGCAACAAAAAATCAGGGAAAAGTTAGAGAAATATTAAAACTGCTCAAAAATACAGGGCTGGATATTGATGTAAAATCCTTAAATGACTTAAATATCTCAGACGAATTTGAAGAAACCGGCAGTACATTTGCCTCAAATGCAATAGGAAAATCATTGTTTTATAGCAAACTCTCACCCAAGAGGCTTACGATAGCTGATGATTCAGGATTGATGGTTGATGCTTTAGATGGTCACCCTGGTGTTTATTCTGCACGGTACTCAGGAGTTGACGCTACAGATAAAAAGAATAATGAAAAGTTAATAGGGAAACTATCGAACATTAATAATAGATCTGCGAGATTCATAACTGTCGTTTCAATATCAATAAACGGAAAACTTATAAAGACATTTGAGGGAACAGTGGAAGGCTCAATACTTGCAGAGCCGAGGGGAGAAGGCGGATTCGGATATGATCCTCTCTTTTACTATACTCCATTAAAAAAAACATTTGCTGAGTTATCTATTGAGATTAAGAATAATATTTCTCATAGAGCAAAAGCAATAAAAAAAATGATTGAATTTTTTAAGGAACAATAATTTTTAATTTATTGGGTACTATAGATATTTTTAATTCTTTAATGTTTTCTAAAATTTCGCCATCCAATTGAATATCAACACACTTATTAAAACAAATATCTATTTTCTCTGATTTAAAATTTTTTATATCCTTTCTTTTTCTCTCTAATTGGATATAAAAAGAGAGTGTTTCAAAAAAGGACTTCGTATTAATTAAAACACAGTTCAATTTTCCATCAAATGGAGAACAATTATCAATAAATTTTATCCCACTTCCATATATAGGTGTATTTAAGACAACCAGCAATGAGACGTTTTTCTCTATTTTTTTACCATCGTACTCAATAGTCAACGAAATAGGAATATCACTGTTTTTAAAAGAACTTTTAACACCTAAAACCCCGGCAATGAATTGTCCAGCATCACCCATCTTAGAAACAATCCTATTTTTATTTTTTAATTCTTCCACATATCTATTTACAGTGGTTCCAAGACCAACACTCATACTTCCCAAAAAAAAGTGTTCTTTCTCCTCAGAATTTTTTTGTATTTTCCCAATATCAAGATAATCTATTTTATTGTTTTTTATTGCAGAAACAGCTTCTTTCAAGGGATACATTCCGATACTCTTCATAATATCATTTGCAGATCCGGTCCCTATCATCGCAATTGATGGAATTACATTAATTTTTTCATCAATATTTAATAATTCACCGGCGATGATATTAAAGGTAGTGTCTCCCCCGACTCCAATTATTGTTTTATAATTATTAACTGCACTTTTAGTTAAACTTCTTAAATGCCCTTCACTTTCAGTCATAAAAAGATCATACTCTATGCTATTATTATCTAAAAGAGCCAGGACCTTTTTCTTTTTTTTTAATGATCTTCCATTTCCGGAAGAGGGATTGAAAAGGATTATATATTCTTTCATTTCTTTATAATATCTGAATAAGTAGAGAATATAAAAAAAGCCCCTTGAAAACAAGGGGCTCTTTTTATATAACTAATTTAGTATTGTTTGTAAATTTTTAATTTACCTACAGCTACTATTAAAATTTCCATTTAATTCCAAGTAGAGCCTTCCATCTTGAAAATTCCTGATTAATATCATATCTTGCGTCTGAAGTACTTGCATCACCTTTAAATTCGTATGTATGCTCTCCAGCTTCATTGGTTCCCATCCATTCAAGTGGACTATCGTTAAAATTAATATATCTATAGAAGCCCCAATCTTTATTAAAGAGATTTAATAGATTTTCTATTGAAAATGACACCTCTAGTTTATGCCCTTTTAAACCCGGAATTGCAATTTCCTGTGCAATTCTGAAATCAATTTTATGAAACCATTCGTCGGTACCAACATTTCTCGGTGCGATTTGACCTCTATATTTATCCAATTCTGGATCATCTTTAATATACTGGTCAAGTTCTGCCCATGTACCGTCTCCAACTAAAATAATATCATTTTCATTCATTGGCACATAAATAGAATCATTCGAATAACCGTCTGCATTATAATCATTCTGATAGATATAAGAGAAAGGTCTTCCAGATCTGCCTTCATAGAAGAAAGATAAAATAGTTGGTGAGTTCTGTATGAACTTGAATTTCTTTACGACAGCAAACGCAAATCTATGAGCGGTTGACCAGTCGGAAATATGCATATCCGCATTATTAGGATCACCGGTATGTACTCTATATCCCCAGTTTGAGATAGCCTGAGAAGAGTTACCACTATTTGTATCGTAGGATTTACCATTTGTATATGAAGCATTAATTAAACCGCCCCCCTTTAACTCTTTCTGAAGCTGAAATGAAAGTGAATAGCTATAACCCTGGCTTGAATTAGTCAAGTAAATTACATGATAAAAATCTCTATCAAGAAAATATGTGCTATAATAATGATCCCCATAGTAATTTACCTTTTCCACACCAAAAATAGGACGACCATCCTTTGCATTATCACTTTGATGAGATAAATTGAGGTTCTGATATTTAATTTCATTTATATTTTTTGTATAGAGAAATTCAAGTGTTCCGGTAAATCCGAATGGAAGTTCTTTATCTATAGCAAGATTGCTTCTCCAAACCTGAGGAAACATGAAACTTTCATCAGCTAAATTAATGGTTGGTGAATAAAAACCTGTAACATCAGGTTGCTTCGTTGGGTCCGGTTCGAATGCAAAATCGCCATAACCATTGTATTCAGCAATAGTCATCCCTGTATTACCATACTGATTTGACATCCATACCATTGGAACTCTTCCGGTAAAAATACCACTTCCACCTCTGATCTGCATGTCCATCGTTTCTGTCAGATCAATATTAAATCCAAGTCTTGGTGCCCAGTGTATATTTCCACTTGGCGTCTGATCGGTTTTAATTCCAAATGATTCAAAAACACCTGGATTGGCTATTGGGTTTTCTGAAAACATTGGAATATCCGCTCTAATACCTAATGTTAAAACAAAATTTTCTGATACCTGCCATTCATCTCCCACATAAAATCCAATTAATGTTGATGGGAATTCAGCTGGCGCATCTGGATCATCTATTAATGATACATTCGTTCTGAATCGGGAAGCTTCACCAGCTTCAAAAGCATCAAGATTATTAAAATAATAATGTCCAAACGCTCTTTTTACAAACACATTAAAAAATGTATAAAATTCATTATGAGTTCCGACAGTTACTGTATGATCACCTAAATTCATCGTAAAGTTATCTGTGATTTCAAAAATGTCCTGATCTAACTGGTTTCTGGTTGAATATCCTTCACTTCCAGCCTGAAGATCGTTTCTATTTCCTTCATTCGTGATTGTAACCTGTGGAAAATCATCACCTATGGGTCCTCTATTATCTCTAATGGTTGTATAATTAAGAATCAATTCATTAAATTTATTAATACCAAAATTAGAATTTAACTGAAGAACCAGCGAATTCTTTGTACTTTCCATTAAATATCCATTATTTTCCCAGGAATATATATAACTTGCATTTCTTCTTAAAATTTCTCTTTCTGCATCCACATAATCATTTCTCAGGGATAATCTATGATTTTCATTAATATTCCAATCAAATTTTACTAGAAACTGTAGTGATTTAAAATCATTGGAAACCGGTCCAAATGCACCTGGATCGTATCCATACTGATTTTTTAAAATATCTGTAAATCTTACAGCAGCATCATAACTACCATAATCAGATAGACTACCACTTCCATCTATAACATAATCAAGATCCTTCTGACTTTTTTCATTTTTCTGCTCTAAACTTAAAAAGAAGAATAATTTATTTTTCTTAATAGGACCACCAAGAGTAAAACCAAATGTACTTTCACTAAAATCTGAAAACTCTCTTAAGTCTTCATTATTATCACCCTTTCTAACAAGATTTTTATCTCTTCCATAATAGAATGCAGATCCATGCATCTTATTCGTACCGGATTTAGTAATAACATTTACACCACCACCTGTAAAACCACCGTATTTAATATCATATGGTGCCATTACAATCTGAAATTCCTGAATTGCTTCCATACTTATAGGCGCTGTACCGGTCTGTCCACCTGGAGTACCACTGTTTCCAAGACCAAAGAGATCATTATTCTGGGCTCCATCAATTTGAATATTATTATATCTGGAACTACTTCCACCAGCACTGAATGATCCTGAATCCTCTCCACTTACCATCTGTGGGGACATACGGGTAAAACTGCTTATATCTCTTCCAATTGTTGGCAAATTTTCAATAGCTGAGCTACTCACATTCTGAGCTGCTCCAGTTCTTGAAGCATTAATAACTGTACTTGAAGCTGTTACAACAATATCAGCCTCTGTGATAGTTGCAAGTTTAAGTAAAAACTTCAGGTTCTTTTTTTCACCCAATTTTAAATATACGCCATCTGCTACACCAGTTTTAAAACTTTCTAATTCAGCTGTAATCTTGTAAGGACCACCAACTTTAACAGTTTGAATTGCGAACTTTCCATCTACATTTGTAACAGATCTAAAAATTGTACCTGTAGGTAGATGAACAGCCTTGATTAAAACACCAGGCATCGCATTACCATCAGATCCAACAACAGTTCCACCAAAAGCACCTGTAGTAGAACTTTGTGCATAGGTAAGAACTGGCAGTAGCAATGCTACTGACAACATCAATAAAATAAATTTTTTCATAAATTCACCTTCCTTTTTTTTTATATTTTATTATACAATAAAAAAATATATTATTCCAACAAAAAAAATATTTTTTTTTGTAAAAAAATTTTTTTTTACTATAGAATCAAATTATATTTCGGCATAATCATACCCAAAACGCCCATTTTTACTTAATTTAGACATAATAATCAAAGTTTTTTTCAGTTTTTTGAAATCGCTTTAATTTAAAAATATGAGCGGGAGACTGTTTGGGATCAAGTTCTATAAAATTCCGGGTTCCATTCCAGATATAATATTTGTTATTTAACTGGTCAAATACCTGATAAGGTCTTTTTTCTGCAATATTGAATTTATCAATTTTAAACTCAAGCCATCCCGATTGTTTCCAATCTGTATCAAGATTTACTATTATTAAATATATTTCAGAAAGATCATCATTATATTTAGCAAAACTGATTAAATTTTCATTATCTATATTAAAAAAATCAAGGTTCTCAATTGACCTGAAAACCCTGTTTTCATTTCTAATCTTATTAATTTTTGAAATAAATGTACTTATACTTCCAGGGTCTTTAATATCCCATTTTCTAATCTCGTATTTCTCAGAATTCAAGTACTCTTCACTCCCGGATTTTACTGGAATATCTTTACACAACTCAAAAACCGGGCCGTATATTCCATAATTCGGACTTAATAATGCTGCAAGAATTAGCCTGATTTTAAAAGCTGCTTCCCCTCCCATTTGCAAATATTCATTTAATATATCCGGTGTATTCGGCCAAAAGTTTGGTCTAAAATATTCTATTTTTTGAGTTTTTGTTAACTCAGTAAGATATGTAGTCAATTCTGCTTTAGTGTTTCTCCAGGTAAAATAAGTATAAGACTGTGAAAAACCAAGTTTTGCAAGCCTGTACATCATCTTAGGACGCGTAAATGCCTCAGCAAGAAAAACAATCTCAGGATGATCTTTTTTTATACTTGTTATCATCCACTCCCAGAATGAGAGTGATTTTGTATGAGGATTATCAACTCTGAATATAGTTACACCCTGATCTATCCAGTAAAGTACAATACTCTTAAGTTCTTCCCATAATTCTTTCCATTTTTTTGTTGAAAAATCTATAGGGTAAATATCTTGATATTTTTTAGGTGGATTTTCTGCATACTGTATCGAATTATCAGGTCTTTTTTTAAACCATTCAGGATGTCTCTTTACATAAGGATGATCTGGAGAACACTGATATGCAAGGTCTAGAGCAATATAAACCCCCTTCTTTCTAGCTTTCTTTACAAGAGAATTAAAATCTTTAATTGTCCCTAATTCTGCTAAAACAGATTTATGTCCTCCATCTATTCCACCAATTGCCCAGGGACTGCCAACATCTCCTGTTTCAGCTTTTTCTGAATTGTTTTTCCCCTTTCGGAACATACTTCCAATTGGATGTATAGGTGGAAAATAGAGAACATTAAATCCCATATTTTTTATATAATCCAGTCTTTTTTCTACAATTTTAAAGGTACCTTTTTCTTCACAATCTCCCCAGTTACCCCTTGGAAACATCTCATACCATGCACTAAATCCAGCTATTTCAGGGTCAACAATAATGAGTAGATTTTTTTCATAAACAGAAATATTTTTTCTTTCACCATACAATCCCATAATTTGAATAAGGTCATTGTCGAGAGCTGCTTTCAAGGACCTAATTTTACTTTTTGTGTTTAAAATTAAAGCAATTGTTTTTTCAAGTTTTTTCTTTATTTTTTCAGGGGCCTTTTTCAATGCTCCTTCTAGTAATTCTACACCTATCTTCAAATCAATTTTTATATCAGAGTCAGCAGACAACCTTTTTTCCATGTCTCTCTGCCAGGTAGCAAATTCATTTATCCATGCAATAATTGTATATTCCCAAACCCCTAGTTCTGTTACTTTAAAATCACCAATAAAAGTATCATCCCCGTCTGATGTTAACGGTCCACTGTTCCAGTCAATATCACTATTGTTCTTATATAGAACTCTTCCAGAAATCAAATTATGTCCATCTGTTAAGAGATCTGCCTTAATCTTTACTCTATCTTTTATTACTTTCTTAATAGGAAACCTTCCACCATCTATTTCAGGATAAATGTTTTCTATAACAACTCTCCCATTTCCTTCCTTCAATATCTTCTCAGTTTCTTTCTTGCTAAATATCATTTTATCCTCATTATAAATTCAAGATTACCCATCAGCCACAACCTTCTCATAAAACCTGATTGTTTTTTCTGCAATAGATTTCCAGCTAAAAACCTCTTCAACTCTTAACCTTGCATTTTCGCCCATTTTTTCAATTTTTTGAGGATGTTTAAGATTAGAGTTAATAGCTTTTGAAAGATCTCTTTCAAATAGCTCAGGATCCTTCAAAGAAAAATCATTTGTATTTGAAAATTCAAGAGGTACCAAAGTTCCTGTTTTTCCTGATTCTATTATCTCAGGAATCCCACCCACTGCTGATGCAATAACAGGAGTCTTACAAGCCATAGCTTCAAGATTTATTATCCCGAAAGGTTCATAAATAGATGGGCAAATAAATAAAGTTGCCATAGAATATAACTTTATAATGTCAGGTTTTGGCAGCATCTCAGGAACCCAGATAATCTTATGTGAAGATTCCTCTTTAGCAAGATCAACAGCGTTCTTCATCTCTATCTCAATCTCTTTTGTATCCGGCATACCCGCACATAAAAGGATTTGAATATCTTCTTCAATATATTTTATTGCATTTACAAGATGAACGATCCCTTTTTGCCTTGTTATTCTTCCCACAAATAGAATAAATGGTTTTTCCGGATCTATTCCATACTTTTTTAAAATATCATTATCAAATTCAGGTTTATATTGATCAAGGTCTATTCCATTATAAATGATTTCTATTTTATCTCTATCAACTTTATAAATATCAGCAACATCTTTCTTCATTGCTCCGGAGACTGCAATAATACCATCGGCATTTTCATAAGCAGTTTTTTCTATCCATGAACTTGCATTATAAGCTTTTCCAAGTTGTTCAACCTTCCATGGTCTATGAGGCTCAAGAGAATGAGTTGTCAGAATAAGTGGAATTCCCAGCAGTTGTTTTGCCAGTAAACCTGCAAAATGAGTATACCATGTGTGACAGTGGACAATATCTACATCATCAAGAAGTCCTGCTGTAATAATATTATTAACCATAGTCTCTAGAAATTTCTTATGTTTCTCTTTCTTTGAAACTATTTCGAAAGGATTTTTTACACCTTTAACAGTCAAATTACCTTCAGTAAACTCCTGATCACCAAAACAAATAACCTTAACCTGATGCTGCCCATTATCAATTTTTCTCAGTTCATTTGTGAGATATTCGACATGAACTCCCGCTCCACCATATATATTTGGGGGGTATTCATTTGTTAATATTGCAATTTTCATAAATTCTCCAATAATCAAAAACTATTCTAATAATTAACTGAAATAAATGCAAGTATTTGACTTATTAATTAAATATCTATTATAATGATGCTCATGTATAAAATTGGATTAACAGGTGGAATTTGTTCAGGAAAGACTTTAGTATTAAAAATATTAGAAGAATTGAAGTGTTATACACTTAGGGCCGATGATATTGCTAAAGAGATTGTTTTTTCGGATAATCAAAAGATAAAGGAAAAAATATTGGGCGTTTTTGGAGAGGGAGTTTTCCTGGATAATAATAAACTTAATAAGGCAGTTTTTTCGAAACTGATATTTATGGACAACAAAAAGAGAGACTTCATAAGCAATGTAATTCACCCATTAGTTATAGAAGAGAGGAATAAGATTTTAAAAGATCTGGAAAACACTGCTGTATATAAATTTTTTGTATATGAATCTGCCCTATTGGTCGAATCAAAATCTTATGAAGGGTTTGATAAAATTATTGTTGTTTATTCCTCAAAAGATGAACAACTTGAAAGGTTAATGAAAAGAGATAATATCTCTGAAGATGAAGCTGTAATAAAGATCAAATCTCAATTTCCTCTAAGCGAAAAATTAAAAATAGCTCATTATACGATAGATACTTCCGGTTCAATTGAATCAACAAAAAAAAACACACTTGAAACCTTTCATTTACTTGAAAAAGCGCTTCTTTCATAAAAAAAATTCTTTTGTTTCAAATTAATTTTATTTATGCTAAAATAGATTATGGAAAATTCAAATGATGCAATAAGAAGTTTTGCAATACTAGGAATAAACCCTGGTGCAACAATAACTGAAACACGTACTGCATATTTGAAAAAAACATCTCACCTCCAATTTTCGAAGATATTTATCTCAAATGAAGAAATTGTTGATGAGTTCAAAAGATATCATGCTGCATATGTTTTTATAATGAGAGATTCCTCAGAATTAGATAATTTGTCTGATTTAAGCATCTACCCTCCAGATCAAGTGTTCAGACTTATTTTAAACCAGGGAATTTACTACATGATCAATAATAATTACATTAAAGCAGGTGAAAAATTTCAAGAAGCCTATTCATTAGATAAACAAAATGAAGAAGTATTAATATATCTTGGTATATTACTCTTAAAAAGAAAAAATTATTATGCAGCTGAAAAATATTTTCTTGATGCTATTAAAGTAAACAGAGAAAATGATGATGCCTGGGTTTTCCTTGGAGACACATATGTAAATGCTGGAAAGGAAGCCAAAGCTCTTATAATGTTCGAAACAGCAAAAAAAATAAACCCCTTGCGTTTAGAAATTGCTAAAAAAATAAAGTCATTATCCAAAAATAAAACAATAAAAAAAAAAGAATCATTTTTAAAAAAAATCATTAATAAATTCTCATAATACTTATGAGTATCAAAGTTCTACATATAATTACAAAGTTAGAATTAGGTGGCGCTCAGATAAACACAATTTATACAGTAAACAATCTTAATAAAACAAAGTTTACTTCTTTTTTGCTTTGTGGCGATAAAGGTATACTAAATAATAAGATAAATAATACCAAAAACCTTATGATAGTGCCCTCTCTTATAAGATCCATAAATCCAATAAAAGATATTTTTGCTCTAATAAAAATGATGACATATATAAAGAGTATTAAACCCGATATCGTTCATACTCATTCGTCTAAAGCAGGTATCTTAGGAAGACTTGCTGCTAAATTGTGTAAGGTCTCAACAATTATTCATTCTGTTCACGGTTTTGCTTTTTCTCCAAACCACTCAAAAGTAAAAAATTTAATATTTATAAAAATTGAAAAATTTATTTCTAAGATAACGAGCCATTTTATATTTGTTTCTAATAGTGATATCAAAACAGCTATAGAAAACAACTTTACTAAGAATAATTATTCTTTGATAAGAAGTGGTTTTCCTATTGAAAAATTTATAAGCTGGCAGGGAAATAAGAAGGAAATCAGAAAGAAATATAATATACCTGAAGACCATTTTGTTTGTGGCATAATTGCACCATTTAAACCTCAGAAAGGACTCTTTCATCTTTTAAACATTTCTAAAAAGGTTGTCGAACAAAATAAAAAAGTTATTTTCATTATAGCGGGAGACGGAATCTTAAGAGAAGAACTCGAAAGATCAATTAATGAAAAAGGACTATCAACCAATTTTAGATTACCTGGATTTGTTTCTGACATAGAAAATATAATCTCAATTTTTGATTTAGGTATATCAACGGCATTATGGGAGGGGCTTCCCCAGAGCCTAATTCAGCTAAGATTAATGAAAAAAACGATCATTGCAAGTAATATTCCCGGCAATAATGAAGTTATAATTGAAGATAAAAACGGTTTTACTATTGATGTTAATAACTATAATGATTTCGCTGAGAAAATAATTAACATAATAAATAATGAAGAATTACTTAATAGAACAAATAATCATAATGAAGATCTTTCTAAATGGGATGCTGATTATATGGTAAAAGAACAAGAACTTCTATACAGCAGCCTTCTCAGTAAAATAGAGGAATAGTAAAACCTAAATTGAGCGATTCTTTCGGCGAATAGATCAAAGCTTGTTGCACCATAAAGGTTTCCCAAAATCCTCAATGTACTCATTATTACATTTGCGGTTTTCGTAAACCTTCTGGCAACAACATTCTTAACCTCTTCATCCAAAACAATCGCTCAACTTAGGAAAAAATAAAAAAAAAGAGGAAAAAAAAATATTTTTTTGTTATACTCTATTTCAAATGGAAAAAGAGCTAAAAGACAGTGAAGCTAAGTTAATTAAAACAATACTGAAATTAAAGAATATAAGTATTTCAGAAGAGAAGATAAAAAGCACCCTTAAAGAAATTGTCAGCTCGCAAAAAGCATTTCCTGTCACTCAACAGAGAGCTCTCCTAATACGGCTCATTCAATATTTTAGAAAAAAAAACAAAAAAGAAGTGATCATTCTCGATGAACTGAATGGAGAAGAGAAGATTCCCGCAACTTTTATCTTTGGTGTATTAGCTAAAGACTGGGCCGGGATGTCAAATTCAATTTTAGGTATTATTCATCAGGTCTGCAAAAATGTTCTATTCATAAAAGCATTTACATTTAAAGATAATACTGACCGTTTTGGATTAGTTATTATTTCATTTCAGATTGATACAATTGGAGAATATATTAAATTTGAAAAAAGCAGTAAACAATTAATTAAATATATAAAAGAGGCTTCAAGGGGTAGTATTGGCAAAACCCTTTTTCTTGAAGATGAAACAATAAAATTTGAGATTCATAATGATATTGTAAAATACATTTCAGTAGTATACCCAGGTCCAGAATTGATTGACCTTATTGGGGAGAACAGTGAAGTCCTGAAGTTTATTTCTTCCAGATCAAGTCAATATCTTGCTGAAAGAAAAATAAAAGATCTGTCTGAATTAATAGTTTCAAACTATAAATATATAAAAAAAATAAGAAATGGCCAGGTTGAAGAAATTCTCAAAATTAAGAATTTTGAAACTAAACGGGAAAAACTGACTGGGATCACATTTCTCTGTAAAGATATGTCAGTTACAATCGAGGATTTTCTAAAAACATTAAACTTTATTGTTCCCGGAAACGGGATCAAACACCATAAAAGTTTTGTAACCACAGATGGGATTTTAGTATACCGAATAGAAATTGTTGATAGAAATGGTAATCCATTAGACAAAAAAAAAATAAAAACAATTGAACACAATCTGGAAAAGCTTATCCTATCCTCAATGAAAAACAATTTCTCTCAGGTCAAAGCAATAGGTGGATTTGAACATTTTGCAAGAGCTATACTTCCTTTTTTAATGCAGGAATTAGAGAAGACCAAAATTACACAGGTTTTTATTAATGCAAATAAAAAATCTGATTTCACACTTGACACAAAATTAATTATTGTTAGTTTCGAAAAAAAAAAACAAAGTCTAAGCAAAATTATTGGTGCTCTGGAAAGAATTGACGGGATAGAAATAACATCAGCATTACCTCCGAAGATTTATAATAAGAATGTGGAAATCGTTATTATAAAGTTAATTATTAATTTGTCTGAATTTACAAGTTTTGATGACGTATTTAACTGGATAAAGACAACATTAAGTAAGCATTATGGTGAAATACGTGATTTTGATCAGGGTTTTAGAGAATTTGACATGAGAATATTATCAGAATTAATGTCAACTTTAGCTCCCATTGATTCTACCCTAATAAGAGATATATACTTTAATTTTGATGAACTATACAGGGTAGAGATTCCATTTGATATTTTAAAGAACTGCATCATTTTATGCTCGAATACAATAAAAGAGATCGCAAATAAAAGTGAGATCAAATGCATTATAAAACACATTAACAGGAATAATTGTGATAAAACTATTTTATGCATATCATATTTGAATTCAAAGAATTCTCTAAGCAGAATACTCAAAAAACTGAAAGACAAAAAAATATATTTCACAAGAGTTACATGGGATCAAAGAGTTTACTATATCATTGTTGTATCCGATCAAAACAAACAATTGAATAGTGATTTTATAGAATCGCTCAACCAGACAAAGAGTTAAATATAAAATTTAGTTTGATGAAAAAAAAATGTTTAATTTTCATAGTTGTATTCTTTTTATTCAGTTTTCTTTTTTCCCAGATAATTAATATAAGAGAACAGGAACCATATGGAATAAAGTGGAGAAAGATAGACACAAAACATTTTGAGATAATTTTCCCTGATAATATTGTTGAAAAGGGGCAAAAAGTTGCAGATACTTTAGAGTTTCTCTACAAAGCTATTTCAAAAACACTTCCTAATAAACAAAAAAAGTTCTCAATATTATTATCAGCTAATGGAGTTATTTCAAATGGATATGTCTCATTAGGACCAAGAATGTCGGAATGGTATATGAAACCTAGTAACAGCTATACAATGGGTGCTTATGATTGGGTTAAACTCCTTGCAATTCATGAAGGACGTCATATGGTTCAGTTTGACAAATTAACAAATCATGGTTTTACTAAATTTATGGGATACCTATATGGCGATATTGGAAAGGGATTGTTTTCAGCTTTTTCTGCTCCTAACTGGTTTTTCGAAGGGGATGCAGTAGGATTAGAAACATCTTTGAGTAATAGCGGACGAGGAAGACAGCCTGGTTTTGATATTCACCTACGCTCATTGATACTATCAGGAAATACTCCTACATATTATAAATCTATCCTTGGATCATATAAGAACAGAATCCCAAATCATTATACTCTCGGATACTTCATTACTACATTTGTTAGAAAAAAATATGGAGCAGATATCTGGAGTAAGGTTCTTAATTTCAGTTCAAAACATTCATATAATCCTTTTTCATTCTCAGCGGGTTTAAAAAAACATATTGGCAAGAATATAAAAAACATCTATAATGATACAATAAATGATCTATACACAATTTGGTCTGAAAGGTTAAAAGATCTTAATCTGACAGAGAAAAAAAGACTTAATATAAAGAAAAAAAACATTTGGACTAGCTATTTCTCACCAAGATATGAAGGTAATAATATAATAGTTCAGAAATATGGAATTGACAATGTCGAGCAAATAATAAGAATAAAACCAAATGGAAAAGAAGAAAAAATCATAAATTTTACTCCTATTGGGTCAGTCTTTAATAATCTCAATCTCAAAACTGGAAAAATTATATGGTCGGAATATACTCCTGATATCAGATGGGGAAAGAGAGGATACTCAGAAATTAACGTTTTTGATCTTAAAAGAAATCAAAAAAAAACAATTACCAGTAAAACAAGATATTTTGAACCTGACTTGTCTCCTGATTCAAAATTAATAGCAACGGTAGAATTTACAACTAATCAGAAATCTTCCATTATTATACTTGATAGTTTAAATGGAAAAATACTTAAAAAATTTATAAACTCAGAAAACAGCTTTTTGATATCCCCTATCTGGTCCGAAGATGGTAAAGAGATAGTATATATATCGCAAAACAAAAATGGTCGAGCAATGAATTTATTGGATATTGACACTGAGATAGTCATAAATTTGATCCCCTATAGTTTTGAAAGTATTGGCTATCCAAAATTCTATAATAATTATATTCTATATACATCTCCATATTCAGGAATAGATAATATTTATGCAATTGATATAAATACAAAAAAAATGTTTCAGGTAACTTCCGTAAAATATGGTGCCTATAGTCATGATATTTCAAAAACATCAAAAAAACTTATATTTAGTAACTATACAAAAGATGGCTTTGATATAGAAGAAATTCCATTAAGTAGATCATTGTGGACCCCAATCTCAGAAATAGAAAAAAGACCTCCAGATTATTATAAAGAACTTATATTACAAGAACAATCCGGTTCAAAGATAAAATTAAATAATATTCCCGGAAAAAAGTATCCAGTAAAAAAATATTATCCTCTTAAAAAACTTTTCAATATACATAGCTGGGGTTTAATTCCAGATGGATCAGACCTTTATTTAGGTATATTCTCTGATAACATATTAGGTACAGCATCATTTAATTGCGGTATGAAATACAATATAAATGAAAAAGTTCCCGGTTTTGAATTGAGTGGTACCTATTCAGGTTTTTTTCCCATAATTAGTTTTAATACTAGTTTAAATAACAGATCTCTATCCTTTGAAACCTCTGAACACAAAACTATAAATTATAAATGGAAGGAAAAAGATATTGGTTTAGGAATATATATACCATTAAATTTTTCAAGAGGGATATATAAAACCAGATTGAACCTGGGAGCAGGTATCTCATTTAAAGAAATATCTTTAAATGAAAATTGGATGGAATTAGAACATATTGAAGGAAAACTGTACCCAATTAGTTTTAGTCTCATTTTTTCAAGATATCAAAACTCATCATCCCGATATTTAAAGCCTTTATGGGGACAATTTTTTAAATTTTCATATAAAAGGACTATGAAATTCAGTACTCGAAAGGGTTCAATATTATCAATAAAAAGTAATCTGTATTTTCCAGGACTAAAAAAAAACAATAATTTAATATTTCAATTTGCTTATGAAAAACAAAATCCGAATAACTACTACTTCTCAAATATGTTCATTTTTTCTAGAGGATATGATTACAGATATAATGATTCATTATTTAAACTATCTGCAAATTACACTTTCCCGCTATTTTACCCGGATTTTCCATTTGGAGACGTTTTATATCTTAAAAGAATGAGTATAAATTTATTCTATGACTACTGCATTGGAAAAACAGAGGGTAAAAAATCTCAATACAATTCAATCGGACTTGAATTGTTGGCAGATATCTCCTTATTAAATATACCTTTAAATTTTCAGATAGGTCCACGTATATCATACAGATTCCTGGATAAAAAGGTTAGAATTGATTTTATCTCTTTAAACTTTAATATCTAGAGGAGTCTGTCTGAGAATAGACGATGAGCAGAAAATATCTAAAATTTAGGCATAATTTTCACAGATTTGAGGCGAACAGTAGAACTATTGTAAGTGTCAATTAACGCTTACAAACCATCTATTAAGCACTAAATTAACTCTCTTAAAATTGATTTATTTCTCTTTAAAATATATCAGCAATTTAGATTTTTAAAAATGTAACTTTAAGCCAACAAATGGTCCACTTGCAGGTGTTTGTCTATAAAAATCCCAACCAGTTAAAAAACAAACATTATCTGTTACCTTAAATTCAAGATCAAAGCCTAAAGCAATATATTTCCTACTACTTTTCTTTTCCCAATTATCAATATCATGATTTGAAAATTCAGTTTCCTTAATTGAAAACCCTGTTCGTGAAAATTGCTGCAAGTTTAGCCCTATCTTTGGTAAGAAATTAATTCTATTTGACAAACGAAACTTATATCCGGCTAAAAAGCAGATATTATGACTATGAAACCTATCTAAATCAAAAACGACTCCATCGGCATATAAATATGATAACTGGAAAAAAATATTATTTGTCAAAGAAAATTCAAATCCAAATCCCTGTTCTTTATCTGCTATATTGGGTAAATCACTTATACCTATGCTATTTGTAAAAAAAACACCAAATTTTGAGTTTTTTCCCAATACAAACCCTGTAATTATAAAAACTATAAATAAAGATATTATTATTTTTTTCATTTTTTCTCCTAATTAATAATTATTTTTTATATAAAGAACTATTTTATCCAGCGCAAACCAAAACTTATAGAAGGCATCGCATATGACATATTTGGAATATCAGACATTGGCAAACTTACTCCTCCAAGTAAAAAAGTATTTTTTGATATTTTATATCTAAGCTTAAGGTCTATTTCAAGGGCAATATGTTGTTTCGCTTTAACTCCATACGTTACTGACCCTTCATTTCCGCTATTAAATAAATAAGATTCATTAAAACCTGAAATCTCTCCAATTTTTAATCCTAAATCAATTCCCAGTTTTTTAATAAAATTTAAACCATAATTAAATGAAAGTCCATAAAAATTCTTGTTTTTTTCTGGAATTAAAGAAAAAAGGCTAAGATATAAACCATTTTTGAGTTTTATACCGAGATATCCCATACCTCCAATATTATTAGAGCCAAGTATATAAAAGGTTCTTGATTCTATTCCAGCAAAAAATGAAATCTTCTCAAAATCATTTACCGTCACCATTGGTATACCGCCCCTACTTCTAGTAAAAGATTTATTTACTTTTCGAAATAAGTTCGTAGTTAAATTAAAGGTTTTACCAATCTCTAAATTGGCTTCCAACATATAGACTTTATCATTTCTAATATTAATAAATTTATATAAGCCTTTATTAAGGCCAATAAATATTTTTGTTCCGGTAATTTTTGATAATTCCAAAACAAGTTTTTTATTTTTATCCCAGACAAAAACCTTCCCATAAAGCTCTTTACCTAATAAAAGCAAGGTGGAACTCTTCTTAACATCTGTCATGATAACATCTCCTGTTCCAGACATTTGAATATTATAGTTTGGATGCTGTGGCCCACTCAAAGAGCTCTCAGTTTGAGAAAGAGTTTCATTAAAAGCATATTGATAAACCTCATTTAGGGTAACCTTTCCATCTTTACTCATATCTGCTGCTCCCCTGAGACCGGAGATCAAATTATGAGTAAAATATGAACCTTTTATTTTATCGGATTCCTGTGACGCTTCATCAGAAGAGCTTGAGGTCATAATAGCATATCCTCTCATATTATTGGCTGTATCAATCATAAAAGGACTCTTATATTTTCCACCTTTTTGTCTTATAAACGAACCTGAAGCGCATGAATCCAGAATAGCTATTCTTACATCAACAGGTGTTTTATTGATTTTCCTGTTCAAAACTGAATAGGATATTCTTTCTTCTCCAAGAAAAATACTTTGATCATCTGAGTGACCCGAATAATAAAAAATTGTTTCAACTCTTTGAAATTTTAATTTTGCTTTCTTAATTTTATTTGAAAGTTCATTTAAACTATCTAAAAACACCTTTTTTGTTGGATTCTTTAAAAACAATGTGTCCTTATCAAAGACACCACCAATCTCTGTTAGAACCTTTAAAAAAGATGCTGCATCACTTAATGCATACTTAAGTTTAATTCTATCAGACCCTCCATTATTGGCTCCAATTGCAAAAACAAATCTTTTAATAGATTTTTCCTTTTTTATATCTGCATTTAGAATAAAACTTAGAAAAACTAATATTATTATACAGATATTTTTGGTCATTTTTTAACTCCTTTATTGAAAATTATTGAATATTGATTTAAATCATCTTCTAATTTTAGTTTACTTTCGACTGATACATTTTTAATCTTGAGAATATTTTTTACATTTTTAATAAGTATTGGCACATTTATTTTCTGATTTGAACTTATAAAATAAAACCTTTCAAACCCAGGTGTATCATCCAGTTCAAAAGCTCTGCTTAAAAAAGTTTTTTTATTAATAATAAGTTTTGGACTATTTTTTTCATTTATAGGATAATGTAAACTAATAATTCCATTACTATCAACAGAAAAAATCACTCCAAAACTATCTTTACTTGAAAAATATGCAAGCTGTATTAGATCAGATGCCTTCAAAAGTGAACCTTTTGTTAATAGATCAACATCATCATTATTTTTCCGGTAAATCATCAATCTCGAATTGTGGTTATTTTCATTTACTACTCCTTTTACTCTATCAACAAAAGTGTTTTTTTCGTTTTTTAAATCAGAATTGTCTTCTCCAAACCAGAAAAACCCAATAAGAAATATTAGTAAAAAAGAAAAAGCATAAGCAATTCGTGCATTTAGAGAAAAGAGAATTGCTTTCTTTCTTTTTATTATTTTAGATTTATTATCTAATTTTCTAAATACCTTTTGTTCAACAAGTTCAGAACTATATTGCTTTAAAATCAATTTGTTAGACTCTTCCAAGTTATTTAGCCTTTTTTGTAAATGCTGATCTTTGCTAATTATTTTTTCGATTTCACTTTATTTTTCAGCGGGAAGTTCGTTTAATAAATATTTTTCCAAAAGTTCCGTTCTTATATTTTCTTTACCCACAGATCGCCTCCTTCTTTAATTTTTTGCTTTAAATTTTTTAGTCTCAACCTTATTCCGGATTCGGAGAGACCTGTTTCTTTACTAATCTCTTTTAAAGTCATTCCATCCACATAAGACATAACTGCAAGCTCTCTAGTAGATTTTCTGTCTCTAAAAAAAATCTTATCAATCATTTTTCTTAATAAGAATTGTTTCTCGTTTTCTTCATAAACAACAATTTTTTCCAATCTTGAATTATCTGATACTAAACCACTATTTTTGTTTTTTCTAATTATATTCAGACATATATTCGTTGCCATTGTAAATAATAAACTTGATGGATAATTATCTTTTATATTTTTTTTATTTATTATTAGATTTACAAATACATCATGCATCGCATCTAATGCTAAATCTTCTTCTATTAATAAAAGCCTGCACCTTCTTAAAACCATTGGCCCATATTTTTTATAATATACCTGAATATTTATATCATTATTTCTCATTATTTATTTCCTCATATAAACCATAATGTTATAACACATTAGCTACAAAAAAGTGTCATTATTTTTTTAAAACCGGTACAATTTTTCCTTAAATAAAAATAAACGTCAAAGCAACCTTTCAATTACCAACATCTTGACCTGTTATCAAGATTATCTGATTAAAAACAAAAAAACTGACACTTTTTTAATGCTTATGTGTTGTAAGAATATGATAATTAAAACAGAGATAAAGGTTTTGTTATCGACATTAACTTTAGGAGGTTAAATGAAAAATATACTAGTAAAAAAAAAAATTGTTAAATGGAGTAAAAAAATTCAACTTATTTCAACTTTGTTTGTATTGATTATTTTCAGCGGTAATGTTTATTCAGATACCGGTTTAAAAATAGGTATGGTTCGGGACCAGAATAATGGTGATGAATTTATCGGCTCGTTTAAACTTGGTTTTTATAAAACTTTCAGTTTATCAAAAAACTTGAGTATTCAACCTGAAATATTAATAAGTGAGAGAAATGTAGATTTAGCGTCACTTAATGTCGGACATTACTCAAGAGATAAAGCTGCTTTTATTGAAATACCTTTATTACTTGAATACAAGGTACCTTTAAAAGGCAATATTCGGCCCATTATATTCGGGGGTGGATACTATGCTTTTAAACTTAGTGAAAAAGGTTATTTTTCTCAATACTATTCATCTTTTTATAAGGAAGAAAACAACTCTGTACAATTGGATTATAATGACGGAAAAATCCCAACCGGTGAATTTAACAAATCCGATTATGGATTTGTGTTTGGAATAGGAATTGAAAGTAAAGGCAAAAAAATGAATTTATCCTTTGATTTGCGAATGAATATCGGACTGAATGATATATATTATTTTAATGATTTTTATAGTAATGACCCGGACTATGCAACCGGCCCGAACCGTTCTATCTCTATGTCATTTGGAATTGGATTTTAAGATCAAATAATAGAAGCGATTCAATCTATGTAAGCGTTCAATAACATATGTACTTTATTGATCGCTTACGTTGTTCTAGTTCTCGGACAGGCTTCTACTAAACTAAAGTAATCTTTCAACATATTTAATACATATTTGCAAAATATTCTTTATTTGGTTAATATTGTTTAATGGAACAAAAAACTTTAGACAAAATATCTAAATCTCATATCTTTCGAAGTATGCCTCAAGAGAAAATCATATCATTTTTTAAAACTTCAAATTATAAAATAAAAAAATTCACCAAAGGAAACACTATTGCAATGAGAGGTGATACATATGAAGAGTTTATGATCTTGATCGAAGGGATCGTTATCGGCGAGATGGTAGATCTTAATGGAAATGCAGTTGAGGTTGAAATTATCAAGGCTCCCCGCCCGCTGGCTCCCGCTTTTCTCTTTGGCAAAAACAATAAACTTCCCGTTGATATTATTGCGAATGAAAAATGTGAGATTTTATTTATACCAAAAATTTCAGTCATAAAACTCCTCCAGTCAGATATTAATATATTACAGCACTATCTTGATATAATAAGTAATAGAGCTCAGTTTTTGTCTGAAAGATTACGGCTTATGTCTTTTAAAACAATAAAAGAAAAATTTGTATACTATATCTTAAAACATACTAAAAATGAAAATATTGAAATTAATATAAATAAAAACCATCAGCAGCTGAGTGAATACTTTGGTGTGACAAGACCTGCATTATCCAGAACAATATCAGAACTGGAAAAGAATAAAATAATCTCTTTTAAAAAAGGAAAAATTAAGATTATTGATAAAGGAAAATTTAATAAAATACTTTATTAAGGTTGAATAAAAAGGGCAAATCATTTAAAATAGATTATAGTTAAAGGAAAAACAAATACTTAATACCGAATAGGTAAAAAACAGGAGGGTAAATTGTCAAATAAAAAAGTTCTTCTTCTTGGAGATGAAGCAATAGCACAGGGAGCTATAGATTCTGGAATTTCAGGAATTTATGCATACCCGGGTACACCATCAACAGAGATTACAACTTTTGTTCAAAACTCAAAAGAAGCAAAGGAAAAAAACATACATAGTATGTGGTCAGCAAACGAAAAAACTGCTATGGAATCTGCAATAGGAATGTCTTATGCAGGAAAAAGAGCGATGGCCTGTATGAAACATGTTGGATTAAATGTTGCAGCAGATCCATTTGTTAATTCAGCAATAACCGGCGTTAATGGCGGACTGATTATTGTCTCTGCTGATGATCCTTCAATGCACAGCTCGCAGAACGAACAGGACTCAAGATTCTATGGAAAGTTTGCATTTATCCCTACACTTGAACCCCATAGCCAGCAGGAAGCATATGATATGGTCTCATATGGATATGAATTATCTGAAAAATTCAATGTTCCTGTTTTAATGAGAATTGCAACAAGGCTTGCACATAGTAGATCAGGAGTTGTTACTGGCGAAAAATTGCCCCAGAAAGAACTAAAACTTCCTGCAAACAGCAAACAGTTTATTCTATTACCATCTATTGCAAGAAAACAGTATAACTCATTATTAGAAAAACAAGAGGATCTTTTAGCTGAATCGGAAAATTCAATATATAATAAGTATATTGATGGTGATAATAAAGATATGGGTATCATAGCCTGCGGACTTGCATATAATTACCTGATGGAAAATTTTCAAAATGAAAAATGTCCTTACCCAATTGTAAAAGTTGGACAGTATCCAGTACCAAAAGGAAAGATAAAAAAGCTTACTGAAGAATGTAAGTCTATACTTGTTCTTGAAGATGGTATGCCTTTTCTTGAAGAAGAGTTAAGAGGATTACTTGATCAGGATATAAAAGTTAAAGGTAGAATAACAGGTGAAGTCAATAGAGTTGGAGAATTAAACCCAGCAATTGTAAGAAAGGCACTTGGATTAGATACAATAGAAGGTACAGACATTCCTGAATTTGTTGCCCCAAGACCACCAGCTTTATGTGTTGGATGCGGACATATTGATTCATACAAGGCTATGAATGAAGCAATAAAAGATGCATATGGTGACGGGCATGTTTTTGCTGATATAGGATGCTATACACTTGGAGCACTTCCACCTTTTAATGCCATTAATAGCTGTGTTGATATGGGAGCTTCAATTACTATGGCAAAAGGTGCAGCTGATGCAGGTTTATTTCCGTCAACTGCAGTAATTGGAGATTCAACATTTATTCATAGTGGAATGACAGGTTTATTAGATGCAGTTATTGAAAAAACCAATATTGTCGTTTTTATATTTGATAATTCAACGACCGCAATGACAGGTCAGCAGGATTCACATGCTTATGGAAGAGTGTCTGATATATGCCTGGGACTCGGAGTAGAAAAAGAGCATTTAAGAGTAATTAATCCTGTTCCAAGAATGCATGAGGACTTTGTTAAAATAATTAAAGAGGAAATTGATTATAATGGAGTTTCTGTAATTGTTCCAACTAGACCTTGTATTCATGTGTTTAAAAGACTTAGAGCTAAAAGTGGAGAAAAAAAATGAAAAGTGATATAATTCTTGCAGGTGTAGGTGGACAGGGAATCCTTTCAATAGCAACAATAATTGGATACGCAGCAGTTGAATCCGGTTTGTATTTAAAACAAGCTGAGGTCCATGGAATGTCACAAAGAGGTGGCGATGTTCAATCCAACCTGAGGATATCTGATAAGGAAATCCATTCAGATTTAATACCTGAGGGTAGTGCTGACCTGATACTTTCTGTAGAACCTATGGAATCATTAAGATACCTTCCCCTTCTTTCAAAAAATGGATGGCTTGTGACTAACTCAACTCCTTTTATTAATATTCCAAACTATCCCGATCAGGAAAAAATAGACAAGGCAATAAATGACCTTCCAAATAACATTTATCTTAATGCTGATCAGATTGCAAAAGATCTCTCTAATCCAAGAGGAATGAATATGGTTATTGCAGGTGCTGCTTCTGTTTTTATAGACATCCCGTTTGAAAAAATGGAGGAAGGTATAAGAGTAATTTTCGGTAAAAAAGGTGAGGACATAGTTGAGAAGAACCTAAGTTGTTTAAGAGCCGGAAGAGAGTACTCTGAGAAAAATAAGTAAGTTATATTTAGAGAATTCTATAAACTTATTGAACTTTTTTTATTATTATTTGTCTAAATATATGAGGAGTCAAATATGAAATTAAAAGAACAATCTAAAGGATTTACACTTGTGGAGGTTGTCGTAACACTCGCAGTTGTCGCAATACTGTCTGCAATTATGATTCCACTAATATCCAGTAATATAAAATCTGCCCGGTTTGCAAAAGCCGGAGCGGATGTAGATGCAATAAAAGATGCAATCGTAAAATTCCGTTTTGATACAGCGAAATGGCCTGTTTATAATAATGCATCAGTATACCATGATTTACTCTATGGAGAAGGTACCCGGAACTCTAGCTGGGAAACTGCAGCAAGTAAACTGTCTCTTCACTTCAGTCTAGTCGATAGGCCAACCTTAATTCAACAGGGTCCATCCAGAGATGGTACACCGGCCTGGAACGGCCCCTATATGGGACAGGTTAAAGCGGATCCATGGGGAAATGCCTACCTTGTAAATTCAATTGCCTTTACGGCAGCTAATAATAGAGTGTGGGTACTCAGTGCAGGAGAGGATAGGGTCGTCTCCACACCTATTAATGGTGCAACTGACCCACCATCAGGTGATGATGTTTATGAGTACCTTAAATAGAGATGATATAATGACCCGGAAAGAGAATGGCTTTTCAATGATGGAAATGATAATTGTGATCGGTATTATTGCCATTCTCGCAACACTCATAACACCTCTTGCTGTAAATTATATTTCTCAAAAAAGATATGAAGTCTGCAATGAAGAGTTGAAAATAATAAAACAGGCCATTATTGGAGATCCAACATTAATTGAGGGTGGTACGAGAAGCAGTTTTGGTTTTGTCGGAGACCTGGGAAGATTACCACAAGTTTTGGAACATTTAACAACTCAGAATTTATTACCTACTTATGCTAACCTCCCCTTATGGCAAAAGGTCTCAGATGTCTGGTTTGGATGGAGAGGCCCTTATATCAGTGAGTTAAAAGATCCTTGGGGAGCTTTATATGAATATTCTGTCGCAAATGTTACCTGGCCGGACGGAAGTATTACAGGCTGGCCAAATGGTGGGCTTGATAACCCCAATTTTGAGGGTTTAGCTCCTATTGTTGCTACGATCTGGTCTCATGGACAGGATGGAATAAATGGGAACGCTGATGATGTATCTATTACAATAAGGGCAGATGAAGCATTCTCAATGATATCAGGAAATACTGTGGATGAATGTGGTGCAAATGCTGCATTTTCAGACATAAGAGTATCCTATCCTGCATTAACCTCAATGATCGATTCAGAACCTCCAAGAGAAGATACTACCATAGCACAACCCCATTTTAATATAGAGACAGCTATCCCTATAGGGATTCGATATATTACAGTTGTAACCCCTTTTCAAGAGAAACTAATATATATAAATAATGGTCCTTTAACAATCGTAAATTTAAGAGCACCTGGAAATTGTCCTTCAAATGAGTGAAATAAAACAATTATATTGAAATATATAAAAGGAGACTGATAGAATGCACAGAATGGTAAAAGTTGTAGCAAAATTCACCGATTCAACAGGCAGCCCTGTTTATGGCGAAAAGTATAAAGCAAAATTATATGATAACGATCTGGTACTTGATGATCTCTTAGCTGAGAGTAAGCTTAATAAAGATGGTTCAGCTGACTTTTTATTTGATCTAAACAAAGCAGGTACTCCTGACTCCCCCTTTGAAACAAAACCTGATCTATATGTAGCCTTATATAAAAATGATTCCATTGTTTTTGAAAGCAAAGTAAAAAAAGATATGGATTTTTTCAAAAAAGATCCTGTAACCAGCGAAAACAGAACTTTAACAATTAATTTAGGCACCTTCAAAATTTAAATTTATTCAGCGTTTTAACAAAGTATGTAGGGGCGTCTCGGGGAGGCTGTCTCTTTAATTGTTTTATAAGCCTGTATTTTTGAACGCAATACTGTT
>CBDUZW010000036.1:0-46994 GCA_965371805.1 uncultured bacterium | reverse complement strand
AATATGCAAATTACTCACAAAAAAACCCACAAAGTTAAAAAAATTAACACCAACATCAAAAAGAGGCAAAACCTTAATTTTTTTTTTTTTTTTCATTTTTAATTATTTTAATAAGTTATTTTGGTTTAAGGTTCTATATTTTTAAAAGTGTTAACCAAAATCTGATAAACAAAATAAAATTCTCTGATGTTGGGATTTCACTTATACCTTTCAGAATAGAAGTCGGAAATATTACAGATTTTACTCTCAGGCAGAGCAATATTTTATCTTTTAAAAAGGTGATTGTTCATTTAAAGTTTTTTTCAATTTTTTCCAAAAAAAAAAGAATTAATCTGATCATTGAAAATCCTGAAATGATCTTAGATAAAAACTTATTTAAAGCAGCAGAGGGAAAAAAAGAAAGTTTATTTAGTATTGAGCAGATAAAAATAAAAAATGGGAAACTTGTTTTTAAGATTAATAAGGCAACTATTAAAGTTAACAATTTAAACTTAACTTCAGTAAGAAATGAAGAGAAAATTGTTTATTATATAAAAACACCTTTTCTTGAAGCAGAGTTCCCCATACAAAATAGTATGGTCAAATTCTATGGCCGATTTGTCGGGAAACTATATCAACAAAATAAAAACATTGAACTGGCTTCTGCTAATTGGAAAACAGAAAACTTTAATATCAGACTATCCGGTATTGTGTCAGGTAAGAATGGAACAGCTATAACAGCAAATTTTTCAGGTAATCCTGAAAAAATTCTCTATCCTGTTTTAAAAGAGTTCAACTTATCCGGATTTCTCAGCAGTAGAATCAATATTACAAAAAAAAAGAAAGAGGCTTTAAAACTAAGTGGAAGATTTAAATCAAAATCTTTTTATGTAGGAAAGGAAAAATTTTCTAATTTAAGGGGAGAAGGAAACTGGAGTGATTCTGATAAAAGGGTAATTATAAAAGGTTATATGCAATCTGCAAAAATAAGATCATTTATGACCGTAAATACAGAACCACCAAAAACTTTCATAAAGGTAAAAAATTTTCCTACAGCAAAAGCAGGAAAACTTGTTTCGATTTATAGTGCTATCCCTTTAGGCGGAATAATTGAGACTGGTTCTGTTGAGATTGATAAAGAAAATATTCTTGGAGAGATTTTAATAAAAAACATTGAGTCAGGGATAGCGGATTTTAATGTTGACGGTATTATAGATTTTAATTTTAAAAAAAAGGATAAGGTCACACTTTTTAGATCACAAAGATTAAAAACTGAATTTGGGGAATTGGCAATTGAAGGTATGTATAATTCTAAAAATAAAGGGCTCCAGATTAATGCAAGAGCAAAAATCTCAGCTATGGATGGGATTAATAAATATTCAAATTTTTTTATAGGATTAGACTTGAGCAGATGGAACCTGAAACAGGGAACCGGATTTTTTTCCCTGGGATTAGACAAGCAGAGTGATCAGTTAAGATTTGATGCACAGTTTCTTGGCAAGGATTTTTTTACAAACGGAAAAACAATTGATTCATTATCCATGAATATGCAAAAAAAGAGTGGTTTAATTACAGGAAATATTGAGATTGATGACCGTGCATTAAAAACGAAGGCATTGATTACAATAAGTAAAAATGATACGGTTCTAGATTTCACTGAAGTAAATGGAAAATCTGAAAAAATATTTAAAATATTAAATATTCCCTCTCCAACTGTGGGAAATATTACCGGGATATGTAAATATATTCAACCAAAAGGGAACGTAACTCCTAAAATATACGGCAAAATCAGATCAGAAGAACTGTTTTTGTCAGGTTTTAAATTCACAAATGTGTCCTGTGATTTCCAATCAGATATAGACAGTTTATCTCTCAAAGATGTTGATTTTATTTTTATGGATGGTAAAGGTAATGCAAATATTGCCTTTGATTTTTTAAAATCAGAATATGAATTAACTGGTGAAGTAAATGATGTCAATATAAAAAAAGTATATAATGGGTTATCCGGCAAGGGAAAAATTGATTTTGCTGGAAAAGGAAGGTTTCTTTTAGATCCAATAATAATTAAGTATAACTTTTCTGATATCAGGTTCTATGAGGACAAAAAATTTTTATTCGAAGGAAGTGCGAAAGTATTCACTGATTTTAATGATTTTTCCTTAGTGACTGATGGAGAGATTCGTAATTTGGATTTCAAATCAGATTTTTCATTTGACCTGAAGAAGAAAAGAGAAAAATATAGTGGGAATTATATTTTTAATATTAAGGATATTAATTTATTGATTCCCTGGAAAAATAATATAGGGGAAATTTCAATACAAGGAAATATTGATACTGACAAAAATAATAAATTCTTAAATGCAGGAATTGCTAATTTTAAAGGAAAAACACTTGTAATTCCGGATTTTTCCCAGGCTATTGAAGACTATTCTGGTTTTATTACTTTTGACAATAACAAATTTTCTCTTAAATCCCTTATGGGGACTCTTGGAGGAGGTGTTGTTGAACTGAATGGATTTATTAATTTAAATGAAGATGGAATAGATAGAGCACAGTTGAACCTCACTGGAAATAAAATGTTGATTTTTCCAATGAATAGGACTCAATTTGATATGGGCGCTAATCTTTCATTGAAATATTTTGAAGATCAATTGTCATTTGATGGAGATATAAAAATATTATCCGGAATTTGGGAGAGAGAAATTGATGAAGGTATCTCATTTTTTACAAGTTCTAAACTTTCCCCTGATAAGGCAGATATTATCAAAAATATGACTTTTAATTTAAGGATTTCAGGTTCAAAAAACATCAAAATGAGTAATACTTTCGGGAGAATGACCGGGGGCTTTGATCTTACATTAAAAGGAACTCCGGAGACACCAATAATTTTGGGTGTTATCGAAGGTCAAAGTGGTGAAATATATTTTTCGGGTAATAAATTTAGATTACAAAAAGCAAAAATACTCTTCAATAATAAATTTGAAATAAACCCTGAAATAATAATTAAATCTGAAGCATTTATTAAAAATTACAGAATTAAATTCAATGTCAAAGGTACTGCCGATAAACCCCTTCCAGAGTTCAAATCTTCTCCAGTTCTTTCTCCACAGGAGATTCTAACCTTGATATCTCTTGGGGAGTTATTTGAGAAACAAAGGTCTATTGAATTTAGTTCTCAAAAGGGATCAACTTATCTAATAAATAATGCATTGATGGATAAAATCCAGAAGAGGGCAAAAAAATTTGGTATAAATCTGTTACGAATAGATCCAAGTTTATCTGAATTTTCAACGGATAACTCTCCACGGCTAACTGTTGGAACAGCAATTTTAAAAGATATGTTAATTGTATATTCAACAAATATTACTGGATTAAGAAGGCAAGTTTATTATTTTCAATATCAATTATCTCCTGCTATTTCTTTAATTGGAATGAGAAATGAGGCAGGCCGGTTCAGTGTTGATATAAGGTTTAGAAAAAAGGACTGATGAATGGGATCTTATAGGCTGAAAACAATAGTAATGCTGCTGGCATTTGTTCTAGTCTTTACGTCAACAATGTATCCGAGTATTTATTCAAACTTTAAAATTGAGAAAATCAAATTTAGATTTATTAATAAAATAGAAAAAAGAGAAAATAATTATCTTTTATTAGTAAGTATAAAAAAAAATGACAACTATGATCTTAGTCGCATAAGAGAAAGTATTGCAAATTTAAATAAAACCGGTCAATTTAATAATATTGAAGTTAAGGCGGTTAAATTAAACGATAAAAAAATCAAGTTGATCTTTATACTGCATTTTAAATTTAAAATAAGAAGAATTAAAATGGTTCAACGTAAAACTCTTATGAAATTAAATATTCTTGATTCTGTTTTTTCGTTGAGAAAAAATTCTTATTTTTATGAAGAGAAAATACCTGAAGCAATAATCGAAATTAAAAATACGCTTAAATTGAATGGATATGAAAGTCCAAAAATAACCTATAAAACTACAGAGAATATCAGCAAAGGAATTATTGATATATTCTTTGAAGTAAAAAGAGGTCCGGTTACAAAAATAAATAGAATTGATTTAATTATGGAAGATAAGGTTTTAAAAAAAAAGATACTATCTTATTTTAATTTTTCAAATTACATTCCTAAAAAATTCCAGATTGCTTTGGATAAAGCTAAAGCATTATTAAAATCAAATAATTATTTTTTTCCGGAAATTTCTTTAAATGAAAAATTTATTGGAAAAAATAATAGTAAAATTAATATTGATATTGAGATTGATCCCGGTTATAAATATCTGTTTAGATTTATTGGAATGAAAAAAAATCTATCTGCTATTTCTGTCGCGTGGAAAAATAAAGTTTTTGAAAAATGGGCTGAAAAAGAGAGTGTAACCAGATTACTGAATTATCTTTATACTAAAGGTTATCTAAAGGCGACTATCCGTTCTGAAATACTAAAATATAAAGATAAGCTTAAAACAATAGTATTTTATGTAAATAAAGGAAAAAAGTACTATCTTAATAAACTAAATATTATAGGTAATGTTGCTATCTCAGAAAAAAGGATTAGAGAGGTGATTAATGCTGATAAACTTTTGTATAATAAGTTATTTGGTTTTAATATCGAGACTATACTTGTTGACATAAAAGTATTGGAACTCTTATATCTGAATAAGGGATATAAATTTATAAAAATTGATATGAAAAACCATTTTAATGACAATAAAGTTGATATAGAGTTAAATATTAATGAAGGGAAAAAAAACATAGTTGACTCTATTATATTTAGTGGAAATCACAGTATATCTACAAGTGAGCTTTCCAAACGGTTAAATTTAAAAGAAAATGGTCCCTATATAAAAACTTTGTTTAAAAGGGATGTTGAAGAGATAAAAAGAATATATTTGAATAGGGGGTTTAGAGATTCTGTTGTTAATTATGAAATTTCAAAAGGCCCCGTAAAGTCTATTCTTATCTCAATCGATGAGGGCAACTCATTTACTTTGTCTCAACTTGTTATTATTGGTGCTTCAAAGACTCAACAGAATTTGTTAAGAAAGAAGTTTCCGATAAAACATGGCGAAATTTACAATATTGTTGAAGTTGAAAAATTCAGAAGGGAGATGGAGAATTCTGGAATATTCAATAGGTTTGACTATTCCGAGATAAATAAAGGCAGGATGCTGGATATTATTATTAAGGTAATTCCGGAAAAATCAAAATATTATGGTTTTGGATTAGGTTGGGAAGATAGGAGGAACAGAATAAGGGGAACTGTTGAATGGCAGATCCAAAATATATTTAATTCATATTCAACGTTTTCAACAACCCTGCAACTACTGGGTATAAAAGAGATAAGAGGGACAATAAATTATGAGACTCCTTATCTGTTTAACAGTGAAATTGATTCCTCGATGAGAATGTGGATGGAAAATGAAATTTATCCAAGTTATAAATCAGACCGGTTTGGCTTAGGTGAATCCATCATAAAAAAATTAAATCCCGGATCCTACATTTCGGCTTCATATATGTGGTATCGAACAGATATCACTGAGATATTTGGAAATACGGCATTGGCAGAGAGTTTTAATACAAGTGCATTATCATTGCTTTATGTAGTTGAGAACAGAGATAATCCTTTTAATCCTACCAAAGGTGACTTTTTCTCAACGACACTTAAAGTTGCATTTCCATTATTTAGTGAATCTGTATTTTATAAATTTTTCTGGAGTTATCAAAATAACTGGAAATTTATTAAAACCGGTGTGTTATCCCTATCTGTCCGTAATGGATTTGCAGCTGGAGATCTACATATATCAGAAAGATTTTTTGCTGGAGGTTCACACACATTTAGAGGGACACCAAATGACAGACTTGGTCCGATAAATACTGATTATGATGAACCCAGAGGGGGGAATGCAATGATCTTATTGAATTTGGAAGCAACATTTCCAATAAGTATCTTCCCCATCAACAATCTATATTATTCTGTTTTCCTTGATGTCGGAAATATATATTGGGATACAAAGGATTTTAATATACAAAAAGTTGAAAAAGCAATTGGATTCGGATTGAAATATAGAACTCCAATGGGACCTTTAAAGATTGGATTCGGATTGAATTTCAGAGGGGCAAATGCGGATAGATTCTTTAACTTTTATATAGGATTTGGAAATGTATTTTAAAAAAAGTGTATTTATTATTGTCCTGATTTTCTTTTCCTTTTGCTTGCAATGGAATCTTTCGGGGCAGAGTCGGGAAATTCTGATTGATAAATTAGTTGCTGTAGTTGGAGATACAATAATTTCTTTCTCAGATATTGAAAAGGTCATTATATTGTATCCTGTGCTCAGGGGGAAAAATGTGTCAGAAAGGTCCTTTTACAAACAGATTCTTGGAGACTTAATTAATTATAGAACCATATATCTTGAGTATAGTAATGATCTTATACTAAACGAGAGTGATTTTGAAGAAATCGAACTTCAAATTATAAATAAAGCAGGCTCAATCCAGGAATTGAATAAAATAATAGAGTCTTTTGATATGACTTGGGAGAGTTTCAGACAATTTATTAAGGAAAGAGTTTTTTTTGATAAAATAATAAAAGAGAAGTTCCAATTTAAAATAAGTATATTCTTTAATGATGTTGAGGGATTTTATAAAAATGTATATGTTCCAACACAAAAAACGTTAAACCTTATTCCAAAGTCATTGATAGAGATGACTCCGGAGATTGAGAATCATCTTAGAAAAATTGAAACCGGGAAAAAGATACAAAGTTGGATAAAAGATATAAAAGGCACATATGATATTAAAATATTGCCTGGATTGTAGTTGTTATTGATATGGAGGTAAAATGGAATTGTTTAATCAGGGAAAAAAAATGATTGCAGAATTGAAAACTGGTGATAGACTTGACACTTATTGTAAAGTTATAGGTTTGGATAAAAAAAACAAAAAAGACGGTGACCCTTTTTTAATGCTGGTCTTATTAGATAAGAGTGGCAAAATCAAGGGGAAGGTTTGGAGTAATGTCAAAAAATATTATTCATTATTAAAGGCTGGTGAAATCTTTAAATTTACGGGGACTGCAACTGAATATAAAGGCGAGCTGGACGTTCGGATATCCGGGATAGAGAAAGCTGCTCCCGGAGAATATGATGCGGCAGAATTTGTAGAGAAAGCATCCTTTGACACAGATACTTTAATGATAGATATTAAAAATATTGTAAATGAATCTATCTCAACTGATAAAGTAAAAGATTTGATAGACCTGTTATTTAAAAAGCATGAAGCTGAGCTTAAATTTCACTATGGGGCAATGAATATTCATCATGCATATCCAGGGGGTCTTTTAAAACATACTCATGCTCTAATTAAATCAGCTGTGTTTCTATCAGAGCAATATGACCTGAATAAAGAGATTCTTGTAGCAGGTGCATTATTTCATGATATTGGAAAGATCTCTGAGTTTTCGGTTGTACCAGCATTAAATATGACAGTTGAGGGTGGTCTTGTAGGACATATTGTTTTAGGTAATAATATCCTTCTTGATTTAGCTTCCCAGATAAAAGAATTTCCAAAAGATATTTTATTACAAATTCAACATCTCATTCTCTCTCATCATGGAGAAAAAGAGTATGGTTCTCCAGAGGTTCCAAAAACAAGGGAAGCCTTTGCACTGCATATAATAGATCTGCTTGATTCAAAGATTGCAATTTTCAGTGAGTTGGAAGAAAAGAGTGACAGTAAAGAACTTTTTTCAGATTATTCGCATGTTCTAGGGAGAAGGATATTTGTTAATGATAAATTCGAATAAATCTAAAATAGCATATATAATATGTGTAAAGGATAAATTTGAATAGCAAAGAGATTGTTTACAAACCCGAATGTCCTTTTTGCGGGTCAAAAGATGTGTTGCCACATGAAGAGGATGAAAAGGAAGGATATAAACAAACTTTTACTCTGATCCTGCTTTCAGCATTCTCATTATTTGGAGCATATATACTTTTTTTACTGTCAGCATACCTCTTCTTCCCAGGGGTAGTATTATTGTCAATATATTTTTTTACAAGGATTGTTTCTGGGAGAGAAAGAAAAAAAAGTATAGTATATAAGAAAAAAGACTTTCTCTGCATAAAATGCAATAACAATTTCGAAGATGTTGAAAAAATAAGTCAGATAGTGTAAATTATAATGTATTAACTGATTAAGGAGGAAAATACATATGAAAATTAATTATAAGTCTCTTGGGGCCTGTCATGAAGTTACCGGATCCAAACATTTTTTGAAAGTAGATGACAAGACATTGCTGATCGATTGTGGCATGTTCCAGGGAAGACGGGAAGAGTCCTACAACAAAAACCATGATCTCAAATTTGATCCATCCAAGGTTGATGCGGTTATGCTGACACATGCTCATTTTGACCATTCTGGGGCACTGCCCGTACTAAGAATAAATGGTTTTACCGGGAATATTTTTGCAACTCCTGCGACCAGAGATATTGCAAGTATAATTCTTTTTGACAGCGCTTATATACAACAGAAGGATGCCGAATATATTCAGAGAAAAGCCTTGAAACATCCGGAAAGAAAGCTGAAAATCAAAGAGCCCCTTTATAATTCAGAGGATGTTATCAATATCATGTCCCATTTTGTTACCATTAATTATCATAGACCATTTAATCCAATCCCCGGCGTTACAGCTGAGTTTTATGATGCCGGGCACATACTGGGATCATCAATGATCATGGTCAATGTTGAAGATAAGGTGAAAATAGGTTTCAGCGGAGATCTTGGCCGGCGAAAACTTCCGATTATCAAAGATCCTGAAGTTATGCCTGATCCGGATTACCTGGTTCTGGAAAGTACTTATGGTAACAGACTGCATAAAGATTTTGGAATGGCAAAAGATGATCTTGCTGCGACAATCAATCGAACTTACGAAAGAAATGGAAAGGTGATTATTCCCGCTTTTACAATTGAAAGAACCCAGGAAATTATATACATTATTCACTCGCTGATGCTTGAAAAGAAAATACCCGAAATACAGATCTTTGTCGATTCTCCAATGGCAATAAATGCAACTTCTGTATTTAAACTTCATCCTGAATGTTTTGATAGAGAGACCTATGACGATTTTATTTCAAAAAATATCAGTCCATTTGGTTTTGACAGTATTAAATATACTCCATCTGTGAAAGAATCTATTGAAATAAATGATTATAAAAAGCCGGCTATAATCATTTCAGCAAGTGGAATGGCTGAAAATGGAAGAATCCTACATCATCTAAAAAATAATATTGAAGATAAAAATAATACCATTGCAATTGTTGGATATATGGCTGCACATACATTGGGAAGAAAAATTCTTGAGGGCGAAAAAGAGGTTAAGATATTTGGAAAACTCTATCAATTAAATGCAGAGGTTGTTAAGTTGAATGCCTTCTCTGCTCATGCAGATTATAATGAGATTAAAGAGTGGATAAAGAACTATGATCTGAATAAATTGAAAAAGGTCTTTCTGGTACATGGTGAAGATGATGCCCTTGCAAATCTTAAGAAAGAATTGCTCTCCATCGGTGTAAAGGATGTTGAAATATCTGCCTGTGGTACAGATTACGAGCTGATCTAGGTGTTGAAATAAAAATATTATGGGTGAATTGGTGAAAAAAGAAAATGTTCTGGTTACCGGTGGTGCCGGGTATATCGGAAGCCATATTGTCAGGGATTTAAATGATGCAGGATACAATCCTGTAGTTTATGATAATCTCTCAACCGGCAATAGAGATTCAGTATTATATGGAGAGTTTGTTGAGGGCAATATTTCTGACAAAGAACTTGTTACAAAAACAATTAAGAAATTCAAAATAAAAAGTGTAATTCATTTTGCTGCTTCCATTGTTGTTGAAGAGTCGGTTAAAGACCCTTTTAAATATTATAATAATAATTCGGTTAACTCCTTAAAACTGATTGAAACCTGTATTGAAGAAGGTATTGAAGATTTTGTATTTTCTTCAACTGCAGCGATTTATGGAACTCCCGAAAAATTACCTATAACTGAGGAAGACAAACTTGCTCCAATAAATCCATATGGAAAATCTAAACTGGTTACAGAGATGGTTCTAAAAGACATCTCAAATGCAGTGGAAAATTTCAACTATATTGCATTGAGGTATTTTAATGTTGCCGGTGCTGACAGGGGCGGACAGATCGGGCAGGATTACGAAAAACCGACCCATCTGATTACCCTTGCACTGAGGGCGGCTCTGGGAGATTATCCGGGTTTGAAAGTGTTCGGAACAGATTATAATACTTTTGATGGGACAGCAGTTAGGGATTATATACATATTGATGACTTGTCTAATGCACATATTCTTGCGTTAGGTTATCTTCAAAAGGAAAAAAAAAGTAATATCTTTAATTGTGGATATGGAAAAGGAAGTTCAGTTTTTGAAGTTGTAAGAAGTGTGAAAAAAATTACAGGTATTGATTTTGATGTAAAGAATAGTCCTAGAAGAGATGGAGATCCTCCAAACCTTGTTGCAGATTCAACAAAGATAAGGAAATCTCTGAGATGGACCCCAAAATATGATGATATAGATTTTATTGTGAAATCTGCCTGGGAGTGGGAAAAAACTCTAAAACAGAAAAATATAAGAGAATGAAGATAAGGATAGATTCGAAAGCAAATAGTAAGTTAAAAGTTTTGTTGACTGAGAGAGATGAGTATTATATATTTGAAGGTGAAAAACTTGTAAAGGATATTTTAAAGAAGAAAACAAAAATTTCAAAATTAATTATTACTAAAAGTAAAGAATCCTTTGTAGATGAACTCAATAATGATATTAATGAAATCTGGATTGTATCTGATCAAATTATGAAAAAAATATCAGATTTTAAAGATTTTTCAGATTTTGTTGTTTTTATAAAAATAGTAAAGAGTAAAATAAATTTTTCATTGGCTCAGACTGTTGTTGTATTAGATAATATTCAGGATCCAGCAAATGCAGGAACAATTTTAAGATGTTCCTCTGCATTTGGAATTCAAAATATCGCTTTTACAGGAGATTGTGTTAAACAGAATAACAGAAAACTCCTACGGGGGAGTCAGGGGGCAATTCTGGATATAAATCACCAGTCCTTTTCAAAGTTAGATGACCTTTTGAAAAAATCGGAGATCAGGAATTTTAATGTCTACCTGACTTCTTCTAAGAAGACTGTAAGATCACTTGATGTTGAGCAGGTAAATTTTCCTTGTTTAATAATTATTGGGAATGAGGGACAGGGCTTATCTGAGGAATTATTTTTAAAATACCCCTCACTTAAAATTCCTCAAAAATCAAGTATGGAGTCTTTGAATGCAGGTGTTAGTGCATGTATTATAATGTATGAAATAGGGAAATTGATTTAAACAAATTCGAATGAAAAAAATATTACTTCATATTTGTTGCGGGCCATGTGCTCTTTATGTATTTGAAAAATTAAAAAAAGAGTATGATGTGACAGGTTTTTTCTATAACCCTAATATTCACCCAAAGAGTGAATATGATTTCAGAAAAGATGAATTAAAGAGACTAGCAGAAGCTTATAAGTGGGATATAGTCTATGCGGATTATGATATGAAGGACTGGTTTGCATTTATAGAAGGATATGAAAATGAACCTGAAAAAGGTAAAAGGTGCTCTCTCTGTTTTAACTTCCGGTTACAAAAAGCATTCAAATATGCAAAGAAGGAAAGCTTTGACCTTATAGCTTCGACTCTTTCAATAAGCCCACACAAAAATACAGATCAGATCAATAATGAAGGAGTCAAACTAAGTGAAGAGTTTGGTGTTGAATTTCTTGGAGAGAGTTTCAAAAAAAATAACGGGTATAATATAGGCAGAGAGATGGGTAGGAAAATAAATGTAAAAAGACAGAATTATTGCGGCTGTACTTACTCAAAAGTTGAAAGAATAAAATTTGACAGATCAAAAATGGGAAGTCTGAATTGAATTTTGAATCGATTTTATGCAATAATGCATCTTAATGAGATTAATGCGATATTAAATGAAAAATAAGTATATTAAGTGGAATAAGTTTATGTTCATGTTTGGAGTAATTGGACTACTCTTATTTATTATTTTATTGAATCAGATCATTCCATATAAATCAATTGATTTAAAACTTAGTAAACCGGAAGCTCTAGGAATTGCCAATCAATTTTTAAAAGGAAAAGGTTTTAATACAAAAGAATACAAGATATTTGCTTCAGCAACACATAATACAAATGCATTCTTTTATTTACAGAGGCAGCATGGAATTAAAAGAGCACAGGAAATTATTTCTACAAATAATAATAATGGATTGGATTTTGTCTGGAGTTTTTTCTGGTATAAAAATGTTCCAACAAGTACCCTATATGAGAGATATATAATCTCAATAGGAGTAGATGGTAAGGTAGTCTCTTTTCAACATATTATTCCTGAAACATCAAATTATTTTGACAGGAAAAATGCTCATATCAACAAAGAGGATGCTAAAAATATTGCAATTGCATTTCTTGAGAAAAACAAAATAGATTTAGCAGGTTATATTAATGATGTTTCGAATATAAAAAAACTTGAGAATAGAACAAATCATACATTCAATTGGAGAAAGAACAGAGCAATAGATAAAGGTGTTGAGAAAATATCTGTAATGGTGCAGGGAGATGAAGTCGGTAGGTTAACTATTTTATTCGGAATTCCAGAATCAGATAAAAACATTATCACTCAATCACAGAGTAATTACTCTATGCATTTAAGCTTGTCATATGTATACCTGTTTCTTCTGTTTTTAATAATCCAGGTTGTTTTTTTAAAAAAATATCATGAAGGTGAGATAGGTGTAAAAACGGCTTCTTATATTTTCTTTCTTATATGGACTACCCTCGTTATTGAAACGCTATTGAAATTTAAAGTATTATCTTTTGGATCTAATATTGGACAATTATCTACTGATGGAATGGGGTTGGTGTTTTTATTCATATTAGTCTTTATTCTTTGGCCATTTTTTTCAATTATGGGTTTTTCTTCCTGGAGTATAGGCGAATCATTAGGTAGACCAAAGTTTGGGAATAAATTCACTTCTCTAGACAGTTTTTTTAATAAGAAGTTTTTTACATTAAATGTATCAAATGCTATATTAAATGGGTATGCAGCAGGTTTATTTGGATTGGGAATGATTTCTGCCTTACTGATAATAGTTATTAAATATTTCAATGTTTTTATAGATATATCAAAGTACAATTTAAATTTATCTTCAAGTCTTCCTTTTTTAGTACCTGTTTTGTATGCGATTTCCTCAAGCTTTTTTTCCGAAATGGTCTTTCGCCTCCTTCCAAATATATTCTTTTATAAAATATTTAAAAGCAAATTCAAAAGTTTAATATTATCTTCACTCCTATGGACTGTCTATGCAATGTCTTTTTGGGGACTGAATATTTCAATTTACCCTCTTTATTTTGAATGGTTTCTCTTTTTAGTTTTAGGAATTTATCTTGGGTATATATTCTGGAAATTTGATATATTAACGGTTATTTCTTCAAGTTTTCTGATAATTGGAATTTTACAGACCATTCCTTTAATTACAAATAAAGTGGATACTTTTTTCTATCAGGGGATATTATCATTTTTTATTCTTTTAATCCCAATTTTTATTGCTATATGGGGTCAAATAAAAAGAGATATTTTTGTTGCTGAGAGTGTAGATCTACCTGAGCATATAAAGAAAATAACTGATAGAGCGAGGATGTCAAAAGAGTTGGAAATTGCAAAAAATGTTCAGATGCAATTATTGCCGGCTGAATTTCCAAAAATTGAAGGATTTGAAATTGAAGGAATGTGTGTGCCTGCAAATGAAGTGGGTGGGGATTATTATGATTTTTTAAGAATTAGTGATTCAAAACTGGGTCTTGTAATTGGAGATGTCTCTGGAAAAGGTGTGTCTGCAGCTATATATATGACTCTCACAAAAGGAGTTATACAATCTCATTCCGGGACTGATTTACCTCCTGAAATGATGCTTTCTAAAGTAAATAAATCCTTATATTTGATGATGGAAAAAAAATCTTTTGTCACACTGTTTATTGGAATTATTGATTTACACAATAAAACATTAAATTATTGCAGAGCAGGGCATAATCCTCTATTATTATTGAAAAAATCAGAAAATAAAATTATTCCTTTAAAACCTAAAGGCATAGCATTGGGCATTGAAAAAGGTGAGATTTTTAACAGAACTTTGCAGGTCGAAAAGATAGCATTGGAAAGAGGGGACATTGTTGTTTTTTATACAGATGGATTCTCTGAAGCAATGAATAAAAACCTTGAAGAGTTCAGTGAAGACAGGTTGTGTGATGTAATTATAAAAAACAGGGATAAGCCGGTTAAAGAGATTATTGCTTCTGCTTTAAGGGATGTAGAAAATTTTGTTGGTGGACATCCTCAACATGATGATATGACAATAGTAATTATGAGAGCAGGATAAAACTATGGTAAGATTAACCAGTTTATTGCTTCTTCTTTTGTTTTAAAAGATTTTAAATCATTTGATTTTGAAAAAGTTAATACGATATTAAAAAAAACTTTTTGTATCCCTTTTACACCTATAACAGCTATTTTTTTAGTGAATGGTTTAATGTCAATAGAGGCTTTTTTAAATGTATCAAGTACTTTAGTGCTGATATAGGCGTTTGTAATGTCCAATAGCAATAACTGGTTGTCATTACCTCTTTCCTTTGAATTACTTACATTGGCTTCAATAGTTGATACAAATTTGTCATCTTCAATATTTGAATAATTATGTAGAATGATTTCTGTCTGACCACTATTAATTATTGAATTTCTCTTTATCTTTTCCATCATATTTATAAACTAAATAATACAATAAATAGCAGAAAAATTCAAGTTTTATTTGCAATTTCTTAATGAATAAGGTATAAATCATAATGAGATTTTTTATTACATTTCTATTTATTCTTAGCATTGTTTTCCTGTCCAATTGTTCACCACCGGCTGATCCTGTACTCTTTCCAGAAAGGGAAGTTGTCAATAAGCAGTCTGAACTATTTTTTTTCGAAATTTCAACCGGGATGCCTCAGTTAAAGAATATTCCCTTCTTTATAAAGTCAAAAAATTATTTCTCTGCATATATTAATTTGAGCAGAGTTCTATCTAAAACACCATATTTTATCAAAATATTTTCAGATTTTGAAAACAGACATCTTGAATTACTTGAAAGATTTAATGCAATTAAACAAAATATAAGCTTGAGTAATTATAAATCAATTCAAAAAGAATCGAACTTTAATGATTTAGAGTTTTATAGCATAGTTCTCTATAAATTATTTAATGAATATATAGAGAATAATTTATCCGGAAATATTGCATACAATTATTGGAATATTGTCTTAGACATTTCACATAAATTACATAAGCCTAAACTGGATTGGGAAAACTATGCTCTTCTTCAAATAACATCTAATATGTTTTTCTTAAAAAAAAAAGAATATTATAAAAGTAAATCTAAACAGATAAAAAAAAAAATAAAAGAGAAGAGACCTGAAAATCTTTTACTTAATTATATAATAAATCAAGGAGATATTTAATTTGAAAAAACATATATTAATTTTAATTATAATTCTATTTACAATATCATGTGGTATTACTACTACATCAAAGGGAAAAATGACTGTAAACTATTTTGAATACAGTAGAGGTAAATCCTCTCATACAACCTCTGATGTTCATTTAAAATACAATAATAATGATTATGTATTTAAAGATATGAAGCTTATTGACAAATCTTTTTTTCCTGATGACTCAATCATTCCAAATGCATTTTTTAAGCCATTATTTAAACTGAATTTTGGAGATGCGCTAAAGGCCTTTACTGAACCATACTATAGTTATAGATTTATCCATTTTCTGAAAAGTAATCCCAATATTGGTATTGGTATTGAGTTTATTCATTTGAAGGTGTTCCTTGAAGATATGGATCAGAACTTAAATATGATTGGCGTTCTTAAGGGAGAGGACGTAAATAGAACTGCGAGAATTGGAGATTATATTACTATGTTTAATGTATCACATGGAGTTAATCATCTTGGCTTGCATCTTACCTACAGATGGATGCTGGATAAAACGGAAAAAATTCAGGATGGTAGATTTCAACCCTATGTTAATATCTCGGCAGGCCCTGCAATACCGCATCTGGAAATGGATATGGTTGAAGATGGAATAACAAGAAGAGTTGCTTATTCATATCAGGCAGGCCTGAAAAATTGGGGATTTGGAGTCGGGGGTGGAATAAGATACAAACCCTGGAACAGATTGGGCTTCTACTTAGAATATAAATTTACTCATTCCCATCTATACGACATGTATCTTGATGATTTAAAGAAAACCTCAAATGTCGGGATGAGTTTTTCTGTTCATCATCTTCAGTGGGGATTATCATTTATGTTTTAAAATAATACCCGAACTTATAGTTTGACAAAATCATAAAGTTAAACTATACTTATTGGTAATCGTTATCGTTTAGTGCAATAAAAAATATTATTTTTTGATTTTTTATTGTAAAAAAAGATAAAAAAAAATATAATTATAACGGAGGTATAAATGAGTACAATATTTGATCCTAGTGAAGTTTTTCAACTTGCAGTGAGGATAGAGGAAAATGGAGAGAAGTTCTATAGAACAATGGCAGAAAAGTTTGATGATCCTGAAGTAAAAGAATTATTTACTTATCTTGCTGATGAAGAAATCGGACATAAAACATTTTACACTGAATTATTCAATGCATTTAAAACTTATGACCCCCCTTCTGAATATGCAACAGAGTATTATGGATTTATTAAAGCTTATGCAGATGAAGTCATGTTCAATACTAAAGAATTCGAAGAAAATATGTTAAAAATTAATGACATAATTTCAGCATTAAATTTTGCAATAGATTCAGAATTAAATGCAGTACTATATTTTTCGGAAATGAAGAATATGGTGTTAAAGGAAAAAAGAGATATTATTGATAATATTATTGAAGAAGAACGGAAACATTTTATAAAACTTTCGAATATGAAAAAACTAAAGGAGAATAAATAAAATGAGTAAAGATAAATTTAATGAAATTATTGATTTTGCAGTTGAGAGAGAGAAGGATGCTGTAAAGTTCTATAGTGATCTGCAAAAGGATTCTGCTTTTGCTCCAAACAAAGAGTATTATGCAAAACTCGAAACAATGGAACAGGGACATGTTAATGCCTTAGAAGAGATAAGGGATAATGTTTTTAGTAGAGAAAATATTTCAATACCTAAGGTTGAAGACCTGCATATAGCTGATTACCTTGTTGAACCTGATTCTGAAGGGAAATTAACATATCAGGAAATCCTTGTTCTTGCAATGAAAAGGGAGGAAAAAGCTTATGCGCTATATACAAAGCTTGCAGAAAAATCAGAAGATGATATAGTGAAGAAATTGTTTTTAAAACTTGCCGGGGAAGAGGCAAAACATAAGAACCATTTTGAAAAAATATACGATAAAGAAATTCTTATAGAAAATTAAGAAAAACATGGAAATAGGAGACAAAGCGGTTGATTTTTCTATTCCGAATCAAAATAGTGAAAATGTAAGCTTATCCCAATATAAGGAAAAATGGATAGTTTTATATTTTTACCCCAAAGACAATACTCCTGGATGTACAGTTGAGGCTGTTGATTTTACCTCTCTGAAGAAAGAATTTGAAAATCTCGGGACAGTGGTTCTTGGTGTCAGCCCTGATTCAGTAAAGAGCCACCAGAATTTTATAAACAAGAAAGAGCTTGGAATAAACCTTCTAAGTGATCCTGATCATAATGTAATTGAATCATTTGGCGCATGGCAATTAAAGAAGAACTATGGAAGAGAATATTATGGAGTTGTCAGAACTACTATTCTTATAGATAAAGATGGAAATATTGCCCATATCTGGAAAAATGTGAAGGCAAAAGGTCATGCAGAGATAGTAAAAAATAAATTGTCTGATTTAATGTAAGTTTAACTTCGGAGGAGATTTTGAATAGAGAAGAATTAAAGAGCTTTGATGGAAAAGAAGGACGCCCTGCATATTTTGCCTATAAGGGTAATGTTTATGATGTAACTGGCAGCAAACTTTGGGAAAATGGTTCTCATATTAATCGGCATTTTGCTGGTGGAGATTTGACAGATCAGCTAGCTGTTGCTCCTCATAAAGATGATCTTTTTGAAAAACTTAAGATTGTCGGAACTTTGGAAAAAGAAAAAATTGATATGGTTGCTGACAAAATGGATAAACAAAGGGATTGGTACAGGAAATTTCATCCACATCCGGTAATGATACATTTTCCAATGGGTCTTTTCTTTTTTACAGCAATAATGCAGGTTTTTTTTCTATTATTTAAATTCCCACCTTTTGAAAAGGCAGCATTTTATTCACTGATTATTGCCACAGTTACATCAATTCCTGCGACTCTCTCAGGTGTATATAGCTGGTGGCTGAATTATCAAATGATGCTGACAAAAACGTTTAAGATGAAGTTGTATTTGTCAATTGTATTGATCATTCTTGGAATTGCTTCAACTATTATAAGATTTATTGTCCCAACTGTTTCACTTAACTTAAATCTATTATTTTATTTATATAATGGAATACTATTTATAAATTTCCCTGTAGTAGGACTAATTGGATACTATGGTGGGAAGATAACATGGCCAGGATAAGGATTAAGGAAGAGGGGAATTATGGATAATGAAATAAAAGCAAAGATCAGAGAATTAGAGGATATGATAGAGACTGTCTTGATATCAATTCCTAGAGAGATAACAGCAAGAGAGTTTTATTTTAGTGCAGTGAGGAGATTTAGATCCGGTCCGGCAAAGGAACTCTTTACTGATCTAGCAGAGCAGGAGAAAGGACATGAGGCGGAATTAAGGCATATTCTTAAAAAACTAAGAACTGAACTAGCAGATCTGAAGAAAACCAGTTAAGGTTTGTAAATTTAAATTTTCTTTTTAAATCAAAAAACCATAAGCTTTTTAATTACAATTGCACTTATACATAACATTACTATTTTATTACTATTATATTACTTAAAAAAAGTATACTATATTTTATAAATTGGTATAATAGTTTTTATTTGTTTTTAAAATTGAGGTATGATAATGATTATTAAAAATTTAGCTTTTTTTTCGAAATCATGGATAACGTTTACTCTACTGATTTGTTTATTTACTCTTCCAATTATGGCGACATCAAACATTCACAAAAGGGTACAAGTATTTAAAACCGCTTGTAATACGTATATCTACACTCACGAAGATGGTAAATCCGCCCTTTTAATCGATCCTGGTTCAAAAAGTAAGAAGTTAATGGAATATGTGAAGGAAAAAGGGCTGGAAATTGTTGGCATTCTTAATACTCATGGCCATGGGGACCACATAGATGCAAATGCATATTATGCAAAATTAAATAAAACAAAAGTGTATGCATATCCCGGAGATGAGCTGGGTTATAGAGGAAAATACAAAATAAATAAGCCAACTGTATGGCTTGATCCTAAAGAAGAAACTTTAGTTATTGGAAAAATAAAAATAAAAGTATTACATACACCTGGGCATTCAAAAGGCAGTGTTGGTTTTTTGATTGAAGACATCCTATTCTCCGGTGACACCTTATTCCACAAAAGCATTGGTAGAACCTGGGGAAAAAACAAAGAAGAGAAGATGCAGCAGGAATTGGATGGTATAAGAAAAAAATTCTTTACTCTGCCGAAAAAAACATTAGTTTTTCCCGGACATGGTTCCAGTACTACAATCCAATATGAAATAGATAATAATCCTTTTTTATAGTGGTAGTTTTAACTAGATTTTATTGATACCGTTAAAGGCAGCTACTTTGTATGCTTCTGCCCATGTCGGGTAGTTAAATACATTATGAATAAAGCTGTCCAGTTTGCCGTTGTATGCCATTACCATTTGACCGATGTGAATGATTTCTGCAGCCTGATCTCCAATGATATGTACTCCCAGGATATGGGTTGTAACAGGATCAAATAGAATTTTCAGCATGCCAGTGTCATCTCCTGCAATTGCGGCTTTTGCAACTTCATAAAAATAAGCAACTCCTTTTTTATATGGTATGTTTTCCTTAATGAGCTGCTCTTCGGTTTTTCCAATATATGAAATCTCAGGGATTGTATATATTGCTGCCGGGAAAAGTTCAGGTGCATGATGTTTGATGTCCATATTTAAGGCATTGCGGCTGGCCATTCTTCCCTGTTCAGCACTTGTTGATGCCAAGGCAGGAAAACCAATTACATCGCCACATGCATAAATGTTTTCTATAGAAGTTTGATATTTTTGGTTTGTTTTTATTAATTTACGATCAGAAGTTTGAACTCCGATCTTATCTAATTTTAATGGGTCCACACAGGGTAATCTCCCTTTAGAAAAAAGGATTACATCTGCTTCAAAGTATTTGCCATTGGTAAGGGTGAGCCTGCCTTTTCCCTCATTTGTGACTTCAATTTTACTATAGGGAGTTCCCATGTTGATTTTAACCCCATATTGTTCAAATGTCTGAGTAAGGATGCTAACAATTTCTTTGTCAAGGAATGGAAAAAGAAAATCATGATTATCCATCAATCTTACTTCACAGCCAAGTGCAGCAAACATGCCTGCATACTCACTGCCAATTACACCCGCTCCATATACTATAAGAGACTCTGGCAATTTTTCAATTTTACTTTTTGTAGAGAAAATAAAATTACTGTCAAATATTACCTTATGATCAAATTTTATGTTATCAGGGTGTCTTGGAATAGTTCCTGTTGCAAGAATGACTTTCTTTGCAGTAACTTCTGATACAACTTTTCCATCTCTATCTTTAATTTGTATCGAATTTTTATCAAGAAAAGAGGCTTGTCCATATAATACGTCAATACCATTTCTTTTAAATTGCTTTTCAATTATTTTTAATTCATAGCAAAGTATTATTTCAACTCTCTCTAATAGATCAGCTAGAACAATTCTGTCTTCAGCTCTTTTACTTTTTCCGTATATTTTTTTTCTTTTAAGTCCTTTCAGGTATAAAACAGACTCTCTCAGGGTTTTACTGGGGATTGTTCCTGAGTGTAAAGATACTCCGCCAAGTTTATGATCTCTCCTGTCTATTACGAGAGTTTTTTTTCCTTCTTTTGCAGATTGAATAGCCGCTTTTTGTCCTGCAGGACCACTTCCGATAACAACTATATCATATTTCATAAGTCACCATTAATAAGGAGGGTAATTTAATCCTCCCCCCCTTAATTGCACATCTGTTTAATCAGGCAAAGCATAAAAACATCTCTTTGGGGAGATTACCTTGCCTTCATTTTTTAATTCTTTAAATATTTTTGTAAGGTCAGTTTTGTCAATTCCAGTCATTTCAGCGATTTCACCCGGTCTTACCGGCTTTCCAACAGCCTTCATAGAATTAAGTACGTTTTCCTTATTATCCATTTCTTTTTAAACTCTATTAACCTTCAACTACTTTAAAATCTTCTTTCCCTACTCCACAGAGTGGACATACCCAGTCATCCGGGATATCTTCAAATTTTGTCCCAGGTTCAATTCCACCGTCAGGATCACCTATTGCAGGATCATAGATCCAATCACATACTTCACACACATAATTTTTCATTTTTTTTTCTCCATATTTTTTGTTTTTTCTGCTATTTGTTCACCCAGTTCAAAACATAATTTTTTTGTTTTTTCCTTGGGTGTATATTGTACTCTCACACTTCCAATTATTTCAGAACCCATCTCTTCTATTGATTCAGATATCTGTTTAACCGCCTCGCCACTCCATCCATAGGAGCCAAAAACAGCTGCATAGGGTGTGTTGAACTTCAACCCTTTTATATAGGTAAGAATGTCAGCAATTGAAGGCAGCATATTATTATTGAGTGTTGCAGATCCTATCACAACTCCTGCAGCATCGAGCAATTCATCGGCAATATCACTTCTTGCACTTGTTGAAAGACACATAACCTCTACCTTTACTCCTGAAGATTTAATACCATCCGCTATATATCTTGCCATCGTCTCTGTAGCGTTCCACATCGTATCATATATAATTACAACTTTTTTATCAAGGTCTCTACTTGCCCATTTCTGATATAGTTTCAGTAATCTTGTAAACTTTTCATCACCTTTCCAGACAGGTCCATGATCAGGGGCGATAACATCAATTTGCATTCCGGATGCTTCAATTTTATCAAGTAAATTCAGTATATGAGGAGAATACAGGGTGATGATATTTGCATAATAACTTTCCGCCTGCCTTTTTAAAATATCCCAGTTCAGTTCTCCACCAAATCTTTCACTTGAGGCTAAATGCATTCCAAATGCATCCTGGGAAAACAAAACTTTCTCTTCTTCCAGATAAGAAAACATTGAATCCGGCCAGTGGAGCATCTTTGTTTCAATAAAAGAGATGTGTTTTTTACCTATGCTGATTCTCTCATTATCTTTTACCGGAGTTAACTCCATATCAAGCTCATAGTGAGCGTTAAGAGCCCTAACACCCATCTTCGAAGCATAAAGTTTTTCAGGTTTAAAGTCTGCAATAACTTGTGGAAGAGTCCCGGTATGGTCAGGTTCAGAGTGGTTTGAAATAAAATAATCAATTTTTTCAGGATCAATAATAGAGGATATTCTGGATTTCATCTCATCAAAGAAACCTTTTTTAACTGCGTCCACTAATGTGATTTTTTCATCAATAATTAAGAAGGCATTATATGTTGTACCTCTTGATGTATTATATCCGTGAAAGTTTCTGACATTCCAATCTATTGCACCAACCCAGTATACAGATTCAGATATTTTTATTGCTTTTAAGTTCTGCATGTTTTCTCTAGTTTTGATTTGGATCAATAAATACTCTTGTACTCATCTCTTTATCCATCATAAAAAGGCCATGGCCTGATCCTGAAATTAATTTCAGCTGCTTTATTATTGAATCAAAATTTGACTCTTCTTCAACCTGCTCGTCAACAAACCAGTTTAAAAATGATCGGGTCGCATGATCGTTTTCATTTATTGCCAGTGTCATTATTTTATTAATTTTCTCAGTTACTTCAAGTTCATGGTTATAACCATCTTCAAAAACAGCAGTAATTGAATCCCAATCTTTCTGAGGACCTTCTATTGCAGAAAAAACAGCCCTTCCACCTCTTTCAACAATAAAATTATAAATTTTCTCTACATGAGTCTCTTCCTCTTTTGCCTGGATTTTTAGCCAGTGAGAAAAACCGGTGAGATCAATTGAGTCGCAATAAGCAGCCATAGCTCTATAAGTATAAGCAGAATAGATTTCAAAGTTAATCTGGTCATTTAATAATTTTTCAATATTTTCTTTAATCATTTTTTTCCTCCAATTTTCAATGTAGATTATGTATCAATAAAAAATTATTGTCAATATATTCTATATGATAACTCTCGTTAACAATAATCGTTATTGATTAAATATTATAATATCAATACCTCTTTTTGTCAAGATATTTTCCTCTTTTTTTTACTAAAATAAATAGTAAATTTAATATTCACTCAAATTTGCAGTTAGTTTTAATAGACGTTTTAGAGGAGAGGTATATGGCAAGCAAAATTACAAAAATACCGGATATTTGCCAGAGAGATAGAGTCTCTCTGAAAATAAAATAGGCGAGAATTGTTGCACCTACAGGTTCTCCCATTGTAACTACAGCTACCATATTTGGTTTTAGATGTTTTAAAGCCCAGTTGAAAGATGTATGTCCCACTAACTGAGGAAGAATAGCCAAAAGCAGCATATATATATAAGACGATGATTTAAAACCGTAAAATGGAAGAGCAAGGAAAATTGATGTAAGCACAAGTACTATTGCTGCAATTGAGTATACAAGTGTAATATATGTAAGAAGATCATGTTTTACTCTTATTTTACTTCCTATTATTATATAAAAACTTGCCATTATTGCACCTGTCAGAGCGAGAGAATTTCCTAATAAAGGGTTATTTATAGGGATAGTTGAAATATTTCCGTTTGTCTTGCAAAATGTGAGAATTATGCTTCCTCCTATTGAAAGAGAAATACCTGTAATAAGGCTCATAGACAATTTTTCTTTTAAAAGGAGGTATGAAAAAATTCCTACAAAGACAGGGTTCATTGTCACCAAAACCACACTATTTGCTACACTTGTGTATTGAAGAGAGGATATCCATGTAATAAAATGAAGGGCAAGAAAAATGCCGCTCAATGTACACAAAAACCACTCCCTTTTACTGAATCCAGCAAAACTTAGTTTTTTAATTTTAAATATTGGTATAAGGATAAGTGATGAAAATAAGAGCCGGTAAGTAGCTATCATAATAGGATGTACATCATCAGTAAGCCTTATTAATATAGATCCCAGAGAAATCGCAATAATTCCGGCAAGGAGTATTGATGCCGTTTTTTTTCCTGAAACAATATCTTTACTCATTTTAAATATTAATCCATTTAAAAGCTAAATGAAAGTAAAAAGAGCTTTTTTTTGTTTTTTTGAAACATTTCTTGGTTTCGATCGTTATAGAGTATTAAAAAGAAAAGAGGAGTTATAAATGAAAAAATTATTATTAGTACTTATTGCATTAATACTAATGCTTGCAAGATCGATTCTACCTGTGGATACATTTCCACTTGAGGGACTTTCACGACCATCCATATTTTTAGTAAATTATAACAGGGCTTTTGTACTGGACCAGGCAACAGTTTATGTTTACTCTCTTAAAGATTTTAAACTAATTAAAAAATTTGGAAAAGCAGGAGAGGGACCTCAGGAATTTAAGTATAATCCACAAAATGGAAAACCTATGTCAATGTGTTTTATTAATAACCAGTTAATGGTAAATAGTGACCATAGGGCATCATATTTTGATTTGGATGGAAACTTTATTAAGGAAGAAAAAATATCTGTAGATAAATTGATCTTTCCATTAAAGGAGAAATTTGTTGGTGTTGGACTAATAGCTAAAGAAGATAAAAGACAGTATTTAGGAGTTACCCTTCATGAAAAAAAATTCACTTCTCAAAAAAAAGTTTTTCTCAGTGATTTTGAACTCAATAATCCCAGGAAGCTGTTACTACCTGTAACAAGTTTTACCTATAATCCTGTATATAAAGATAAGATCTATGTCAATGCAAATTCAATTGACTTTAAGATAAATGTATATGATTCTAACGGAGATAAGGAATTTGAAATAAACAAATCATATCCTAAATTGAAAATACCTGAGAGTTTTAAAAAGGAAGCTTTGACATTTTTTAAACAGAGTATCCGATTTAAGAGAAATTATGAATTTATTAAAAAAGTAATGAATATCAGAAAAAACTTTCCACCTATTAGAGATATTCAGCTATCAGATGATCTAATCTATGTAATTACATTCAAGCGAAGAGGTGATTTATGGGAGTGTATAAAACTTGATCTTAAGGGAAACGAAAAAGGAAGAACTTTTATAATGCTTAATAGATATGAACATTTTACAATGTTCCCTATACTTTATTCTGTATATGAGAAAAATATCTATACATTAGTAGAAGATGAAGAAGATGAAGTATGGAAAATCCATACCTCCAAATTTTAAAAAAAGTTTTATAAATTTTGGGATTTTTATTTATAAATCCCTCAAATTTGAGTGTTTTTAGTATGCTGCCGGCAGCAGATTACATTAAAACTAAAACACTCAAATTTGAGATAGATTCTAAGCTATTTTAATTATTAGTAACAATTACAGATCCGATATCATCATGGGTGTAGGCCCCATCATTTTCGTAGGAACCATAAGGAAGATCAGCCGGAGTTGTAAGCCTTGTTACTCCATCACTATACGGTGTTGACCATACTCCATCACTCCCTGCTGATAAAATTAAAACAGTATGTCCACCTGAAGATGCTCCTCCAGGAAAATATCTAGCGGAAATCACATACTGATTACCCCATGGATCAAGAGAACTCTGTTTATTTATATAGGGTCCCTTCCAGGCAAATGTACCTGATATAGGATAATCCTGCCCCACTTGATTTTGATTTGCTGCTCCGGTATTTGAATCAGGATTATTAAAGAATAGAAAATCATATAGAGGTTTTGCATTTCCATAAGATCCCCACTGTGCGGCTCCTGCCCTGGCACCAGGTGCAATTCCACTCGGTACTGGATCTGTTGTCTCTCCAGTAAGGACTCTGTCAACTCTTCCTGAAGGTCCTCCATTTGGAGAAGTTGGTTCCTGGAAAGTAGATGGCCATTTTCCTGTATCTTTTCTTAACATTAATATTGCGGCAGTAATTACCTGTTCTTCATTGATAGCCCTGGTTATCTGAGCATCTGTTACATATGTTGAAAGAGTGGGAAGTAAAATTGCTGCTAATATTGCAATTACAGCTAGAACAACTACCATTTCAATTAAAGTGAAACCTTTTTTCATATCTCCTCCTTGATTCTTTAATGGAGATTATATGTTAAAAAATTTTTTTTTTCAAGATTTTAGGTGAAGAAAATAATTATACAAAAGACTACTGCCTCAGAGAAATCTTATTTTTAAATATCCGGCAAGACAGTTTATCTTTACATTTATATATAATGTACAGTAAGGTTGTGACTGTTCCTTAATAGATCAAGTATATTTCCTCTTGCATTTTTGACAGGAATTTTCCCCCATCTTTTGTTACAACCACAATCACTTCAACCGTTGCTGTACCATAACCTTCGATTCTGACTCTTGGCTCAATTGTATATATCTGGTTTTCTTCAATTTTCATATAGGGTTGTTCTCCATATCTTTCCCAGACAGGACATAAATTTCCTCCGCCATCATGTGGTGCTCTACCAACCTGGTGTCCCAGAGCGTGTGGATACTCATCAAAACCCCGATCAGTTATTACTTTTCTGGCAATTGTATCTATTACCCGACCCTCAACTCCAGGTTTTAAAGCTTTTGCGGATTCGATTATTGCATCCCGAACTGCTTCAAAGCCTTTTACAACTTCTTCAGGTGCTTCTGATTCACCCTCTTTAAGTATATACCAGGTTTTTTGTAGATCGGAACAATAATCATCAATCCTAAGTCCGAAATCCATATTTAATACATCGCCGCGTTTAATAACTTTATCCGTTGGTCCTGTATGTGCCTCTCCTTCATCCGGCATTCCAGTAAAAACTGAAGGACACATTTCCAGATCCCAGGCAGGTTCATATCTTAAATCTTTCATCCACTCAATCATTTTTTTATTAACTTCTTTTTCAGTCAAACCTGGTTTTATAAACTTTCCAATTCTTTCATAGAGTTTTTCTGTCTCATTTATTGCGTTTTGAATCTTTGAGATTTCAGCTTTGGATTTTCTTCCTCTAAGGGCAGAAAGTATAGCCTCTGAAGACATAAATCTTTTGCTGTAATCTGTCTCTTTAAATAAAGTATTTAAAGTAAGGTAGAGTCCATGAGTTAATCCATCGGCCATTACATTGTCTTCTGAATAATTTATGGCAATATTTTTTGGATCTTTATTACTTACATATCCTAAGAGATCATTCTTGATAGATTTTAGATAAGGAATAACTTTTTTGAAGTTCCCCATTTTTTCATAGTTTGCTGCATCAAGATTACCGATAATAGCAGCACTATCTCCATCTTTTGTAATAATAAAAGCTGAATGCCAGGTATATCCTGCGCCAATAATCATGTCGGCTGCAGGGTCATGTATCGTATGTGATTCTCTTCCAAAAGTCATCCACATATCAATATCCAATTCATTAAGAATTTCTACTGCCTGTTTTATCTTTTCTTTAAACATTATATTCTCCTTTTTTTAAATTAAATATTACAATAACTGCAAGATCAAATCAATCTCTTCATTAATTTTCTTGACAATTAAACTCCATATTGATATCTTTTTAAAGTTGAGAAGGAGTTTGAATGCCAAAAAAGAAGGAATATAGTGGCAAGTCAAGAGAAGATCTGCTTTTTGAAATTGAGAAGTTAAAGAGAAGTAATCTTGCATTAAAAAAAGATGTAACTGAAATTAAAAATGTAGAGAAAATAATACCGAAAAGTGAGGAAGAATATAGAACTCTGATACATCAGATTCCCATTGGTATATACAGAACTACAATAGGAGGACATATAATATTTGCCAATGAAGCATTAGCTAAGATCCTTGGGTATGATAAGATTGAAGATTTATTTAAAATCACTGTAATGGATTTATTTGTTGAGAAAAAAAGTAGGACTAAGGAAATCTCAGATTGGAAAGAATGCGGCGGAATTAACTCAAGTGAACTAAAGTTTTTAAAAAAAGATGGTGATCAAATATGGGTTAGGGATACCGGAAGAGCGATAATAAATAATCTTGGAGATATTGTCTACTTTGATGGAGTAATAGAAGATATCTCTGACTGGAAAAAGTCTGATCAGATAATAAAAGAAAAAAATGAATTTATTGATAAAATTATTGAAAGTTCCGCATTAAGTACATGGATTTCTGATGAGAAGGGGACTGCCATAAGAGCAAATCCAGCTTGTTTTGAATTTTTTGGAGCAAGCGAAGATGAGGTGATTGGAAAATATAATATTTTAAAAGATAGTGTTATTGAAAAAGCAGGATTCTTACCGGAAATAAAAAATGTATTTGAAAAAGGAATTGCTGCAAATATTATAATAGATTATAATTTTGCCGATGTTGATCATGTTAATATAAAAAAACCCGCTCATAAGATAACAAACTCCATATTTACTCCAATCCTGGACAACAACAAAAAAGTATCCAATGTGATAGTCCAGGCAATTGATTTGACAGATATAATAAAAGCTAAGGAAGATCTACAATTATCAAAATTAACTTTAGACATAATTCTTGATAATACAAATGATGCAATTATCAAACATGATCTTAATGGGAAAATAATTGAAGTAAATAAAACTATGTTAGATATGTACCAGATAACGAAAGAGCAGGCCTTAAATCTTTCAATTATGGATATTTCAGGGCCTGAAATGTCTTTAAATACAGCAAAAAGTTATTGGAAAAGTGCTTTGCAGGGAGAGAAAATAGTTTTTGAATGGCAGGCTAAACGGCCAAATGATATGATGGTTTTTTATGTTGAAGTCGCTTTAAAAAAAATTAAAATCGGTAATGATGAATTTGTTCTTGGAAATATTAGAGATTTAACACAGGCTAAAAAAGCTGAGGAAGAAAAAGCTGTTTTAGAAGCTCAGTTAAATCAATCCCATAAAATGGAAGCAATTGGAACTCTGGCAGGCGGTATAGCCCATAATTTCAATAATATTTTAATGGGGATTCAGGGATATACATCATTAATGAAGCTTCATATGGATCCATCTCAATCGGATTATAAATATTTGAATAATATTGATAAAGCAATTAGTAGTGCTGTTGAATTAACCAGGCAGTTATTAGGATTTGCAAGAGGTGGAAGGTATGAGGTTAAGCCGATTAATTTGAATGAATTAATTAAAAATGAAAATAGAGTTTTTGGCCAAACAAAAAAAGAGATAAGGATCACCGGGAAATATGAAAAAAACCCGTGGATTATTGAAGCAGATCAAGGACAGCTCCAGCAGGTATTGTTGAACCTCTATGTAAATGCCTGGCAGGCAATGCCTAAAGGTGGAAATATATACATACAAACTGCCAACGTAATAATTGATGATGGATATAGAAAACACTTTAAAATTATTCCTGGGAAATATGTTAGACTTTCTGTTACTGATACCGGAATTGGGATTGATAAAGATATTCAAAAAAAAATATTTGATCCTTTTTTTACAACGAAAGACCGGGGGAGGAACTCGGGACTGGGACTCGCTTCAGTATATGGAATTATTAAAAATCATAGAGGTTTCATAAATATATATAGTGAAAAAGGACATGGAACAACCTTTAATATATATTTTCCGGTTTCGAATAAAGAGGTTTTTATTAATAATATTGGTGAAACTGAGATAGTAAATGGAGTCGGGACTATCCTATTGGTTGATGATGAGCCAATGGTGAGTGAGGTTGGAAAAGAGTTATTAATGGCTTTAGGTTATAAGGTGTTGACTGCTGAAAGTGGAGACGAAGCTATTCAAATATATAAAGAAAAACAAGAATACATAAATCTTATAATACTTGATATGATTATGCCTGTTATTGGAGGAGAGGAAACGTTTGAAAAGCTGAAAGAAATTGATCCGGAAGTAAATGTTCTTCTGTCAAGTGGATATAGCTTAAATGGTCAAGCTGAAGAGATTTTAAGTAACGGATGCAAGGGGTTCTTGCAAAAACCTTATAGTTTGAGTGATCTTTCCGAAAAGGTTAGGAGTGTTCTGGAGGTTCGTTGATTTATATAAGGGTTTTATTTAATTAGAATATAATTAAAAAAAAACATAAATAAAATTGAAATAAAATTTTCTATATAATATAATGTGATTGGGATGAGAAAAAAATGATGAAAAAGATACTATTAATTGATGATGAACTCGTTTATAGAAATATGTTACGAAGTTATTTGGAAAACAATAGTTTTATCGTTTATGATGTTCCGAGTGGACATGAAGCGGATATTGTTTTGCAATCTGTTGATAATATAGACATGGTAATAACAGACCTTATGATGCCTGGAGAGCATGGCATTGACCTTATGATCAGAATTAGGGAGAAATATAAGATACCAGTGCTTGTAATATCAGGAGTTTATGATCAGGATTTGCTTAAAGAAGATGACATTGATTTTTCGGATGGATTCTTAAAAAAACCTTTTGAACTGGAAGAGTTAAAAAAGAAAGTTATTGAATTATTGAATAGATAGAAAGATCAAAAATAAAGAAAGAAAAATATTTATTTCCTTTCACAAACCTCAATTTTATATTTCTCAAGTAATTATATAATTAATAATAATAACAATTTTGATTTTTATTTTTTTTTAATATAGAATCTTGAAAACATAAATGGAGATTAAAAATGGCTGGTTATAAAAAGGCAAACATTAAAGAAAAAATTCGAAAAAAAAGCATATATTTAATTATAAATATTATAATGATTTTAGTTTTGTTTAATATTATTGGGTGGGGAAGTGAAGAGAAAAAAAACAAGAGAGTTGAGGATCGAGGAATAACAGAAACCCTGAATGAAATCTTCAAGCTTGAATCTGACAGAGATCCAAAGTGTCATGCGACTGCAACCAGATTGGAAAATTTTATTTCAGGAACTAACCTTTCTCCAAAAGCAAGGTTTCTAAAAACAAAACTGCAAAAACAATTATTGTATAATGTATGGACAAATGTGACACAAAATTATAAGCAAAAGAATAATAAAAAACCAATGATTTTATGTTTTAAAGATGAAATTAACAGGATTATTCCATATACAAGAATAAAGAATGGCAATTTCAAAGTTGTTTTGCCAAAACCTTTGATTATTACAAAAAGAGATTTTGAGCAATATTCAAGTGTTGCTTATACATTGAGAGTGATTCTTAGTCTTCAACAAGATATGTTTTTACAATCTTCTGTATCACTTGTGCATCTGGAGGGTGAGTCTATAAAGGAGTTAAAAAAATTCCTTGAAATAGTGACACTTTCTGTAATTCAATTAGCTGATAAAAAAGCTCGTGAAGATAATAGTTATATAATTAGTGCAGAAAACTTCAATAATGTATGGAAAAATTTTCTTAAATTAAATAATTCAGAAATCCTCAAAATTGCTTCTAATTCTATAGTAAATAAGACCTCACATGCCCCTGGAAATCAAAAATTTTTTCTTTTAAAAAAGATAATAGAGAAGAAAGTCAAATCATATTCCTCTTATAATAAAATTTCAATGAAAGTATTTTTAAGAAATCTGCAGGTTTTTTTTAGCAGATTGCCATGGCCCAAAGATCCTTTAGAAGGGAAAAGATTTAAAGATACATATACTGAATTGATGATAGATTTTGCTTATAAAAATCTAAGAAAAGCCGAAACCTTTGCAAGAGAGAAAGGTGAGCCATATATCAGAGAAAATGATATTGAAGAATTATGGAAAACATCAACGCCTTTTGTTGTTAATCAATATGAGGATATAATCTTTTTTCCAAAACTTTCACAAGAAAAAAAGATAATAATTGAATCTTATGATTGTGATGCTTTCAGGGATAGTGGAATACATTGGAAGTATCTCCAGTTTGTTCTTGATGACCATATAAATGAATTGTCTATAGAGCTTGATCCATTTGCCGCGGAATTATTTGTGGAAGGTATCTCTCAATATGGAGTATTATTATTAAGGATTTCTGGGATTATTGCAAAACAGAAAGGGATGAAACAATTAAGCACAGAACATCTGGGTTTGGCTGCAAAAAAAATCCTTGAGCTTGTTCAGGAGAATAATAGAGCATTGGATATTAAAAAAAAAAAAGCAGAACTTTTCTCTAGTAAAGGATATACAACCAGCAAAAATAAAACTTTTTTTTCAGAGCTAACAACTCAATCTGGAATAAATTTTTCACATAGGAGCTCCGACTGGTTAAGCCGTTTATTAAGAAGCTATCTGAAAAAGAGCAAGAATGTAGGAACTCTAAATATACCACCTGCATTTGGAGGGTCGGGAATTGCAGCAGGAGATCTCAATCAGGATGGAATCACTGATGTTCTGATTTTAAGTGGAAGCGGGAATAGTATCTTTTGGGGAATAGGGAAGGGAAAATTTAAAAAAGCAGAAAATATGGGGATTTTAAATATAAAACGGAATAAAGCATCTTTTGGAGAGCCAAGACAGCCTATAATTGCGGACTTTAATAACGATGGTTTGCAGGATGTATTCATAACATTTGTTAATGAAAACCATCTGCTTCTTAAAAACATAGGTAATGGAAAATTTGAGAATATATCAATTGAAAGTGGACTTGGAGGTAGGGGACTTGTGGGAGGCCCTGCTGTGGTTTTTGATTTTGATAGAGATGGCTTATTGGATATTTATATCTGCTATTTTGGTGATTATATTCATGGGGTATTGCCACACTTAAGTAGAAAAAATCTAAACGGATTGCCTAATAAACTTTTCAGAAATAAAGGGAATTTTAAATTTGAGGATGTCACAATAAAAAGTAATACAGGGAACAGTGGATGGGGACAAGCGGCAACTCATACAGATCTGGATAATGATGGATGGCAGGACCTGATTGTTGGAAATGACTTTGGAGTAAATGCATATTATAGGAACAAAGGGGATGGGACATTTGAGAATATAACAACAAAGTTGGGTTTGGACAAACCATCATTTACAATGAATGTAAGTACGACTGATCTTAATAGAGATGGCTTCCCGGATGTCTATATTTCCAATATAGTTACTATGGTAAAAGATGAAAAATATGTCCTGCCGACAGAAAAGACAAAAATGAGATTTAACCCTGAAAAATTATCAACAATGCGTGTAATTGCTGCAAACGATCTTTTCATTTCCCAAACTAACAAAAATAATCTTCAAGGCTATATTTTGTCTGAGAAAGTAGGAAGAGGATTCTCATCTACCGGATGGGCCTGGGGTGCAGAATTTCTGGATTTTGATAATGATGGGGATGATGATTTATATTGTGTTAATGGGATGAATGAATATAGTGTATATTCAGACACACCATATTATAAGAAGATTTTTAAAAAAACACAAAAAATATCTTTACCCGTCTATGAAAAGGAATCTAATGTTTTTTTTGTGAATGAAGGTGGGATTCTTAATAATAGATCAAAGGCCAGTGGTACAGATTTTCATGGAAATTCAAGAAGTATTGTATATTTGGATTTTGATAATGATGGGGATCTTGATATTATATTGAATAATTATCATAGTAAAGCTTTGGTATATCAAAACAATATGGAGCTCACCAATAATAACTGGATCAAGATTACTTTAAAAGGAAATCCTGGTTTGAAGTGTAATCTCGATGCAATCGGTGCACGGGTGTATTTAAAAGATGATGATAGACTTTTAAATATGAGAGAAATTCAAGGAGGACACAGCTATTTATCCATGGCTCCAAAAACGATTCATTTTGGAACCGGGAAAAAAAAGCATGTAGATATTATTGTAAAATGGCCAAATGGGCAGAGTTCTCATTTTAATAATGTAGATGTTAATAATCATTATTTAATAAAACTTAAACCAGAAAAAACTAGTATGGAAAAACAAAAATGATAAAAATAAATATTTTTATTGAAATATAATAATAAAAGAATATAATGTTCTTATAAATGAAAATAATTGAGGGATAATATGACTAAAAAAAAAGTTATGCTATTTGTCTTGATCATCTGTGTTTTTATGGTAGGACTTAGAGGAGAGCAAAAACCTTCGGACAATATCAATATCCCAGAAAGTAAAGTATCTGTTGATAAAATGAATAGATTAGCTGAATCTAGTTTAAGCAATAACTTTAAGAAGGCCCTGGAGTATGGGAAAAAAGCTTTGAATATGTCAGAAAAACTTTCCTATAAAAAAGGTAAAGTGACGGCATTAAAAAACATTGGACTGGCATACTTTTATCTAAGTAATTATAAAGAGTCAATGACCATTTTTAAGAGAATGCTCATTGTTTTAGGAAAAACAAATGGTATTGATAAAGCCGATACTTTCAGGCATATAGGAACTATTGATTTAGCATTTGGTAATTATAAAAAATCACTGAGTTCATTCCTTTTTGCAACAAACATATATTTAAAGTTGGGGGAAGAAAAAGGTTTGTTGAAAACACTTAATAGTATTGGAGATATTTTCTTAAAACTCGGGATTTATGAGAAAGCCCATAAGTATTATTTTGATGCTATTTTAGTTGCAAAAAAATTAAATGATAGAAGATCAATTGCTCTTATATATAATAATATTGGTAATGGGTATGAGCAATTAATTCAATATGATAAGGCGCTTGTTTACTATCTAAATGCCTATGAAATAAAAAAAGAAATGAATAATCAATTTGATATGGCGAATTCATTACAAAATATTGGTTGGGTATATTTTAAATTGGGAAAGTTAGATATGGCTGTTTTATTTACAGAACAATCATTAGATATAAAAAATAAAATAAAGGATAAAGTTGGAATATCAGAGGTTTTTAATAATCTTGGAGAAATCTATTATAAAAATAATAATAATAAAAAAGCATTAGAATATTTTAACGATTCACTTAAGTTGAGGACAAAATTAGGTAAAAAAAGGAGTATAGCATATACAAAGAACAATCTAGCCATACTTTATATAAAGTTGAAAGAGTATAAAAAAGCAGAAAAATATATTAATGAAGGCCTGAAACTCAGTATTAGTATCAAGGCTTTAGATTTGGAGAAGGAGTTCTATTATTCTTATTATAAATTCTATAGTATAAAGAAAAACTATAGAAAGGGACTTAAGTATTTAGAGTTATATCATAATACAAAGGTGAATATTGATCATCAGAGTTCTAGATCCAGGATAATGGAGATAGAATCAAATCATAATTTTGATGAAAAAGTAAGAGGATTGCATATTAGTAATGTTGATTTAAATGAACATAAGAGTGTGAAAATTTTTTTATTTATTACGATCATTCTTATATTTGTTATCTTTATGCTTTTGTATATCCGGTATAGATTCGGTATAAAAATTCAAAAAGAGATTAAAGAAAAAGACAGATCTCATAAGAAAGCATTGAAAGAGATTGAACTTATGTCAAGGAAAGATCATCTTACATCCTTATCTAATAGACGGGATATTATACAGCGGATACAGACAGAAAAAGATAGACTTCGGAGGAAAGATAATGTTTTCTCTATTGTTATGGTTGATATTGATAATTTTAAAAATGTAAATGATAGTTATGGAAATAATACTGGAGATTATGTTTTGACAGTTTTTTCAGATGTTTTGAAGGAAAACATCAGAAAACAGGATGTTGCAGCAAGATGGGGTGGAGAGGAGTTTCTCCTGTTATTACCTGAAACTACAATAGAAGGTGCTAATAAAATTGCAGAAAAAATTAGGGATATCGTACAAAACAAAGTATTTGAATATAAAAATAATTATATAAAAATAACCATAACTCTTGGGGTAGGCAAAGTGGATGATTTTTCACTTAATATTAATGATATTATCAACCGGGTAGATGAGGCTGTAACTAAGGGGAAAAAAGCCGGCAAAAATCAAGTAGTAAGTATTTGATTTTAATCTATATTTAATTCAAAGCCATCTCAAATTATTAATTTATCTTATAATATTGTAGACTTAATATGTACAAAATAAATGTTTTCCGATTTAGATTCGTATATAGTATATTATGGCTCAGTTAAATGAAATGAAGGATATTGAAATTATAGAGAGATGCATTGATGGCTATTACAAAGACTATAACCTCCTTGTAAAGCGATATCAAAAAAGCGTATTATTGACGGCAGTTTCAATATCTGGAAATATTGAAGAGGCTGAAGATATTGCTCAGGAAAGTTTCATAAAAGCATATAAGAATCTAAATAATTTTGATAAGGAAAAAAGTTTTAAGAGTTGGATCCTGTCTATTGCATATAGAACAGGAATAGATACATATAGAAGAAAGAGAACATTTTTAAAAATATTTAATGTAATAAAGCAGGAGCATTCTAACAATAATAATCCAGGTTTTAAAAGTATAGAGGATTCAGAAATATTTGCACCCATTCTAAAGGTTCTGAATCTAAAAGAAAGAGCGGCTCTATCCCTTCAGATTAATGAGAATTATACTGCAAGGGAAATAGCAAAAGTTTTAAATTGTTCTGAAAATACCGCTAGAGTCCATATATTTAATGCTAAAAAAAAAATCAAAAAAGAAATGGGGGGACGCAATGGAACAAAAAATAATTGAAGCTTTTAGATCAATTCAAGAAAGAGTTGAAAGCCTTGATATATCTAAAAAAATAGATACAGAGATTGAGATAATAAATAAAGCTAAACCTGATATCTCAAAGATATATAAATTCTTTATAAGAACTGCGCTGGCCAGTGCAGCTATAATTGCAGTCATTATTTTATTAAAGCCTTTTAGTGAAAGCAAAAGTATAAAGAAGAATCTGATAAAAGATAGTTATGAAAAAACAACCTTACAGTATGCTCAAATTTCAGGAAAAGAAACAAAACAATATTATTTTAAATCAGAAAATAATAATAAGATGATTGTCTGGATTCAAAAAAAAGGAGATTAGTATGAATAAAAAAATGTTCTATTTAGTATATTTGCTGGCATTACTCAGCCTTGTTTTTAATACATTATTATATTCACAGGAGAAGGATATTCTAATTGGTCTAAAACTTTATCAGGGAAAACGGAATGTGAAGGATAAAATACCGGATGTGGTATCCTCTTTCAGTTTAAAACCCTTTTACAGCGGCGGTATTGTGTCGGAAGACAGTTATCGGCAAGAGAGAGATGAAATAAAAAGAATCTTTCAATTGAAGGATCTGGCTGAAATTGCGAAAACCAACTGGGGGTGGGGAAAGGAAGAGGAGCGGAAACATGAGTTCAATGTGGCTGTCAATGGAAAATCCTTTACAATTCATACCGAACTAAAAGAAAAGAGTACCTTCAAAATCGAAATAAAGATGAAAAAAGGAGAGAAATGGTCTTCTCTTTTTAACTCCGGTGTGATACTTCCTCAGCAGAAATCAATGGTGTTTGGTTTTGACGATCCGGAAAAAAAGACATATTTTCTATCAATTAGTAGAGGGCTTGACCGGAATATTGGCTATGTAAAACAAAAAAAATCTTTCTGGATAGACAAAAATGAAATACCGAAAATAAAAAAATATGTGAAACCGGAGCTTTCAGAGGAAATAAAAAAAAAAGGAAGAGGTGGACTGGTTTTGGCAATAGCCTTAATCAATGAAAAGGGCAGGGTTGTCAGTGTTAAACAGATTAAAGGAACCCCAATTTTAATTCAATCAGTAAAAGATGCGGTAATGCAGTGGGAGTATGAGCCTTATATACTAAATGGAAAAGCAGTTCCGGTGAAATTTACAGTTGGCGTTGAGTTTAATTTTCAAAATGACAAACGCTGGGTGATTAATCCCGTTTTGAAAAATATAGGAAAATGTGTCCCCTCAATCTGGCCGGTCCGAGGTTATGTAACGAGCACTTTTGGGTATCGAAAAAATCCATTTTCCGGAAAGAAGGAGTTTCATAGAGGTTTGGATATTTCATCCAGGTTGGGATACGATATACATGCAACAGCAGATGGGAAGATAAAATTTTCAGGGGTTGCAGGAGTGAAGGGCTTTACCATCATCATTGATCATCAAAACGGGTTTGAAACAGAGTATCAGCACTTATATAAAGACTTATATGTTAAAAAAGGTGATTGTGTTGTCAGAGGACAAAAAATTGCTGCGATCGGAAATTCGGGTCGAAGTACAGGATCTCACCTTCATTATGAGATCAGAAAAAATGGTAAATGTATAAATCCTATCAAATTTATTTCTAATTAATTATTGTAAATTATGGTTAAGATGTTTATCAAAATCTTCTGACCTGCCGATTGGGCCGCCGGTTTGGCGGTCCCTTTGAAGCATCATTTATATTTTATAAGTTCATTATTTTTTTTCAAATTTGTTTAATTTTGTTCTCAAATCCTGATAAAACAAAATTGCTTCTTCATGGTCTCCAGCCCTGATGATATGCTTTAAATGTTCCAGCTTTGTAACAACTCTTTCAATCTGTTTTATTGACCCGGGATTGAACAGTACTTCTGAAAGCAGGAAATCATCTTCAAGAAATAGTTTTTTTGCAATTTCATGATGTTTTGCATAGGTTGTACCTGGTACGGTAAAATCCTCAGAACAGGCTGCAAAAGCGATTGAAGCAGAGAAAGGTAATGTCAGTGATACACTCATAAGTTCATCATGCTCTTTAAATGAATGTTCAAAAATTTTAAGTTTTAATTTTTCAAAAAATGATCTAAAAAAGGACTTTCCCTTTTCATCTGATTCACTAATAATTATAGCATTGCTGTTCTCCAATTGATTCAGATTGGCAAAGTGGGGACCAAACATAGGATGGACTGAAACAAATCTAAATCCAGACTCTTGATAAAATTCTTCAAGATCTCCTTTTATTGTTGAAATATCAGATATTATACAATTTGGATTTAGATGAGGCAAAACTTCCCTAAAGCCCTCTTTAGTATTTTTTAAATCGACTGCATTTATAAAAAGATCGGGGTTAAAGGTTTTCAATCTGGAACCAGAGATAAAATTTGATTCTTTGCCAAATTTATCTCTTGTACTTTTTATTTTATCCCAGATAGCAACATTATTTGTCTTAGATAATTCTCTATAAAGCCATATTCCCATATGACCTGCTCCCAATATAAATATTTTCATTAAAATTTCTCCATCAAATTTAAATCATAACCCTCTGAGTCATTAATTGAATCAATTAAGAATGCCTTTAATTTTCTTACTTTCTGAGATGTTCTGCTAAACATTTCAGGACTCATAGTTTGATCTTTATCACTTAAGGCATTTTCAGGGTTACTGTGTACTTCAATAATAAGACCATCAGCTCCTGCTGCAACTGCAGCTAAAGACATTGGCTCAATCAAGCTGAGTCTTCCGGTTCCATGCGAAGGATCTGCAATAACAGGAAGATGTGTCAATTCTTTTACAGCTGGTATTGCACTTAAATCGAGTGTGTTTCTGGTATAAGTTTCAAATGTACGGATTCCTCTTTCACAAAGAACAACATTTGGATTTCCTTCTGAAAGAATATACTCAGCACAATTTAACCATTCAACGATAGTTGAATTCATCCCTCTTTTTAATAAAACCGGTGTATTTGTTTTTCCAACTTCTTTTAATAGTGCAAAGTTCTGCATATTTCTAGCACCTATTTGTATCATATCAATATATTCACAGGCCCACATAACATCTCTTGTATCCATCACTTCAGTTACAACGGGTAATCCGGTTTCATTCCCTGCTTTTTTAAGAATTTTAAGTCCCTTAAGCCCCAAACCCTGGAAATTATATGGTGAAGTTCTTGGTTTAAAGGCTCCTCCTCTTAACATATTACCTCCAGCTTCCTTTACTTTGACTGCCGTAAGCATCATCTGCTTTTCACTTTCAATACTGCAGGGACCTGCAATAAATACAAAATCTGAACCTATGTTCAAATCACCTATCTTGACCAGAGTTTTTTTATTTTTATGATTGTCTAATGACATTAATTTTAAGTTTTTCATCTATTCCCCTTCTGTTTTTATAAAAAAATATTATATAGAAAAAATTGGTTTTTGGGTTATAGTATTATAGGCGGGCTTAACCGCCGTAATAGAAATAGATAGAGGAATAATCTTTCATGTTTTGTTTTAGATCAAACAAATTATTTTCTTTTATTCCCATAACGTTCCCTACAATATAATAATTATCACTTAATGTCAATCAGAAAATAATACTTATCCTGTTCAAATTTATCGAAGCCTACTGCTTTATCATTATATTTTAAATTGCAAAAAAAAATGAAATAAGTTATTATAAAATTTTAAGGGAAAAGATGAAAACTCGAAAGAAAATTTGGAATACTATTAAGGATGATTTTAAGAATGTCAATTTAGATGCAGACTTGAGACTTGATCTTTCTGAGATGCTTGATTTTTATTTAGATAAAGAACAAAAAAAAGAGTTATCTGAAATGAAATGGTTCAAAAAGATATATATCCTGCCTCTATGGCTATTAAAAATATTGTTTTTTAAACTATCACGATTCAGAAGAATGCTTTTTGCTATCAGTTTTTGTCTCTTTATTATGTTCGTATTCAATAATACTTCACAAGATCATCTTTTTGTTATTTTATCCTATGCAATAATGATCCTTATTTTGATATTAGAGTTAAAAGATAAATTAATTGCAGCAGATGAATTGAAGGCTGGGCGGATTGTTCAACAGGCATTTAACCCTGATCAGAATTTCAACATAGCAGGATGGTCAGGATGGTTATACACTGAGCCTGCTAATAGTGTTGGCGGGGATATGATTGATGTCGTGAAAATTGATGCAAACCGCTATGGGATAAGCCTTGGTGATGTTTCGGGCAAGGAACTGGCAGCAGCTTTATATATGGTGAAATTGCAATCCACTCTTAGAGCGGTTATAAATGACTTTACTTCTCTTAAAGAACTGGGAGAAAAAATAAACAGGATATTTTATAGAGACAGCGAATCAAATAGATTTGCGACTATGATATATCTCGATATTATTCCGGATTCTGGAAACATTAAAATACTGAATGCCGGCCATATGCCTCCTGTTATTGTTAATAATTCAGGTTTCAAAGAGCTGCCAAAAGGTGGTATCGCTTTTGGAATAAAAAAAGATGCAGAATATGTTGAACAAAAGGAAATGATTGAAGCTGGAGATTTAATAGTAATATATTCTGATGGTGTTACTGAAGCGGTTGATTCTAACAATAATTTTTTTGAAAAAAAAAGATTAATCGATATGGTTACAGAGATGAAAGATTCACCTGTAAATGAAATAGGGGTACAAGTATTAAAAAAAATAAAAAATTTTATCGGTGATGAAAAAGCCTCAGACGATATATCGTTAATCATTTTAAAGAGGGAATAGTGAAAAATATTATTTGGATGTTATTGACAGGGAGTATTACTTTCTTCCTAATGTTTTTTTTAGAAATGGATATTCTCTTATTTATTATTTTATTAGTACCTCTTCTTATAATATTCTTTACTTATGGCTCGTTTCTATATAGCTTTAGAGCGTCATTAAAGGCTGAACTCATTCCTCAGAATGGATATGAGGATAGAATTGAAAAACTAGGCAAGGAAAAATTTGAGTTAAATCAGTTAGGCTTTAATAAAATAGCAGAATTGTATTTAAAAACTATTCCTGATTCAATTACATATGTATTCAAACATGAAAAAGAAAATGTTTTTTCTTGTATCTATCATTTTGGTCCTAAAATTGGTTATGATTTTTTGTCACATTTTGAAAGAGGTGCAACATTGACAACCGCAAGTGTAGTTGAAGGTGGCATGGCCCCAAGACCTGAAAAAGACTTATTGCAGATTTTTGAGCGGACCTCATATAAGAGGGGATTTGAAAAGCATTTATTAGCACAAAAATTAATTCAATCAAATGGTATTCGATTAATTGAGATAAATAATGATGACTATATTCCTTTTATTTTAAAGAGCATAAAAGATCTGGCAAATTATGTAAGAAAGATTCCATTCTGGCCTGTTATGCTCATCTGGTGGACAATAAGTAAAAGAGGTAAGAGATACTTAAAAACAATTGAAGAACAAATAAAAGACGGTCAGATAAAAAATCTACGATAAATCGGTTATTTGATTTTTTTTCAATTTTCTGGAAAGCTCTTCTCTGGAAATACCAATAATTTGAGCCGTTTTTGTGATATTGTTATTGTTTTCAGCAAGGGCATTTTTTAAAAAATCATTTTCAAATGAAAGGATTGTTTCCTGTTTTGCCACTTTGAAACTGCTGATTGATTTGTTTTTCTTTTTGCATATTGGCAGTTCTCCCAATATTGAATAACTTTCGATTACATTTTTCAATTCCCTTACATTGCCTGGCCAGTTATGAGAGCATATTGTATTAAGTTCCTTATTAGAAAACATCAGTTTTTTACCCTTATGTAAATTAATAATGTTTAGAAAATGTTCTGCCAATAGTTGTATATCGCCATTTCTCTCTTTTAAGTCCGGCATATCGATTACGACAACCTGCAATCTATAGTATAGGTCTTTCCTGAATAGTCCCTCTTCTACCATTTTAAAAAGATCTCTATTTGTTGATGAGAGAATTCTTACATCAACTTTGATTGGTTTTGTGCCGCCTATTCGATAAAACTCCGATGTTTCAAGAAAACGCAGTAGTTTTGCCTGCATAGGTGAAGGGAGGTCTCCTATTTCATCCAAGAATAAAGTTCCCCTGTCTGCAAGTTCAATCCTTCCCAATTTGCGGCTCTTTGCATCTGTGAACCCTCCCTTTTCATATCCGAATAATTCTGCTTCAAATAGATCTTTAGGTATAGTAGGACAATCAATGGGAATAAAAGGAGATACACATCTTTCACTCTTATTATGGATCTCAATTGCAGCTAATTCCTTTCCTGTCCCCGATTCTCCAAGAATCAAGACAGTGCTGTCATTGTCTTTCCCAATGATCTCTATTTTCTTTAACATTTTTTCCATAACAGGTGAACTCCCAATTAAACTGATTGAGTTAAATTGTCTTTTTCTTAGAATAAGGTTCTCAGCTTTCAGTTTTTTTAACTGCTCTTTATTTGATTTTATTTTTAAGAATTTATCTATACTTAATCTTAAGCTGTCAGGAGTAAATTCCTTTGACATATAGTCATCAGCTCCAAATTTTATTGCTTCTACTGCTGTTTCAATACTTGCAAATCCGGTTACAATAGCTATATACATGTCTTCATTCTGCTCTCTTGCTTCTGATACAAGGCTCAAACCCGAACTCTTTTCCGGTAAGTGGAGGTCCGTCAATAGGAGATCAAAATATTCCTTATTAAGTATCTCTAAAGCTTCTTCTTTATTCTCTGCAATTTTTAATTGATAATTCTTCAAAATAAGTTTAACTGCATTTCGCATAGTTCTATCATCATCAACAAATAAGATCTTATTCATGTGCTCTCCTGATTTTTAAGAATAGGCAATGAAATAATAAACGTTGTTCCTTTCCCTAATTCAGATTCAACTCTAATATTTCCATTATGATTTTTTATAACTTCCGAGACAAATGCCAGTCCAATTCCATGCCCGTCATCTTTATTACTGCTGAAAGGTTCAAAAATATCAGATATCAACTCCTTTGAAATACCTTTCCCATCATCACTAATATAAATAAGCGTTTTGCTCTTTTTTATTTCTGTTTTGATTTGTATTTTACAATGCTTTTTTCTGGCCTGGAAACTATTTTGAAACAGGTTAAAAAAAACACGTCGAATTAAAGAATGATCTATGAAAACCATCAAGGTTTTATTGGGAAGTTTCAAATTAAATGTGCAATTTTTTAATTTCTTAAATTCAAAACAGAACTCTTCTATTATTTTATTTAGATTTAATTGTTCAAATTTTGGATTATTTACTTTCGTAAAATCTAATGATCCATTAATAACAGACCTTATCTGAGTTATTCCGCCTATGACATCATCTATATATTCCTGCTTTTCGTCATTTTCCGGTAACATTTTTTTTAATTCATTTACTATTAAATAGGTTCCTTCCAAAGGGGATTTAATATCGTGAGCAAGAAATGAGGCATATTTCCCAATTACAGCAAATTTATCGGCATGAGATTTTTCTTTTAAAAGAATAATATATCTGTATGTAAACTTGATTATAAAAAATAATATAAGGATTATTAAAACAATCCAAAATGCTGTAAACCACCATGTTTTCCAAAATGGAGGAGATATATTGATTTCTAAAGAAACACCTTTTGTATTCCATATCCCATCATTATTTGACCCTCTGACTTTAAAAACATAATTTCCAGGTGATAGATCTGTGAAATTTGCAAATCGCCTCTTTGCATCCCTAAAAATCCACTCTTTATCAACCCCTTCTAATTTATATGCATATTTATTTTTACTGGGTATTGAATAATCAAGTGAAGTAAATTCAAAGGAAATAAAATTCTGATCATATCTCAGTGCTATTTTTTTTGTTTCTGAAATTTGTTCAGGCAAATTAAACTCTTTATTAAAAACCTTAAATGATGTTATTATCACGGAAGGTATATGAGGGTTATCTTTTACATTCTTTGGGTAAAAAGCGGTTAATCCATTTGTTCCACCAAAATAAAGCATACCATCTTTTCCTTTACAATAAGAACCGGTATTAAACTCATTCCCCTGTAAGCCATCTTCTCTATTATAGTTTTTAAAAACCTTTGTTTTCGGATTAAATTTAGATATTCCCTTATTTGTGCTCATCCATAAATTCCCTTCCCTATCATCAAGTATCCCGTAAACAACATTATTGGCAAGTCCATCTTTATCTGTATAATGAATAAAAGAATCCTTTTTCCGGTCCAGTAAATTTAATCCCCCACCATAAGTACCTATCCAAAGCCGCCCCTTTTTATCCTCAAAAATTGACCATACCCAACTATGACTCAAACCGGATTTTTTCTCAGGATTAAAAATGTAGTTTGTAAATGTTTTTTTTTCTCTGTTATAACGATTTAATCCATTAGGACCTCCACACCATATGGTTTTATTTTTATCTTCATAAATAGTAATTAAGTTTTTAGTATTTATGCTAAAAGGATTATTCGGATCATGATAATAATTATAAAATATATTTTTTCTCCTATCAAACCTGCTTAATCCTGCAACTCCTCCGAACTCCAGTGCAAACCATAAAATTCCTTTACTATCCTCAATAATATCAGGAACATTATTACCCGGAATACTATCTTTATTATTTGGCTCATGTATATAATGTATAAAACTTTTAGTATTTTCGTCATATTTGTTTAATCCACTTTCAGTTCCAATCCATAATACACCGAAACTGTCTTCGAATATCGATCTAATATAATTACTGCTGATACTTTTGGGATCATTTGGGTCATTTAAAAACAGTTCAAATTTATTTTTCTTTTTATCAAATCTGTTTAATCCTTTACCATCGGTGCCAATCCATAAAATCCCTGAACTGTCTTCATAGATTCTCTTTATATTATTCTGGCTTAAACTATTTTTATTTAAAGGCTCATTTTTGTAGTTTTCAAAAACGGTTTTTCTTTTATCATACTTATTAAGTCCACCGCCTTCAGTTCCAATCCATATAATACCAGATCTATCTTCAAAAATATCTGTGATTTTACTATGATTCAAACTGTCACTTTTGTGTGGATCATGATTATAGTGTGAAAAAACATTTGTTTTTGGATTAAAAGTCTTGAGCCCATAACCCCATATACCTATCCAGAATAAACCGTCTTTATCTATAAAAAGTTTTGAGGTTTCGTTTCCTGAAAATGTAGGACTGTCTGATAGGTTTTTTTTATAATTGATAATAGAAGCTCTTTTACCATCATAACGTATTAACCTGTTATTACTCATGATCCAAAGATAACCAAAACTGTCTTCTACTATACTTAAAATATAATCAGAGCTTTCATCTAATTTCCTGTTATTATAATTAAAATCGATGAAACATTTTTTTTCTCTATCAAATGAGTAGAATCCATTCCGGGTCCCTATCCACAAAACGCCTTTTTTGTCTTCGTAGATCACCTTTATTCTTTTGCTTTTTTTTATTTCAGAATGTGTTTGATTAATTTTAAAATGTTGAAATTTATTATTCTGTCTTTCAAATTTATTCAGGATCCCGCTTGCGGTTCCTATCCATAATATTCTGTTATCATCTTCATGTATGGCAGTAATATCATTATCACTTATACTATTCTGGTTTTTGGGGTCATTAATATAATGAATAAAAATGTTTTTTTTTGGGTCAAATCTATCGAGCCCCCTATCGAATGTTCCTATCCATAAAATCCCATAACTATCAACGAATAAACATTGGATTAAATTAGAAGAAATAGTAAGATTGTTTTTGGGGTCATTATAGTAAGTCTGAAATTCATATCCGTCATATCGATTTAACCCATCGTGTGACCCAAACCATAAAAACCCCTGTTTATCCTGAATAATACTAGTAATAGCATTCTCAGACAAACCATTGTCAACGGTAATATGTTCAAACCTGAGATGTTTGGTTTGAGGATATACTTCTAAACCAAAATAGTAGATCAAAAAAAAAACAAGAAATAGAATATATATATGTCTTCTCATTAACTATTATATAGAAAATAAATTTTTTATTCAAATATATGTACGAGTCCATAACATATTAGATTTAAAAGAATTTTTAATCACC
>CBDUZW010000035.1:0-48937 GCA_965371805.1 uncultured bacterium | reverse complement strand
GGGCCTAATTAACAAAAAAAACAACTTGTAGTTTTGTTGATTAAAAATTTAGGCTATAACATTTAGTTTGACTATTAACGATTATGTGATAAAATCGAATTACTAATTTATGTGAAATTGTTTTTCTACATATATTAGTAAAAAAAAGGAGATTATAATGAAAAAATTATTAATGTTAGTTATTGCTTTGGTACTGATTATGGGACTAGTTTCTTGTAATAAAACAGAAGAAAAAGCAGAAGTAAAGAAAGATGAAGTAAAGAAAGAAGAAGTAAAGAAAGAAGAAGTTAAAAAAGAAGAAGTTAAAGCTGAAGAAGTAAAGAAAGAAGAAGTAGCAACAGAAGAAGTAAAGAAAGAAGAAGTTAAAGCTGAAGAAGTTAAAGCTGAAGATGTTAAAGCTGAAGAAGTAAAAAAAGAAGAAGTTAAAGCTGAAGATGTTAAAGCTGAAGAAGTAAAAAAAGAAGAAAAGAAAGAAGAAAAAAAATAGTTGTAATTATCTAATTTTTTTATTGTAAGGGGCAGATTTAGTTTTAGGATTAATTTCTGCCCCCTACATTATTCCAATTATAAATTCACCCTGATTCCAGTAATAAATCTTGTTTCATTACCTTTATGGACTAAACTGAATATTTTCCCTTTTCTATTTCTTGCTTTGAATGAGAAAAATAATTCGATTGGACTTCTTCCTATTTTATATCCGATCTCAAGTGAATAATTAAGAACTTGATCTTTTAGTAAAAAATCATCTGTTATGTCATCTTGAAATCTGTCCAGTCCCTGAATTGATCGATAGGAGCCATACTTTATTGATCCTGAAAAATCAATACTCTTATATTCACCTTCAAAACCAGTTTCCATAGTATATCCATATCCATAGTAATATCCGTAGTATAATAGCGTGGTTTTTACCTTGGAAATATCAAAATATTTTGAGTACTCATTGAAAGCAAAAGAATTAATCATAACAAAATCAAAATAAGCTTCAACGCTTAATTTTAATCTTAAATCTCTACTAAAAACAGTATAATCAAGTACAGGGCCTGCAATATTTACTATAGTATATTTATCTCTAAATTCTCTGGGTTTTTCAAGTTCAAGAGAGTTTCCATCATCAACTTCAACATCTCCACTATCATAAAATGTGATCGCTCTTTTTTTAAAAAAGTCAAACCTGGAGCCAAGACCAAAAGATAGAGAGTATCCATTACCCCCCTTATCAATTGTTTGCGAAAACATTCCAAAAAAAACAGCTTTTGCAAATATATTTAACTCTTCAATCCCGGCTTTCCCATAAGAAATTGAAGTATATAATCTGCTGTATAGAGTTTCATCTATAAATTCATGATATTTGCCTGGTTTTCCATATTCAGGAATTGTTATTATTTTATTATCAAAGCCAAGATGAAACAATGAAATTTCATCTTTATTTTCCATTATTTTCTCATAGGCAAAAGAGAGATCGAATTTACCCCATCCCATTCTATTTAATTTTATTGGGGTTTTTTTTCTATCAAACCATCTGTTAATTTTTGATATCGGGCTTGTCACAAAACTTAAGATCTGATTCAACACACCCTTTTGGGATCCATAGTGATCGCCAATCTGAAACATAGCTTCTCCTAATGAGAAACCTCCAATAGGAGTCACAATCATATCATTTAATGAGATAACCTCTCGCCACTCAACAATATACTCCCAATATGATGATCCAAGGGTACTGAATAATAGTGACTTTGCCCACCCATAATAATTTGACCTTGCAGCAGTATAGTACCCTGCCCCGGCAAATGCATGTGTCCAGTTTAATGAATAATTATTTGAATCAAATCTATAGGCCTCAGACGTATATAGTCTTTTTGCCTGATCTTTGAAATTAAGTTCAAATTGCCAGTCTTCAATATAATCAGTATAAATAAGCCAATACCTGGTTTGCCAAAACCCCATTAATGTAAAAAACTCGATAGTAGCTCTTCCAAGCCTTTTTTCTCTCTTAGACATTTCTGCCTTTAAGAAAGATTTCTTCACATCACACTCTATTTTATTTGTAATCTTTTTTTCTTCAGAAAAAACAGCAGGTTTTAGAAATAAAATCAGTAAAATTATCAGTATAGTGTTTTTCATTGTTTTTTTAATTGGTTTTATAGGGGAATAAAATCCCCCGACATAAGGTTAGTTTATCCTATTTTATATTTTCATTAAACCAGTCATGCACAGACTTCCACCAGAATTGTGCATTTTTTGGTTTTTGTACAAAATGGTCTTCATTTGGAAAATATAGAAATTTTGATTTTATCCCTCTTCGCTGTAATGCGGTAAAAAGCATTATCCCCTGAGAAACAGGAACTCTATAATCCTTTTCGCCATGAACTATCAACTATTGGAGTTTTAAAGTTTTTAACAAAATTTAAAGGATTATGATCTTCATAAGCCTTGGGATTATCATAGGCAGTCCCACCATTTTCCCATTCTTCAAACCATAACTCTTCTGTTGAGTAATACATACTCCTTGAATCAAATATCCCATCATGTGAAACCAGGGCTTTAAACGGATAAGCCAATTCATCAGAATGACCGGCAATCCAATTTATCATAAAGCCGCCATATGAAGCGCCGGCAGCAACTATTTTATTTTTATCAATGAAGCGATAATTTTCAATTGCATATTTTTGGCCTAATATTATATCTTTAAAAGGAGCTCCCCCCCAATCCCTTGAAACTGCATCAGAAAATTTCTGTCCATATCCTGAACTTGCATGAAAGTTTATAGAAATAACTACAAAACCAGGAGCTGCAAAAAGAGTTTGATTCCATCTATAATGGAATTGATCACGAAATCCTCCATGAGGACCACCATGAATTAAGAATACTACGGGGTATTTTTTGCTCTTATCAAAAAAAGGAGGTTTAACCATCAAGGCTTCAACGGTATCTCCTTTTGCTCCTTTAAAAGTAAATGTCTCCAGTTTATTTGATTCAATATTTTTAAATAATTCTTTATTGAAATAGGACAATTGTTTAACTGTTTTCTTTCTGATATTTAATTTAAATATCTCTTTAGGCATTTGGACAGTTTCATTTAAAAACAAAATCTCTTTCCCATTAGGTGTAATTTTTAAATCTGAAGCCAGTACATTATTATATAGTTTTTCTAACCTCATTGCCTTTTTAAAGTTCTTTTTGATCCTGATTCTATAAATTGGATGATAAACACTTTCATATGAAGTAAAATAGATATACCTGCTATCATGTGAGAATAAAATTTGACTAATTGTATTATCAAAATTTTCTGTAAGGTTCTTCTTTTTTCCACTCTTCAAATCAAGAAGAATAATATTTTTTTTATCTGATTCATATCCAGGCCTTCTCATAGATAAGTACATAATATATTTTCCATCAGGAGAATAAACAGGATTCATATCATTCCCTTTATTATCAATGGTAAGATTTTTCTCAACTCCAGTTTTCATATCCCTTATAAAAATATCATTATTAGTAGATATTGTAACCATCTTATCTGTATTCTTTACAAATGCAAAACTTTTTTCATCTGGAGAAAACACAAAATCCTGTCTACCGCCAAGATCCAGGGGGGGGGTGTCAAAATTTCCGGGAGTTAAATCCATACTGATCTGATCTGTCAAAGATTTATAAAATATGTGGCTCTTTTTTCCATCTTTCCAATAATTCCAAACCCTGTACATGAGTGAAGTTAATACTTTAACATCTATACCTTTTGCTTTAATTTCTTTTTCTTTTTTAATACTTTCCTCTATTGTTTTTTTGCAAGGATAAATATCAGTTTGAAATGCAATGCCATTCTTTTCGGGTGTCCAGATATAAGAACTAAAACCACCGGGTACGTTGGTATTATTTATAAGCTTTGCACTCATATCTCCATAAAGAGACACCTTATAAAGTTTTGATGCGCCATCTCTTGTCGAGACAAAAGATATTTCTCTTTTATTAATAAACTCAGGGGCAAAATTATTCCCCTTTGAATTGGTAAGCCTCTTTAAATTCTTTCCGTCAATACCAATTGAATAAATATCTTTTTTATATTTGTTTGTTTTTAAATTTGGTTGCTTAACAACAAATAAGACAATTTTTCCATTTGGAGATATTTTGATTGAAGATAGTCTTCCTGTTTTATACATATCTTCGAACGTCATCCCTCTTTTTTCTGTATAGACACTTAAATTAAATAAGAAAAACACTAATATTGTAATTAAAATTATTCTTTTCATTTTTTCTCCTTACATTGGATATTTGGTTTTATAAAAAAAAAGCACGGGATTTCTCCCGTGCTTATGTTTTATTAAAGATTTAATATTAAACTGCTTTGATCTCAAGGATGACAAATCTGCTTTTTATATATTTTATTTCTTTATCTTTTTTACCTTCATCTCTATAAAGTAGATACTTTCTTAATTTAAATGCATAGGTTTTCTTTACACCATCCATTAATTCTACTTCTACCTCTACTAGTCTAGTAGTCGCTTTACCTTTATAGTTTTCGAGTTCTTTTTTAATACCTGTGGATAAGATCATTAATTTCTTTTCATTTTCTATATTAATTTTTTTTTTTCTAACTCTATACTTTGTACTTTTATATTCCCTACTTGCCTTTTTTAACTCTTTATCAGCTTTTTCATGATAAGCATCCAGGTCATTAAGATATTCTTTTGGAAGTCTACCTGAATCTGCATCTTCTTTTGCTGCTTCCTTATCTTCAAGATAATACTTCGCATCATCAAAAGCATCTTTTTTATTTCTTGCATTTTCTTGTTTTTCAGTGAGCTTTTGTTCAAGTTTTACTAACTCCATATTCAGTCTGGGATATTTTATGTCAATTTCCTGCCTCTCAGCAAGGGGAGTCTTTACAACAAACGACTTATACTCTAACAATATAGGACTTATAGCCATTGCGGACAATGTCGTATTATCATTTACCTTCATTGCTTTGAAATATTTTTCAACAATTGTCTGCTCCTTCTCTTTACACGCTGATGATAATAATAGCAAAACAATAACTGAAACTATGATTAGAATTTTTTTCATTCTTTCCTCCAATTTTTAAGATTTAGTAATCCTTATTGATTATTATATGAAATTTATAAGATGATTTCAACAATATAATCATTAATTTATTAAATATTCTTATTATCTTTATAAATATCAGGTTCTATAAATATTTTTTTTACATCAGGCATCGAATCTCTTATCTCTTTTTCTATCCCATTTATTAGATTACTTATCTCTACAGAATTCAAGCGGTGATCAAATTCAGCCTTAATTGCAACTAAAATGTCATCTGGACCTAATTGCAAAGATCTAATATGTATCGTTCTATTAATTCCATCATTTGAATTGACGATTGATGTAATCTTTTTACTGATCTCCGGTCCTGCACTCTCACCGATTAGGAGTGATTTTATTTCATTACCTAAGAATACTGCTACAATAGCCAGAATAACTCCGATAATAACTGAGGCGATCCCGTCATAGATAGGATTTTTTGTAATATGTTGCAGTACTAACAAAATTATTGCACTTAATAATCCGCATATAGCAGCAAAATCTTCAAGAAAGACAACGAGGATTTCAGATTTTTTACTGACTCTCAGGTATTCAATATACCCCCTCTTTCCTTTTTCTCCCCTAACCTTTGTCAATGCCTTATAAAAAGCAGCCCCTTCTGCAATAAGGGCAACAAAAAGTACAATAAAAGCAAATTTCAGGTTGTGTATTTCTTCGGGATTTCGTATCTTGTTGATTCCTGCATATATTGAAAACATAGATCCCATGGTAAAAAGAATTATTGAGACTATAAATGACCAGAAATACATTTCACTGGCAAAACCAAAAGGATGGGATTCATCTGCTTTTTTTTTGCCCTTCGTCATTCCGACAATAAGTAAGACCTGGTTCATTGTATCTGCAACCGAATGGATCGCCTCAGCAAGCATTGCTGAAGATCTTGTTATAAAAAATACAACAAATTTACTGATTGCAATAAATAAATTGGCCCCGAAAGCAAATAAAATAATAGTAATCGAATCATTATTTTTTTTCATAAAAATATTTTAGAAGTTATTATGTTTTTTGTCAAATTTCAGACTCATTGAGGAATAGATGCTTACATATACATAAATAAACTGATATAATTATTATATGGATGATCTGTCTAAAAACTATTTTTATAATAAAAGAGTAATCGTAAATCAGGGAAGGAAAGGTTACAGGTTCTCTGTTGATGCTCCTGTTCTTGCCGATTTCCTTCCAGAATCTCCAGCAAAAACAGCACTTGAAATTGGATGCGGCTCAGGTGTTATCTCTTTATTATCAATATTTAAAAATAAATTCAAAAAAATTTACTGCTATGAAATACAGAAAAGACTTTCTGATATTGCTTCATTAAATGTAAAAGAAAATAATTTCAATAACAGGATAGAAATAATTAATGCTGACTTTTCAATAGATGGCGAAGATGCTGTAAAACAAAATAATGGAAAATTTGATATAGTATTTTCAAATCCTCCATTTTATAAGCTCAATAAAGGAAGAGTAAGCGCCAATAATGAAGTCGCTATAGCAAAATTCGAGATAAAGTTAACATTAACAAATCTATTAAAAGAAGTTCTTATAATAATGGAAAAGAATGCTGATCTTTATTTAATACTACCATATGATAGATTTGAAGAAGTGGTGAAATTAGCGGAACAAATTGGCTATAGTATCATAAGAAAAAGAGATGTTATATCCACAAAAGGTGGAAAACCTGAACGATTTCTGATACAATTACGCAATTGTAGAAGTTATACTGATCCGTTTATAGATGAAGAACCACTGATCATCTATGAACAAAAAAACATCTATACAGAGGAAATGAATTCAATTTTTGGATTAATTTAGATTAAAGGTGAATAAATGATTAAAAAATTAAAAGAACTTTTAAAATATCGGCAATTAATATTAACATTAGTTTCAAGAGAATTAAAAGCCAGATATAGAGGAACATTTTTCGGTTTTCTATGGAGTCTTATCAATCCACTATTATTGCTGGCAGTATATTCAATCGTTTTTGGTATAATATTACCAGGTAACAGTGGAAGAGTTGAAATGAAGGATATTACAGGTATTAATTACTCTATATTCCTGTTTACCGGACTCTTACCCTGGATATGGTTTAACACATCAATACTTGAATCTTCAAATGTCCTTTTTACACATGGTAATTTAATTAAAAAAATAAGTTTCCCAGTTGAAGTACTACCTATAATGACTGTTATCACCAATATGATCCACTTTCTCCTAGGTTTGCCGATATTGGTATTATTTATCCTTTTCTTTGGAAAAGGTGTACACATAACTCTCTGGATACTATTATTGCCGTTTGCACTATTAGTTCAATTTATCTTTATAATGGGATTCAGCTTTCTTGTCTCAGCCTTAACAGTTCATTTCAGAGATCTTAAAGATATCCTCGCTAATTTCCTGACCCTCTGGTTTTTCGGTACACCTATCATATATGCCTTTGGAGCTGAAACCATTCAAAGTCATAAAGCTCTGGTATGGGTTTTAAATTTAAACCCTATGACACATATAATAGAAGCTTATCAATATATATTCTTCTTTGGGTCCCTCCCTCATTATAAGAGGCTTGGAGTAACTGTTATTGCAGGTTTATTGATGTTCTATCTCGGTTATCTATTATTTGATAAATTAAGAGATACTTTCGTGGAAGAGGTATAAGATGTATCCTGTAATTGTAAAGAATGTAGAGAAATACTATAAAAAATATTCTAATAAGCATAAATTCCTGACATTAAAAAGTGCACTTGTAAACAGGACACTTTTTTCTGATTTGAAAGCACATGAAAAGTTTCAAGCCCTAAAGGGACTAAGTTTCAAGGTAAAAAAAGGTGAGACAATAAGTCTGATCGGCGAAAATGGTTCCGGCAAGAGCACATTACTTAAACTCCTCGCCGGAATAAGCAAGCCTACGAGCGGTGAGATAATCACTGACGGAAGGATATCTGCCCTTATCGAGCTTGGTGCTGGATTTCATCCCGAAATTTCAGGAAGGGAAAACATTTTCATAAACGGTATAATTCTTGGCTTAACAAAGAAAAAGATTGAAGAGAAACTTGACGAAATAATCAGGTTTGCTGAACTGGAAGAATTTATTGATAATCCGGTAAAAAGTTACTCTTCAGGAATGTATATGAGATTAGGTTTCTCGATCGCAATCAATGTTGACCCGGATATTCTTCTGATTGATGAAGTTCTGGCAGTTGGGGATGCATCTTTTGTCCCTAAATGTCTTGATAAAATAAATGAATTTAAGAGAAAGGGAAAGACAATAATTTTTGTCTCACACGATCTCTCAACTGTTGAGAGAATAAGTGACAGGGTAATATGGATAAAAGAGGGGCTCATCAAGAAACAGGGCTATCCAAAAGAAGTTGTTGACGCCTACCTGGAATTTATTGGGAAAAAAGATGCAAAAAAAGCCATAATAACACATTCAGAACAGGTAAAAAAATCTCAGGAAGATTCAGATGCTTCATCAGAGGATTCTCCGAAAACAAAAGAGGAAGAATCAGGGATCAAAGTTGCAAAAAGATGGGGAAGTAAAGAGATATCCATTGAAGATGTAAAAATGAAGGATATAGATGGAAACGAGACATATATCTTCGAATCAAATGAACCTTTTTCTATTGAGTTAAAAATCAAATCTCTACAACCTCAGAAAGATTTTATTTTTGGTATTGGCATTTTCAACCCTGAAGGTACACTTTGTTATGGAACCAATACTGACATAGAAAACTTTGTTTCAGACTCATTCTCCGGTGAAGGGACAATCAAGATAAATATACCCGATGCAAATTTTATTAATGGATCATATTTTCTGGATGTTGCTGTTCATAAATGGGATGGATATCCATTCGATTACCATCATTTTCTATATACCTTTAACATAACATCAAAACATAGAGATTTTGGTATTACAAGAATCAAAACCAAGTGGAGTTTTTCAGATAATATTAAACTCAACATGAAGAGATGAAACAATTTTACAATATAGATGAGCTCAATATTGAGTTTGCAAAAAGAACCTCTAAAAAGATAGTCTTTACAAATGGTGTCTTTGATATTATTCATCCTGGACATATTGAGCTTTTCCAATTTGCAAAATCCTGTGGTGATATAGTTATAGTTGGCATAAACACAGATGATTCAATAAGACGACTTAAAGGAGATAGCAGACCCGTATTTCCACTAGCTGAAAGAATGGAAATTTTAGAGGCAATCGAGTTTATAGATTTTGTCATTCCCTTTTCAGAAGATACGCCTTTAACTCTTATTAAAAAACTATATAAAATAGATATACTAATAAAAGGTGGCGACTATAAAACAAACGAAGTTGTCGGAAGAGAAGAGGTAGAAAAATCCGGCGGAAAACTTCTTATATTTCAATTCCAATCAAATTATTCAACATCAGCAATAATAAATAAAGTGAAATAATAAAATGTCTGAACCCGTGTTCAGACAAGATCCGGTCCTTTATATTTTCTTCAATTGAACTGGAGAATACCCCCTGTCTATCTTTATTCTCTTTATATTATCTTTTGTTTTAATTGTAACTATTTGCTTCTTATCCTTAATAATTATCTTTTTCACTTCATTTCCACCTGATGTTTTTATCGTCATCTTCAATGGAAAGACAAAATTTGTTTTTTTCTGTTCAAATGCAATTGAAGCAGTATTATTTACAATACTTACCTTATAATCTACGACTGGTATTTCTCTTGAATATATCCATTTTTTAAAAAACTGTTTCAGAAAAGCCTCGTTTTCTTTATCCCCACAAATCTCATTAATATACTCCATAGTTGAAATACTTTTTTTCGAGAATTTCGAAAATATCTTATTTATTCTTTTGATTAATTTCTTTTCCCCAATCATTTCCCTCAACATAAAAAACACAAGTGCAGATTTATTGTATATTAGATTTTGATAAATCTGATAATCTCCAGTAATATTTTCAATTCTATTACCATATATAACCGGAGCTGAGGCTGATCTACGTATAACTCTTTTTGTTAATTTTTTTATAATTCTATTAAAGTTTCTTTTTGACAATACCGATTCCAAGTAGAGTATAGAGGAAAACTGCGCGCCTCCTTCTGTTATCCAGACATCTCTATATGTTTTCCACGAGATAATCCCCCCCCACCATTGATGAGCAAGTTCATGAACAAGATTATCTCTGTTAATACTAGATGTTAAATACACAGGGCTGGTTTTATACATTTTATCACTTAACGATGTTACTGCAACCCTATTTCTATTTTTTTTTATTATATTAAAAACCACAAATCCTTTATAACTAGTCCCGCTGTACTTACTCCCTCTTCTCAATATAATATTTATACTTTTGATCCCCCTCTTTTTATACATATCATTTAAAAAATTGAGAATATTTTTTATTTCATTCTCATTAAAAATTTCTTTAATATCAACTCTCTCTGCCCCAAAAAAACTTAATGGGATTTTTAAATCAATTGTGAGTAATTTGTCAAATTTACCACAAACAATCGCAATTCCTTTGGTACCATCACTTTTATATACATATTCGTTACGCTTATAGATTGTTCTTTTGCTTTTTAAAAATCCTGAAGCTAGACAATTAAGTGATTCTGGAACGGATATTTTAAGAGTCGTCTCAAAAAATTGATCTCCAGGGTGAGGATAAAACCGATTATAGGTGTCATATATAAAGAAATCATCCGTTTTTTCAATTTTATTATAGATCCTGTCACTTCTTATTTTTGCAATTTGACTTTTAATTGGAATTTTACCGGAATAAAAGAAGGAGAAATTATCAAATTTATCTCCAAGCATAAAAACATTTTCTCCCTGCCTTATATAATCTATGTTCTTTCCTTTCATTTTTATAAAATCATTTATATGTATATTTTTAGAAATTTTAAAAGACCGTAGATTGGAAGCTTCTGGATACAATAATAATGCTGAACTCCAAATTCTAGACTTGTATGGATTTAAATACATATTTAATTGTATTTTCCTTACTTTATTATTGGGTGAATTCAAAAATTTTAATCCTTTTTTATAATTATAACTCAATATATATTTACCTGTCTTTGCATTCAATAAAACTGTATCAGGAATCCTATTGGGACTGTAAGAATATTTATAATAAGAGTGTTTTTCTATAAAATAAACTAAATTTAAACTTTGAGAGAAAGTTGCAAACCAATACTCGTTAAACCCATTTATATCTATCCCATAATCTTTGTTAATATGTACCAAATGTTTATCTAAAAAAGCTTTATCTTTATAAGATATATTCAGATCATTTTTTATTTTCCCATTAAACAAAGACTGCATTAATTCTTCATTTAATATAAATATTCCTTTATTTATTGAAATAGAAAAAGTAGATTTCTTATTTAAATATATAAGTGTTCTCTGCTCCTCAATATCACTCGGGAATATATTGACCTTTATTAACCCATTAAAAACGACAAGCGTATTCATCGGATCTGCAATAAAAAAATTTCCGTTCGAAAATGTTATTTTTGCATTTCCAATTTGTATTGTTTTTTTATCAATTGGGAATTTATAAAATCTTTTTATAAAATTTAAATTTGGAAAATTTTCTCTTATTTTTAAACAGCAAAATATCCCAGATTTCTTTTTAAATTCAATAAACCCAATTTCTGCATGATCTGAATACTTGACATAGTATTTGGTTTTTCCCGCTTTAATCTTAACTAGATCTACTTCCAAAGAATTAATGAATTTTGTCTTCAACTTTAAATAACTATTATCAGAAAAAATAGATTTCATTTTATCCCAATCTTTATCACTTATTAAATCCTGAAGAACACCTGAATATACAAAAGATGTCTGAATTAAAATCAGTATTATTAAAATTATTATTCTTTTTTTATTTTTCTCCATAAATTATTTTAAATGATTTAAAAAAAAAAGTAAAGAATATAAAAATGTAAAGAGATTTAGATTAACTGCAGAATCAACTTTAGTCTGACTATCATTCACTCACTTCCATTTGTTTTTTTAGAAATATTGGAGAAAAACCTTTGTCTATCCTTATTTTATCAATAAAATTTTTCATTTTTATAACCAGCAATTGTTTTTTATCCTTTATTATAAACGTTCTTACTTCTTCCCCGGTTTTCGTATTTATTATTATTTTCAAGGGAAACACAAAATCTGAGTTTTGCTGCTCAAAAGTAATTGAAGCGGTATTATTCTCCAGATTGATCCTATAATCAATTGTTGGTATTTTCCTTGAATAGATCCAATTTTCAAAGAATTTTTCATAATATGGATGATTTTTTTTGTTTTTTATAAGCTCCGTAATAAACATTTTTGTTGATACACTTTTTTTTAAAAATTTAGAAAAAACACTATTTATTCTCTGCATAAAAACATCTTTCCCCATCATTTCTCTCAACATAAAAAATAAGGCTTAATTCACTTGAAAATTTAGGAAACCAATATTCGTCAAAACTCTCAACCTTAATTCCATATCCTTTTTAAAGATATATAAGCTGTTCGTGTATAAAATTTTTCTCATTAATAGAAATATTTTCATCTCTTTTTTTGTTTTTCTCAAATAGCTTGTTTATTAAATCAAAGGGAAATATAAAAACTCCTTTTTTTCTTGAAATTGAAAAAGTAGATTTTTTATAAATAGATTTGAGCGTCTTTTGTTCCTCAATATCTTTAGGAAATACATTCATACTATAATTTCCTTTATAAATAAGTAACCTCTTTATTGTGTCAGAAATGTAAAAAGTACCATCCAAAAACGTAATTTGCGCATCTGCAATTTGAATTGTTTTGTTTTTTATCTGAATCTTATAAAATTTATCTATTAAGGCTAAATTTGTAAAGTTCTCCCTAAATTCTAAACAACAGAATTTTTCCTTGTCTTTTTTGAAATAAATAGTCCCTATCTCTCCATGATCAGAAAATTTTACATGATATTCCATTGAACCTGATTTAATATTAAAAAGTTTAATTCTTAAGTAATTATCCAATTTTTTTTTTAGAATTAAATAACTGTCATCTGCAAAATACTGTTCAATTGAATCCCATTTTTTATTTCTTATCAACTCAGAAATAGTATTTGAAAATATTAAATATGTTTGAGATAAAATCAATATAATTAAAAAAAATATTTTTCTGTTTTTAATTCTGTTCATTATTCATTTATATATATATAAAAAATCAATCTGTTATTATTGAGTATTATTTTCATCATTCAATAATTCAGAGAACTCTTTCTCAAGTTTTTTAAATTCTCCTCTCTGTTCATTTAAAATATTTAGACAGGTCTTTGCAGAAGTTAAAGCTTCTTTAGTTTTTACCACCAAATCATCTACCGTTATTTCATCCCGGTTTAATTGTTCTGTGATATTTTCCAAAACATTGAAATTTTGTTCATAATTTTTTTTCTCATTTTTCTTGTTTTCCATTTTCATCCTCAATCTTATTTATTTTCACATCACCATCATAGAATCTCAAAACTGCTTTTTTATCAGTAAATTTTTTCTTTGAAGTTATTATCTCACCATTTTTATTCATAGTTAATGCAAAGCCTCTTTTTAAAACATTTTTTGGATCGCTTGCATTAATAATATTATTTGTATGTTTTAAATCATTATCAGTACTATTTATAATTCTATTTCCAGAATCAAAAACATAATTGAGTCTTGTAATAATAGTGCTTTTCTTTTCCAATAAAGTAGAATAAATTCTTTCCGGTTTTATTTTATTACTCATCAATGTTATTTTTTGAGATTCTAATTGAGTCTTACTATTTACTCTTAAAAATACATATTTTATCCGGTCAGATATCTTAAAAAAATTATCAAGAATTAGTCTTTTGTTAATGATCGCAATAGAATTTATTTTATTCTGTACTACAAACAAATGTTCTTTGAAAAAATTATAACTCAAATTTGAAATATTACTGAACAGGTTTAAGAGATCTTTCTCCGTTTTCATATATTTATCAAAGAAAAACTTTCCAATTCCTGATGGAGTTGACGGAGAAGGTGTAAGATAAGAGCATAATTCAATTGCTGAGAGATCTTTTTCATGCCCGATTGCGGTTATTATTGTCATTTTACTATCACAGACCTTTCTGCATATCCTATAATCATTAAATATTGAGAGAGATTGCTCACTTCCACCTCCCCTTGCAATAACTATTACATCTACTGGATTTTGACTTTTTTCAAAATAGTTAATACCTTTAATAATAGATGACACAGCATTATCGCCTTCCATCCTCGCATCAATAAAACATACATCATACTTATTTTTATAGCTTCCCATACCTGCTAATATATCCTGAATTGAAGTACCCTGTTCTGAGGATATTAAACCAATTTGTCTTGTAAGCAATGGCAATGCAAGTTTTTTCTGATTTTCTAAAACCCCTTCAGATTTTAATCTATCAATCGTTATTTCTCTCTGATTTTTTATCTTTTCTCTTGTAAATTCAGGAATTATATCTATTACAGCCAACCTTATATTTACATTTTTTTTGTAGGATAAAGAGACATTTACCAGTAAAAGAACTGGAAGATCTTTATTTAAACTATCAGAAACACCAGATTTATTTAACTTATAATTTATTGATGACAGATAATTACTCTTAATTTCTGCTGAAAAAAAAACATCCTTCAATTCATCCTCATCCCTGAAATCAAAATAGGAGGCCCATTTATAATTTTTAATCTCAGATGCTACCACACCTCGAACCCAGATATTGCCGCCTACAGATTCTAAAATCACTCTCTCTATTCTATTTCTCAATTCTGAAACAGTGCTGGATGTTGGGATCCCCGGGTTTTCCTGCTTATCTAATCCCACAGGAGTGCTGATAACATCATGCCCCTGTTCAGCATCTTCAGGTCTTAGATTATTCTTTAGAATGGACAGTTCATCTTCAACACTATTTTTGTCATTATACCAGGTCTTTTCATCTGAATTCCATCTATAACCTCTGCGTTTAAGATCATCCTTTATCGGATATGCATTATATATATGGACACTATTTTCATCAAAAGCAACTTTAACATCAAAACCATTTATTGTTAGTGATACAAATTTCATTTATTTTTCTTTCTTAAGGACCTGTTTTACCATTTCACCCAGGACATCAATTGTATATGGCTTACCAATATAAGAGTCAACACCGAGTTCCATTGCTTCTTCGACATTTTCAGGTTTAGAAAAGCCACTTGCTATTATAACCTTTTGCTTCCTGTTTATTTCAATAATTCTCTTATAGGTAGTCAAACCATCTATACCGGGTTCCATTATCATATCAAGAAGAATGAGATCAACCTTGTTATTTTTCAGAAAAGCCAGCCCTTTCTCTCCACTTTGAGCGGTATAAACAACATAATTTAACTGTTCAAGCAGCATGGTTGCAATTTCACGCTGAAGAAGGACATCATCAATTACCAATATTTTTTCTCTATTTCCAGTATATTCAGCTATTAGTTTATTATCTTCAATTTTTTCAATTTTGTCTGCAGTAGCCGGAAGATAAATGTCAATTGAAGTCCCGGTCCCAAGACTACTCCATATATCTATATCCCCCTCATGATCAGTTACCATTCCGGAAATAATTGCCATGCCGAGTCCTGTTCCACTTCTCCCCATCTTCTTTTTCGTATAAAAAGGATCAAAAATTCTTTTGATATCCTTTTGAGCAATACCTTCTCCGTTATCAAGTATTCTAAGGACTGCATATTTATTAGCCTTTAGTAAAAAACCGGAAGCATCACTATCTTCACTAATAACTATATTCGTTGTTGAAATAAATATCATTCCATCTTTCTTTATAGCCTCTACTGAATTCAATATTAAATTTATTAATGACTTTGAAATGTGTATTTCCGATCCTAAAATATTATATAGATCTTTGTCTAAACTTACATTAATGGATATCTCAGGGTTTTCCTTTTTTATTTTCTCAAATTCCGGAGATTTTAATAATTCATTAATAAGATCATTCAAATTCAGAATTTTTTTTTCCTTTACTCCTCTTCTTGCAAGAGTAAGGAGATCCATTACAACCGCTGCGGCTTTTTTACCAGATTGCTGTATAGTCAGTACAGGTTTTCTCAATGGACTGTCATCCGGTAACTTCATCAATATTATGTCGGGATAACTGACAATAGCCCCTAGTATATTATTAAGATCATGAGCTACACCACCTGCAAGAGTACCTAGAACTTCCATTTTCTCTGATTGTATCAATTTTTCCTGCAATTGCTTACTTTCAATCTCTACTTTTTTTCTTTCAGAGATTTCTTTATTTAATTTCATATTGATAGTCTCTAATTTAGTTTTTTCATTTTTTAATTTCTTCGTCCTTTTCTTATAAAAAAACAAAGTGCTAATCAATATAAACAAAATAAAAATCATTTTAAACCAAAAAGTTTTCCAGAAAACAGGAATAACCTTAATTTTCAATTTCGCAATTTCATCACTCCAGACACCATCATTATTTGTTCCTTTTACTAAAAATGTATAATTCCCTTCTTCAAGATTTGTATAACTTGCTCTATTTTTTTTATCACTTTCCACCCAATCTTTATCAATTCCATCTAATTTATATTTATAAATATTTTTATTAGATCCTCTATAACTTAATAGGATAAATTCTATAGTAAAGTAATTTTCTCTATAGCTAAATTCTATCTCTTTTAAATCTTCTACAGGAACGGGAAAGTTTTTATATTTATTAAAAACTTTAATTCCTGAAATACACACTTTAGGAGCATATGGATTGTCTATTATCTTGGAAGGATCAAATTTTGTAAGACCATTTATCCCTCCAAAATACATCTCTCCTTTTTTGTTCTGAAAATACGCTCCTCCGTTAAATTCATTTGCTTGAATTCCTGAGGAAGAGTCATAAATATTAATTTTTTTTGTTTTTGTGTCAAACCTTACAATCCCTTTATTTGTACTTATCCACAAAACCGGATCAGGTTTTTTATTTTTTTCTTCAAGAATGCCATAAATAACATTATTTGGAAAACCATTATCTTCAGTATATTTTTCCCATTTATCCTTTTTTGGATCAAATCTATTTAAGCCACCTCCTAAAGTTCCTATCCACAATATATCATTTCTATCTTCAAATACTGAAAGGATTTGGTTATGACTTAAACTGTTCTTATTATTTTTTTCATGAACATAACTCAAAAATTGAATTTTTTCTTTATCAAACCGGGACAGACCTCCCCAGGTACCGATCCAGAGCTTTCCCTTTTTATCTTCAATAATTGACTTAACTTCATTATTAATTAAGCTGTTGTTATCATCCTTATTATGTTTATAATGTATAAATGTTTGATCTTTTCTATTAAATTTATTAACTCCACCATTTTGAGTGCCAATCCAGAGTATTCTATCCCGATCTTCAAAAATCACTCTAATTAAATTATCACTCAAAGTTTTATTGTTGTTTGAAATATTTTTATATAATAAGAATTTTTTTTCGCCATTTTTTAAGTTGTATAGTCCACTTTCATATGATCCTACCCATAAATCATCATAAGAGTCTTTTAACAGTGCAAAAATCCTGTTTTTGCCAAAATTCACTAAATTAGTAACAGAATTCTCTTTCAGTATTTTGACTCCTCCAGCATCTGTACCAATATACAGTTCATTCTCTTTTCCCTGAAAAATAGAACGAACAGATTTATTATTTAAACTTTTCAACTCTTGAGGATTAGTTGAAATATTAGTAAAAAATGATTGTTCTGTATCAAGGATATTAAGTCCACTGCCGGAAGTTGCAAAATACAATAAGCCTTCACGGCTCCGATAAATATCAAGTAACTGATTACTACTCAAGCTATTAGTTTTATAAACATTACTCAAGTATTGTATATAAGAATAATCCCCTTCTTCATTAAATATAATTTGAACTATTCCATTGCCAAATGTAGTAATCCATAAAACGCCACTCTGGTCTTTATAAAACGATCTAATCCGGGCATTTTTTAAATATTCAGGAAAAGTTTCTGAAAAACCGGAGGAATATTTATCTGTAATTGTATTAAAAAATTTAATCCCATCTCCATCTGTACCAATAAGTAATATTCCAGGTTTATACTCAAATATAACCATAATTTTATCTTCTTCTATATTTCCGCTTTTTGAGTAAAAGAAACTATTGAAAGTCCCGGAAGATTTATTAAATTTGTTTAACCCGCCACCATAATTCCCAATCCATAGTTGCCCTTTTGAGTCCTCGAAAATTGTTCTGGTTTGATCACTGCTTATAGAGCTTGAATCCTGCAAATCAGATTTATACCTTATAAATTTTTTTTCCTCACGATCAAATTTGTTCAATCCACTTCCCAGTATTCCTACCCAAAGTGCTTTTTTTCTATCTTCAAAGACAGCAAATACATTATTACCACTTAAACTACTTTTATCATTTTCATTATAAACAAAGTTTTCAAAATCATCACTATTTCTCCTGAATCTACTAAGTCCACCAATATGTGTCCCTATCCAGAGCTCTCCAGTTGAATCCTCCATAACAACCCTGATATTACTGGATATAATTGAGTTTGGATCCTTTTGGGAATGTTTATATACTTTAAATGTTTTTCCATCATACCTGTTTAGTCCATCCTGAGTACCAAACCACATGTATCCATATCTATCCTGGCAGATAGACATTACTAAACTTTGAGAGAGCCCATCAATTATTGACAGATGACTGAATTCCAGTTCTGGTCTTTTTTGTAATTCTGCAAATAAGATCAAGCTAAACACAAAAAATATTAAGACCGAGTTAACTGTTTTTTTCAAAATCCCCTTCCTTGTCATTTGATAAATATAATAATAATAAAAAACAAAAATATTTGCAAGATGTAAAAAAAATATATTTTTAAGCATTTATTATTGACAACCATAGCTAAATTGTTATAATTTAAACGTTATTTACTTAACTATAATAACAAGTGTTTTTACAGAGTATATAGAAAACAAAAAAATATAAAAAAGGAGTGCTAAATGGAAGTTTTGAAGATTTCAAAAAATGATTTTAGATCTTTTATTGAAAAAAAGATTAAAAATTCGAATGAAAGAACCATTGGCGTTGTAAAGAAAGGGTCCCATTTTGCATTTGCAGATCTTGAATCTATAGATGATCTCCAGATGGATTATGATGTGACTATGCTTCCGCCAAAGAAGTATTTTCAACCACCAAAAGAAGTTTTATTAAAGTTTAAACCAAAGGATGCTGCGTCTTATGTCGCTGTTAATAAGTGCGATAAAATCACACTTGTTGGTGTACATTACTATGATCTTGCCTCACTTTTCTTAATGGATAAGGCTTTTTCTGAAGGTGAGAGAGACGAACACTATATGCAGAAAAGAGAAAATTCTCTTATGATAGGTATGTACCCTACAAAATACTTTAAATATAGATTTGCAAAATCTGTACTTAAAGATCAGGCTTATAAAGTATCTGATCTAATGCTTGTAGATATGGGAGACGATTATGTTGTTGAAGTTGTTTCAAAAAAAGGCAAAAAATATCTTGATGGTGGAAACTTCATAAAAAATAACTATTCACTCGCTGATATAGATGAAGGAAAGAATAAAGTAAAAGATGACCAGAGAATTCCAGTTCCAACCGAACTTATACCTGAATATCTTGTAAAGAATCATGACCATAAGGTTTGGGAAAAATTCGGAGAGAAATGTTTCTCCTGTGGTTCATGCGTTCTTGTATGCCCAACCTGTTATTGCTTTGATGTATCCGAAGAAGTAGAATTATCACTTCAGAATGGTACCAGAGTGAGAACCTGGGATGGCTGTATGTTAGAAGATTTTGCAGTATGCGCCGATGGTCATAATTTCAGAAAAGATAAAGGTGCCAGATTCAGACATCGTATGTACAGAAAAGGAAAAGGACTTCCAGAAAAATTTCATTCTTTTGGCTGCGTCGGATGTGGAAGATGTGCATATTCATGTACTTCAGATATAGCCGGTCCGGTTAAAATACTGAAATACATGGAAGATAATAAATAAGGAGATAAAAATGTGTGAAAATTGTGAATGCAGTACAGAGATACAACAAAATTCAATATATCTGCCTGAAGTAGCTATTTTAAAAGAGAAGAGGAAGATGACCAATGTTGATAGTTTCTTTCTATTTGAACTTAAGAACAGATCTTTAGGACATCTTCCTGGTCAGTTTGCAGAAATATCAATACCTGGTGTTGGAGAAGCGCCTATTTCAATTTCTTCATCTCCATCTGATGAAAATACTTTTGAAATGGTTATCAGAAATACAGGTGCGGTTACAAATGCAATACATAGTCTTGAACCCGGGGAAAATGTTGGAATAAGAGGACCATTCGGAACATCATTTCCTATGAATAATTTAAAAGGCGAAAACCTCCTGTTTGTATTAGGTGGTATTGGACTCGTTCCAGCAAGATCGGCTATAAAATATGCTTTGGAACATAGAGATGATTATAAAAATATCACTATTATGTTCGGTTGTAAGGATCCCAGCCAGAGATTATTTGTAGATGAGATAGAAGAGTGGAAAAAAAGAGATGATATTAATTTTATCGAAACAGTTGATACATGTAATCCGGGAGAGTGGGATGGAAATGTTGGAGTTATAACTACATTATTTCCAAAAGTCCCAAATATTGATCCTAAGAATACATATGCAATCATTGTTGGACCTCCAATAATGTATAAATTTGTTATTATGAGTCTTCATGATCTGGATTTCTCAGATAAGAGAATTATTGTATCATTGGAAAGAAGAATGAAATGTGGTGTTGGGAAATGTGGACATTGCCAGATGGACAATATTTATGTCTGTCAGGATGGAGCAGTCTTCTATTATGATGACATTAAACATTTAAAGGAGGCAATCTAATGGCTAAACCAAAAGTTGCATTTTTTGACTTTGCAAGTTGCGAAGGATGTCAGCTCCAGGTAGTTAATCTCGAAGAGGATGTTATTGGTGTAGCTGAGCTTGTTGATATTGTTGAATTTAGAGAGGCAATAACCGGCAAAGCCCCTGCATATGACATCGCTTTTATTGAAGGTGCTATAACAAGAGAAGTTGATGAAGTAAAAATAAAGGATATTAGAGCAAGAAGTGGTCTAATTGTTGCGTTTGGTGCATGTGCTGTATCAGGTGGAATTCCCAGATTGAAAAACAATAATCCCAGTCTTGATAATGTAAAAAAGATGGTATATGGTGATAAGTATAATATGCCTCATCTGGACACTTATCCAACAAAAGCGGTAGATGAAGTCGTAAAAGTTGATCTATATTTACCAGGATGTCCTATAAATAGAACTGAGTTAGTAAGATTTATTAAAGAGATAAGTCTTGGAATCATTCCTAAACTTCCTAATTATCCAGTCTGTGTAGAATGTAAACTTCAGGAAAATGAATGTCTTTTTGATCTGGGGCAGATATGTCTTGGACCACTGGCAAGAGCTGGTTGTGAAGCAGTTTGCCCGTCAAGTGCCGTTGCCTGTGAAGCATGTAGAGGAACTGTTGATAATCCGAATAAAAATGCAATGCATGAAATCCTTGAAAAATATAACTATACAGTAGATGAAATAAAAAGGAAGATCAACATATTCGGAGTTGATCCGGAGGTAAAAAAATGAGTGAAAATATGAAAATAGATGTTCATCACGTAACAAGAGTTGAGGGACATGGAAACATCAAAGTTGATCTGTCAGAAGGATCACAAAATATAATTCAATGGCAGGTACCTGAAGCCCCAAGATTTTTTGAAGCAATGGTTGTTGGAAGAGAATACCATGAAGTAGCGACTATAACTTCAAGAATCTGTGGGATTTGTTCAATTGGACATACATTAGCTTCATTGAAGGCAACTGAAAATGCAATGGGTATTGAAATATCAGATACCACTACAAAGTTAAGAGAACTGTTAAAACATGGCGAAACGCTTCAGAGTCATATTCTGCATGTTGGATATCTTGTAACTCCGGATCTGCTCAGAGTTGGAAGTGTTTTTCCTTTAATAAAAACACATACGGATGTTGTTCTTTTAGTTACTAAACTCCATAGACTTGCAAATGAATTCTGTGATATAGTTGGTGGAAGAACGACTCACCCAATTAGAGCAAGAGTTGGCAAATTCTCAAAAATGCCTGACAAAAAACAATTGCAGGGACTTAAAGATAGGCTAGTCGCATCTGTTCCAGATCTTAAAGCTTTAGCAGAAGTTATAAAATCTCTAGCCGGTGAACTTCCTAACTTTACAAGAGAGACCGAATACCTATCATTATCAAGCAAAAAAGAATATGCTTTTTATGAAGGAGACTGCATAACAAATGATATTAAAGAAGCTTTACCAATTTCTCAATATAAGGAAATCGTAAATGAATTTATTGTTCCACAATCTACAGCTAAATATGGAAAATTCAATAGAGACTCATTTATGGTTGGCGCACTTGCAAGATACAATAACAATTATAACCAGCTAACTGATCTTTCAAAAGCAGTTGGAGAAATGTTAGGATTAAATGGAATAAATTATAATCCATATATGAATAACATAGCTCAGGTTGTCGAAGCTGTATTTGCAGTAGAAAAATCAATTGAATGTATTGACTGGTTACTTGCTAAAGATCTAAAAGTTGAAGATAATAATTTTGAAATTAAAGCAGGAAGTGGTTCCGGCTCAGTTGAAGTACCAAGAGGAATTCTATTTCATGAATATGAATATGATGATGATGGATTATGCGTAAAAGCGAATTGTGTAATTCCAACAAATCTTAACCATAATAATATTCAGCTTGATTTTGAAAAAATGGTTCCTGAAATGAAACATCTCGGTGAAAAAGAGTTACAATTTAGAATGGAGATGCTTGTAAGAGCATATGATCCTTGTATTTCCTGTTCAACACATTATTTGAATATAGAGTTTAAATAAACTATAAGAACCTATGGGAAGAAATAAAACAGCTGTAATCGGTCTTGGAAATTACCTTCTTGGTGATGAAGGGGCCGGTATGCATGCTGTTGAAATTCTCAGAGAAAAATTGGACGGACAGAAAGTTGATATAGTTGATGCAGGTACACCAGGCATGAATCTACTACACCAGTTTGAGGAAAGAGAAAAAGTAATATTTATTGATGCGGGTAACTTAGGACTTAAACCTGGAGAATATACAAGATTTACCCCAGATAAAGTAAGAAGTCTAAAACAATACAAAGGTTACTCTCTTCATGAATTTGATCTGATATCCTTTCTTGATCAGGCCTCAGAGTTGAAAAAAACTGAAGGAATGAAACTTGTTATTTATGGCATTCAGGTAGCTGAGATAAAAATGTCTGAAAAACTAAGTAAAGTTGTAGAGAATTCACTTGAAGCTCTAGTCATGGATGTGTATAATGAAGTTTTGTCTGGAGGACCTGATGCATGAATTTGCTATTGCAACTGATATTGTAAGTACTATTAAAACCAATTATAGTGAACATTATGAGTTTCTTACAACAATTAATTTAAGTATTGGACAATTTTCTGGAATAGTAGCAGACTCACTTGATTTTGGCATAGAGGCTATCCTGAAAGAAGATGGACTCTCCAATGTTAAAGTAGAAATTTCAGAATCAAAAGCTAAAGCAAAGTGTGAGTGCAATTTTGAATATGAAATCATTAATATGTATGATCAATGTCCAAAATGCAAATCTTCCGTACGGACGATGCTGTCTGGTGATGAAGTAACTATTGATACAATCGAGTTTAATAAAGACGAATATAAAGTAGAAAAATAATTAAGGAGGAACAAGAAAAATGAGTCAAAAAATTTTAGTAGTAGATGATGACATAGATGTACTGGAATCAAGAAAAATAGTTCTGGAACATAATAATTATGAGGTTATTACCGCAACAAATATTGCAGTTGCACAAGAGATAGTAGAAAAAGGTAAAGTTGACCTGATCGTATTGGACGTTATGATTGAAGGAGACAGCGACGGTTTTAACTTTGCAATTTTCTTAAAAGGCAAAGAAGAATTTAAAAATATCCCAATCATTCTTGCTACAGCTGTAAATCAGAGAACAAAATTTAAATTTGATCTGGAAAGAGATGGCGATTTCATGCCAGTTGAAAAGTTCATGGAAAAACCAATTGATCCAGATGATCTAATTGTAACAATCAGAGGATTGTTAAAACAGAAATAATTATTCGGTATTCATTTACCGACATTTAATAAAAAAGGGCAGAGTCATAAGACCTGCTCTTTTTCATATTAATAGTTTTTTAATCTAAAAACTAGTAGCTATATATTTTTTTCATTACAATTTAATCTTAAAATATTCATTCCTATAACCAGTGTCATTCATATTCTGTAAATTTTCATTTTAATTCAAAGAAGAATAGGTTTTTAGCATTTTTATTGTTGTTTTTACGTCATGAACCCTTATGATCGAGGCTCCATTTTTTATTGATATTAGATTTGCAACAGCAGTTTCTATCTCCCGTTCTGCCGGATTCTGTTCTCCGGTTATTTCTCCAAGAAACCGCTTTCTGGAAAGTCCCATCAGTATTGGAAGATCAAATTTTTTAAATTCCGCTAATTCACGGATGATTCGACAATTATCCTCAAGTCTTTTCCCAAAACCTATTCCCGGATCTAAAATAATATTCCCTTTTCCGATTCCACTATCTATAGCGAACTGAATCCTTTCTTTAAAGAAACCATTAATCTCTTTTATTACATCCTCATAGAAAGGCTTTTCCTGCATATTCCTGGGAATCCCCTTCATATGCATTAATATCACAGGTACATTCAATTTTGATACAGTAGCAGCCATTTTTTCATCTTTGCTCAGTGCAGAGATATCATTGACAATATCAGTTTTGTATTCAGATACTGCAATTCTGGCTACTTCACTCTTTGTTGTATCAATTGAGACTGCAATATCAAATATTTCCTTAATTTTTTCAATTATCGGGATCACACGATCCATCTCTTCTGATAATGAGATCCCTTCTGAACCGGGCCGTGAACTCTCTCCCCCCACATCAATTATATCCGCCCCGTCAATTATCATCTGTTCAACATGAAATAATGCCTTATCGGGATTGTGAAACTTTCCCCCATCAGAAAATGAATCGAGGGTTATATTCAATATCCCCATGATTTTAATTTTATCTCTTTCCATAGGTCTATTTTATCATATAAATCTATGCTTTTACAATTTTCTTATCTTGTCTTCTTTGTGCGAACCCTTACCGTATTTGATGGAAGAGAATATCCATTTTTGTTAAATGCACGGATCCTGAAGGAATAATATGTTAGGGGCTTTAAATTCTTTATTGCAAATTGAGTTATATTTACCCCAGTAGTTGAGAGTGGTTTAAACAATAAGGCATTACCTAGTTTGACCTCTATTTTAAAACCTGTCTCATTATTGGATTTGTCAATCCAGTATAATTTTACAGTATTTAGACCAGTGAGACTGACTCTGAGATTTATCGGTCGGTCAGGCACAGGATGCAGAAGGATTGGAGGGATGGTATGTGTCTCATTTGCGGTTGTCACTGAAACTATTTTTGAAAATTTTGATTCACCCATATTCATCTCGCCGCTGATCCTATATTCATAGCAGAATACTGGTTTGACGTCTCTATCTTCATAATAAGATGGAACCGGATTCCCCTGGACCCATTTATAGTGCTTAAACTGTGACATCATATGAATACCGGTTTTTTTTATTTGATAGGCCTTTCCAAGATTTCTCCGCTGAAGCCTGATTTTTAGATAATTTGTTGGATTGAACCAGACCAACCTGACACTCTTTGAATCAACCCGTCCAAGCTTAAAATTCCTTGGTTCTGGAATTAAATCTGCCTTGGGGGTTAATGTGATTTTATCAGAATATGCCGAGTAGTACATATTAAAGGTTCTTATTCTTATGGACAAGGGGTCAATCATATTGCCTCTGTATCTCAAAGTAAGAGCAGTTGAATTGGCGGGGAGATATTCCTTCTTAATCAGATGACCATATTTATTGATTAATTCGATTTCATAGCCCTTCTCATTATTTGCCTTATCATGCCAGTTAAATATTAAAGTCGCTTTTCCAACTTCAGGGTATTGAATCGTTCCAACAAGTCCAGATGGGCGTAAAGGGATTCTCGGCGCTTTATAACAAACTGGTTCTGTAAAGTCGGATTCCGTATAAATATAAGTAGGATTACCTTCGTTTCTATATCTCCCTTTTAGTTTTACTCGATAACAATAATTCATATTTGGTACAATTGCCTGGTCAAAATAGAATTTTTTGTATCTGTCGATGACATTTCGCTCGATCTCTACCCAATTTCCATTATTAATGATTTTCTCCAAAACAAAATAGTAATTATCCGGTCTTTGGGAACTCCAGCTGATATAAAAACCTGTAGGGTTTTTAGTATTGGTAGCAGAATGCACCTCTATTTTTAAAAATTTTGGCGTTTGCGGTTTTGCATCTGCCTGTTTCACAAAAATTAATGATAGAAGTAAAATCAAAGATAATAGATGTATGGGACTTTTTTTTTTTGTACTATAAAAATATTTCATCATTCCTCCAGAAGAATATTATAAAATCACTTAGATAAAATTATATACAAAAGACAATATAATATCTCAGATTAAAATAATTTATTTTCATATTTAACGAAAGTTTTGTAAGGGATCAATAGACCACACTGTTTCATTAATTTAATTCATGTGCCAGGACTTAATATAAAAAAAAACTTAGATTGAGTAAAAAGACAGATATGATTCCGTTTACCCAATATGCATTATGTTAGACTAAAAAAAACCAACGTCACGTCAACAAGACTTTTTTGTGGTTATCTAAACCGACGATTTTGGCACAAATGCCTTCACTGATTCAATGAAGGCATATACTTTATTAAACTTATTTGTTGTTTTTCTTCTCTTTTTTCGCCTTTCTTTTTTCCTTTAGACTCATTTTAGCTTCTTTCTGAACTTCTTTTTTACCCTTATCTTTTTTACCAGTGTCACCCATTTCAATTCCTCCTTTAATATATCATTTAGTATAATGCATTTGAACATAAAAAAAAAAAATATTCAATAAAGTTAAATAAATATTTAAATATTAATCAGGAAATAAACTTAGATTATTTCTATGTCAGTTTTTTTTACCCAGCCTTCAACTTCATCTGTAATTCTTACTCTTACCCAATTTTCATCCTCTTCGATAATTCTCAGATCAAGTCCTGCATTAATTATTTCAGATTTACTATTAGTATCTTTTCCACTCCGTAAAGCAGTATTATCTTTCAAGACAACTCCCAAAACTCTTTTATTCTTCTGTTCCACCCTATATGAAAGGTAAAAGGCAGTAAAAGTTGAAAGTATAAATATAATCGCTATTAAATATAGAAAAAATTTACTTTTCCCGTTCCCACGATTTTTTATCAGTAAAAACAAAATGATATTTAACGCAAAAACAAGAACCACTAATAGAACTGTAAGAAAATTTAAAGAGACAACTGACTCAATTTTGCTGATTGTATTACTAAAAAACTCTTTTTTTCTTTCAGGATTCTTATCTTTGAACTTATTATTTACAACTTTTATATTATTATCAATATCAACTTCAAGTTTATTGAGTTTTTTGGCCTTTAAATAGAAAATCTTTGCCTTCACAAAATCATTCAGTCTATAATAACAGTTGCCAATATTATTATAAACCTTCCAATCTTCCCTTGTTTCTTTAATTTTTATATAAACCTTCAAAGCCTCTGTATAATTATTCTTTTTATATAAGTCATTTCCAACTGAAAAAAGTTCAGAGACTGTTTGTCCTTTTAGCAACAAGCCTGTAATCAAAATAAGCAATGTCAGAATAATTGTTTTTTTCATAAGTTTCTATACCCTGCTCTCAATTTTTTTTAATACTTTTAATAAACCATTAATGTCCGATCTGATCTTTGTAGTGGCTATCTTTTGAGGAGAAAACTTCGCAGATTCAGATCCGGTTTTTATTCCAAGAATCAATTTTATTTCCGACTCCCCAATTTTTAAATTTACCAAAAAAGTTTCAATCGTAATGTTTGTTAAGTCAGAGAAACCAACTCCGCTCCTCTCTTTAAAATACTCCTCTATTACCGAATGAATATCGCCATACTCTTTTATTAAATTCATTTTTTTCTGGATATGAGAGAAAAACTTTCTCTTCTTTAGAGAAGAGCTATTCTTAACATAACCGTCAAAAACAAATGTTTTTAATATAAATATTATGTTTATAAGGAATGGGAGTATTAACAGATAATAAAACAGTTTCTGATTATAAAAATTACTGTTTTTTTTATTAAGTCTTCCCTCTTTAATATATGTTATATCAAATCTTGTCTCAATAATCTCTTTTTGCAATGGGACCATTGTTTCATTTTTTTCTTTAATTCCAGAAACCTTAATATGGACTGGGTTTGTTTTTAAATTTACAACTCTCTTTTTTATTGGATCATAAATTCTTAAATTTAATGACGGCAAGACAATAAGACCTTTTTTTTTAAAATTTAAGGTCATTTCAGAATTAATTGAGCCTTCAATACCACGGTCAGTAAAAAGGGACTCTCTTTTTACTACCGGTTCAAAAACTTTAAAGTATGGATTCGGGGCAAATTCCGGGACAGGCAATGTTTTGATATTACCAACTCCCTCTATTTCTAAATTTACAGTTAATATTTCATTTATATCTATGTTTCTGGAGAGTAGAGATAATTTCATTGTATATGAACCTACCGGCAAACCTGATTGTCCAGTATCTTTTTTGACATTAATTTTAATTTTTTTTGTTGTTCTGAATATTTTTTTAGAATTTGAAAAAGCAAATGAATAAGGATCATATACGTTTATAACAAACTTTAATGGTGGGACCGTCAATTCTCCGGATTTTGTTGGAAATAGGGCTACTTTCCTTATCTCATATACCTCATACATCTTTGCATTGAATTCTTTTCTACTCCCCTCGATTTGTCCTGTTATTGGTTTCCATTCCTGAAAAAAACCTGGAAAAGATTGGTCAGACATGAGGTTAACGTTCGTTATTCTGTTTCTGGCATAAAGATAGATTGTATAGATTATCTGCTCGCCTCTTATAACTGTTTTACTTGAGACATCAGTTTTTAAAAAAACATCTATTTCCTGTTTTTGAGGTTTCCTTCTTCTGAACATACTATCCAAAGGATCATTAAATGAGTTATCAAAAACAGACCTCAGAGCTCGATTGCCCATCCGGCTATTATTAGTACTCTTTTTTATTTTTCCCTTCACTACTTCAATTTTAAAACTTTTTGTTTTATAAGTTTTACCATCATATGTAAATGATATTGAAGGCAAATTAAATGAGCCAGTCTTTTTGGGGATAAGCGTATAATTAAAATAAAAATAATGGGTCATCTGGCCATTCATATTCATAAATTCTCTACTATTTCCAGTTGACTGTATTCTAAAGTCTTTAATAATAGAAATATCAGGCGTTTGAATATTAACATTCCCTTTTATTTTGAGAGTATAAATAAGGACATCCTCAATTCCAATCTTGGATGCATCAACTGAAGCACTAATCTCAAAATCAGCAGCAGTCAAATTAAAAGATATCAATAAGAATAAAGTATATAAAATTATTGTATTAATTCTCACCAGTCTTTCCTCTTTTTTTTACTTTTTTTTATTCCATACTTGAGTAATTTATTCTTCTGCAGCATTTTTTTCATCTGTTTTTTTTCATTCTGCTTAATGAACTGTAACATACTTTTATGTTTCTGTTCTGGTTTCACATTTTTCTTTTCATCTTTTTTCTGTTCTTCCTGCTTTTCCTGTTTCTTTTCCTGTTTATCTTTTTTATCTTCAGGCTTATTTTCTTTATCTTTTTTCTGTTCCTCTTTGTTTTTATCTTTTTCTTTTTTATCCTGTTTCTTATCTTTTTTATCTTCCTTTTTATCTTTTTTTTGTTTTTTTATCATTTCAAGAGTAAGTTCATAGTTTTGTCTTGTTTCTACATCTTCCGGGTTTTTTCTTAAACTTTTTTTATAGAATTCAAGGGCTCTTTCATAATCCTTCATTTTAAAATGAGTATTTCCCTGATCATAAAAAAGATCAGATTGTTTTATATTTGATTTAGCAGGATTTATCCTTTCAAACTCATTTTTAGCATTCTTATAATCTCCAAGTTCATAATATGATGAAGCAACATTATATCTTAGTGCCTCCAGATCAGGAGTAACTTGCACTCCTTCACTAATTGTCCCGATTTTTGAATTATAAAGATCAGTTTGAGATTTTGTATAAGCAATAGCTTTAAATATCATTCCAATATCTGCTGATCCTTTGTTTTTTGAAAAACCATCAATGATATTTTTATTCAGCTCTTTTACATTTTCAACTATCTTTTGTGAGAGAGTTAAAAGTTCTTTGTCATTAATTTTATCTGAATAACTGACAGCCTTTTCAACAAACCTGACAAGTCCTTTTGATAGACCGGAAAACTCTGAAATTAACTGCTTCCTGTGTTTATCATTTAAATCAGAGAGGTTCAGAGTATCAGCTTTTATATTTTGTATATATGAACTCATTTTATCAAGTTTTCCAATAACCCGAATCACTTCACCTTTGTGGCTGTCTGAAAAAGAAAGGGTATCACGTGCAATTTTAAAATGGTTTAATGCTTCTTTATATTTTTTATTTTTATATGCCTCTTCACCTTTATTATTTTCTCTAACAATAGGATCAAACCATTTAAAAAACATCAACAGTGGCACAAGAAGGACAATGATTAATCTTTTTTCCATTTCAATCTCCTATCACTTAAAAGCATCTCTAATATCAATAAAAAGAAAGCAAAGAACAAAGGATATTGATATCTGTTTATTTTTTTTACCGATATTCTTTTAGCAAGAATTGAACCCTCAAATTTATCAAGCCCGGAAACGATCTGTTCAATTCCTGAGATATCAGTCAGACGAAAATAAGCGCCTCCTGTCTCATCTTTAATTTTTATAAGAGACAATTCATCAAGTACTGTTCTGATCTTCTCTCCCTTATTATCAGTTTTATATCCTGTTATATTACCATCATTATCCTTTTTAGGGATAGGTGCTCCTGTATTTTTCCCAACTCCAACAGTAAAAACGACTATTTTTTCTTCTTTCAGTTCAGGGATTATATTTTTCCACTCTTTCTCCTGATCTTCACCATCAGTGATAAGAACAATAATATGGTTTTTATTCTTTGACATTTTTAAAGTATCAACTGCCAGCCTGAATGCACTATAAAAATCTGTACCTTGAATCTCATCTGGACTTATAACTATTGAATTTACCCTCATTTTAAAAAAATCCTGATCATCGGTCAAGGCTGTTTCAGTCTCAGCAATTCCGGCAAAACTAATCAACCCGAAATAATCAGTTTTATTTTTTACATTATCGACAATATTTATTATAAGATCTTTTGCAACTGCCAGCCTATTTGGATTAAGATCCTGAGCATCCATTGATCTTGATGTATCCAGTAAAAAAATCACTTCTATTCCTTTAACAGAAACTTCCTCTTTTTTTTCGCCCCATTCTGGACCACTAAGAGCAAATATAAAAAAGATAAGAGACAAAGTGATAAGTATCGCTTTGACAACAATTATATCATTACTGGATTTTACTCCTATTTTTTTAAAAGCAGTATCAGAGATAAAATCCAGTTGAAGTTTCTTTTTTTTCTTGAAATTAAATATTAATAGAAATATAAACGGAATAATTAAAAATAATAAATACAAATAAACCGGATCAGAAAAACTCATATATCATTATACCTAAAATAAGCACTTTTTTCAACGATTAGAATATGCAGGTTAAAATTTAACTAATTTGCAATATTAAAAGAAATGAGATATATATACGCGAGTTTTATATAATAAAATAAAAAGGAGAAATTTTATGAAAAAAATTTTTACATTAGTTATTGTTTTATCGTTAGTTTTTGGATTGTCATTAATGGCAGGAAAAAAAGAGTTTAAAAAAGGATCTTCATTTCTAACAGGCGAATTTGGTTTTAATTCGTTTTCAACACCTTTTGGTATAAGTTATGAAATGGGAATAAAAGAAAACATCGGTGTTGGAGCAACTGTCATGTTTCAATCATGGGGATATGATCTTGGTATTTTTGGAGATTATAACCAAACATTGATAACCCCATCTGTCTTTGCTCTCTACCACTTTAATAAAATTAAAGTTAAAAAATTAGATGTATCTGCCGGTGCCTCTATTGGATTCTCAATTTACTCATCAGATTGGGAGGATGAAGTCCTCAGCGGTGGACTGTTTGTCAGTTTAATTGCAAATGTTAGATATTATTTTTCAAAAAAATGGGCAGTTAATTTAAAAGAGACTTATTCTATTATTGGAGACTGGTCCAGTTCCTACACAATGCTAGGAGTAACATACCGACTAAAATAGTTCAATTCAATGATTAAAAAAGGGAGATAATTCTCTCCCTTTTTTAATCAGCTGTATTTGACTTTTCTCCTCATCTTGGTAGAATATAATATATGGAACAATATGCACCAATAGTTTATTTTTATTTATCTTCTTTCATTATCGGATTTTTATTATGTATCCCAATAGGACCGGTAAATCTTGAAGTTTTTAATTATTCATTAAAAAAACTGTATCCTCAGGCAATAGCAATTGCATTTGGCGCTGGCATTGGAGATGCAGTATGGGCGATGACCGCATTTTTTGGAATCAGTCCATTTCGTGATTCGCATTATAATCTCGAAGGAATATTCTTCATTATTACCGCAATAATAACGGGGATACTAGGTTTTTTTTCAATAAAGGATGCAAAAATTATTGAACGAAAAGAGGAACAGTTAGTCTTAAAAATAAAAAGAAAACGATGGGCTTTTTTTAAAGGTCTTGCAATGGTTATGGTAAATCCTTTAGGGATTTTATCCTGGATGATTGGATTAAAGTTCCTTGATAGTTTAAATATAAGGATACCGCTCAGATTAGATTATGAAATAGGCTTCGTTCTCACAGTTATTTTTGGAGCAGTCACATATTTTATGTTAATTATATTCATAACAAAGAAAATGAAAAACATTTTCAATCCAGCAAGAACTGCAAAAATAACTAGAATTTTAGGATATATTTTGATTATTTTCAGTTCATATTTCATTTACAAAGCAGTCGAATCATTTGTATTGCAAAAAATTTAAGATTTATTTTCCTTAAGTTTCAGTTTCTTCCCATGAATCCAGGTTTCGAATTTTAAAGCATTTCCATTAATATCCATTTCTATCCGCTTCCCATGAAACTTACCATTAAAATAATTTATTTCACTCTTTATTACTCCTTCCTTAAACCATTCCATTGCTTTTCCATGTTTAAGCCCATCCTTATATTTGATGTCAGCTTCAATAAATCCTTTTATATTCCACTTCAGATAGGTTCCATGTTTTTTCCCATCCTTATATGTGAATTGAGTATCAATATGTCCTTTTATGTGCCAAAGTATAAACTCCCCCTGTTTTTGCCCATCCTTATATTTGGTTTCAGAACGTCTTTCCCCGGTTTTATACCACTCTCTAGTTAAGCCTGATTTTTTCCCATCAAAATACCCTATCTCTTTTTGCTTGTTGTTTTTATTCTGCCATATAATAAATTTGCCATGTATGACTCCACTTCTGTAACTTATCTCCAGACTCTTCCATCCTTTTCTTTTCCACATGACATATTGACCATGGAATTTACCCTCTTTATATTCTATTTCTCTCTTTTTCTGACCATCCTTATAGTAATCAACAGCGGTACCTGTAAATGGTTTTGAGTCCCCTATTAAATAGTACAATTCATCTAATTGTTTTTTTATATACTTCAAATTTACAATATCAGAAAATAGATGGGTGAAAATAAAAATAACACAAATTGCTAATAAATATTTTTTCATACTATATTATGTAATAATTCATTTAAAAATTCAACCAGCAGAAGACTTAAGAACTTATTAACAATATTAAAATATTAATGCGTAGTTAGCCCTTGATTTGAATCAGGATTCATTCGGGTGGAATTTTTCAAAGATATCATCAAATTTTTCATGTATATTTTTAAACGCTTCCAATAGTAAAGGATCAAACTCTGTAGGATTAACCCTCCCATCTCCTTCGGTTATTATTTCATATGCCTTCTGGTGAGAAAACGATGGTTTATAAACTCTTTTTTGCCTGAGTGCATCATAAATATCAACTAAATTTACAATTCTACCGGATATAGGTATTTCTTCACCTTTTAAACCTTTTGGATAACCTCTCCCGTTCCATTTTTCGTGGTGAGATTCAGCTATCTCCCTTGCCATTTTTAATTTAGGAGAATTACCAAGGATTTTCCTACCGAAAAAAGGATGTGCTTTCATTTTTTTAAATTCTTCATCAGTCAATTTCCCCGGTTTTTTTAAAATATCCGGATGTATATGAATCTTTCCTACATCGTGCATCTGTGCCGAAAAATGGATTGTTTTGACAAAATCAGCGTCCATTCCTACTGCCTCTGCCAAAATTTTCGAATATTCATTAACCCTTAGTATGTGATCTCCGGTATCATCATCATTGGCTTCAGCCGCTCTTGCAAGTGATTCAACAGTGTATATAAATGCATTTTCCACTTCCAGGCTTTTATTTAGTAAAATCCCAAGAGAGTTACTATATGTTGCTATACTCTTTAATATATTTAAGTCATATTTATTTACATACTTTGTTTTATAAAAAGCAATTAAAGCAACATCTCCACTATGAAATGTAGCAAATCCACTGACAGTTCCAACTTTTTCTCTTACATCTGGATGAAATAATTCCTGATAATCCTCAATATTAGTAAATTCATCATTCCAATTAGAATAAGTCCCTCCGTCTACTCCCTTCACAATTGCAACACTATCTTTATCAGAATCGATGAGAATTTCCTTAGGACATTTCTTTATTTTTCCTTCTTCCTTACAATAAATATAACCTGCAAGTTTCGTAGACTCTATCCTCCCTGTCAAAAATATATAATCAGCTTTATCTGCTGTATCATCGGCACTATCTTTTAATAATAGATCCATCATTTTTTTATTTTGGTTTTCAATATCAAAAGTTCTATTCTTATACAGTTCTACAGACTGATCAAAAAAAAGCATAATCTCTGCCATTTTCGAATTTGCATTGCCAACAATCGATTCTAACCTTTTCAAATGAGTAACATCTACTCCTGAAACAAAGACTGCATCTTCTCCAAAAAATGATGTAAACTTATAATCAAATATATGATCTTCATATTGTTTGTAAACTGAGATATCACTGTTTGTCTTTATCAAATTATTAATTATTTTTAAATAATCATCAGGCAATAGTTTATGACATTCCTCTTCTTTTATTCCAAATTTTTCACAGTACTGCTCTCCAATATTATTAATAAAGACTACTTCACCTGAGTTACATATCTTCATGACTATATTCGGGTTTGATTGTGGATATTTCATCAGACTCTCTTTCTGAATAAATTCTGTTATATACTTACCGAAAGTAGAGATTATAAAAGGAATAATATAGGGAACTAAAATATGTACAACCAAAGCGATAAAAGAGATTGAAAATTCATCAATTAATTTTGAAATATAGCTTCTTTTTAAAAAAAAGACAGAGTTAAATTGTTGGAGTATATGTATGACGCTCCCAATAAAAAAAGCTGCAATAATAGGTTTTGAAAACAAAAATTTGACTTTCCATTTACCTATTAATCCATTTATTATTTTTTCCATTAAATTCTCCGTTTATGAATATGGTGTACCTTTTTTTCGTCCCTCCTTTAAGGTATTTGAATACCAAAAAAACTCATCTAGAAATTTTTTAATTCTCCTCGAATATTTGCCGGAAAGATCCGTCCCCACTTCATCAAAAGAATCTCCTATTTTTGAGATTGGAAAAATTGATGGTATTGAAACCAGCCCCACTTCCCCCAGGATAACCCTCAAATTAACCGCAGCTCTGACACCGCCGAAATTGCCTGCCGAATAGCAGACAATTGCTGCCGGTTTCCAGAAATATTCATTCATAAAATGATCAATCATGTTTTTTAGAACAGATGGGATACTATGGTTGTATTCAGCGGTAACAAATATAAAACCATCACTATTTCTGAAAATTTCTGCAATTTTCTCCATATTTTCAGGTGCTTCCCCTTTTTGGTATTCTTTATACATCTTGTCCAGGAATGGAAGTTCATATTCAACCGGGTCAATTATTGATACGTCATGTCCTCTCTGCATTACCTGATTTTTAATAAAATTGACAGCTTTAATACCCTGGCGTTCACTTCGTACAGATCCATAAATAATTGTAAAATTCACATTAACCCCCAATTATGATTATACATATAATAATAAAAAAATCTATAATATTGAGAAGGTAAACAAAATCTAAATTTTCTTTAAATTATTTATAAGATAATAGTTAAGAATTTTAAAAGTGTAAAAGGAGTAGAGATGATTCTCTACCCCCCTTTACAAGGAAAAGATTAATTATGTTTATGTTTTGCTTTGGTTTTATCAACCTTACAACAAGCAGGTGACCCTGCATTTAAACCACATTTGGAACACTTTTTTGCATCTTTTGCACAGCATTTTTCACTGCCGGCTATATCACCACATTTACTACATAGCTTTACATCCTTACCCTTTTTGATCTTACAGCAACCGGGGGAACCTGCATTCAACGAACACTTGGAACATTTCTTTGCATCTTTTGCACAGCATTTTTCTCCGCCTTTCAACTCTCCGCAGCTTCCGCATAAAGTGAGTGCTTTTTTTGCTTTCTTTACTGTTTTCTGATCAGAACCAGAACCTGCATTATATGCATTCGCATCCGCAGATAACATGCTATTAAATACGGGTAAAGTTAATATCAGTGATAATGTAACTAAAACTAAAATAATTTTTTTCATTTTATTCCTCCATTTTTTTGATATATCTTAAATATCTTTTACTTTTTAAATTATAATCCATAATACTAATAATATTACTAGAATAAGACTCCCCGCTATAATAAGACTTTTGTGATTTTTTGAAGCCTTAATGTTCACACCCACTAGATTCAGTTTGATTTTAGATTTTAATTCTTCCGGGACATCTATATCAGCCATTTCAGCCTTCGTTTTCTTGTCATATTCTTCAACTTTACTAAATTTTTCTTTACATAGTTGACATGAATTTATATGGTCGTCCAGTTTTTTTCTAGTCTTTTCTATTTTCATCCTATCCAGGGTGGATACTTCTAATATTTCCCAATATTTTTTACATTCCATTATGAATTCTCCCTTTTAAGGTCATAATTTATTACATTTTTTTTTCCAATACTCCCTAATTTACTCAGATTTTTTCTTAAATGAACCTTTGCTCTTGCTATCCTTGACATAACAGTTCCAATCGGAATTTCCATGATATCTGCAATTCTCTTATAAGAAAAATCACTAAAATAAAAAAGTAGAAGAGGTGTTTTATATTTTTCAGGGAATATCTTTAATGTCTTATGAAGATGCTCGTTTGAAAATTCTTTGAAATAATCAAGATTACTTTCTTCATAAACATCATCAATATGGTCATCAATGCTTTCATGTTTAGTTTTTTTGTTTTTGGAAACCATTCTTAGATAATTATTTCTTAATATAGAGAACATCCAGCTTTTACATTTTTGTTTATCTTTAAGTTGATTAAAACTTTTATAGGCTGAAAACATTGTCTCCTGAGTCAGATCTTCCGCATCAAGTTTGTTACCTGAATATCGGTATGCACATCTATAAATGAAATTGAAATTATCCATAACAACATCAAGTTTCAAAAATCCACCTCCAACCTAAATTGAGCGAGGCTTACTAAAATCGCTCAACTTAGGTTTCATATAGGTAAGAGTAAATAAAAAAATAATTATTCCATTTATCTTTTTTTATCTCCTACATTGTAGTATGCTATAAAATACATAATATTACAATAAAAAATATTCTTTACTTTTTTTATTTTTTTACTTTGTAGTATAATAAAAAATAAAGCATTTTTATTATACAAGAGGAGGCAGTATGATTGACAATGAAACAAGAAAGATAAATTTGAACGACATAAATGAGTCCGATCCATTAAAACAGGTGTTTTTAGAATCAACAAATATTATAAATCATGCGATAACTGATATTAGAAACATCAAGGAACCTATTGCGAATGAAAATCACACAAGAGGTATTCCAGCAAAGCCGGATACATTACCGGAAGTAATAGAGTTTGACAAAAATGAATTAAATAAACTTCCCACCGATACAATTAAATCCTTTACAATACTTCCAAAGATTGACAGTAGTACAGGTAATATGAAATTTGTTGTTGACACACAACAGAGATATGAAATACTGAAGAAAATTGGAGAGGGTGGAGCTGGAGATGTTGAATTAGCTCTCGATAGAGATATATATAGATTAGTGGCGATAAAAAGATTAAAAAAGGATCTGCATAATTCGATGATGTTGATGAGATTTGTTAATGAGATTCGTATTGTTGGTCATCTTGAGCACCCAAATATTGTTCCAATTCATGATGTTGGAATAGATAATAATGGACAATACTATTTTGTCATGAAATATGCTCCGGGAGAGACACTACTGTCTATAATTGGAAAACTTAAGGGAGGAGATAGAGAATACCATAAAAAATACTCTTTTGGATATAGAGTCAGTATATTCATGGAGATGCTAAAAGCAATAGAGTTTGCTCACTATAATAGAATTATTCATAGAGATATAAAACCTGGAAACATTATGATAGGTGAACATGGGGAAGTAATGGTAATGGATTGGGGAATATCAAAAAGATTAAAATCAAATGAAAGCAAAGGTATCTTCAATAAATTATTGGATAAATTTGAAAATGAGATTAAAGAAGCTGACAAGATACTTCCATCCAGGGAAAGAATGATAGAGACAGAGAATGATTTTGCTATTGGTACACTGGCTTATATGTCACCTGAACAAGCTGAAGGATTGAACGATAAACACGATGGAAGAACAGACGTATATGGTTTAACTGCACTATTTTATGAGTTTTTAACATTAAAATCATATCTTAAACCTAAGGCTTCATTAAGCGCTTTACTAAAGGCTATCTCAACAGAAAAACCTAAATTTGCAATGATGGTCGCAAATAAGTTTCAACCGGCAGTTCCGGCAGATCTATCTCATTTGTTATCAAAGGGACTTAGTAAAAACCCTATTGACCGCTATCAGAGTGTTAAAGAGATGCAGTCAATGCTTCATAAAATAAATGACGGATTTGCCCCGGTACAATGTCCTTTTACACTTACAAAACGATGGACAAATAGTTTTGTTCACCTGATAAATGATAGACCAATGATTGGAGTAATGATATTTATGTTGTTTATTATATTCTTTATTATCAGCACAATTTTATTCTCCGATGCATTAGATTTAATATAATGCTTTAATTTAAAAAATTATTATTCCAATTGTGCTGCTTTGACTTAAACTATACCGGATTAACTAGTTAGAAAAAAAACGGCTATAATTCCCATAGCCATCAATAATATCTTTTTTTTTGATAATTGTTCCTTAAATAAAAAATGTCCTATCAATCCTGATGATACAATCAACCCGATATTGATGAAAGGAAAAGTCACATAAGCCGGAACCAGTTCAAGGGATTTTAACAAAAAATAAGTAGAAAAATAATTTGGTATTCCTAGAAGTAATCCTGAAAATAGATCTTTTTGCTTTATTTTTTCTTTTTTATATATAAGATAGATCCAGCTCCAGACAGCAGCAGAATAAAATATCACTACCAGAAAAGAGCCGTCATCTGAAACCGGATATTTAATTTTGAAAAATTTAATTGATGTATCAATTGATCCAAATAACATAAAAATAGTTATAAGAATAAGAGAGATTTTTCCAATTTTTCCTTCCCATAGAAAAATTATAAAAAAAATAATCAGCAGGCTGCCAATTTCTAATAAATCTGGCTGTTCTCCCCAAAAAAGTATTGAAGCAAGTACAGGTACAGCCAGAGATAACCTTCCTATTGTTACAGTACTGGCTATGCCTTTCAATTTAATAGCTTTGCTGAATAAGATGAAAGCAACAACAAAAAACAAACCCAGAATACTTCCAAAAAGATAAATACCACTTCCTATTTGATGAGTACCTGCCATTAATAATCCTAATGTTCCTGCAGAGATATAATTAAATGCAATTATGACAACCCTATTTGCACCTCTAAACTCAAAATTTCTGAGAAGGACTGCTATACTTAAAGATGAAATAACTGCTAGAAGGAGAAATATTATAGACATTTATAATTTTAACATAATAATTTGAACATTTCTAACCTTTTTTACGTATATAGCAAATAAATAAAAAATAAGGAAAACAAAATGTATAATAATATAAAAAATTCAGTTCTATTTGTAATATTCACTTTTTTAATATCTATTTCAATATTGTTATATGCATCTCCCAGTAACAATCCAACTCCGATTCCAAAATTAAATACCAAACCTAAAATTGATGGTAAGTTAGACGAAACATGCTGGCAAAACGCCCGAAAATTAAGCCTGCCATTTGAGACTGCTCCTGGGGAAAATATTGAAGCAAAAGTTAAAACTGATATATTTGTATTCTACTCACACACTCATCTTTATTTTGCAGTTATTAGTTATGACCCAAAACCAGGTGATATTCGTGCCCGTTATGCAAATCGTGATTCTGTCAGAGATGACGATATGATTGTTATTAATCTGGATACATTTAATGATGAACGACGAAATTATTTTTTAAGTTGCAATCCATTAGGGGTACAGGGAGATGGGATCGAGACCATTCGTGGAAATCCATCATGGGATGCTATCTGGAATTCAGTCGGGCGAATCACAAAAAATGGTTTCATTACTGAGATTGCAATCCCGTTTTCATCACTTCAATTCCCGCGCACTAAAGGAAAACAAATATGGGGCCTTGATATCTCACGGTGGTATCAGCGCGATTATAAACACCGTATGGGCTTAGTAAAGATAGACCGGAATAATAACTCTTATCAAAGTCAATTCATGAAAATCATAGGCTTTGAAGATATAAAAGCCGGCAAAAACATCGAGATCATCCCCACTTTAACCGGTACAAAAACCGATATCAGGGATCCATTTCCAGATGGTGAACTACAATCAGATTCTAATACATTTGATCCGGGAATCACAGCAACATGGGGACTTTCATCCAATTTAACATTAAGCGGCACCATTAACCCTGATTTTTCTCAGGTAGAAGCTGATTCCCGGCAATTGGACATTAATCAGAACTTCGCATTATTTTTCCAGGAAAAAAGGGCCTTTTTCACTGAAGGAACCGATTTTTTTTCCTCCCCAATGAATATCATATATACCCGAACGATGCATAAACCTGAATGGGGAATAAAATTGAGTGGTAAGGAGGGGAGTAATTCAATTGGAGCATATTTTGTCAAAGATGAGCTTACTAATATTATTTTTCCAGGAAATCAGGGATCCAGTTCAACATCCATTGAAGAGAAATCTACGGCAGCTGTAGTTCGTTATAAAAGAGATTTCGGCAATAATTATACATTGGGAGCTTTAGTCACAAACCGTATCAGTGGTGATTACTATAACCGTATCCTGGGTATTGACGGGGAGGCACGTTTCTTAAACCGTAACCGGGTCAAGTTTCAATTGACTCGTTCAACCACAAAATATGACTCAATTACAGCCAGGGAATTTGATCAATTACAGGAAGAATTTTCTGATATAGCGTATAAATTAGACTATAGTTACACATCCCGTAATTTAAACATATATGCTCTATATCAAAATGTAGGGGAAGAGTTTCGAGCAGATCTTGGATTTATGCCTATGGTAAATTACCGCGCATATTATTCTGACGTCAATTATCGATGGCAGAAGAATAATGGCTGGTGGACAGAAATAAAAATTGGACTGAATTACGAAAATACATATGATCAGAAAAATGTTTTCCTTGGAGAAGAAATAGAGTTCTATTTCGCATTTCAGGGAACAAAACATACCAGTTTTTATTCAGAATATGAACATTCAAGAGAATCATATAATGACATTATTTATACTTTAAATACAGGATCTATAAATTTCAATTTCCGTCCCTTAGCTGATTTACAATTATATGTGAGTACAAATTTTGGTGACCGGATTGACTATTCAAATTCCCGACCAGGTAAGCGTTTTCGTTTAAGTGGCGGCTTCAATTATAATATGGGAAGACATATAAAATTAGATCTCAGCTATGATTATGAAAAAATGAAGGTAAATTCCAATCAACTATATATCGCCAATATAATTCAAGGATCTTTGACATACCATATAAATAACAGAATTTTTTTAAGAGGAATTATTCAATATATAGACTATCAGCGTAATTCAGATAACTACATTATTGAGATCGACCCGGAATACAAAGAGCTTTTCACACAATTTCTCTTCTCTTATCAACTGAATCCAAGAACTGTTCTATTTTTAGGATATACTGATAATTATTTGGGCTACAGAGAATATAAGAGTAATTTTGACGTTCCTTTAACACAAAAATCAAGGACTTTATTCTTAAAACTGAGTTATTCCTGGCAGATTTAATCTATTAAATGTAAAGTGTTTTTTTGCTGGTAATACGTAGAGACGCAAGGCTTGCGTCTCTACCATCATATAATATTATTAATTTATTTTAATTTAATCCACTTAATCAGTTCTTTAAGTGTTGGTTTTTTTCCTGTTGAAAGTATCCCTATTCTATAAATTTTCCCTGCTATCGGGAAGAGTGCCAGTATTGTACCGATACTTACGACAAAAGAGACAATGAATTGCCAGATGGGAACATCTATTACAGCAGCTCTTGCAGGCATTACTATTATTGAAGCAAAAGGCAGCATAGATGCAATTGCTGCAAGAATATTTGTTGGACTATTAATAATTGAAATAGCAATAAAAAATGGGATCATTATCAACGCCATTAAGGGTGCAGCTCCAGATTGTGCTTCTTGCGGCGTATTAAATATTGCTCCAACAGAGGCATATAATCCAACAAAAGTCAGTAAACCTATAAAAAAATTAATCAAAAAATAAGTAATTTGAATAATACTTATTGAAACATTCAATCCAGCAGGCAGAACCGGTAATTTGAGCCAAACAACAATTAATATAGGTGATAACCACACAATCATCTGCAGCAGTCCGGTAAGGGAGGAACCCACTATTTTCCCCACCATTAACTCCTTTGCATTTACAGATGAAAGTACTACTTCGCTGACACGATTTGTCTTCTCCTCGATTACAGAGTTCAAGACCCAGGCTCCCATCATTAAAAGACTCATATAAAGAAGAAAGGAAAAAACATATGATAAAACAAGATTTCCACTACCCTCTTTTTTTGCTTTCTGATCTTTTGATACTTTAAATGTACTAAAGTTTACATTTGCTCTGGCAAATTGTATATCTTCTGGTGCAATATTTTTATCTTTAAAGTAAAAATCTATAAAAACCTGATTCAGCACCCATGTCATTTTTCTCTCAATAGTTAAATTTCTAGTATTCTTTGAGTAGAATTGTATTTTTTTATCCTTCATTGCTGACTGCGGAACATACAGTATTCCTGTAATTTCTCCCTCTAAGACAAATCCTTTTTTTTCAGCAATATATTTTTCAAACTGTCCTTCTTCAATTGTCTCGTATACAATAGAATAATCCTTATTTTTAACCCATTTCATCTGTGAAAACTTTTCTTCAATAACACTTGATATCTTTTTAATATCAGTAACAATCGTAATCTTAGTACCTGAATCACCTTCAATAGACATCATTAAAAACTGAAGACCAAATATTACCCCCATTAATACGGGTAGAGCCAGCGTACTAATTATAAAGGATTTTGTCATTATCCTTTCACGGAGTTCTCTTTTTAATACAGCAAAAACTCTTTTATTAAACATACTGCACCTCTTTTTTTTGACTTGAATCTATCTCTTTTCCAGCTAATTCTACAAATATTTCCTGTAGAGAGATCTCATTTGCATCAAATTTTTTAACTACTACATTATTCTCAAGAAGAAGTTTAAGAAGATTTTGAATGTCCTTTTGCTCCTTAACTCTAATTCCTGTAATATTACCAAAATCTGTAATTTTTTCAATCATGGGGTGATCTTGTAAAAAAGATATATCACCTTCATATTTAAGTGAAATGTTTTTTTGTCCATAGCTCTCTTTTATCTCATTCAATGAGCCACTGAGAATTATTTTTCCACTATCTATCATAGCAATGTGGTCACACATTTTTTCAGCAAAATCCATAAGATGCGTAGAAAAGATTATCACTTTTCCACTATCTTTCAATTGAAGAATTATATCTTTAAGAATCTCAATGTTTATCGGGTCAAGACCTGCGAATGGTTCATCAAGAATAATAAATTCAGGATCATGGAGTATCGTTGCAATAAATTGGACCTTCTGCTGATTTCCCTTGGAAAGATCTTCAACTTTTGAATTTATCCTGTCCTTTAATGAGAATTTGTCAAGCAATTCAAGCGCTCTCTTTTTGACTTCTTTTCCAGATTTGCCTTTGATCTCTGCAAAGAACAAAAGAAGATCAAGGATTTTCATTTTCTTATAAAGCCCTCTCTCTTCAGGAAGATACCCAACCTTTGCTTTAAAAGTATTATCAATTTTTTCTTCTTTAAAAAAAACCTCACCACGGTCTGGAATATAGATATTCATCATCATCCTTATAGTAGTAGTTTTACCTGCTCCATTCCTTCCTATCAATCCAAAAATTGAACCTTCAGGAACGGAAAAAGAAACATCATCTACCGCCTTCAGATCACCAAAACTCTTAGAGAGATTCTTAACTTTTAATAAATCCATTTATACTCCTTAATTAGAATAATTGTACATTTAATTTTAACTCAAAATAATCTTTTGTCAAATTTATTATTTATAGAATTGCATGATTTTTCAATCTATAACAATGATTAGATATTTCCACAATATATACTGAACTTGAAAAACAAAAATTATTAAGTATAATTAAATCATGAAAGCAAATGGCAGACAATTATTTTTTAAATGGTTCATTGTACTTTTTGTTATAGGCATTATTTTTTTTTCTATGATGTTTTATGCTATTTATTCTTTGAGAACAAATATTCTGATCGACAATATAATCAAAAGTGAACAGAGAGTAATCAATTTACATAGATTAAGTCTTGAGAAAAGTTTTTGGGAAATAACCTCAGACTTGAATTTTATTTCTAAAAACATCCGGCTAAATGATTATCTAAGTGAACCTTCTGAAAATGAAAAACTTAACCTTAAAGCAGAATGGCTTTTATTTGCAAAATCCAAAGAAATTTATGACCAAATAAGGTACTTCAACTTATCCGGACAAGAAGTCATCAGGATAAATTATAATAGTGGAAAACCCTATATTGTCGATGAGACTAAATTACAAAATAAATCTAAAAGGTATTACTTCAAGGATACAGTTAATCTAAGTAAAAACGAAGTATTTGTATCTCCGTTTGACCTGAATATTGAAAATGGACAAATTGAACAGCCTTTGAAATCAATGATACGGTTTGGTGCCCCGGTTTTTGATAGCTCCGGAAAAAAACATGGCGTTATTGTACTTAATTATCTTGGAAACCATTTGATCAATAATTTGGTCAAACTTTCTAAAGATATGATTGGAAGAAATCTAATGTTGAATTCAGAAGGATATTTTATTATTGGTTTAAATAAGAAAGAGGAATGGGGTTTTATGTATAATAATAATAAAAGAATGGAAAACCGGTTTCCTAATGCATGGCAGGAAATTTCAAAAAAAAAAAGTGGTATAATTAAGCATAAGTCCGGACATTTTATATTCAAAACTGTAACACCTCTCTTAAAAAAATGGAAACCCGATTCTGAATCAGTAAATGCATCTGAAGAGAGGGAAAGCAAAACAGAACTCAAGGAATATTACTGGAAGATCCTATCTTATATTTCACCTGCAGAAATAGTTAATATAAAAAAAGATCTAGTAAGAACTTATACTATTCTTTATCTCATAATAATTGCCTTATTTACAGTACTAGTGGGTTTTTTATCCAAATACATAGTACAAAAAAAACTATTATTAAATGAAAAAAAGAAAAATGATGAACAAAGAGAAAAACTTGTTATAGACTTAACGGACTCTTTGAAAAACATAAAGACATTGAGTGGACTTATTCCTATTTGCGCCTCCTGCAAAAAAGTAAGAAACGATGAAGGTTACTGGAATGACATAGAATTGTATGTAGAGAATCATTCTGATGCACAATTTAGTCATGGGATTTGTAAGACCTGTGAAGTTAAACTATATGGTGAAGAAGAATGGTATAAGAAGCGAGATAGTAAAACCGTAGAATAGGCATATTAAAAACTGCAAAGCCGGATATAAATATTCCGGCTCCATATAAAAATTTTAATAAGTTCTTATCTTTTATTTATAACTATTTTTTATAAATTCGAATACTTCCATTTGTTGTTGAAAGAGAGACTTTGTATTGTCCATCTCCAACCTCCCCATTAATTTTCGAACTTGTTATTCGTTTATTTATTTTTACAGGAAAGTCACAGGAGATACTACCATTTGTTGTACGTCCTTTTAGCTTAAAACTTGATTCTTCATGCAAAGTCAGCTTAATGGATCCATTTGTTGTCCTCATACGAAGATCACCCTTAATCATATTTGATTGAATAGCTTTAATACTGCCGTTCGTTGTACTAAGATCTCCATTTTCAAAACTGCCTTTAACTTTAATTGATCCGTTTGTAGTGCTGAAGTCTATCGAACTTAATTCTCCCTTAACTTTGATAGCGCCATTAGTTGATGACAGTTCCAGTCTCTTTAATCCAATTGGGACAAATATCGTGTAATTTATTTTGAATTTCATACGTTTTTTTTCCCTTTTTGAATAAAGATACAATCCATCTTCTTTTGAATCAAAATGTAATTTAATTAAATCAAGGTACTTTTTCTTATTTGAGAATTTTTCTGCTTTTATAAGAACAAAACCCCTATCATGAGTGGACACATTTATTGTCCCATTTACATTTTCAACATTAATAAGATCACCTTTTTTAATTTCAATTTTCTTTTCTATGACCTCTGAATGTTTTAATCTAAAATTTAGAAAAATATGTTCACATCCAATAAAGCTTGTAACTACGAGAAACAACATAAATAATAATACTATTTGTTTAATTTTCATTAATACCTCCTTAAATAACTATAACGAGTAAGATTAATAAAAGGTTTCAAGATTATCAGATTATATTTTTTTTCCAATGGAAACACGCTTTTAGTCATTATAAATTCCCTGATAATTTTAAGCTGTCTTGGGGTGATAATAGAGAGTATTATTAAAGTAAGGAAAAACAAAGAATAGGCTAGCCTGCAAAGCCATGAAAATTTTTCAATTTTCATGGCTAATATATTGTTATAACTCTATTTTTTTTAGGGTAAAAGCTTCTGTTTCCTCCTCCTCTTCCAAGTAATAATATGTTTTATTACTAAAACCATAGAACTTATTATCCTTACCCATCATTTTGCTAAGATAACCCGCTTTAATTGGAACAGGTAAAAATACTTTTTTCAAAATATGGCCCTTCAAGTCCATAATTATGAATTTTTCCTTTATACTGTTTTTACTTGAGATAAAAGTGAGAATATAAATTTTATCATCTATCACACTGATATCCTGTATAGAGGGGAAAATTTTTGGATAGATAAAGTTCATTTTCTTTTTGAATATATCCCACCCCCCTTCCCGCGTAATCATCATTTTAATAAAATCATCTTTTTTAAAATAAGCAATAAGCTTATTTTTATCAGAGTCAGTAACTTTATCAGGAGAAATTTCATTTTTTATTTTATAAGTTTCTATCCCATCTGCAGAAAAAACAGAAACACAAAATCCTTTTATACTGTTCTCTACATAAATTTTGTTTTTATAAACTGAATAATGAATTGAATCAACAACCATCTCTATATCCCTATCATTATCCTTTACTTCCTGTCTAAAAAGTTCCTTTAAAAAAGTAAAATCTCCGTTATATAGTGCAAGGGAAATATAACTTTTTTTTGTTTTCTGTTCACCAGTAAATCTTATTCCAACAAAATTTTCACCGACAGGAGCGCTTTTAAAGATTCTTCCCTTCTTTTTTACTTCCTTTAAATATTTTCCATTATTAGAAAAGAACACCAGTTTATTCATCCCCTCAAGATAAATACTCCCATCATCTAATAATCCTGAATTTAGTGGAAAACCTGGTGCAATTTTTACCTCTCCCGGTCCTGCACCTGATTTTCCAATTACCTTAATAATCTTTTTGTCTTTCTTTGCATATATGTGACATTTTGCTCCTTCAAGAATATAAATATAGTCATTTGAAACTAATAATGAATCCGGTTTAAGAACCTGATTTAGAGAGATTGGTTCCTCTCCAAAAACAAATAGATAACATAATAACATAATCACTAGAATAACTTTTTTTTTCATTTTTATCTCCTTAGTTTAGATAAGAAATTTTTTCACATTTTATAGATTGGGGAAATAGTATAATAGTATGTTTTTCAAAAATAGTACTGATTTCCTATTCCCGTGTTGCATCATAAAAAAAACACTATAAACGATAGGTCGTTGCTTCATAAA
>CBDUZW010000034.1:0-49825 GCA_965371805.1 uncultured bacterium | reverse complement strand
TTTTTTTATGACGCAACCAGTAGTAGTTTAAAGTGTTTTTTTATGATTCAATTCGGGGGATTGCAAATGTAAATTATTATGTTACACTATTATCCTCTTGAAATATATAAATATATTTAACTAAATTGTTTAGTTGTTTAATCTTAATAAATTTTGATTTATTTTTAAAAATTTATTTCTGTTCATAACTAAATAGAATATAAAAGGAGGAAAAAAAATGTTAAAAATTGACATTAACAATAAATTATATTTATTTATTGGATTTGTATTTTGTATATTTGCTCTGTATTTTTTTATATCAAATGAACAAACGTTATTACAAATAATTGCTTATTTTGGGATAGGATCCTCTATGACTCTTGAAAGCATAAGTTTTAAAAAACATTATAAACAAAAAATAAATATAATAAGATCTATTTTAGGTTTTACTGGCGTAATTTGCTTAATTATTTTTAATTTAAGTTAATTATAATATAAAAAAAGGAGGTAACATATGATTGACACTTTAAACTTGAAGGAATTCGGAGTTGTTGAGTTAACTGAAACTGAGCAGTTGGATACTGTAGGGGGAGATGTACTTACTCAATTATGGGACAAGTTTTGGGGTTCAACTTTTGGTAAATATGTAACCATTATTTCTGCTATTGATGGTATTACTGGCGGAATGATTTCTGATTTCATTAGAGGGGCTTTTAACGCATGGATGGCACAGGATTTTGGTTTTTTAAAATCTGCATATGAGAACAATGTTGGATGGGGTATGAAATCTATGCCATAATGGGTATCTATCAAAATATTTAAATATTAGAGTATCAAATGTTTATATTGGTACTCTAATATTATACCGAATTAGATATGAAAATATTAAATATAGAATTATTAGAAAATTCAGTAGAACAAATTCTTTCTCGTAGATCGATTAGAAGTCATTATATATATAATATAATATTGTTTTTAATTATATCTACCTTTATATTATTACCAATTATAAAAATAACAATTTCAATTAAAAGTGATGGTGTAATAAGACCAATAAAAGAAAAAGTGGAAATAAAATCGTTAGTAACAGGTATTATTAAAAGAATAAATTATAATGAGAATGAGTTCGTTAAGAAAGGTGAAATAATACTGACAATCGATAATAAAAATATAAAAAATAAAATAAATGTAATAAAGTCTAAAATAAATTTAAACAATCAATATATAATTGATTTACAATCAATAATTAAAAAATTAAATTTATATAATTTTTCAAAAATAACATAGAAAAAAAGCAAACTGAAATAAGAAATAAAAAAAGAGAATTAAAGCAACATAAATATTTGTTTAATAATAAATTGATAAGTTTAACATCCTATGAAGAGAAATTATATGAATTAAATATACTAGAATCACAATACAATCTACTATTTAATGAAAAAATTAAAGAATGTGAAAAACAGTTACAATCTTTTAAAAACAAAAAAAATGAATTTGAGCATGAGTTATTTGATACAATGGAAAAATTGGAATTAAGAAATGTAAAAGCACCAATTGATGGTACTATTATGAAGTTAAGAAACCTATCCGAGGGAAGTTATATTACTGCAGGGCAAAATCTTTTTATTATTTCTCCAAATCTAGAACTTATTGTTGAAGCATATGTTGAACCTAAAGATATAGGATTATTAAAAAAGAAAATAACTGGAAATATTTCTATAGATTCCTTTGATTATAATTATTGGGGATTAATTAAATGTTCAATTGAAGATATATCAGATGATTCAATATTTATTGATAAAAAACCATTTTTTTTAGTTAGGTGTAATCTACAAAAAAATTATTTAAAATTAAAAAATGGATACAAAGGATATCTAAAGAAAGGAATGAATGCCAAAGTTATTTTTTTAATAAAAAAAAGAAGTCTATTTCAATTACTTTTTACTAATATAAACGATTGGTTAAATCCTATTATGAATTAAATTACAAAATGAAAAAAAAAAAACTTATAATAAAACAACGTGATTTGTCTGATTGTGGCGTAGCATGTTTAGCTTCAATTTCAAAATATTATGGAAAAGTATTTCCACTAGCTAGAATTAGACAATTTGCTTCAACCGACAAAAAAGGGACAAATGTATTTGGATTATTAGAAGCTGCTAAAAAGCTTGGATTTTCAGCAAAAGGTGTTAAGGGTACTTTTGAAAGTCTATCAAAAATACCAGCTCCATTTATAGCACATGTAAAAATTGATAATATGCTTAATCATTTTATAGTAGTCTATAAAATAGAAAAAAAATATGTGCTTGTAATGGATCCAGGAGTTGGAGAATTAAAAAAATTAAATAAAGATGAATTTGAAGATATTTGGGGAGGAACACTTGTTATACTCATACCTTCAGAAGAATTTGTTAAGGAAAACAAAAAAACATCACCTATCAAAGTTTTTATAGGATTAGTTAAACCACATAAGACCATTTTATTTGAAGCGTTTATTGGGGCAATTATTACAACAATATTGGGTCTTTCATCCGCAATATATATGCAAAAAATTGTTGATAATGTATTAATCGAAGGAAATAAAAATCTGTTAAATTTAATGAGTTTAATAATGATTGTTATATTAATATTCAAACTAATACTAGGCTCATTACAAAATTATTTTTTAATAAAAACAGGACAAAAAATTGATGTTCAACTTGTTTTAGGTTATTACAAGCATGTATTTACACTTCCACAACAATTTTTTAATTCAATGAGAGTTGGAGAAATACTTTCAAGGATGGGTGATGCTGCAAAAATAAGAGCCTTTGTAAATAATACTGTATTAAGTTTAGCAGTTAATATTTTAGTATTAGTTTTCTCTTTTACATTAATGACTATTTATTCTATAAAAATTGCCATATTAATTTTTCTTTCGATACCGTTATATTCAATAGTATATTGGGCCATAAATAAATTAAATAAAAAGTATTTAAGAGCTATTATGGAGCAAAATGCAGAAGTTGAATCGCATTTAATACAAACCTTAAATGCTCAAACTACTATTAGAGGATTTAGTATAGAAGGATTTGCTAGTCTTAAATTTGAAGTAAAAATGGTTAAATTGCTTCAAACCATTTATAAAGCAGCAATAAACTCACTCTTTGCAAGCAATTCAACAAAATTTATATCAGGTCTGTTTAGTATTATGTTATTATGGTTTGGCTCTTATCAGGTATTAGCTCAATCAATGACACCTGGAGAACTTTTGTCTTGCTATGCTTTAATTGGATATTTAATTGGTCCCATTGAAAGTCTTATCGGGGCTAACCAAACAATTCAAGATTCTCTTATAGCCACCGACAGGCTCTATGAAATCATTGACCTTGAAAGTGAGGAAGGAAATCATAGTGAAAAAATGGCTATTAATGATCAATTAGTAGATGATATAAAGTTTAATAATATTAATTTTAGATATGGAGCAAGAAAAGCCATATATCAGAATTTAACGTTCACAATTCCTAAAGGGAAAATAACTGCAATTATTGGGGAGAGTGGGGCAGGAAAAAGCACAGTATTTTCTCTATTACAAAAGCTGTATAGTATTAATGAAGGTCAAATTCTTATTGGGCAATATGATATTAATAACATTCAAACAGAAAGCCTGAGGCGTTTAATAGGAGTTGTTCCCCAAAAAATAGATGTATTTCCAGGAAGTATAATTGAAAATATTGCTCTTGGGGATTTGGAGCCGGATATTAAATCAGTTTTTGACATTTGTGAAAAACTTCAAATAAAGGAATTTATTGAAAATTTACCTAATGGATTTAGTACCCACTTAGGAGAATTTGGAGCAAATTTATCAGTTGGTGAAAAACAAAGGATTGCTATTGCTAGAGCATTATATAAAAAACCAGAAATTTTATTATTGGATGAAGCAATGTCAAATATAGATTCTAAATCTGAAATTTTTATAACTGATATATTAAAAAAACTAAAAGCTGACGGCAAAACAATAATTATAATTGCTCATAGACTGAGTAGTATAGTAAGTGCTGACCAGATTCTTGTTATGCAAAACGGAGCAATTGTAGAAACAGGAAAGCACAAAGAGTTATTGTCAATGAAAAAACAATATTATAATTTTTGGAAATTACAATCACCAAATTTAAAATAAATTGAATTAAATATCCTTATTTAAATATAATAATAATAGTGATATTTTAGATTTATTGAAATTTAATATAAACTAAGTTTTTTTAATAATATTTTTTTAGTTTCATTATTTTGTTTAATATTGAATTTAAGCATTTTTTTTTGCATTAAAAAATTTTCCAGTTTAAATAGTTTATCACATGTACTATATGCTTCTAATCCAACTATTTTGGTCACTTGCATTCCAGGTAATAGTCCTAAATATTCAGCCTTTGTGTTTTTCCAAACACTGCCAATGTAAATTTTGTTTTTTTTTATTATAAAATCTACTCCAAATGAATCTATTTTAAAGCTTTTTTTTTGAGAATTTGAAACAAAGTAAAATTTTCTATTTATATAATCGATTGTGAAATTTCCTTTTTTAAGAAGTTTAATTCCAATTCTTGAAATGCTATCATTTGTAGATTTTATAATAATATTTTGGAAATTAGTTTTATTCAAGATAAGTGAATTAAAATGAAAAATTGTATCATTTAAATTCTTATTATATCCAAAAATCCCATATGAATTATTACCTATTGTTTCAAATATTTTTTTTTTTTTTAATAAGCCTCTTTTTAAATAAAATTCATACGTTTTATTTGAAAAATTATAAAAAGAGTTACTTCCTGTGTCAATTATTGCTTTATCATTTAGATTGTCAATTTTTACATTTATAATTGGAGTGCTCTGTATTTTGTTGAGATTTATATTGTCACCTTTTATATTTGTAGTTTCTGAAGTTGAAATTATAATTTTTCTTTTTTCCCAATTTATACTAAATTTTCCAAAACGTAGCAAATTGCTACCAATAAATCCGTTAATATTAAAGCATGAAAATTGGCTATTTTTAACATTATAAATAATTGCAGGAATATTTCTATATTTTATGTTTCCAATATTTATTTCAGGGACTATTGTACTCTCCATTATTAACTTCATACCATTGCCATCGGTAGTAGTGTTTTTCAGTACAATAGGTAATCCCATTTTTTTTTGTTGTGCTCTTGATATACATAATGGAGCTCCAGTATCTAAAATGTATTGTCCTAGTTCCCCTTGTATTTCAGCTTTAATAATAATCTTATTTTTTATTAATTTAAAATCTAATTCTTGATAAAAAATTTTGCTAAGCACTTCACCTTTATTTAAACTGTATTTATTAATTGAATATATTATACTCGATTGTATAAAGAAAAGAATTAAGCACTTTAATAATATTTTTTTTTTCATATAGAATTATATCAATAAGTTTAATATTAATCTATTTTTTTTGATCCAATAAAGATTACATAAAATTATAATTTATATAAATTTATTAACAACTTAAAAAAAGTGTATATTTCTTAAAAGCAGGATATATAGGGTGCTACCCCGATTCGCACGCTCATGTACGTTTAGAAATATAACAAAGATATATAGGTCTTTCTGATTTATTATTTTCAAAAACAATTTCTTAAAATTCTATTATAATCATATTAATAAATTTAGAAAGCCTCTATAATAAGGCCCAGTGGAAGCGAGCGTGTCCTGAAGTGCAATTAGTTGCATAAAAAAATGTAAACGCTTTATCTATGCGATTTACAAAGTATGAGACGGTTTCGAACAAGGAGTGTGATCAATCATTTTTTGCAATTAGCTCTTATGAAATAAGTTTTGAAATTGATATGCCTAAAAGACGGACTTTTTTAGTTCCTGCTTCAGTTTTTTTTAGTAATGCATTAATGTGAGGAATTATTTCCGAAGACCTGAAAATTGGTTCTTGCAGAGTAAGACATCTTGTAATACTTCTAAAATCAGAGTATTTTACTTTAAGAGTTACACAATATCCCTTTACCTCTTTTTTTTCCATTATTGAACAAATATTTTCTGCTAATTTTTCTAAAATTGTAATCATCTCAGATATCTTATCTGTATCAATATTTAAGGTTCTCTCATTTCCAATAGATTTCCTTTCTCTATGTGGATTTACAGGTCTATTGTCTATTCCCCGTGAAATTTCATAAAAAAAACCTCCGGCCTTCCCAAAACTATTGATCAACTCGGTTTTACCTATTTTTTTTAAGTCTGCTCCAGTTCTTATACCTAATTTATGCATTTTTTTCTCAGTTACTTTCCCAATACCAAAAAATTTTCTGATCTGAAGACTTTCTATAAATTTGTCTGCAACTTTAGGAGTAACAACAGTTATTCCATTTGGCTTTCTATAGTCTGAGGCTATTTTTGCTAAAAATTTGTTAAAAGATACTCCTGCAGATGCAGTTAAGCCTGTTTCATTAAATATTACTTTTAAAATCTCTATTGCAATGTCTGTTGCATAGATATGTGTCTTATTTTCTGTTACATCTAAAAAAGCCTCATCTAATGATAATGGTTCTATTAGATCTGTAAAGCGTTTAAAAATTTCTCTTATTTGATGAGAAACTTTTTGGTATATTTCAAACCTTGGTCTTACAAAAACAGCTTCAGGACAAAGTTTATATGCCTTTGCAGAGGACATAGCTGAATGTATACCAAATTTTCTTGCTTCATATGAACATGTTGCAACAACACCTCTACTGTTTGGATTGCCTCCAACTATTACCGGTTTTCCCTTCAGTTGTTGATTATCACGTTGTTCAATGGACGCAAAATATGCGTCCATATCAATGTGAATGATTTTTCGTATCACCTGTCTATCAATATTGTTTTGTTCGCTCATTGTTCGCAGGCAAAATATAATCTATTTTTATTAATTTGTCAATTTTTCTGAATAATTATTCTTGTTTAAACCTATATTGATTCCTTAAATAGTTCCCATACTTCTTTATCTGCGTTTTCTTTAAAATAATAATATGAATCCCCATTGATCATATATGTAAATTTTGTCATCATTTTTATTCTTCCAGGTTCTGAATCTGTTAACCACGTATGCTTGTCATTTTTCCCATTTATGTCAAATATAATAAATTTTGATTTTATTCCTTTTTTTATATAAGATTCTATAAAGAATTTATCTTCTTTTAAAGATATACTTCGGAATGCAGGAAAATTTTTATGAAAATAGATCATTTTTTTCATTGATGCTTTAGTCATATTGCGGCTTTCTGCCATTGCTTTAAACCGGATTAACCATAGACTTTCAAACCAGCCAAGTACTTCTTTCTTGAATTGTTCTGTGAGAGTAACGATTGGGAATTTTTTTTCTATTTCTTTTATTTTATTTCCATTACTGTCAAAAACATATATCTTGAAATATTTCTGATCTGCAATATATATGTATTTATTAAAAAAAACAAATATCATCTCATTCGGAGCATCATATCTTCTCGAACGCTCAATAGAGATTTCAGGTTTTGAATATAATACTTTAATCTTTTTAAGATTTTCGTCATATAGGACTACACCCATTTTATTTATTCCCTTTGTACCTCTAATAAAACGAGTGATTAATATATTCTTTTCCACAGGAGTGATTTGAGAAGCAATAAATGGCAAACGTATCTCTCTAATAAATTTTCCTGCTTTATTAAAAAAAGCAATTTTATTAAAATTTGACAGCATGATCCTGTTTTTTATCAATTTTATTCTCAACTTGTTAATAAAATTTGTTTTAAATTCTCCAGGACCATTACCCTCTTTTCCAAAACTATTTTTAATCTTCATTGTCTTCAGGTCATACTGATAAACTTTTATCCCATCAAGCACAAAAACAGAATCACCATCAGAAACCATCATTTCCGGATTATTGATATTTTTTAATTCTCCGACTAATTCAGCTTTTGAATAATTAAAAGAAACCGATACGATTAAAATCAAAAATATTAGACATAATTTTTTGTTCATAGTTAACCTCCTTTAGTTACCATGTTTTACTTATGTCATCATTATGTGCGTAAAATAGACATTAAACAATCAGACAAAAGTCGGGATTTGCAAATCCCGACTAAAGTCAGAGAGTAAATTTCCCTTGATTCTTGTAATAAGTTTTGTTAATATCTTTAAAGATGCCACATTTTAAAATTTTTTTCAGTGTACTAATCCTTATTATCGGTAGCTATTCAATTTCTCACACATTATCTCTAAATAAAAAATTTAATATCCCTTTTTTGAAAGCATTTAACCGCTTTATTATTGTTTTCAATTTATATTTTCTGTTGCAGACTATTCTGGAATATTTGTATGTAAATATTAAACCCGGTTTTAGTCCAAAAATATTTTTAAAAATTGGCATATATTCTGATCTCTTTTTTTCTGTTTTTATGATATTTATCACTTTACTCTTGTTAGAGAATTTTAGTTTTTTACCAGTTAAACTTTTTAATAAATACAGAGTAAAATTGTTGGTGATTTTATTATTTGTTATTTTGTTTTCTATTCATCTCTATTATATTTTATTTAAAATGAGTAATGATAATAAAAAAACATTTCTCTTAATAATGCTTATGTATGTATTCATTTTCCATTTTACAATAATGATTCTATTAATTAAAACATTTTTCTCTAGTAAAAACCATTTATCTAAAAAACAAAAATCATATTTAAATATATTTTCATCTGTTTTTTTTCTAATTAAATCAGCATCCGTTATCTATCTTTTTCTATTATACTTCGGAATTTATTCTTTTAATCTAACATTCTATCTGGTCTTTTTCCTTTACAACTTATTTCCTTTGATCTATATGAAAGATTTTCTTCTGACCTTATTTCCAGAAGAAGTTACTTCTGCTGGATCCGAAGATTCTATTAATGAAAACATTAAAAAGTATGGGATATCAAAAAGAGAACAGGAAATAATCTTTCTTATTTTTGACGGACTTAGTAATAAGGCTATTGAGGAAAGACTTTATATTTCTATAGCAACAGTTAAAGATCATATTTATAATATATATAAAAAAACAGGTGTAAAAAACCGCGTCCAATTAGTGAATTTATTCTCAAAAAAAAATAATTAATGTCATTATTCCTTTTGTTTTTTTCTAATCTTCATTTTTTTATACCATTCATCATTCCCATAATATTCATCCGAACATTCCGGGCACATACTATGACTGAATTTTGCTTCGGAATGTTTTGATATATATCTCTCAATTTGATTCCAATAACCACTGTCATCCCGGATTTTTTTACACTTTGAACAGATTGGAAGAAGACCACTTAAGACATTAACCTCTTCTAGCGATTTTTGTAGATTCATATTTGCTTCTATTAGGGTCTGCTGTATCTTTTTCCGTATTTTTTCCATTAAAAAAACAAAAATTGTAATGAGTATGAATACTGCAATGAATCTTATAATCAAGTCAATAGAATATTTTGAAATATAGGAGATGTGGTGACCACAAATAAATATGCAAACTACAGATAAAATAAAAATAGAACAAATAACTGTTCCTTTTCGATTGCCAAGTATAAAAATAGTGAAAATTGGAAAGGTAAAACTCCATAAGTATGCGGTTTGATTCACGCCTCCTAAAGCAATAAGAAATAAATAGAATAAACTTAAAACAGATGTTGCAATATATCCTGCTTGTATGATGTTTTGTGTTTTTTTCATCCACAATAGAAATAGAATCAAGAATATACCTACACTATAATCCATTAGAAACAGGAAAACTTTTTTTTCTAAAATGGCGACTAATCCAAAAGAAAAAAGAAAAATGCAACCAAGAATAGAAAATAGCTTTATCAGAATTACTTTTCTTAGAATCTCAATGTCATCGTTCCTTGGAAAACCACAAGCTATAATATTCCATATATAATTAGAGATTTTATTCTTCATAATGCCTCTTCTATTTTTTAGCATTTATATATAAACATAGAAGAAAAAAAATGTAAAGAATATTAATAAAATATTTTTAGTATAATTTTACAAAAAAACCTTTCATTAGTGGTCTTATAACACCTGAAATTTTCATCAAAATTGTAGCGAAATGTTCGAGATGTCCTTTATAACGAGTAAAATGATTGAGTCGAATGAGGAATAGTTTTACTATTTTGTAATGAAGACGATTGAATTTTACAAAGTTAGAACTGGCATATCGGGCATTGTAGTAGATTTTGATAAAAAATTTAGGTAACAAATCTTATTTGCATAAACTCCTCACTTTAGGTATAATTTTTTTATGAAAATTGAAAAAACAATTACGCTTATCAGACACGGTGCTACTGATTATAATGATAGAGATCTGATGCAGGGGCAAATAGATTTGCCTTTGAGTGAGAAAGGTATTGCAGAGGCGGAATTGTTGCGTATTGAATTGGCTGATTGTGAATATGACATAATATATCATTCACCATTATCCAGGGCTTTTCAAACAGCAGCTATTGTTAATAAAGATCATAATCTTGAGTATAAAGAAATTGATTGTTTTAAAGAGATAGATATTGGCGATTGGGAAGGCGATAAGTTATCAAGTATATTTACAAAACACAGGGAAGTATATAAAAAATGGGTAGTTGACTCAACTACAAAGATTCCGGGTGGAGAAAGCTATGTTGATGTACAGGCAAGAGTTAGAGAGGGTGTTGTAACTATTCTAAACTCAAAATACAAAAACATTTTAATTTTTGGTCATGCAGCGGCTAATCGTGGGATAATGGGAAATTTGCTTAATATGGATCCGGATCTGTCGAGAAAATTCAGGTTTAATAATTGTGCTTACTCTACTTTTTTAGTTTATGAAAATAGACTAAAAGAAAGAAAAGAGATTGTTGATAACTATTTTGTTATGCTTGAAAACTGGAATGTTTCTACACATTTGAATTTATAAGTTTTATCAGGATTGTATTTAGAATAAAAACGGAGAGAGAATAATGAAATATATTCAGGAAATAATAAGAAATGGAATAATATCCTCTTTAGAAGGAAGGTTTGACTTAAAGAGCAGCGAAATAGAATTTTCAATTCCACCAAAAAGAGAATTTGGAGATATATCAACAACAATTCCCTTTATTCTGGCAAAAAAACTCAAACAGAAACCATTCTTAATTGGAAAAGAGATTATTGAAATAATTTCTGATAAATTTGATTTTATTAAAGAAATAAAGCTAGCAAATGGTGGTTTTATCAACTTCTATTTAGAAAAAAACTACTTTTTGAAAGATATTTTCTCGAACAGGGATAGGAATATATCAAAAACCGGGAAAAAAATCATTGTTGAACACACAAGTATAAATCCTAATAAAACTGCACATATCGGGCATCTCAGAAACTCATGTCTGGGGGGGACTTTGGTAAATGCTTTAGGATTTATTGGAAATGAAGTGGAAACGCAGAATTATATTGATGACACGGGTATTCAGGTTGCTGATGTTGTATGGGGTGTCCTGAATTATAAAAAAAAAACTTTAGATGATGTAAAAAAAATTAATGATATTTCCTCATATCTCTGGCAACTTTATACAGAAGTACATAAATTGCCTGATGAAGATGGGGCTTTACTTGAACAAAAAAAAACTGTTCATCAGAAGATTGAGGATAAGATTGATCCTGAGTATGAAATGGGTGATTATATTTCTAAAGTTGTCTCAACAGATCATATTATTGTAATGAATAAACTTGGAATAAAGTATGATTTGCTTATTAAAGAAAGTGATATAATTGCACTGGATTTTTTTGAAGAGGCTTCAGAAATATTAAAAAAGAAAGGTATAATGTATCTGTCAGAAGATCCAAAAAAAGAAAATTGCTGGGTTATAAAATATGAAAAAGAGAATATAGAAAAAATAGTTATAAGGTCAAATGGAACCATAACTTATATTGGGAAAGATATAGCTTATACTCTATGGAAAATAGGTCATTTTAAGAAGGATTTTTTTTATAAACCTTTTTACAAATACCAGGATTCAAAAACAATATATATATCTGATGACAAAAATTCCCAACATGAGGAAAAAACAAGTTATAATTTTGGTAAGGCTGACATGGTTTATAATGTTATAGATACAAGACAGTCTTATTTACAGAACATCATTTCTCAAATATTAGAGACTCTATCTGATGATAAAAGTTCAAGAAACTTCAGCCACTTTTCCTATGAAATGGTTGCTTTGACACAAAATTGTGCAAGAGAAATGGGTTTTGATATTCCTGAAGAACAAAAGGAAAAGAGCTTTATCGAGGTTTCAGGTAGAAAGGGAATAGCGATAAAAGCTGATGATTTGATAGGTAGAATGAAAAATAAAGCCCAAATAGAGGTTAATAAAAGGAATGCAGACCTTGATATTCTTAAAATCAATAAAATTGCTGAAAAGATTGCAATAGGTGCATTAAGGTACTTTATGATAAAGTATAATTCCAATTCTGTAATTGCATTTGATTTTGATGAGGTACTTGCATTTGAAGGAGACACAGGACCGTACCTGCAATACACTCTTGTTAGAATTAACTCCATTTTGAATAAGCTGGGAGAGAAAGAGCTGAATATTAATCCTGATGATCTGAATATAGATCTTTTGCAGGATGATGAATTGTCAGATTATTATAATAATTTACTCAATCTTTCACTCTTAGAGCAACAGGTGGAATTTGCAATAAAAAGTGATGAGATTTCTCTTATCTCAAATTATACCTACTCTATTTGTCAAAAACTTAATAGTTACTATCATAAGTATCCAATCGTTTCTGAAAAGGAAAAAAATATTAAGGATCTTAGAATTGCTATTCTCTTATTAACTAAAAACCGACTCGAAAAACTCTTCACAATAATGGGTATTCCTGTTCCTGAAAGAATGTAGGAAAATAAAATATTACTCTACAAAATATTCTGAGTAATGATGAAAGATAAATAAGTTAAGACAAAATTTAATAGATAAGTAAATGTACAAACTATGCAAAAATTTCTTTGACGAAAATATGATATATATGCTAAATATATTGAAAATAAAAATGGTAATATTGTGAGATAGAAAATGTATTGCAGAAAAAATTTAAATAAAGAGAGCATAAATATACTAAAATAATAAGTTATTCCCAATAGAGGATTCGGTATTCCCAGAGTCTTGCTGAATTTACTGCCAAAGGCTTTTGAGCAGGATATTTTTTCTGAAATATCACAAATAGGGATATAAGAACTACTTTTAAGAACTTTATAACGGACATAATAAGCATAAGAGGAAATCATTATTCCAACAATATTTAATAATTGAAACATTTGCAACAGGCTGAGAGGACATTGTTTTTCTGTCATATCAGAATACTATAATAAAGTACAAAAAGAATCAATATTTCACTTTTGAATAAATGTATTATAATTATAAAACTATAGTTTTGTCAGCCATTCTTTTCCTTGAAGTTTCGCTCCATTTTCAAATACTTTCAAAAAAGATGATCTCAACATATTGCTCATTAAGGCCTTTTTTACCGGCGGTAGTTTTAAAAATCCGCCGAGAATACTTTTAATAAATTTTTGATCTATTCTGTCTGGTGAAGGAAATATCTGGTCAATGAGATTTCCTCTTTCAAGATGTTTTAGAATTGCATTTTCAAATGTTGTTTCCGGATGAATAACTTTTTTTTTCCTCTTTTTTAATTTGATAGCATTAGGGGTACATTTAAATGTACATACACCACAGCCCAGGCATCGAGTTTCGTCTATTGTTACTTTTATTTTTCCCGAAGCATTCTTTTCTAATTTGATTGCTTCAACCCCACATGCTTTTACACACAATCCACAGTGTTTGCAATCATTTTCATTTAATTCAGCAATAAAACTAGATGTGACAAGAATATTTGTATACCCGAATTTGTTGATCCCCTGGATAACATTACAACAACATTTACAGCAATGACAAATAAACTGGTTTTTTTTTCTTATATTATCTGAATTAAGAATCAATCCCATCTCTTTAGATCTGGCAATGTTTTCAAGCATTTCTGATTTTGAAGCCTTTCTAGCCAGTTTATTTCTAATCAGGTATTCTGCAGAGTAGCCGAAAGAAGAGCAAGTCTCTAAAGGAACATCACATTTTTTTTTGTCAACATGTAATTTCTCATGCCTGCAGGAACAGTGCCCTATTGAAAAAACATCAGCGTTTTCAACAATTGCAGTTGCCTTTTCATAATCCAATACCTCAACATACTCATCTTCAAAAATACTATCTTCATAGGGGAGGCTTCTCATTATTCCCATCTTCTCATTTTTTCCAAAATTTAAATCATAAAAGTCCCTATTATCCAGGTATTTGTGAAATAAATGTGCAATTTTCTTTACATCAAAGTTTTTGTCCATCCTCATCATGGTAAATTCAAATATTCCTATTACCATAGGAGATGGGACATAGTAAAAATTATTATTGATAAAGATATCAACAACCAGTCCTTTTAAGCAGAGTGAATTTAAGATTTCTCTGAGTTTCTTTTCAGGAAGCTTAATACTTCTTAATAAGTCATTCATAGTCGATAAAGATGATGGCATATTGACTACAAACTTTGCCTCTTCAGCCGAATAAAGTTCCTTAAGGATGAGATAAAGATTCTCGCTTTCATAAACCCTTACATTTAACTCGTTTATTTTATTTCTTAGTTGTTTATATGAATCTTTGCCTGATATATGTCCCATTTTAAGATTATATAGTATTAACAGATATTGTCAAAAATGTGAATTAGGTAATTTAAACTAAGAAAATATAAAAAAAGAATAAATATTGAATTAGGCAGTTTTATATTTTTCCATAAATGATTTGATTTTGTCACGATGTGCCTCATCCATTGATGCAAGTGAATTTAATAAGTTCTTGATTTGTTCGTCCTCGACAATAATATAAACTGAGTAATGTCTCGCTTCTAAATCATTTTCCAAATCATAAACTGCCTGAATGAGTTCTGCAGGTCTTATAGCAATTATTCTATTTTTAATTTCTGCAATCTTTTTACTTATGGATTCCATCATAGAATTAATGAGTGATGCCGCATCCTTATTTTTGCCAAAGGTATCATTAGATTCAAGAAAAATGTCTTTAGCCATGGTAATTATATTCTCATGCCCTTTTTCTTCTTCGGCTAACTGTCGAAATAACTCTCCTAGATCCGGGTATAAATGAGATATTTTTTTATATAGAAAAGTATATAGTTCTCCAACTATATTTTCTATTTTCTTTAATTTTGCAAAAACACTATATACTTCCATTCTTTTTCCAAGTCCCTGTTAAAAAAGAATATATATCTTTTTGATAATAAATACAATGGATATAATTGCATTTAAAAAAAATTTGTTAAAAAAGAACTATTTAATTAAAAAATTTATGTTTATGATGAATTCAAATCTTTTGGCTTATACTTGTTCATTGCAGTAATTGCTCAATTTTAGTATAATATAGTTTACTAAAAAACAACAAATTTCTTTAATAGGAGTGATAGTGAATGTCTACACAAAAAAATAAAGATAATAAAGTCAAACTAAGCAGTGAGTTTAATTTATCTGAAGACTTTCCGGTTCCCAGTTATGAGGATTGGAAAAGCTCAGCAGAAAAACTTTTGAAGGGGCAGTCCTTCGAGAAGAAACTGATTACAAAAACTTACGAGGGAATAGATCTTGACCCAATCTACACAAAAAAGGATATTAAAAATCTTACATTTATAAATTCCCAACCGGGAGAAGATAACTTTCTAAGAGGGACTGATTCTCATGGATATCAGAAAAATAACTGGGATATCTGTCAGGGAATTAAGGCGGATTCATTAAAAGAATTTAATACAAAGTTAAAAGAAGCATTGGATAGAGGTCAAACTGCAATTTATTTAGATATAGACTTCTTAGAAATTAATGATCAGAAAAAAATGGCAGAAGTTTTAAGTGATATTGATTTAGATAAATATCCAATTTATTTTAAAACAGGTTTTTCATCTCTGAAAACATTAAATATTTTAGTTGAATATGCAAAAAAAAATGGGTTTTGTCTGAGTGAAATTAAAGGAAGTATTGAAACGGATCCAATTGCTGATCTTGCTGAATTTGGAACTCTTCCGAAATCATTAGAAAATATTTATGAAGATATGGCAAAGTCTGTAAAATTAGCTTCTCAGGAACTGCCTGGTTTAAAAACAATTGGGATTAACGGTTCACTTTTTCATAATGGGGGTGCAGACTCTGTAACAGAATTATCTGTTTCATTGGGAACCGCGGTTGAATATTTAACTGAGATGAGATCAAGAGGAATTAATATAAATGATGCTGCAAAACAGATCTCCTTTACTATTGGAATTGGAACAAATTTTTTTATGGAGATAGCAAAATTAAGGTCAATTAGATTTTTATGGCAAAAAATTGTTGAAGAATTTGGTGGAAATAAAGATGCACAAAAAGCTCATATTCATGCAAAAACCTCATCTTATTATCTCACAAAACTTGATCCATTTGTAAATACTTTACGTACTACAACTGAGGCTTTCTCAGCGGTTTTAGGTGGTGCTGATGTTATTACAACAAATACTTATGATGATGTTCTGGGGGAGAATAGTGATCTTTCAATGCGAATTGCCAGAAACACTCAAATCATTTTAAAAGAAGAATCAAATTTAAAAAGATTAATAGACCCTGCCGGAGGATCATATTATGTTGAGACTTTGACATCCAATATTATAGAAAAAGTCTGGGCTGAATTTCAGAATATTGAAAAAAATGGTGGGGTTTTAGAATCATTAAAAAAAGGATATGTCCAGGATAAGATCGAAGAAACTGTTTCTATAAGAAATAAGAATGTTTTTAACCGTAAATCAGTTATAGTTGGTACAAATATGTTTGTAAATCCGGAAGACAAAGTTCCAGAAACAGATAAAAAGAGAGATGAAAACATTAAAAATAAAACCGGAGACCTTTCAATTAAGAAACTGAACTTATCAAGATTATCAGAACCATTTGAAGAAATGAGAAAACTTGTATTTAAATATTCCGAAAGAACAAACCTGAAACCAAAAGTATTTCTAGCCAATTTTGGAGAGGTAAAGCAGTATAAGGGAAGGGCAGACTTTTCCAGAGGACTCTTTGAAGTAGGCGGATTTGAAATAATTTATTCTGAGGGTTTTTCAAATATTGAAGAGATGGTATTTGCAACAATAACATCAAATGCTGACATTGCAGTGTTATGCTCGGATGACAATTCATATCCTGAATTTGTTGAGGTTTATATACAATCCTTAAGGAAACAAGATCGGGACATTTCAATTATTCTTGCAGGATTTCCTGGGAAAAATGAAGAACAGTATAGAAAATGGGGTATTGATGATTTTATATTTATGGGCTCAAATGTGTATGCTGTTCTAGAGTCATTATTAAAAAAAACAGGAGTTAAATAATGAATAAAAAACCTGATTTCACAAAAATTGAGCTTAATTTAAAGCCCACCGAAGTACTTCATGATAAAACAGAAAAAAACTTGAAAAACTGGATGACCATGGAGCAAATTGAAGTAAAACCTGTTTACAGTAAAGAGGATATAAAAGATTTGGATTTTCTTAATTACACAGCCGGGATACCTCCTTTTTTAAGAGGACCATATGCGACTATGTATGTACAAAGACCCTGGACAGTAAGACAATACGCTGGTTTCTCTACTGCTGAAGAAAGTAATGCATTTTACAGGAGAAACCTTGCCGCTGGCCAAATGGGGCTATCTATTGCCTTTGATCTTGCAACCCATAGAGGTTATGATTCAGATCATGAAAGGGTTATTGGAGATGTAGGAAAAGCTGGAGTTGCAATAGATTCTATAGAGGATATGAAAATTCTCTTTGATGGAATTCCTCTTGACAAGATGTCAGTGTCAATGACAATGAATGGGGCTGTTCTGCCTATTCTTGCTTTCTATATTGTCGCTGCAGAAGAACAGGGAGTTTCAAAAGATTTATTAACCGGAACAATTCAAAATGATATATTAAAAGAATATATGGTTCGAAACACATATATATATCCACCTGAAACCTCAATTAAAATCATTTCTGATATTTTTGAATATTCATCTCAAAATATGCCAAAATTTAACAGCATAAGTATTTCCGGATACCATATGCAGGAAGCAGGAGCCACAGCTGATTTAGAGATGGCATATACGCTTGCTGATGGACTTGAATATGTTAGAACTGGAATTAAAGCAGGTATGGATGTCGATACTTTCGCTCCAAGGTTATCATTTTTCTGGGGGCAGGGAATGAATTTCTTTATGGAAATTGCAAAGATGAGAGCTGCAAGACTGATATGGGCAAAATTGATCAAACAGTTTAATCCTAAAAACCCAAAGTCCATGTCACTTCGAACTCATTCTCAAACAAGTGGTTGGAGCCTTACAGAGCAGGATCCTTTCAATAATATAACCAGGACATGCATGGAGGCATTGGCAGCGACTCTGGGACATACTCAATCTCTTCATACAAATGCTCTGGATGAGGCAATTGCTTTGCCAACAGATTTTTCAGCAAGAATAGCTAGAAATACTCAATTATATCTCCAGAATGAAACGGGTATTACTAAAGTTATTGATCCATGGGCCGGTTCTTACTATGTTGAAAAACTTACAGCAGAGCTTGTAAAAAAAGGATGGGAGCATATTCTTGAAATTGAGTCTTATGGAGGTATGACAAAAGCCATTGAATCTGGAATACCAAAGATGAGAATTGAGGAGGCATCAGCCAGAAAACAGGCAAGGATTGATTCCGGGCAGGAAATTATTGTTGGTGTAAATAAATATAGACTTGATAAAGAAGATCCTCTGGAAATTCTCGAAGTTGATAATACGATTGTCAGAGAGTCTCAAATAAAAAGATTAACAAAGCTTAAAAATGACAGAAATGATTTAGAAGTAAAAACAGCTTTAAATAAAATTACAGATTGTGTAAAATCTGGAGATGGGAATTTACTGGAACTTGCAGTTGATGCTGCAAGAAAAAGAGCTACTCTTGGAGAAATATCAATTGCTATAGAGGACGTCTGTGGAAGATATAATGCCGTTCCTAAATCAATTTCCGGGGTATATTTTAAAGAATATGGAGAAAATGAGGGAAATATGGTCAATAAAGTAAGAGAATTGACAGATAAATTTGCTGAAACTGAGGGAAGGCGTCCAAGGATCATGATAGCGAAAATGGGACAGGATGGACACGATAGAGGAGCAAAGGTTGTAGCAACAGCATATGCCGATATGGGATTTGATGTAGATGTCGGTCCACTTTTTCAAACTCCGGAAGAGACTGCAATGCAGGCTATTGAAAATGATGTACATATTGTCGGAATGAGTTCTCTTGCAGCCGGTCATAAGACTCTTTTACCAAAATTAATAGAGGAATTAAAAGTCCTGGGTAGAGAGGATATTATTGTAATATGTGGTGGTGTTATACCAGCTCAGGATTATGAATATCTATATGAGCAGGGAGCTGCAGCTATATTTGGACCAGGTACAAAAATACCGGAAGCAGCCTTAAAGATAATGGAAATATTGAATGAAAATTAGACATTTAAATAGATGTGTATTTAGTATATTTTTACTATTATTCTCTTTTAATAATTTTGGGCTTGATAAAATTAAGGTAAATGACACTATTGACCTGGATTTAAATTTTTCATTAAGAGGATATTCACTGAATGATCAGAGAATTTACTGGAGTGGACTCGAATTTTCATTTGGGGCTGAAGCCTTAATATCTGCAGATATTATCAAAAGAATAAAATGGGGTGAAATTAAGGTTGAAAACGAATTTTTTTTAAATCAGCCTTTCGGAAAAAACATTTTAATAGATGAGGGGAGATCAAAATTCCGTTCTAATTTTGATATTGATACATTTGAGATATCAAAACTTAATATTCAGTTAAAAACAGAAAAATTGACTCTTAAAATAGGAAAGGCAGATTCACCTTTTGGCAGGAGTAGTTTTCCTGTATTTAGTAATAATCTAAATTATGGATCCCCCTTTATCCGATCAGAGGCAATTCTATGGAGAGAGACAGGGGTCTTTGTCAACGTTAAATGGGGAATACTGTCAGCAGATATTGCTGCAGTAAATGGAGAAGAGAACAGAGATACAAATTCAGGTAAAGCAGGTATCTTCAGAATTGGTCTTGAAAATAAAAACTGGCGTATCGGTGCATCAATGAAAGAACATGATGGATACGGATCTGAATGGCAGAAGTTGTATAAAAACCATAAAGGATTTGATATGATGTTCAGAATATCAAATTTTGAGTTTTCCGGCGAGATGATCTGGGATGAATATGGTTTCCATAAAGAATTTAATGAAGGTGATATCTTCTGGCCAAATAGTATCTACTATAGAGAACTATTTAAAGAGTACAAAGTACCTATAGAGGGGTTCGGATGGTACTCCAACCTAAAGATTACATTCAATAAATTTCTGATTAATTTTAATTATGGGGTTTATATTCCCGAAGATATTGGGAATATTTATCATGATAATACAATAAAACGCTTTATTTTAAAATTATGTTTTAAACCTTTAAAAGAGTTAAAGATATATTTTAGTGGCGTATTGGAAAACACAAAACCTGAGGAGGCTTGGAGGCAGGGTGCAAAAGGATTTGCCGGACTCTTCGGTTTTGAATTTGAATTATAATTTATTTAAGATTCTTTTTTTCTAAATCAAGCAGGATTTTTTTTCTCCAGAGTCCTCCGCCAAAACCAGTGAGAGAGCCATCCTTCCCGATGACTCTATGGCATGGGATCACAATTACAATATTATTTGCTCCGTTTGCATTTGCAACTGCTCTTACAGCTTTCTGATTTCCAACGCTAACCGCCTGCTCCTGATATGAGTTTGTTTTTCCATAGGGTATTTTTAATAAGGTTTTCCAGACATTCTTTTGAAAATCAGTTCCAATGAAATCCAAAGGAATATCAAAAGTCCTCCTTTTTCCCTCAAAGTATTCATCCAGTTGTAATTTTAGTGTGTCAAATAATGTGCTTTTTCTCTTAATAAAAGATGTTTTAAATTTTTTCCCCAATGTTTCTCTTTGTTTTTCTATGGATTCTTCTCCTGTAAATCCAAGGTAACAGAGTCCTTTTTCATTTATACCTGCAAGTAGATCGCCTACAGGAGAAGAAATCAAACTTATTGTAATTGGTTTATTCATCTAATTATCAGGGAAAATTTATAATGAACCCTATTTTGTTTCAATCAAAACAGTTGCCGGGTCCCCATGTAATCCAGATCCGCTAACCGGTACAACGGCATAAAGATAAGTCTTTGTGTTTGAGATATTCCCTATATTAAAGGTGGTTAAATCTGAAGAAACGGATTCAAGCAGGGTTATTTCATGATTTTCGATTTTATATATATTATACTTGGAAATACCATGATCGAAGTTTTGGGAATTTTTCTGCCATGAGATTACATCTATGTATTCTGTCTGAAGTAATGATCTGTTTTTAACTCTTCTGCCTGTAATTCCTAAAACCGGTTGAACTAAGAGAGACTGAAGATCAAGAGCTGTGCCCAGTTTTAATTTTGAGGTCAATTCACCGTTTGATTTTCCACAGAAGAGTGTTCTTAAAAATCTTTGTTGAACTGATTTATTTGGAAATATTGATGCAATAAGTCCAACGGTACCGGCAACATGAGGCGCTGCCATTGAGGTTCCATTAAAAAAACTATAATTTGAGATTTTGGAAGAGACAAGCACTATTTTATTGCCTTCACGGTTTTTTAAACTTAAGCCATCTTCTCTTGAAATTCCAACGACAACTGGCCAATTCCCTTCAGATCCCAGGGTACTATTCATATAACTACCCGGTACATTATTATAGATAATGACACCAGTGGCACCAGCATTTTTAGCATTTGAGGCTTTCGCTGCAAAAGTAGTATCTCCTCTTTCAATAAGGGCTATATTTCCGGATACAGACGCTGGAAAATCTGAAAGGGAAAATCCTTTTGCACAATCATATATTTTCCCGGTCAGTCCATTTGTTGCCTTTGAATATTCCATAATAAAAACGGTGTAATTTGTATTGTTTACACTAACTGTTCCCGGATCCATTCCTGAACCTGTGATGATGGTTGATCTTATCGCAACACCTGGAGCGCCCAGATCGACTGAAGTTGAACCAAAATTAGAAAATGTTCCTAAAGCACCATTTGAATCCGTTGCAGCCACTGAAATAAGATTTGGGATTTCATAAGATGACGGATAATGAGGAGTAGTATCATTATTTATTGCGACACCATCATCATCTCCATTTCCGGCTGCTGCAGTGATAATTACGCCAGCATCACTAACTGATTCAAATGCCTTTTTTTCTATTTGAGAATATGATGTTCCACCAAAACTGCAATTTACAGCAACGATATTAACGCCTCTATTTTTCATCATAATGATGTAACTTAGTGCTTCAATTGTATCACTTGTATAGATATATCCATCTGGTTGAAAACCCTTTAGAGCCATTAGTTTAACCTTCGGGGCAACACCGGAAACACCAATTCCATTACCTTGAGAAGCTGCAATAATACCTGCAACATGAGTCCCGTGATTTATTACCAATAAATCCATCGGATCGGAGTCATTTTCTCCAAAATCATATCCATAATAATCATCAGTATATCCATTACCATCATCATCTATTCGGTTATTTGGAATTTCTCCAGAGTTCTTCCACATAGCTTTTTTTAGATCTTCATGATTATAGTCTATTCCGCTATCAAGAACAGCGATAACGACCTCCGGATTGCCCTTTGACAGATTCCAGATCTCAGGGGCATTGATATCAATGCCATCTGTTCCCCTAAAATTACCATACCCATAAAAATTTTGCCCTGTATTATTTAATCCCCATTGTTGATAAAAAAGAGGGTCGTTTGGAATAGCGGTCGCAGTTTTTGCATAATTCAACGAAATTGCGTCGATTCCCTCTATGTTAAGTATTGCAGAAGTAATGGAAGTATCTGATTTTGATAGCACATTTGAATCACTCTTTATTAAGTAAATATCTTGTTTTTGGAGTTTTGATAGATACTGAAATTGTTTTTTAATTTTGAAATCTCTACTTCTTAATTCTCCAATGACACTGTTGATATGGACTCCTTTTTTAAGTTTAATTAAAAGTTCATTTGATTTATATTGTATTTTTTCAGTTTTTCCATGTTTTCTAACAACTGCATCAATTGGAATTGACACTGTAAAAAGTACTATTAGTAAAGTAATTGATTTAAAAAATATTCCCATTTTTTTCTCCTAATTTATAAGATTAAACCATCTGGTAATTTGGCGACTCTTCTGTAATTATAACATCATGTGCATGACTTTCTTTAAGTGATGCATTTGTTATTTTTACAAATTTAGCTTTTTCTTTAAGTTCTTCAATATTTCTACAACCTGTTAGTCCCATTCCAGCTCTTACGCCACCGATCATTAAGGGGACCATGCTCATGATACTTCCCCTATAAGGAACTCTTCCCTCTATTCCTTCCGGAACTAATTTTGATTCAGAATATTCATCTTCCTGAAAATATCTGTCTTTACTACCCGCCTTCATTGCTCCGATTGATCCCATTCCTCTGTATTTTTTATATGATCTTCCCTGGTAAAGTACTAATTCTCCGGGACTCTCATCAGTTCCTGCGAGTAGTGAGCCTATCATAACTGAATCTGCCCCTGCAGCCAGTGCTTTTGTAATATCACCGGAAAATTTAATTCCACCATCTGCAATAACTGGAATTTTTCCTGATACTTCTTTTACGACTTCCATTATCGCACTTATTTGCGGCATACCTGCACCTGTCACAACGCGTGTCGTACAGATAGATCCAGGACCAATTCCAACTTTAACAGCATCAACACCCAGTTCGATTAATGCTCTTGCTGCTGTTGCAGTCGCAATATTTCCTGCTATTAATTCTATGTCAGGATATTTTAGTCTTATCTCTTTTACCATATCCAGAACCTTTCTTGAATGTCCATGTGAAGTATCAATTGAAATAACATCTACTTTCATTTCAACAAGGGCTTTTACCCTTTCCAATGTATCTGAAGATGTTCCTACAGCAGCACCAACCCTTAATCTTCCAAATTTATCCTTTGAGGCATTAGGAAATTTTTCGGATTTTAATATATCTTTCAATGTAATTAAACCTAAAAGATAATTATCTCTGTCTACAACCGGCAGTTTCTCGATTTTATTAAGATGAAGGATTTTTTTTGCCTCATTCATTTTTATATCTTCACTTACGGTTATAAGTCCCTTAGTTGTCATTAACTCTTTAATTTTTGTTTTTGAATCTGTTGAAAACCTTATATCTCTATTAGTTAATAAACCGACTAATTTCCCCATGTCATCAATTATAGGAAGTCCGGATATTCCCTTCTCCCTCACAAGCTGCAAGGCTTCACTGATCCTGTTTTCGGGAGTCAATGTTATTGGATTGACGATCATTCCTGACTCAGATCTCTTTACTATTCTTACCTCTGCTGCCTGTGCCTCAATACTCATGTTTTTATGGATAATTGCAATACCACCTAATTGAGCAAGGGCAATAGCCATCTTTGACTCAGAAACAGTATCCATCGCGGCTGAAACAATAGGGATATTTAATATTATATTATTTGTTAATTTTGATCTTGTATCTACTGCCCCGGGTATTACTTCTGAATAAGCCGGAACAAGCAATACATCATCAAATGTTAATCCTTTATACTCTGTAAATTTATTCATAATTGCACCTGTTTATTTTTTTTTCTTTTTTTTCTTTCTTTTTCCCGGTAGTTTTGAAGTTGGTTTTGACAATTTGGATTTTCTTTTCTTTTTTAAATCTTCAAAAATTTCCTCTTCGACCGGCATAAAGAGATATAACAGTTTAACTATTTCTTCGTCAATAGAATTTTGAAGATCTTCAAATAGAAAAAAACTCTCTTTTTTATATTCAATAAGCGGGTCTTTTTGTGCATATCCTCTTAATCCGATACCCTCTTTTAAATGATCTATGTTTTTCAGGTGGTCTTTCCATAGAGAATCAGCTTTTTCCAGCATAATATACCGTTCCATTTTCCTCATATAGTCACTACCGAGAGCTCTCTCTTTCTCTTCATAGAAATCCAGAACAAAGTTTCTTGTACGGGGTTGGAGTTCATTAAATGGAAGCTTGCGATAGCTCTCGCCAAGCCCTCTTAAAAGATCAAGCCCGAATTGTGCCTGAATCTCTTTCTCAAATGAGCCAAAGTCCCATTCTTCAACCTCTTTTTTTTCATCTATATATGAATTAAAGTTATGATCAAAAATCTCAGTTGTTAATTCTTTGATGTTATTTTTTAGATCTACTCCGTGTAAAACATCCTTTCTTATATTATATATGACCTGTCGCTGTTTATTCATAACATCATCATACTCTAATAGATGTTTTCTTATTGAAAAGTTCTGTCCCTCAATCTGTTTCTGAGCATTTTCAATAGCCTTGGATACAAACCTGTTTTCTATAGGTACCCCATCTGTCATACCAGCTCCAACAAGCATTCCTTTTATTTTATCAGAGCCAAGGATCTTCATAAGATCATCCTCAAGACAGATATAAAAACGTGAAGAACCCGGGTCACCCTGCCTTCCGGCCCTACCTCTTAACTGATTATCTATTCGTCTTGCCTCATGTCTCTCTGTTCCGAGAATATGTAAACCACCCAGTTTTAATATTTCTTGCTGATCCTCTTTCTGCTGTTGTCTAATCTCTGTATCAACAGTTTTTAAAATATCTTCAGGCACATTCTCCTTTGTATATCCCCGTCTCTTTAGTTCTTTAATAATCATAAACTCGGGGTTTCCACCGAGGATAATATCGGTTCCCCTACCCGCCATATTTGTGGCAATTGTTATTGCGCCAAGCTGCCCTGCCTGAGCAACAATCTCAGCTTCCATTTCATGGTATTTAGCATTCAATACTTCATGTTTTATTCTCTCTTTTCTTAATCTTCTGCTTAATATTTCTGAGTTTTCAATTGAGATTGTTCCAACCAGGACAGGTTGTCTCTGTTCAGATAATTCTCTTATTCCCTTTACAACGGCATCCCATTTTTCAGAGGTACTTCCATAAATAACATCAGGAAATTCTGTTCTTATAAGTGGTTTATTTGTCGGGATCTCTGCAACATCTAGATTATATATTGAGGAAAATTCAACTGCTTCAGTAATAGCAGTACCCGTCATTCCACTCAATTTTTTATACATCCTGAAATAATTCTGGAATGTAACCTGAGCAAGTGTCTGGTATTCCTGTTCGATCCTAACATTTTCCTTTGCTTCAAGTGCCTGGTGAAGCCCGTCTGAATATCGTCGACCATCCATCATTCTACCGGTAAACTCATCAACTATCATAACCTGATTGTCTTTTACAAGATAGTCTTTATCTCTTTCAAAAAGATGATGTGCCTTTAATGACTGGTTTACCTGATGAAGGGTATCCATATTTCTCAGATCATATAAGTTTTCTATTTTAAAGAATTTCTCCGCTTCTGTTATACCATGCTCGGTTAATACGACTGTTTTAGATTTTTCATCCTTTTCATATGATTTCTGATCACCCTTAATTCTTTTAGTAAAATCATTAACGGTGTAATAAAAAGAAGTAGAGTCTTCTGTCGGGCCTGAAATTATCAAGGGTGTTCTTGCTTCATCAATTAGAATAGAGTCAACCTCATCAATAATGGCATAGTGATAATCTCTCTGAACAAGTTCATCAACATCATACTTCATATTGTCTCTTAGATAATCAAAGCCAAATTCATTGTTTGTACCATATGTAATATCACTATAATAGGCATCTCTTCTGTCCTCTTCATCCATATTGCTGAAAATAACACCCACAGTCAGACCAAGAAACCGGTATATCGATCCCATCCAATCAGAGTCTCTTGTTGCCAGGTAATCGTTTACGGTAACAATGTGTACTCCTTTACCGGATAAAGCATTAAGATATCCTGCGAGAGTTGAGACAAGAGTTTTACCTTCACCTGTCTTCATTTCTGAAATTCTTCCCTGATGGAGTATAATGCCGCCTAACAATTGAACATCAAAATGACGCATACCAAGAGTTCTGACAGAGGCCTCTCTAACAACAGCAAAGGCACGGGGTAATATATCATCCTCTTTTTTTCCGTTTTTTAACTGTTCTTTAAAGAGTTTTGTCTGATCTCTTAACTCATCATCACTGAGAGATTTAATCTCATCTTCAAGACTATTTATCTGATCTATTAAAGGTGATAACTTTTTTAAGTCTCTTTCACTTTGTGTTCCAAATATTTTTCTTGTAATGTATTTTATCATAGCAGTTCAATTATAACATAGTTCACCTATAGCAAACAAACATTAAGAAAACCAAAATACGAATAAATTTTTTTAAGGTCATTTCTATAAAAGTTTTATTCTATTCAGATGATTTTTGACCTCATATATCTGCCCATTATTAGCATTTAATTCTAAATAAAGTAACATGTATTTAATGGATATTTTGCTATATACTTTATTGCAGGTGGTTTTTTTTGTTGAAAAAATCTGAAATTCATACTATATATAGGCTGTCTTTTGATTTAGGAGGAGATATGAAAAAAATATTGATCACAATAATCTATATATCGTTAATTTTATTTGTTTTTCAATGTAAGACAAATGATGATGTAAATTTAATAGATTTGCAAGAAACTGAAGAGGCTGTAGGTCTTGTTGCAAAAACAGTTACAAGTCTTATCGGATCAGTCTACCTGGGTTCACAAAGCTTAAGTATAGAAGATGGAACGTTTGCTAATTACTTAGCCAAGGATATTGAGTTTGTTACAAATTATAATGATGCTACGGGATGGTGGAAAATTACATTTAGTTATGATGGTTATCAGGTGGAACTGGAGATTCAGTTGCAGGATGGATCAGGGAATCCCCATAAAGATTTTAACTCTAATATAAGCAATGTTTTAGCAAAAGGAAATGGCAGCGGGACTGATTTCACATTTTCTTTTGACTGGACAATTACCGGAGTACACCCGTCAGCACCTGCATATTTGGTCAATGGAACAGGTACTGTAGGATATAATGAAGAAACGGTTTCATTCACCTTAGAAAACACTGAGATCCAAAAGCAAAATCTTTCCAATCCAGCCAGTGGTTCTTTAACAGTAGAAGCTGAAGGCATAACGTTTAATTTGGTATATGATGGTAGTGCAATTATTACGGTTTCCTACTCCTATAATGGTCAGGATCATAGAATTGTTATTAATATACACACCGGTGCAATCACAAGATTGAGTTGATAATAAACTTTTTTCTGTCTAATAAATAAAATACTTCATGTCGATTTAAGTTAAACAGAATGTGTTTTTTAGAATATCTATTTGATAATTCCCAGGTTTTTTAATAGCTTTATGATTTCCGGGTATTTCTCTGCATAATTTAAAATTCTATTTCCCCATTTATCTTTGATTTTAAAATCAGTACCATATATGATTACATATATATGAATACTGATTCATGACACATTTTTTACCGGCGTGTGGAAATTCCTGCCATTAATCTGAATTCCAGTCCTGGCTGATTTATGGCACTGTTCGCATCTGAATAGGTGTGATTATTTCTACGGTTAACATTCTGATTATTCGGATAGTATGTGGTATCGTGACCATGCAGATGAGATGGGAAGAAATAGTCCAGCCCTGCGATGACATGAAAGTTTAGTTTTCTGTTCATGGGAAAATAGGTTTCAATACCACCCCCAATGCCCCAGGGGTCACTTGTAATGTTAAAGTCTTCATTTCCACCCACATATTTAAAGCGTCCTGTGAACTTCGAGTGTCTGACACCAAAATAATATCTCGGATTGGGCAGGGATCTTATTTTAAGTGGATGTGTGATATCAATTCTGAAATTAAGGCTCCTTCCGCCTGTTTCCGGAACGCCGTTGGTCGCATTATTGATAAAGATCTTCCGTGCCAGAGTAGCGTTTCCTGGGTTCATCCAGCTCATTCCAACTGAAACTCTCAACTCAAGTCGGGATATGGATAAAAACCGCTTTAATGTTCCGGAAACCGAAACACCGGCACCATTATCAAATCCGGTATCCACGCCAAATCTGTACTTTTTTCCGGACATTGAAGAAGAAAGCATTAGGATACATATAAAGATTAATATTCTGTTGACATGCATGGGGCCTCCCCTTATCACCTAAAGGTTAGTGTGAAAAAGGGTCAATGTCAACTTTTTATATTAGAATATGACCATTATAAAGCACTTTTAGTTTAGCCTTATTCGAAATATGAAAGTATTATAGCTAAAATGCAAGAGATTTCAGTCTAGTCAAAGAAAAATAATTTATTTATGTATAAACTACTCATTATTGTAAAAATAGTCCCTATTGGATTATCGGTTCAACTATTCGCCTATACTTTAACCCTTGTCCCAACTCTTAAATTTCTTCTTCTAAAAGACTTTCTGATATCAGAATTTTTATAAGAGATGAAAAATTAATATTATTTAATACAAAAGAGTACTTAATTGAACTTATTGCGATTGATCTGAAAGGTGAGGTATTGGGGAAGATATTTGTTCCTCGAGAATCTCAATATTTAAAGCCTTATCTTATTGATTTTTACCCCCTGATGTTATATTATTAACAATAATTTATAGATGGAGTTCAATTGTCAAAAAAAGATACTATTTCTCATGATGGACAAGTTGTTGAGATTTTGCCGGATAAGTATAAGATAAAAATAATCACAAAATCCGCCTGTGCTTCATGTCATGCAAAAGGTGTCTGCAATCCTTCTGATCAAGCTGAAAAAATTATTGATGCTGTCTCTGTACAAAAATTGAATTTAAGTGACAATGTTATTGTGGAACTTGAGGAAAGATTGGGGTGGAAAGCGCTATTCTATGGTATCTTAATTCCATTTGTTCTTCTCATTACTGTATTGTTTACACTAAGTACAATGACCGATGAATTATCAGCTGCTTTAATTGCACTTGCAAGCCTGGTTCCGTACTATTTCATGATTTTTTTATTACGTAAAAAAATAGAAAAAGAGTTTATCTTTACAGCTATAAAAGACACAAAACAAATTATTAATAAAATATAAAATAAGATATAAGGAGTAAATATGGATCCAATTATTTTAAAATCTATTGCCACACTAGGCTTAGTAGCAGGTGGAGCTGCTGTTATTCTTTTTTTTGTAGCAAAAAAATTCAAAGTTGAAGAGGACCCAAGAATAGAAGAGGTTACGGAATTACTTCCAGGCGCAAATTGCGGTGGTTGTGGTTATCCAGGCTGTGCCGGCTTTGCTGGAGCGCTTGTAAAGGGTGCCGATAAGGGAGATATTTCCGGACTGAACTGCCCTCCTGGAGGAGCTGACACAATGAGTGCTGTCGGGTCCTATCTTGGAATGGAAGTAGAAGCAGCCGCGGCAACTACTGCAGTAATCAGATGTGGTGGAACAAAAGCCAAAGCACCTTCAAAACTTGACTATGACGGACCTTCAAAATGTTCTGTTGTACATGCTCTTTTTAGTGGTGAAAATGGTTGTGCATATGGTTGTATGGGACTTGGCGATTGTGTTGACGTTTGTGAATATGATGCAATATATATTGATGACGAAACAGGTCTCCCGGTTGTTATTCCTGACAAATGCACGAGTTGTGGTGCCTGTGTTAGAGCCTGCCCGAGAAATATAATTGAGATCCGTAAGAGAGGAAGAAAGGATAGAAGAGTCTGGGTTGCATGTATGAATCAGGAAAAGGGTGGAATTGCAATGAAAAATTGTAAGGCTGCCTGTATTGGCTGTGGAAAATGTTTTAAAGAATGCCCTGTGAAAGTTAGTGCAATTACTATGGAGAACAATCTTGCATTTATTGATACCGATAAATGTATCGCCTGTGGAAAATGTATTCCTGTTTGTCCTACTAAAGCAATTCTTGCAACATTTGAAGCCATTAAACCTAAACCCAAACCAGTGCCCAAGCCAGTAGAAAAAGTTGAAACTGACAAAAAAGAAGAGGTGAAAGCATGAACTTAAAAACATTTAAACTCGGTGGTGTTCATCCTCCTGAAACGAAGGTTTCAGCAGATAAGAAGGTAGAGGTTTTAAGTATTCCAAAACAAGTACAGATAACCATGTCACAGCATCTTGGTGTTCCCGCAAATCCTATAGTCGTAAAAGGGGATAAGGTTAAGGTTGGAACTCTTATTGCTAAAGGCGAAGCGTTTATCTCTGCAAATATACATTCTTCCGTTTCAGGAACTATTTTAAAAATTGATGATGTTGTTGATGCAAGCGGGTATAGAAAAAAAGCAATATTCATTAATGTTGAGGGTGATGACTGGGAAGAATCAATTGACAGAAGTGAGGCTTTAATAGAAGGTATTAAATATTCTTCTTCAGACATAATAGATAAAATCAAGAATGCGGGTGTTGTTGGACTTGGTGGTGCCGCGTTCCCTTCTCATGTTAAATATATGTTTCCTGAAGGAAAGAGTGCAGATACTCTTGTAATAAATGGAGTTGAATGTGAGCCATATTTAACATCCGATCATAGAATTATGCTTGAAAGAGCTGATGAGATCCTGGTTGGAATCGAAATCATGAAAAAGGCCGGTCAGGTTGATAAAGCCATTATTGGAATAGAGGCAAACAAACCTGATGCAATAAAGGTTTTGACTGAAAAAGCAGCTAAATATGATGGAATTGAGATTGTTCCCCTAAAGGTTCAATATCCACAGGGAGCTGAGAAACAACTAATTAAATCTGTTCTAAATAGAGAGATCCCAAGTGGGAAACTTCCTCTTGATGTCGGTTGTATTGTAAATAATATTGGAACAGCCCTTTCAGTCTATGAAGCAGTGCAAAAAAATAAACCTCTTTTTGAAAGAGTCGTAACATTAACCGGTAAAAAACTCAAGAATACAGCAAACTATATGGTTCGAATAGGAACTCCTGTAAAGGAACTCCTTGAAGCATTGGGTGAGGAACTTCCTGAAAATACAGCTAAAATAATTTCTGGTGGACCAATGATGGGAAAAGCAGTAACAACTCTTGATATTCCTGTTACTAAGGGAACATCAGGAATTGTTCTAATGGATAAATCTGAATCTAAGAGAGCTAAAACTCAAAACTGTATAAGGTGTGCCAGATGTGTTACGGTATGTCCAATGGGCCTGGAACCCTATCTATTGGAAAAACTTTCAGAAAAAGAAAACTATGAGGAGTGTATTACACAGGATATAGTTGATTGTATTGAATGTGGATCCTGTAGTTATACCTGTCCGTCTGCCAGACCTCTTCTTGACTATATAAGATTGGGCAAAGGTGTTTCGATGGGCATATTAAGGGAAAGGAGTTAAAAATGAATCAAAAATTAGCAGTCTCACTCTCTCCCCATGTAAAGAATGATGAATCGGTTCAAAAGATCATGTGGGGTGTTGTAATAGCCTTATTCCCTGCTCTTTTAACCTCTGTCTATTTTTTCGGTTTCTCTGCCTTAAAGGTAGTGATTCTGGGAATGGTATTTTGTATAGGGATAGAGTTTTTAATACAAAAATTTATTACAAAGGAAACAGTTACAGCATTCGATGGAAGTGCAGCTATCACAGGATTACTGCTGGCCTTTAACGTTCCAAGTTCTGTGCCTTGGTGGCAGCTTCTTGCAGGTTCGGTTATGGCAATTGGAGTATCAAAGCTCGCCTTTGGCGGATTGGGAAAAAACCCATTTAATCCTGCACTTATTGGAAGAGCATTTATGCTTGCAAGTTTTCCAGTACAGATGACAAGCTGGCCGAATCCACTTGAAAAACTCTGGAGTTTTGCAGATGCCGCTACAAGTGCAACACCACTTGGCGTTTTAGCAGAAAACGGAGTAGCTGCAGCAGAAAGTATCCCGACTCTTGACCTACTGATCGGAAAGGTCGGTGGTTCAATTGGTGAGGTTTCAGCTATAGCGATTCTTCTTGGCGGACTTTATATGCTGTTTAAGAAAATTATTACCTGGCATATACCTGTTGTATATTTACTATCACTTGCAGGCTTTACTGGAATATTCTGGCTTATAAATCCTGATAAATTTGCAAATCCACTGTTTCATGTTCTTGCCGGTGGGGCAATGCTGGGTGCATGGTTCATGGCAACAGATATGGTAACAAGCCCTATGACAATTAAGGGGCAGATAATTTTTGCCATTGCGGGTGGAATATTATGTGGAGTTATCAGATTATATGGTTCATATCCGGAAGGCTGTTCTTATTCAATACTCATTATGAATGCCTTTGTTCCGCTTATAGATAAGTATACAGTTCCAAAAAGATTTGGAAAGGAGGTAAATTATGGCTGAAAAAAAGAAAAAAATAGCTTCGACCTTTCCTAATATGGTCTTAGTTCTTACTGTAATTGCAATAGTCTCAGCGTTATCGCTCGGTTTTATATATACAATAACAGAAGAACCAATTAGATTGGGAAAAATAGAAAGAAAAAACAAAGCAATAAAAGCGGTTTTACCTGAATTTGAAAATAAAGAAGAGAAAAAATTTGATGCCTCTGTAATCCATGTAGCAAAGGATAAAACCGGAGAATATGTTGGTGCTGCTGTTGAATCTGAAGCAATGGGATTTACTCAGGAAGTAAAACTTATGGTCGGTTTTGATAATACAGATAAAATTGTAAAAATTTCAGTTGTTGAACAAAAAGAAACACCTGGACTTGGAACAAAAATGGAAGGTGAATGGAAAGATCAGTTCATTGGAAAAGACTTATCAAAATTCAAATCCAAGGTTAAAAAGGACAAAGGGGATGTTGACTCAATAACTGCTGCAACAATTAGCTCCCGTGCTTTTTGTAAAGCAGTAAAGATAGCATATGATAATTTAAAGTTAAATAAACCTAAGTTTCTAAAGGCAGAGTCCAAAGAAGAAGTTAAAAAAGAAGTAGAAAAAATTGAAGTAAAAACGGAAGAAGTTTCTGAAAAAAAGACTGCCAGAGAAATGGGAGGTAAAAAATGAGCCTTACAAAAGAATTTTATAGGGGATTTATTAAAGAAAATCCTGTTTTTGTTCTACTATTAGGGATGTGTCCGACCCTTGGTGTTACAGGAAGTGCAGAAAATGGACTTGGAATGGGTCTTGCCACTCTTGCGGTATTGATATGTTCAAATATTGTTATTTCATTGATAAAAAACGTCATTCCAGATAAGGTAAGAATTCCTGCGTTCATCATAGTTATCGCAAGTTTTGTAACAATGGTTGAACTCTCAATGGAAGCCTTTTTGCCAGACCTATACAAATCGCTTGGTTTATTCATACCATTGATTGTTGTTAACTGCCTGATCCTTGGAAGAGCCGAGGCATTTGCTTCAAAAAATGGTCTTTATAAATCTGTCATTGACGGACTGGTTATGGGACTTGGATTCACATTTGCCCTGACATTACTCGGCGCAACTCGTGAAATTCTTGGATCCGGCGCTGTTTTTGGCTTTAAATTTGTTGCAAAAGATGCAACAACAATGCTCCTGTTTATATTGCCTCCCGGTGCGTTTATTGCATTAGGTTTTTTAACTGCATTTATAAATAAACTGAGTGCAAAAAAATCTTAGAGGAGTTTAAATATGGAATATTTTAATTTAATTATAATAGCTATTTTTGTTAATAACGTTGTGCTTGTTCAATTTTTAGGGATATGTCCCTTTCTTGGTGTGAGCACAAAAGTATCTACAGCAGCCGGAATGAGTGCAGCGGTTATGTTTGTAATGACCCTTGCAACCATCGTAACCTATGTTATTCAGCACTTTATTTTAAATAAGCTGGGACTCGGTTTTTTACAAACAGTTACATTCATCCTTGTTATAGCATCATTGGTACAAATGGTTGAATTGGTATTAAAAAAAGTTAGCCCGGTCCTTTACCAGGCACTTGGTGTTTTCTTACCTTTGATAACAACAAACTGTGCTATTCTCGGTGTTGCAATATTGGTAATTAAAAAAGATTTTAATCTTGTCCAGGGCGTTGTATATTCAATTGCAACCGCAATTGGTTTTGCATTGGCACTGGTAATATTTGCAGGTATCCGTGAAAGACTGGAAATGTATGACATGCCAAAGGCTATGAAAGGTGCTCCAATTGCGCTTGTTACTGCAGGACTTTTATCACTGGCATTCATGGGTTTTACAGGAATGAAGTTTTAACCATCACAGATGGTAGTTTTTAAATCGATATAAATTAAAAAATAATTTGTAGAGACACGATAACTCGTGTCTCTACATAAAATACTAGAGAAAAAAACCTATATATGAGAAAATAATGGAGAGGTTTATCTTATAAATGAATAATGTAAAGACAACCAAAACGGGATTTCCTCCTGTCTCTCGAAATAGTGCTGAGATTCTGATTCTTGGATCTATGCCCGGGGAACAATCACTTATAAAACATCAATATTATGGACATCCAAGAAATGTTTTCTGGGTAATAATTGGAACGCTATTTAATTTTGATCCGGATATTGAATATAAAAAGAAACTTAGCAAACTAAAAGAGAATAAAATAGCTCTCTGGGATGTTTTAAAGACTTGTGAAAGGAAAGGGAGTCTTGATTCGAACATTATAAGCGATTCTGAAGAGGTAAATGATTTCTTTGCTTTTCTTTCCAGTCATAAAAAAATAAAAAAAATATGTTTTAATGGACAGAAAGCTCACCAAACTTTTGTTAAGCATGTATTGAAAAAATTCCCGCAAATTACTCAGGATATAGAGATTCACACTCTACCGTCAACAAGTCCTGCAAATGCATCAATTACATTTAAAAAAAAACTTACAGAATGGGAAAATATATTAAATAAAAAATAATATGTCAGTGGTTTGTAAAAATATGTAAAAAACATTGCGATATGTAGGATATCGTCGTATAATAATTCACTTAGGAGGATAATAAATGGAAGAAAACAATGCAATTAACAAAGTAGTTCTACCGGAGAATGCGTACCGGAAATTAAACGAAGGTGAAGAGTATCAACCAATTGTTCCTGACAAAACAGATATGAAGGAAATGACACCATGGTCAATACTATGGGGTATGTTCTATGCTGTATTGTTTTCCGCGGCAGCAGCTTATCTTGGCTTGAAAATCGGACAGGTGTTTGAGGCTGCTATTCCTATTGCTATCCTTGCTGTCGGAGCCTCAACTGTTTTTAAACGAAAAAATGCACTTATGGAAAATGTTATTATTCAATCAATCGGTTCCAGTTCCGGTGTAATTGTTGCAGGTGCAATTTTTACAATTCCGGGCTTATATATATTGGGAATAGAGGCATCATTTATTCAAATATTTCTGGCATCTCTATTCGGTGGTTTTTTAGGAATTCTATTTTTAATTCCATTCAGAAAATACTTTGTAAAAGATATGCATGGTGAGTTTCCTTTTCCTGAAGCTACTGCTACAACAGAAGTATTAGTTGCTGGTGAATCAGGTGGAAATCAGGCGAAAATTCTTGTAAAGGCATTACTTATTGGAGGCGTTTATGATTTTTTGATCTCAGGTTTTGGATTATGGAAAGAAAAAATCTCATCAATAGTCATACCATGGGGACAAAAGCTCTCCTCATCAGTAAAGCTTGAAATTAGTTTTTTAACAAGTTCTGCTGTAATGGGACTTGGATATATAATTGGTCTTAAATATGCCTTGATAATTGCGGCAGGATCATTTCTAGCCTGGTGGGTTTTTATACCGGCTGTATTTTATATTGGACAATTTATTCCTGGACCAATTCTGGGAGCAGAAAAAGCAATATCAGATATGATACCTGGAGAGATATTCTCAGAATATGTTAGACATATTGGAATTGGAGGTATTGCTGCAGCAGGTATTATCGGAATAATAAAATCAAGAAAAATCATATATGGAGCTTTTAAATTAGCAGGGAATGAAGTTTTTGGAAAAAAAACAAATGACGGTCAGATAGTAGAAACCAAACGAACTCAACAGGATATAAGTATGAAGTGGAATATGGTTTTAATCATGGGTACAGTTCTGGGAATCTTTACATTCTTCATGGTCCTTGTCCTGCATGGCAATGTTGTCCAGGCGCTTATTGGTTTTGCAATTGTTACAATCATCTCTTTTCTCTTTACAACTGTTGCTGCTAGAGCAATTGCAATAGTCGGGACAAATCCTGTTTCAGGAATGACCTTAATGACTCTTATTATTACCTCTGTTATTCTGGTTGGTATTGGATTAAAAGGAAATGATGGAATGCTGGCTGCACTGTTAATTGGTGGTGTTGTTTGTACTGCCCTTTCAATGGCAGGTGGATTTATTACTGATTTAAAAATTGGATACTGGATTGGCTCAACACCAAGGCACCAGGAAAGATATAAATTTTTAGGAACACTTTTGTCAGCTGCATCTGTGGGATTAGTAATACTAATGCTGTATAAAACATACGGTTTTGGTCCCGGTGGACTTGAAGCTCCTCAGGCATCAGCAATGGCAGCAGTATTAAAGCCTCTTATGACAGGCCAACCGGCGCCTTGGTTACTGTACCTTGCGGGGGTTATGCTTGCAATTATTCTGGAATTTATAGGTATTCCACCGCTAGCATTTGCTCTTGGTATGTATCTTCCTATCTACTTAAACACCCCAATACTTGCCGGTGGATTGATAGCTCATTTTGTTGCAAAGAGTTCAAAGGATGAAGGTATTCTTGCAAAACGAAAGGAACGGGGAACACTCATTGCCTCAGGTTTTATTGCAGGTGGAGCGATTATGGGTGTATTGGCAGCGACAATAATTTTCATTGGACAGAAAATTAATGGCGAGGGTTGGACAATAATGAAGGCAATTGGAACAGAACACTGGGCAGAATCAAATGGTGCTGAAATTTTAGGGATAGTAATGTTTGCCCTGTTATTATTCTACCTCTACTGGGATTCAAAAAGAGTCTCTAAAGAAGATTAATAGAAGATAAAAATGAAAAATAAAGTTCTTATACTCGATTTTGGTTCTCAATATACTCAACTTATTGCAAGAAGAGTTAGAGAATTTAATGTTTATTCTGAAATAGTCCCTTTTAATTACGGACTGGAAAAGATAAAACGCTTTAATGCCGGTGCTATAATTCTTTCAGGGGGGCCCTCAAGTGTTTATGAGAAAGGGGCTCCAAAGATCGGTAAAGAAGTTCTGGAATTAGGCATTCCTGTCCTTGGTATATGTTACGGACTTCAATTAATAGCTATTCATTCAGCAATGAAGGTAGAGGGAGCAAAAGAAAGAGAGTATGGACTTGCAAAACTGAATATATTAAAAAAATCAAAACTTTTAGAGGGTATTAGCGATGACTCATCTGTCTGGATGAGTCATGGTGATAAGATATCACAGTTTCCTGAAGATTTTCTCGTAACAGCAAGAACAAAAAACACTGAGATCGCAGTAATCGAATCAGATAAAAGAAATATTTTTGGTGTTCAATTTCATCCTGAGGTTGTTCATACTCTTGAGGGGAAAAAACTAATTTCCAATTTTCTTTTTAATATATCAAACCTGAAAGCCGATTGGAGTATGAAAAACTTTATTGAAACCACGATTAAGAACGTTAGAGAAAAGGTTGGAAAAGAGAAGGTAATCCTTGGCTTAAGTGGGGGTGTTGATTCGACTGTGCTTGCTCTACTATTGAAAAAAGCAATAGGAGATCAGTTAATTCCGGTTTTTGTTGATAATGGTGTTTTGAGAAAAAATGAATTTTCTGAGCTGATGATAAAATTCAAAAATGATCTTGGACTCAATGTGATTGGAGTTGATGCATCCAAAGAGTTTCTTGATAAACTTAAAGGTGTCAAAGACCCGGAGAAAAAAAGAAAAATAATTGGAAAAACTTTCATTGACGTTTTTGCAAGAGAAGCAAAGCAATTTGGAAAGATCAAATATTTCTCTCAGGGAACCCTCTATCCTGATGTGATCGAGTCAGTTTCAGTAAAGGGGCCTGCAGCAACTATAAAAAGTCACCATAATGTTGGTGGACTGCCTGCAAAAATGGACTGGGAGTTAATCGAACCGTTCAGAGAACTTTTTAAAGACGAAGTCAGAGAAGTTGGAAGAGAATTACAACTTGAAGAAAAATTTGTAAACCGTCACCCTTTTCCGGGACCAGGACTGGCTATCAGAATTTTAGGTGCAGTTAGTAAAAAAAAGGTTAAAACTCTTCAGAATGCTGATGCGATTTTAAAGGAAGAACTAGATAACTATAACCTCTATAATAAAATATGGCAGTCTTTTGTTGTATTACTTCCAGTTAAGACTGTCGGCGTTATGGGTGATGTAAGAACATATGAAAATGTAGCTACTATTAGATTAGTCACCAGTGTAGACGGCATGACAGCAGATTGGTACTATCCTCCTGAAGATTTTCTAAAATCAGTTTCAAATAGAATAGTCAATGAAGTAAAGGGGATCAATAGAATCACATATGATTTAACATCAAAGCCCCCTGGAACCATTGAATGGGAATGATTTACTAAACAGTTTCTTATTTTACAGATCAATTTGTCTTAAAATAAAGAGAGTGTATTTTGCAATTATTTCCATACTATGATATTCTTAAAAATGGAAAATACAAAAGATATTATTGCAATAATGAAGACGAATAAGGGTACTTTAAAAATCAAACTTTTTTGGGAGAAGACTCCTGTAACTTGTGGAAATTTTGTAAATTTGATCCAGAGAGGCTACTATAATGGATTAAATTTTCATAGAGTTATTCCAGATTTTATGGTACAGGGCGGATGCCCGGATGGAATGGGGACTGGTGGTCCGGGATATAATTTTGAAGATGAGTTTGATTCAAAACTAAAACATGACAGTGCTGGAATATTATCAATGGCAAATTCGGGTCCGGGAACAAACGGTAGCCAATTCTTTATTACACATCTTGAAACTCCCTGGTTAGACAATAATCATACCGTTTTTGGAAAAGTTCTTTCACCGGATGACAAATCAGTAATTGACTCAATTGAAGGAAACGACAAAATTGAATCTATTGCAATTGAAGGTGACCCAAAAGAATTATTGGGAAAAGTTGAGAATAGAATAATTGAATGGAATAAAGTATTAGACAAAAAATTCCCAAAATAGTATTATTATAGAATGAGAGTCCTACCGATTAGCTCAGGTAAAGGGGGTGTTGGTAAAACAACATTTGCACTGAACCTTGCCCTTACTCTTTCAAAACATCACAAGACTATTTTATTGGATCTGGACACAGGTACTTCAAGTTTAAGGCATTTTGTGGACCTACCATTTAAAAAAGATCTTTATCATTTCTTTAAGAAAGACGCTCCTCTAAATTCCTGTATAACAAAATTAAATAGCAACATCGATCCTGAGCAATTGTTTTCTAATTTCTCAATGATCGCATCTCCAAAAAATTTCATACACGATATAGTTAATTTCAGCAGAGAAAATAAGGTTAAATTAATAAACTCTCTTAATAAATTAGATGCAGATTATTTGATAATTGACCATAAAGCAGGATTAGATGATGACATATTAGATTTTCTCCCAACAGGAAATACAGGAATACTAATTTTTACACCAAAAATTAAAGCAGCTACTCTATCTGCTGCTGAGATGGTGAAAGCATCACTATTAAGGATTTTTACTCTCTTACTGAATTTGAATAAATATGGAAGATTCAGTAAGGAAACTATGTATAAAAGAGAACTTAATCTTTTGGAAAAGATTATTTCTGATTTTGAAGGAAGTTATGATGAGGAACAAAACTATGATGATTTAATCTTTAAACTGGAACAAACTTATAAGGACAAAGTTATAATTCAGATAGTCAAAAATTATCTTAAGAATTATAAAGTATATTTTGTTTTAAATCAGTTTAATGATGTTAAGGAATCAGCAAAAGACATAATAAATCCATTTATAAACAAGATATATAATTCGGTTTCGCCAAACCTGTCTATAACAAATCTTGGCTGGATAGTGGAGCAGAAAATGGTAGCGGAATCTGTAGAATATGGGATTCCCTATATGGTTATGAAGCGATATCAAGAAAAAAAAAAAAACGTAAAAAGTGGTTGGGATATGGATTTAAGACAATCGCTTGGCTTAAGCCAGCAAAAAAAAGTAGTAGAAGAGGTTCTAAGAAAAAAAACCGCAGCAAACGAGATGGATAGACAACTCGATCTATTAAAAAACATGTTTACAAATGAAAAAGAAAATGATCCTGAGCAAAACTTCGAATATATTGCAGATAGGATAAAAATGATAGAAAAAAGTAGTATACATGACTGTGGAATGAGATTAATTCAGACAAAAGAGGATATAGTTACCAGATTTTTTTCAGCTTTACAAAAATCAAAAAAAAAGGTATGAAAAAAGGTAATCTTTGTATAATTCTATTTATATTATTTAACTTAAGCATTTTTTCAATAACTGAGGATAAAAACAAAACTGATAGTAAAGTCTCTATAGTAAAAATTATACCTGGAGTCTTTCAACTTAAACAAAATAAATTATTAAAAGGAGGTGTTTTTTTAAGCTCTTTTATCGCGTGTATTTCAGGTATTATAATCAATAATAATAAAGGAAACAGCTATTATAAGCAATATCTTTTATCAATAGAAACAGAAGAAATTGTTGATTTAAGAAGGAAGACGGAAGACAAATTTAAAACCAGGAATTTGTTTATAATCGGTACAAGTGTAGTTTGTTTACTACATCTTTTTGATCTAAAATTTTCCAGAGGGAAAAGTGGGGTTAAGAGTGAAATTAAAAATAATAGTATTAATTTTGGTATATATTACCATTTTTAATTCCTGCAAAGATATTTCCTTTAATAATCCGTTTGACCCGGATGCATCACAAGAAACTGCAAAAATAATAAAGATAATTGATACGCAAACATCCGGTAGTGGTGATATTGAGTATTTTGAAGCAAACCTCTGGAAAACAACCCTTTCCGGTAACTATTATTTATTGGATGTTGAGTCCGGAACTATGATTAGATCAATTCAGGGGCAACCCGGAAATGGAATAGCTATTTTTGATGGAAGAATATATATATGTAATGGAGAAAATAATATTCATGTATATGACTCACTTTCAGGAGATCTTTTGAAACAAATCCTTACAACAGAGATATATCCACAATATTGTTTTTTTTCTGAAGAGCGGTTAATTGTTTTTGATAATAGATCAAAATCTATTTTTAGTTTGAATATAGAAACTGGAGAATCAATGAGGCTCTTTGAAATTTCTGGAACAGTAATTAGTGGAATTTGTTCTTATAAAGAAGGGCTTCTTATTGCTGATGACCAAACAGACTCGATCTATTTTTATTCCATGACAGGAGCGATAAGGGATGTCTTCCGGTCACCGGCAACAGATATTTCAGGAATAACTAGAGATGATAATAATTTCATCTATATTTATAATTTAAATGGACAAATCTATAAAGTATCATTACCTTAAGGTAATATTTTTTCTTTTCATTATATTGAATATATTCACGATTACTTTATTTGGTGAAAAATATTTAAATTTTTCTGCTGATTATTTTATATTCAGTGATGAGGATAATTATTTATATGGAAATGGAAATATTAAGCTAAAATATAATAATGATCTTATTAAGGGGCAAGTTCTCTTTTTTGACATAAAAAAGATGGAGGGTGTGCTTCTTGGTAATGTTGAGATTATTAAAGAAAATAGAACTGAAAGGGTTGATGGCTTTTTCTTTAAGGGACTTCCATTAGAATATTATACAGAGAGTTATAACAACAAGATTGACCGTTCAATTAAAAGTGGGGAGATAGAAAAAAGGATCCATGTTAAAAAGAAGAAACTTGAAGATCTAAAAAAGGGCGCTCTATACTATGAATTTAGAGAATTTCGTATAGGTAATAAACGTAAGATTAAAGCAAAAAAAGTTATACCCTATATTATGGGATTCCCGTCATTGCCTTTTAAGAACTTCACAATAAAAAGAGGAAATATTCCCGACAAGACAATGATCTACCCTGAATCTATTAATTACTCTGGAATATACGGATTATCTTTATCTTTACTCTTCAGGGTCCGGAGTAGTTTTGTAAAAGGAGAGAATACTTTTAAATTTTTTGAAAAAGGCCTATTCAATCTTGGAAAGCCCCGAAGAGGCTTGATTTTATCGGGAAAAAATGAACTATTTATAAAAAAAAAGAAACTTCTGGATTTTTCATTACTTGCAAATTCAGATGACAAATCTTTTAATATGATATTTGGGCATAAAAAAACAGGAAAATATTTTAAATATTTTTTTTCACAAACGATAAGTGGAAGAAAAGAAACTGATGTTTTCTATGATTTTAAAACAGGGTTTACATTGAATAGATTTAAATTTGTTACTCCTGCAATTCAGTTTACACATAATTTGAAGAACAACTACTCTTATAGAATATCTACAGCTGTTAATTTAGTAAAAAAAGTATCGATCAATCTTGGCTTGAACAGAAAAATATTTAAAGATTCTTTTATCTCTGATACATTAGATTTTTCTTCATCAGTATCATTCTCAGGACCATTTTTTCGGATTTCTTCAAATTATAATATAACTAGAAATATTATTGAAGCAAGTTTAAAAAAGAATTTTTCCTTCAATTTTAGTTTCAACACGCTTCATTTCTTAAGTAAAAACATTAAGTTTGATCTTTCTACATTTTATATGTTTTCTGAAATACCAATAGGAGATAATATCTCAGAGAAAATATCACCTGGATTTACTCTAAATATTCAATCAGGTGGAATTGAATTACCATTAGGGTTTCGTATCTTACCTGTACTCTCAATTAATCAGATTTGGGATAACCAGATTGAAAATTACACAGATTTTAATACTGCAATATCCTTGCAGAAAGTTTTTGGACAAATGAAATTGTCGATGGATTATTCTGTTGTTTCGCATTATGAGACAGATGCTTTTTGGGTAGAGGGGTATAATACAACAAATTTGAAATTTAATATTGACCTGATTAAAGACAACAAATATAATCTGGGATTCAAGTTTTTAACAGGAAATGACTTAAAACTGGAATCAATTCTTTTTTCCGGAAAGATGTTTTTTCCTGCAAAAATCACCCTCTCTTCTTTTTTAATATATTATTATAAGGAAAAGAGACTTCAATCAATGGAAATATTTTTAGAAAAAAACTTTAGAAATGTGTTTAAAATACAGGGAGGATACTCATTAGCATTAAAAAAAATTTTTATAAAAGTTTTAACACTATAGCGATCATATCCATACTGCTATTTGTAAATTGCGGGGTCAAGGTAGAACAGCTTCCTTTTTTAGATGCCCCTTATATTTCTGAGATCTCTTTTTGCAAAAATTTAGAAAATATAGATGATAAGGTAAAAAAAACTTCATTTAAATACAATAAGATTCTCTCCCCTTTTTTCATTTACCTGAAGCTCAATGCAGTTGAAAATAAAAACCAGCTATTCATAAAATTTTATAATGAAAAGAGTGAAATGGCCTCAGAGCTTTCATTCCAATTCGGGGAAGACGGAAAATATTATGAGTATATAATCTTTACAGATAAGGTATCAGAGTTTCAGGCAGGAAAATATAGATACATAATTTTCATCAACAAAACCCTGATCTATGAAGATAAAATAACAATTGAAGAAAAGAAAGATATATAGTGGAGATAGGATGTTAAATATCAGGGAAGCGGAAATAAATGATTTAAATTCTATAAGTAATCTTTCAAAATATTTGGGTTATAGGTCGGCATCAGAAGATGTCACCGGAAAAAGGCTTGGGAAGTTACTTAAGTCTGATAGCAATAAGGTCTGGGTATATGAAAAGGATGGTCAGGTTTTGGGTTGGATACATGTATTTCTTGCAAATAGACTCGCCTCTGCATCTTTTGTTGAAATTGGAGGTATGGTTGTTGATCCAGATTTTAGAAGAAGAAATATTGGAAGAGACTTAGTTGAACATGCTAAAGAGTGGGCAGACTCAATCAACCTGCATCTTAGAGTCCGGTGCAATAAAAAAAGGACTGAAACACATCAATTCTATGAATCAATAGGTTTTTCTCTATCAAAAAAACAACATGTATATGAGTTAACTGTTTAGTGTTTCAGTTGGAATATATATTAGAAAGTTATATACAATTGAAGACATAGAATTTGAGTTTATGAAAAATCACAAAAATAATAAGGTTGTGTTGTTCTATTGATGATTGTTTTTAACTTATTTTATTATGCGGTCATAGAGTTTGAGAAAAGGCATAATCATCCTGAGAAATAAATTTTTTGAAATCCAGGCAACAGTTTTAATTTCAACAAATTCAATAAGAGTCCCATCAGGATCACGAATATAAGCAACCAGCCCCTTAGATCCCGATCCCATATCAATCTTTACTGGCGAAAGAAAGACATTTAGCCCATTTTTTTCAATTATTTCTGCAAGAGAATTCAGATCGTTCACATCCATACAAAACTCCATACATCCAATATCACCCCATCTACGGTTTTTATATATGTGTTTTCCCTGATATTCTGGTACATGAATTAATTTAATTATACCTGCAGGAAGTACAGCTACTGGATCTGGAACAGAAGCAGAACGTTCTAAAATTTTCATATTAAAAGAAACTGATTTTCCAATGACTGGATCCAATTCCGAAATGACACCCTGATGTGAATAAAGTGAAAGATCAAATCCGAGTACATCCTTGTAGAATTCTTCAGATTTTTCCATATTTGAAACACCAATACCTACATGTATAATGCCATGAATTTCAGGTTTTGTGGAGATGCTTTCTCCCTGATGAAGATCTTCAACCAGTTGTATGAGTATTCCGTTTGGATCTTTCAAGTAGGTATATAGCCAAACTCTTCCATTAGTAAGTTCTATTTCACAGATGGGCATAAGAAATTCAACTCCCTGCATTTGCATATTGTTTATAATAGCGTCAATAGACCTTACTCCAAAACCAATTTCCAGAATTCCGTAATCGCCATATCCTACCTGCTTGGGGAATGGACGAATCGGGCTGGATTTGTGCTCAATAAATTCCAGCAACCCACCCCCTTTTATGTTCATAGCCATCAGCATATGCATTGTTTCCAGGGATCCAATTACAGGCTCCATTTCCTCTGGAGTTACTGTCAGATCATTCAGCTTTACTTTAAAACCAAATAACTTTTTATAAAAGTCATATGTTTTTTTTATATTATATACACCTAATCCAATATGTTGGAAACTATTTATCATTGAATTGCTCCTTTTGATACTATGATTAATACCATAAAATCTGTATAAAATATATACGTTTTGCCTGTTTTTTTTTTTTTGACTTTTTTTTTTTTTTTATATAGAATTACAGTTAAACAATTTAGTACTAAGGAAAATAATTGAAAGAGAAGAATATTAGTATTTGTCCAATTACTGGATTGCATTTAATATCTCATCCAGACTGGACAGATGTGACTTTTACACCCGGGTACAGTACTACCTTTACCATTATTGGGACAAACATACTCTTTTGTAAAACAATTGGATCCGTAAATCTTGAAGGTCTAAAGGGAGTACTAAATTTAAGTTTGCAGATCATTAGAGAAAATTTTGAAAACAAACCTTTTATCTATATGGAGGATATATCTGAGGTTACGAATATTACAGTTGAAGGTAGAAAGTATTATATCCGATTTTTAAAAGGATTAAAAAAAATGAGAGCTTTGGTTTACTATAATGTTAGTCCAATGTTAAGTCTAAGTATAAAGCTTGCACAAAAGTTAAATTTGACTAATTTTGATATTTTTGTTACTAAGGATTATTCAGCTGCAGTAGAATTTGCCTTAAAAATGTTAAATGGCAAAAATGCCAATAAATATAAAGGTCATAAAATCAACAAAATTAAAACAGATCCTGAATGGAGTCTTGTTTTTGATAACTTTTCTGTCAGATATGAAGTTCTTAATGGTAATATTCTTCATTTAATTCCAAAGGGGACTTTTTGTTTAGAACATATAGATAAATTATTTGAATTTCAAGAAAAATTAATAGAGGAAAATCTAATAGATAAATTAGAAGAGTATTATTTTGTTGCAAATATGAAAGATTTAGAAATAACAAGAGAATGCCGTAAACTTTACGAAAAAAAAATTCAATCATTCTTTGAAAAATATCCATTTAAAATATGTATATATTATAATGCAAATAGTCTTGCAAACTTAGCTTTTGCTTTTCATAGTGTTTTTATAAAATTTAGATTTAAGAGTGAAAAAAATTTTGATACAGTTATGGATTTTGTAAAAAAGGATCAAAAATTAACTAAAAAAAGGAAAAAAACAGAAAAAAAGCAGAATTATAAAACATCTGAAGAAACAAAAAAATATATAGACGAATTCATTGATTTTCTTGGGAAAATTGACTGGGAGAATTACACTTTTAACAAAGGCTTTAAAAAAGAACCGACACATCCTTTTTACCAGGTTTATGATGCAATTACTCTAATTCGCTCTGACTTGGAAGAACTTTATTTAGAGAGAAAAAGAAATGATGAAGAGAAATCTGTTCTACAACATAAACTTCAGCAGTCTTTAAAATTAGAAACCATGGGCAAATTGGCAGGAAGTGTAGCCCATGATCTAAATAATGTTTTGAGCGGAATAGTCTCTTATCCAGATATAATTTTAAAAGAACTGCCATCAATAAAAGAAAATGATAAAGCCGTCAAATACATAAAGAGGATGAAAAAATCAGGACAAAAAGCTGCTGATATTGTTCAAGATCTTTTAACTCTAAGTAGAAGTGGTGTTGTAAACTTTGAAGTCTTAAATTTTAATTCTATTATTAAAGATTACATGAATAGTCCCGAGCTTAAAAAACTGAGATCCTTAAAACCCGATATTGAAATTGAATGTAACCTGGATAAAAACTTAAACAATATCTCAGCCTCTGCAATACACCTTTCACAAACGATTATGAACCTCATTACAAATGCAATCGAAGCTATTTCTAATGCAGGGAAAGTAAAAATTATTACTTCAAACAAGAGCTTTAAGAATAAGCAGTTTAAAGGTTATAATAAGGTGGCAGATGGAGATTTTGTTGAATTAAAGATTTCGGATACTGGATCTGGCATTTCAGAGCAGGACTTACCAAAGATATTTGAACCCTTTTATTCAAAAAAAGTTATGGGTAGAAGTGGAACAGGCTTAGGTATGCTGGTCATTAAGGGCACAGTTGATGATCATAATGGATTTATTCTCATTAATAGTAAAGAGGAAATGGGCTCAGAATTTTTATTATATTTTCCAGTTAAGGAAGAGAATGTAAATAAAAAATTCATTCAAAAAATTGACAGTTACACAGGAAAGGGGGAATCTATACTTATTATTGATGATGATGAAGATCAGCGAATAATTGCATATAAGATATTAAAGGGATTATATTATTCAGTAAAGACAATTCCAAGTGGAAGGGAGGCTATTGAATATCTAAAAAAGGAGACTGCAGACCTTATCATTCTTGACATGATCATGGAACCTGGAATTGGTGGGCTTGAAACATTCAGGCAGATCAGGAAGATAAACCCAAAACAGAAAGCCATTATTGTTAGTGGCTATTCTTTAACAAAGCATGTTGAGGAAGTTCAAAAATTAGGAGCAGGAGTATATATCAGAAAACCTTATACGATTGAAGATATAGGAATTGCTGTTTTTAATGAATTAAATAAAAAATAAGATTGCTTTTTTTTTTCTTATTTTCTATTATTAAATATTATTTTTAAAAATGGAGGAGAAATGGTTACAAAAAAAGAACAAAAAACAGGTTTTGGTCCACTTTTTATCGCAGATTTACTGGGAAAATTTGTTGACATTATGAGAAAGGTTTTATCTGCAAAACTTTTTAACTTTTTAAAAAAATGGATTTTGTTAGTTGGACAATGGGCTTTCTATGCTGCTTCCGGTATTTCCTTATTAGCAGGAATTATTGGTTCAATAAGAGGAGGCGGGGCAGGAATTTTCTTTACTGCATTAGCATTTTCAATAGGATGTTTTGTCGTTCAATATGTTGGCAATAAGTTCTTATATGCTGGAGATATTTTGATTGAAAAGAACCCTACAAGTATGTCTTCATCGGCATTTTTAGATAGTTTTGCCTTATTGGCAATTATCGCCGGTGCTGGTAGTTTACTGTATAATGTCTATTTAGCTATTAAGATCCCATCTTTTTCACCACTACTTTTTGGAATTGTAGGATTTATTCTATTATGGTTCCTCGCTTTTGTATTGATGAATCCGGATGAAATTTCAGTAAAAGTAGTAAAAGACACTACAGCTGGTCAGGAAGCTATAGGTATTATTACATTATTCATTAAGTCAATAATGAAAATAGTCCCAATTATTTTTGGTGTTGGTATTATATATGGAACAGTTAGTATGCTGATTCATATGTTTGGTTTATTTAAAGCAAATCCAGGGATGGCATGGTTTAGTATTTCTGCTGATATGACAAGTGTAATTGTAGCAGCACTATTACCTTTGTTTGCATATCTTGGTTTTATTCTCGCTTTTCTTTTGATTGATGTATTAAGAGCAATTCTCTCTGTACCTGAGAAATTAGAGAGATTAATTAAAAAATAAAATAATCTATATGGGCAGATAATCACATCTGCCCATTTTGTTAAAAATCTTATAATACGTGTTGCATCATAAAAAAAACACTATAAACGATAGGTCGTTGCTTCATAAAA
>CBDUZW010000033.1:0-49871 GCA_965371805.1 uncultured bacterium | reverse complement strand
TCTTTTATATAAAGGGTTTTAGAAGTTTTACCTTAAAAACTTTTGGAAATACTTATAAAATTAAAAGGAGGAAATTATGAAAAAAGTATTTTTATTAATGTTAGTTATGATAGTTACGATTGGTATGCTATCTGCTGCCACTATTACAGTAACTAAGCCGGCATCAGGTGAAACTGTAACAAAGGGGAGCCCTTATACTATACAATGGACAAAATCCGGAGCTCAGGATGCATCAGTAAAGATCCGTTTGTATAACCCGGCAGGGACAACGAAGATTCTGGATATTTCAAATAGCACTGCAAATGATGGAAATTTTAGTTGGCCGGTTCCAAACAGTGTCGCAAATGGTAGTTATGTTGTCAGAGTAAAGACTCTCGATAATGCAACTTGGGATGATAGTGGTGTTTTTACTATAGCCGCTGTGTCTGTACCAGGTACTATTGTTGTAGATAAGCCTGCAGCAGGAAATACGGTAATAAAAGGAGGCTCATATACCATCGAATGGACAAAAACAGGAGCTCAAGATGCATCAGTAAAGATCCGTTTGTACAATCCTGCTGGAACAACAAAGATTTTGGATATTACAAATAGTACAGCAAATGATGGAAGATTTAGCTGGCCAGTCGCAAACAGTGTTGCAGGTGGTAGTTATGTGGTTAGAGTTAAGACTCTTGATAATGTAATCTGGGATGACAGTGGCGTTTTCACTATAGCATCCAGTAGAGGTGGTTATCATCCTGACTGGGGTCGACTCAAAGATATTTTAAAAGGAATGACAGAAATTCCGTGGTGGAGAAACCCAAAAGGTCCATGGCCAGGGCCAAATCCATGTTTGTCCTGTCCACCATGGTTGTTTGATATGTCAAGAATAAGAGATATTTTTAAGAAATTTGGAGTTAAAGAAGAACTGACTGTTGAAATTGTAAAGAATGGGAAAGTTTTTGGAAAACAGATGTTTAGGCAAAGAGGTTTAAGACTAATGAAAATGAAAACACCTCAAGTACTAGGGATGCAAAAATTTCGCAAACAAAACAATCTTCTTCTCAAAAGGGGTACCGGATTTAAATTACTCTTAAAAAATAAGATGGGTAAAATTCTGGCTGAAGTACCAATCAACCTTAAAGAAAAAAATTTAAGATAAGTAAAATTTTTAAAAATAAAAGAACCTTCCTGAGATCTCAGGAAGGTTCTTTTTATATAAACCGAATTTTTACTAGACAAAATTCAAAAATATTTATATTATTATATAAGTTCAAACTAGTAAGTTATGTCATAAGAGTAGAAACTATAGATAATTTTGTATATGATGATAGTAACACGATTACAATTACATTTAAATAGATAAATTCAATTATTTTTGAAATTAATATGTTTAAGGCATCAGTTGTTGTAGGTTTTCATCCCTTATTCTGAAGTATTCTTTGTGATTCTATTTAAACTAGCTAAAATTTTTTCCCATTTATAGTCTTTTATAATTGTTCTTCGAGCTTCCTTACCTAATTTTTGTCTTATTGCACTATTTGATATAATGGTCAGAGCACTTTTAATCATAGAAGGGATATCATCGTGTATTATGCCATTTTTATTGTTTTTAATATCGATACCATAAGCTCCCATTTTAGTAGTTATAACAGGCAAGCTCATACTCATAGCTTCCAGAACTCGATCTTTTATTCCTGAACCAATTCTCATTGGGTATATACCTAATGTCGCTTTTCTCAAATATGGTCTAATATCTTTGACATAACCTGTTAAATGAATATTGTTGTAAGGTTTAACCAATTGCATAATTTTTTTTGAAGGATTTTTCCCAACAAGATATAAACTTATTTCAGGATGTATTTCGCTTAGTTCTTTAAATATGATTAGTATATCAAGAATTGCAGCCTCTGATTCAATATTCATTGAACCATGAAAAATCAATATTGGATATTCCGATTTAATATTTTTTTCTGGCTTAAAACAATTTGTATCAATACCATGAGGTAAAACTTCGATTTTGTCAAACGGATCTTTTTGTAAAAGCTCCTTAAAACTATTTTTTTCTTCATTGGTAACTATTATAGTTTTTTCAAAATATGTTAGGAATAACTTATAATGTTTACGCCATTTTTTTGCTTGATTTAAACAATACTTTTTTTTTAAATTGAATTTTTCATAATTGCTTCTTATCTCAAGATTATTAAAAATAGAATCAATTGTATGAAAGTACAATGGTGTTTTTAGATTCCTGAGACGATAGCCCATTTCAATTAAATTAGCATCAATAAACAATATCCGATCTATATAATAATCCTGACAAATTTTTCTAATGGCATTCTCCAGCTTATCAAAATCATACCTGTGTAAACTAAATGGTCTTTTAGATATTAAAGCTTTTGCTATTTGAAAAAATGACAAACCCTTAATACCTTTTATAAAGATACTTTTGGAGCTATATTTTTCAATTATATTTGCGTTTTGTTTATTATAATTTGTTTCAAAAGAAAGGGTTATAACAGACTCTGGCGATGACATTTCTTTAATGATATTATATACGAATACAGAGTCAGCTTTCAATGGCGGGTATGGGAAACTTATAGAGACAAAAAGGTATTTCATTCTAATTAATCTTCCTCCAATCTATTATTGGTTTAATAAAATTTTTGTGTATAATATAGCTGATGCTATCTCTTTTATAAGAAGAAGATAGCCCACAATTTAAAAACATCATCTACATGGTAAATATTTAACATAAAAGCCTCTTTATTTCAATAGTCGAATGACCTGCCTCGATTTATTGTACCACATTTAAAATTAGTCTTGAGTCATTTTTTCTATAAGCCAATGGTGCTGGTGGCTTATAATTTAAAGAGATGAAAATTTCTTTAGAGACATCAAATAAGCTTAATACAATAAGTGCATCAACGATAGATTGTCAAGAGGAGAATGTAAAAAGCTTGAGTTAAAGCCTCGATCTAAAACAAAACCAGGTAAATTTTTAAAGAGCAATATCCCAATAAGACTCGGAACAGAATGGGATGAAGATGCTGTTGGTTATTTGGAGATAGATCTGGTAAGCCATGATGGAGGTAATGCTAGTGGAGATTTTTGTTAGACCTTGAATACGGTTGATATAAAGAGTGGTTGGACAGACATGGTTTGTATAAAGAATAAGGCCCAGATATGGACATTTGATGCTTTAATGGACATAAAAAGCAGACTACCTTTTCCATTAAAAGGTATTGATTCAGACAATGGAGCAGAATTTATCAATCATCTGTTATATAAATATTGTAAAAAAAATAATATATGTTTTACAAGGACCAGAGTTTCTTGGAAAAATGACAATTGTTATGTGGAAGAAAAAAATAACACGGCTATAAGAGGTTATGTAGGTTATATGCGATATGACACGCCTACTCAATTAAACTTAATTAATGAACTATACTCAAATTTAAGACTTTTATGGAATTATTTCCAACCATAAATGAAACTAAAAAGTAAAACTAGAATTGGTTCAAAGATCATTAAAAAGTATGATGAACCTAAAACACTTTATGAAAGAATTATTGAAATAATAAATATCGATAAAAATATAAAAATAAATTTAAATGAAACATTTAAAAAATTAAATCCATTTGGACTAAAAAGAAATATAGATAGGCTGTATAGAAAGATATTTGCTTTGTCATACTAGAATAAAAGGAGTGTTATATAATGAAAAATCTGTTGGTTTTTAAAACAATATCTGTTAATATCATAACGTGTTTTTTTTATGAGTCAATTCGTACCATTTACAAATATAAAGGATTTTGTTACACTTATGTTCTTAAGGCTGAGAAAGTTTTATGGATTTTTGGGTTATTTAGGACACATATTTATTTGCTTGCAAACTCTGTTAAAGTGTAATGGCGGTAGCATATATTGATATTAAGTTCTGAATTTTGAATAATAAAATGGAAAAAAAAGGAATTGAAATTAGTGTTTCAAGAGTTATTCTTGAAAATACTAAGACTATAACATTATTGACTATGGTGTTTTCAATTATAGTTTTAATATGTATGCTACTATTTCCTCCAAAGACTATTGTTCAGTTTGAATTAAATATTGATTCAATAGTTAAAAATATTAAAGTTAGTATTAATTTAATATTTAAGAGTATGAATTTAGAATATAAAAGAACACCCGTGAACTATTTAAGTAACAAAGATTATCTATTATTTTTTAAAGATCAATTAGAAACGAATACTCAATTAAAAAAAATTACCAAAGAAAGTGATATTATCTTCAAAAGTAATCAGGTGGTATATAAAAGTGGGGAAAATAAAAAAAATATTAAAATAGATTCAATAATAATAAATGCATCTGGTTATGATCTTCAACAGGCCAATGATTGTTTTAAAAATAATAAATCTGCTATTTCGAATAGTGTAAAAGTTTGTTTGTATGATTATGGGGAGAATATATTAAAAAAAGAAATCCAACATTTATTGGATTTTTTGCAAAGAAGTGTTAATGAACTAAAATTTTATATCTCTCATTTTAAAGATTTTAATAGTTATAGAGAAAATAGGTTAAATGAGAAATTTATCTTTAAATGGAATGAGAATTGTAGTTCAGATCAGCTTTTGAAAAACATTGATGTTGAGTTTTCAGGTATAGTAATTATTGAACCAAAGCGGGATACAGAATGGAAAAAAGGCGAAACATATAGAATTATCTGGGGGAAAAGTAAAAATAATTTTGAATTTGTTAAAATCAGATTATATGATATTAGTAGAAAAAAAAAAATATTAGAAGTATCTAATAAAGCAGAAAATAATGGGTATTATCTTTGGAAAGTACCAGAAGATATTAAATCAAACAAATATTGTATTAGAGTTAAAACAATTGATAATAAAGATTATTATGATAGTGATATTTTTGAAATATGTGATAAAGATACCAGTTTAATAGATACACAAATAAAAATGGATTCTTTGAAAAGTATAAATACCTCTGAAGAGTTTTTGAAAATATCGGCTAAAGGATTTTTATGTAAAATAAAATTAGAAAAATTAAAAAAATCTATTAAGACAATTGAATATATAAAAAAACATTCTTGGTTAAAAATTGAGAAAGAAGAATTTACAAAATTCTGTTTAACAATAAAAGATAGGAATGTTCAGAAAGTTTTAAATTCTTTATCTATAAATTTCTCAGAATTGAGTAATGTTCAAGATAAAATAGTAAAAAAATTTAGTAGAAAAAGTTATGATATGATTTATTTTTTCACTTCATCGGTATTGTTTTTTTTCATCTTAATTGTACTTTTATTTTCTATTCTAGACTGGAGGAACAGTGATAAAAAAATCAATGATGAGCATTAACTTTTATGAATTATAAATTTATAAAAAAAAAAATTATCCTTATAAAAAAAGATAAGGTATTTTTGGATTTATTTAATAAAAGTGCTTCTCATTTTTTCATTCAAATACTTGGCATGTTTTTTGCCAATGTTTTCATAATTTTAATAACGAGAAATTATGGTGCTTCAGTTTATGGTATTTTTCCTCTTACATTGGCTTTTCTAAATATTTCTGGAGTAATATGTAGACTTGGTTTGGATACTGCAATAGTAAAATTTATTGCAGAGAGTTTATCTATGAGGCAGTATAATCATGCAAAAAATTATTATTTAAAGACTATTTATATTGTTTTAGTAAGTGGATTTATTATTTATCTTGTAATGCTGCTTCTTACGCCAATTCTTTTGAAATCGGTTTTTAAAAAGGGATACATTGAAGTGTATATGAATATAATTCTTTTAGGATTAATTCCTTTTATATTATTGAGAATAAATGCACAAACATTAAGAGGTTTTCAAAAAATTAAAGAGTTCTCTTTTTTAGTCCATGCTGCTCCAAGATTTATTGCAACTTTAACAATTCTTTTTGTTTTTTTTTTAGGGTATGATAGTGATCTTATACCTTTCAAAGTTTTCGTTTTTTCATTGTATATAACTATGATTTTGAGTTTTTTGTTTGTTTTTAGATCTTTTAAAACGATTTTAAGTGGAAAGAAAAATTTGCTAGTAAATAAAAATAAGTTTAAAGTATTTTCACTTCTAAAAGTTTCATATCCAATGTTTATTACAAATACAACATTTCTTATGATGACTTGGTTAAATGTAATTCTGATTGGAATATTTAGACCAGAAAGTGATGTTGGGATTTATAATGTTGCAATGAGAGTTGCGTTACTTGCTTCTTTATCACTTAATGCGGTAAATAGTATAGCGGTTCCAAAATTTGCTGAGATGTTTGGGAAAAAAAACTTTAATGAATTAGAAAAAAACATGAATAGATTTACAAAAATGACTTTCTTTTCATCGGTACCTTTTTTTTTAATATTAATAGTATTTCCTAAGTTAATAATGTCAGTGTTTGGAGAAGAGTTTAAGAGTGGTTTTACTGCATTGATTATTGTAGTTTTTGGACAATTGCTCAGTGCGCTTTGTGGACCAGTGGGGGAGTTATTGAATATGACAGGTCATCAAAAAAGAGTTAAAAATATTATGGTGGCTGGAATATTTTTAAATTTAATACTTGGGTATTTATTGATTCCTAGATTTGGTGTTACTGGTGCTGCAATTACGTTTACAATGGTAACATTTTTCTGGAATATAGCATTAACTTATGGTGTATGGAAAAAATTTAATTTTATTCCTTTAAAAATAATAACACAAATTTTTACTTATAAGAAATTGAACTAAATAGCAATGTAAGCTTCTCTAAAAAAATAAAATATTTTAATAAAAACTAAAAAGGTAGGTGGAAATTGGAAATGAATAAAATAGAAATTACTAACATACAGAAAAGAAGGAGTTTTGGCTTCATATTCAATTTAAACAAGGTTGAAAAATGATTGATAAATCTTTTAGAATAAAAATTTGTCGTTACATTGCTCGATTGGACTGGATTCGTTTAACAATTAGACAGAGAATAATTAAGTATTTAATTAGATTACGTCCTCTTCATTCATATGATTTTGAAATAGATTTATTTGGAATAAAGTATAAAGGAAATATTAATAATTATATTGATCATATGATTTATTTTTATGGAGCATATGAAAAGCAGGAACTATTTTTGATGAGAGATATTTTAAAAACGGAAAAAAATACAGTCTTTATCGATGTTGGAGCAAATGTTGGACAACATTCTATTATATTGTCACAATTTTGCGATAATGTTTATTCATTTGAACCTTTAAAGTCAGTTAGGGATAAATTTAGAACAACTATTGAAAATAATAAGATAAAAAACATTAAAATCTATGATGTGGGATTAGGCTTGAAAGATGAAATTTTAAGATTTTATGCTCCTAAAAAAGACTCTTATAATTTGGCAACAGGCTCATTTTTAATAGATCATGAAGTTGATGGAAATGAGTTTCATGGTGAATTAAAAGTACAAAATGGTGATAAATTCATATCACATTTAAAATTGGAAAATATTAATTTGATTAAGATTGATGTGGAAGGATATGAAAAATTTGTATTAATGGGATTAGAAAATACTATCAACGCTCATAAACCTAATATTTTTATGGAATTTTCAAAATCGTGTAAGGAAACCTTTGCTAATGCAGATGAGTTTAAATCTCTTTTTCCAAAAAATTATAAGTTTTATAAAGTAACTGCAAATCGCAACTGGTTTATTTTTTTTAATTTAAGTTCGACAAATATTTCTCCATTTAATTTTGAAGATGATTATGATGTAAATCTCCTTATCAAGCCTAATTAGAAGCAACATTTTATTAAATAGAATGAATAAAAGAATATTATTAGTAAGTAGTAACATTATATATTTTCTGCTATTTACTCTTGCTCTAATTTTTGGAAATCATAATTTAACATTTTCAATGTTACCATTAGTTAACTTTATTGTAATACTAATAATCTCTTTAACCACTTATTATTCTATTTATAGTGAAGATATAATATCTCCTTTATTTCTTTTTTCTCAATTTTATTTTTATATTGTCTGGATAGGTTTTAATTTTATTATTAATGACTTATTTCAAATTAGCAGACATGAAATAATCTCAAGAAATACATTTCAAAAAACCTATATATTAACTTTACTGGGATATTTTTCTTTTGTATGTGGATATTTTTTGATCAAGAGTTTTAATTTTAGTAGTAAAAATATTTGGAAACTCTCTTTTTTAAATAAAGAAAAATTAAAAATAATAAAGAAAAATGAAAACATTATCCTTTTTTTTATTTTTATTACTCTAATAGTAAAAGCAATAAGTCAGTTTTATTTTAATATTGGAATTGCCGGAATCAAACCGACTAAAATCCCATTTATAGGGATATGGTATTTTTTAAGTAAAACGGGTCCTCTTATAGGAATAATGATGCTGTTTTTTTTCTGGGTAAAAAAAGGTAAAAAAAAAATAGGAATTTTATTTCTGTTTCTTAGTTTAGTATATATTATTTTAGATATATTTGCAGGATGGAAATCTGCTCCTGTAAAAATAGCTTTTATCTCTCTTTTAATTTTTATAGTTGTAAATGGGATTGAGTTTATTACTATAAAAAAAATTATTGTTTTTATAAGTATTGCTATTGTTGTATTATTCTTGTACTCAAATATTTATACTTATAGAAAAGTAGTGAAGAGTTTTTATAAAAAAACTAATCTTTCAGCTGAGAGTTTAAAAAGAAAACGATATGAAGGGATTGATAGAGTTAAACATTTTTATTTAAGATTGATGGGTGGAGTTTTAGGAAATATAAGAATAATTGAGTATTATGAGAATAATCAAAATCTTTTGGGTATAGGGAATCTATTTACACAAAAACCAAGTGCTACTAAGTTTGTTACAAAATACGTATATCGCGTTCCCAAAACAGTAGTAGTTAGTCGTGCATCTTCTCTTTGGGGAAGTCTTTTTGTTTATGGGAGAGAAATATTTCTAATTGTTGGTTTTTTTGTTTTAGGGATTTCCACAAAGCTTATTTTCTTGAGTTTTATAGCACATAAAAATAATGTGTTCATTGTTGTTGGATATGTCTTCTTTTGTACTATTTTTATTGAATTAATAATTGGTGGTTTGATTGTAGAATTTTTTAAAAATTGTATTGTAATATTATTTTTTATTTTATCTTATTATTCTTCATTTAAGATTTTAGTTAATCAGAAATCCTTAATTTGAATGATAGAAGAGATGAATAATAAAAATGGCTAGGGGAGAAATAAAAATGAAAAAAATATTTAGACTATTTTTTCCAAAATATTTAAAAAGAATAATAAAATATTTTTTTTTTAAAATGAAGTATTCTGCACTAGTACATTCTCAAGATGTAGCATTCTCAAATCTTTTGGGGAGAAATAGTGTAATATTAGATGGGTCTATAGTTGGACATTCTTTAATTGGAGATTGTGCATATCTAAATTATAATGTTCATACTTTTTTTTCTGATATTGGCCGATTTTGTTCAATTGGGCAAAATGCTATTATTGGTGGAAATGAGCATCATATAGAAGAATTCTTTACTAGTGAGTTTCTTCAATCCGATCTATTAATTAAAGAAATAAGAAAGCAGAACAGAAAGCAAACTATTTTAAAGGAAGATGTATGGGTTGGAGCAAATGTAATTATTAAAAAAGGTGTAACTATAGGAAGGGGAGCAATTATAGGTGCAGGCTCAGTCGTAACAAAGGACATACCTGATTATATGATATTTGCAGGTGTACCTGCTCGATTAATAAGACCTAGATTTGAAAAAATATTATTGGAAAGAATAATTGAAACAAAGTGGTGGCTTTTGGAAACAGAAGAACTAAAAGAGATCTCAGAAGGAGTTAATTCAATTGAGGAGTTTCTTTTAAAATTGAAGAAATAAAAAAAACGTTCATTTTCAAAGCTCTAATATGTATAAAAACAATGATTTTGAATTTTTAGTTATGCTTTTTTTTATTGATATTCATTAAGTAAATTATGGGTGGTTTAATGTATTATAATGTAAAAGAGTTAATTATCAAATTTGTTTTGTTTTATGTTTTTTCAATAAAGGTTTTTGTCAAATGAAAATTGCAAACATAATTCTTGAACCAAGACTTGGTGGCCCTCAACTTAGGATTGCAAGAGTTGGAGAAAAATTAAAGGAACTTTATGATATAGATACATTAGTCATATTTCCTAAAAAAGGCTCTTTGAGTTTTACAGAAATATTACAGAAAAAGAATCTTGAATTCTGCGCCCTTAATCTAAGCAAACTCTCTAAGAATCCATTTAAGTCTTTTAGATGGTTTGTAAAATTAATTCCTGAGACCATTTCTCTAAAAAAAACTATTCAGAGATCTGGCGTTGATATTGTTCATTGTAACAGTTCCTGGCAATTTAAAGGAGTTATAGCAGCAAAACTTGCCGGGAAGAAAGTTGTCTGGCATTTGAATGATACTAGTATCCCATATCCGATCAAAATTATTTTTAAAAAATTGAATAAATTTGCAGATGGATTTATTTTTGCTGGAAGTAAAGTTAAACAATATTATTTGAATTATTTGGGTGAAGGTAAGATTGAAAAAATAATTCATGCACCTGTGGATACAGAATATTTTGATCCAGACAAATCTATTCCCGATTCTGTTTTGAAAAAAAAAGACATAAATATTATTACTATTGCTAATGTTAATCCTGTTAAAGGTATTGAGACTTTTTTGAGATCGGCTTATTTAATAGATAAGAAGTTTAGTGATCTACATTTTTATGTGATTGGAGGGTTACTTAATTCTCAAAAAAAATATATTAAGAAGATCAGGGCATTAATTTTAAAATATGGTATGGATAATTTTACTCTTTATGGATATTCTAAAAGCATCGGATCAATATTAAAAGATTCAGATATTTATATATGTTCTTCTATTAATGAAGCTGCTCCAATGTCTGTATGGGAGGCAATGTCTATGAAAAAGCCAGTAATATCTACTGATGTAGGCTCTGTTTCAGATTTTATTATTAATGATAAAAATGGATTTATTGTTCAAGTTGGTGATTCAGAAAAAATTGCAGAAAAAATTGAGTACTTGATTAATAATAAGGATGTTTGCAAAGATTTTGGAATTAGGTCTCGTGAAATTGTTAAAAAAGAGTTGGACATTTCCTATATAGCAAAGTTGCATTACGATATTTATGAGGAAATAACTCTAAATTTTTAGGTTATTTGATTTGATAATAGTTAGATGAAAAATGTAAATTTAGCTCAACAAACTGTAAAAGGTATTAAGTTTTCCATTTTATCCGTAATAATAAAGTTTTTTTTAAGTTTAGGGACATTTTCTATTCTGGCAAGATTGTTAACTCCTATAGATTTTGGGATTATTGGGATTTCGATGCTTTTTATTAATGCTTTTGTGCTTATCTCTCAATTTGGATTAGGAGAAGCGATTATATATATAAAAAATCTAAATGAGAACCACATTCGAACTTGCATATTATTGTTAATTTTATTAAATGTCTTCAGTCTTACAATTTACCTAATACTTTCCCCAATAATAGCTGCTTTTGTAGGCATTTCAAAATATGATCATATACTTCAAGCAATGGGAAGTCTAATTATTATTAAAAATTTAAATACAGTTTCATTTTCTTTATTAAGAAAGAAAATGAAATACAAAAAGTTAATGATTTCCCAAAATATTGCATTCTTTTTTGGGTATTGCGTTATAGGTGTTTTATTAGCTTTGCTGGATTTTAAAGTTTGGGCTTTAGTTTTAGCACTTATTAGTGAAAATTTAATTTTTCTTTTACTTAATTTCAAATTTCATCCATATCCATTTATACCTAGTTTTAGTAAAAACGAATTTTATCAATTGATAAAATATGGATCTGGTATGACTTTGAGCAGTTTATTTAATATTATAGCTAAAGAAGGTGATTATCTAATTGTGGCAAAACTAATGGATGTAAGCCTAGCAGGGATTTATGAAAGAGCCTATAAATTAATAAAAATGCCTAGTAATTATCTTTTTAACTCTATTAACAGAGTGCTTTTTCCATCTTTCTCAATTATTCAGAATAATGTAAAAACACTTAAAAAAATTTATTTATATGGGTTAAGCTTGATAGCACTTATTGGAATACCTATATCTCTTTTTATAACAATTATGGCTGAAGAGATCATATTGATAATTTTGGGGAATCAATGGGTGAATGCAGTCATAGTACTAAAAATATTGTCATTCTTGGTTTTTTTTCAGATGAATATCAGTTTGGGGCATGTTTTGATAAGCTCACAAGGTATAGTATTTAAAAGAGCATTTGTGGCATTTGTTTATGCTGTTTTAATAATTTTTGCATCCATATTTGGAAGTAGATGGGGACTTAAAGGTGTAGCAATTGGAGTATTATTTGCACTTTTTATTAATTTCATTTTATTATTGCGATTATGTGGCAATCTTGTTAAGATTAAATTTATTGACTTCTTAAAGTTGTATTCTCCAATTCTTATCGTATTTGCTTTATATACATTAATCCTCTCAGTAATAAGTATAAATTGTACAATATTTATTCATGTAATTTGGGTGCGGCTGCTAGTTGTGTTTGTTTTCAATTTTTTTCTATTTATTTTAACTGTCAGATATTTTGCAAAGTTTAATTTAAGAGAGTGTTTAAAATGGGTTTATGAGAAAATAAACAATCGTCTTCCATATTTTTTGATTTCTGCTTTTGAAATTATGACTGGTTTAAAAAAAAATTCTTTAAATGAAAAAAAATAAGGTATTACTGATAACTATTCTTTATGCTCCTCAAAGAATTCCTATTTATATGGAACTAGCTAAAAAATATTCACTAAAGGTGATATGGTTAAAAAAAGTACTAAAACTTAAAGCATGGGAATTTAGAGAGGAGCAATTCAATTTTTCATATTTTTTTGGAAACGGATTCATTGGATATTTAAAATCAATTTTGGAGATTTATAAATTTAAAAATAAGACTATTCTTTTTACAGGATATGGTACTTTACTAGAATTTTCATTGATTTTATTTGCTATTGTACTTAGAAGAGATATAGTCCTCTGGACTGGGATAAGAAATAAAAGAATATACAAAGAAAAATATCATCGTTACTTGATTAAAAAATTTATCTTCAAATTTCCCAAAACTTTTATTACTTATGGAACCTACTCAACAAAATATCTTATTGAAGTTATAGGTATAGATAAAAAAAAAATATTTACTGGAATGAATGTAGGAATGTTGGAATCTTTTAGGAAAAAATTGAATAAAAATCAAGAATCTTTGAAGTGTGAAGGGATTAAAGTACTTACAGTTGGAAATTTAATTGAAAGAAAAGGGATAAATATCATTATTGATATTTTGAAGGAATTTGTAGAAGAATTTGAAATATTTAATATTCTAGGTCAAGGGAAAGAGAAAGATAATCTTTTGGCTCAAATTAAACTAAATGGTTTGGATGAGAAGGTGTTTTTGAGAGGATTTCTTTCTAGAAATGAAATTTTGGAGTATTATTTAAATTCTGATATTTTCATTCTACCGTCTCTTGAAGATACTTTTTCAATGGCTTCATCAGAAGCGATTGCTTCTGGCTTATTTTGTCTTCTATCTTGCTATGATAATGCTTCAATTGATTTATTGATTCATGGAGTAAATGGATTTGAGATAGACCCACTCAATAAAAAGGGATTAAAGGAGAAACTTAAGGAGGCATTGTATCTTGCTAGAAAGGGTTTTAATAAAAAAAAAATATCTTATTCAATAGGACAATATTCTGAAAAATTCTATTCGAACCAGATTATAAATGCAATTGAAGAGAGCCAAAAATATTTAATAAAGAATGATTAAATCTGTTATAGTTAAATGAGGTAAAAATGGAGAATAATAAAATTGGAAAAAAAATTAATGTGGGTTGTGGGAAAAATTTATTTCCCCAATCAGAAGGATGGGATAATCTTGATTCTCATAACAAAAATGGAGCAAATATAATCTTTAACCTTGAAAAGATAATTAATGGAGAACATATTCCTTTTAAAAACAATTATTTTGATGAAGTTTATTGTAGTCATGTTATCGAGGACTTTATTAATCCAATACCAATTATTGATGAGCTTATCAGGCTGACTAAACCTGATGGTATTATCACTATAAAAGTACCAAATGACACAATCGTTTGGAATAGTATATATCACACTAGAGGGTTTACACCATATGCATTTAAGAACTATGTAAATTCAGAGAATTATGGTATTTCAAAAAAGAATTTAGTTAGAATTGTCAGATTAAGATTAAATCCAATCATGGGTAAGGGTTTTTTCGCAAAAATATATTTTTTTTGTGGACATTATTTTTTTAGAATTCTGCCATTAACAATTATTCAAAATACTTTTTTAAAATACTTATATCCAAATTCTGAGATTGAAGTAGTTTTTAAAAAAAAAATTGCCTCATAAAGATTTGAGTGTATAATGTGATTTTATTTCTAAATAATTTTCAATATTAAATATAATATGGATCACTCAAAATTTAATTTTAAGTTAGGTTTGCATAAATTTGATCTTGGAGTGTATAGACTTTTACGAAAAAATAAAATATCAAATGGTATCGTAAAAAAGCTAAATTGCATATTCTCAAAGAATATGTTTCACAACTTAGTTGTTAGCTATCCAAAATGTGGAAGGACATGGCTAAGATTTATGGTAAATCAGGGAGAAGCATTGGCCTATGATGTGCCTTTGAATAATACTATTAATGAAACAAGGTATAGAAAGTTTAGAATTCCAAGGGCTAAATATATACATGGGAATTATAAAAATTTTTCAAATAAATTAAATAATCTAGATATGCAGATCAGCAATAAAAACATAAATGGGATGATTTTTTTGGTTAGAAATCCTGAAAGAGTAATGATATCATATTATAATCATGCCGTTTATAGAGATAAAACTTTCAAAGATGCAGATATTAGTGAATTTATTAGGGATAAAGATTTTGGAATTGCAAATTATATCAACTATATTGAATATTACTATAATTGTATAAAGGAAAACAATCACTTGATTTTAAGATATGAAGATCTTAAAAAAAACACTTTCTCTGAGATGAAAAAGATCTTCAAATTTTTAGAAATTGAATTAAGAGATGATCAAGTTCGAATGATTGTAGACAATAGCAGTTTTACAAATATGAAGCAGTATGAATTAAACAACAAATATGATATTGACTGGTTAGTTAATAAATCCAAGGATCCTAGAGCCGCTAAGATAAGAATGCAGGGAAAGGAGAGTTTAAATGACTATTTCTCTAATGATGATTTAGATTTTATGAAATCACATTATTTTTCTCTAAAAATTTTTAATAAGTTTGGATATTGTAGATCTTCTCATAAATAAGGGATAGTACTCTATAGGTTATTCTTTATAAATGTTGTAATTAGTTTGGTTTTTTACAAGAAATATTTTATTGAATTTAGCAATGAAAACACATCATTTATTAAAATTTAAAGAACAAGAAAGAGCTGGAAAATTATTTTATGAAGATCAATATTCAAATGGGATCTATACTTTAAAAGAAAAGTCTCAAGATCATAAAGAATATTTAAAATTATCTCAATTTCTTACTAATCATAACAATTTAAAAAGTGAGTCTATCCTTGAAATTGGAAGTGGAAAAGGTTTGTTTAAAGATCTTTTTACTAATTATTTAGGGATGGATATTTGTATAAGTTTGAGTAGATATTATGATTTTGATAATAACTATGTAGTTGGGAGTGGAAAAGATATGCCATTTTCAGATAATTCCTTTGAATTTGTTTTTTCTATACAAGCTCTTGAACATATTCCAGACCCTGAAAAAGTATTAGGTGAAATTAGACGAGTATTAAAAGATGAAAGTTATCTTTATCTGGCTCCAGCATGGCAATGCAGAACTTGGGCTGCAAAAGGATTCCCTGTTAGACCTTACTCAGATTTCTCAGTAGCGGGAAAAATAATAAAATTTTCAATAAAAATCAGAAACAATGTTGTTTGGAGAAGTATTTTTGTTTTTCCTAAACGATTTTGGCAATTAGTAAAATTTATATTAAAAAAAAAAAATATGGCACTAAAATATAAAAAATTAGTACCAAATTATAAAAAAAAATGGATGTCTGATTCAGATGCAGTGAACTCTATTGATCCATTTTCAGTAATATTATGGTTTATTTCCAGAGGAGATACTTGTATAAATTATAATACTCTAAAGAAGGTTTTTTGGGTTAGAACCGGAGCGTTACAATTTAAGATAAAAAAAAAATAAATGGAGAAATGTTATGATAATTTTAGGAATAAGTGCATATCATGGTGATTGCTCAGCATCTATAATAAAGGATGGCAAACTGATTGCAGCTGTAGAGGAAGAGAGATTTACAAGAATTAAACACTGGGCGGGATTTCCTGCAAAATCAATTGAATTTTGTTTAAAAGAAGCAAAAGTTAATATAAAGGATCTTGATTATATAGCTATTGCCAGAGATCCAAAAGCTAATTTTAAACAGAAGATACAGTATGTTTTAAAAACGCCATCCACATGGAAAAAACTAGCAAATCGCCTTAAAAGCAAAAACACATTTGAATCAATTGACCAAACATTTTCTGAAAAATTTAATATATCTGCAGATATAATTAAACCGAAGATAAAATATGTAGAACATCATTTAGCTCATTTGGCCAGTGCTCATCTAGTGTCACCATTTGAAGAATCAGCATTAATTTCAATTGATGGATTTGGAGATTTTGTTAGTTCAATGTATGGTGTTGGTACTAAAAATTCAATTAACGCTTTTAAACGGATATATCATCCTCACTCTATTGGCTTATTTTATACTATGATCACTCAATATCTTGGGTTTAAAAATTATGGAGATGAATATAAGGTTATGGGATTATCTTCTTTTGGAAAACCAAAATATTTAAAGGAAATGAATGATATTATTTCTGTTGATGACAAAGGTGGCTTTAAATTAAATATGAAATATTTTATTCATAACAAAATTAAAGTTGACTTTAACTGGGAATCTGGAGATCCTTCAATCCCAGATCTTTATTCAGATGAATTCGAAGATAGATTCGGAAAAACCAGAGATAAAATGGATCCTGTCACTGACTTTCATAAAGATTTTGCAGCATCAATGCAGAAACATACAGAAAATATAATTTTCAGCATGTTAAATTTTCTCCATAAAGAGGTAAAAATTGATAATCTCTCATTTGCAGGTGGTGTTGCTATGAATTCTGTTGCAAATGGAAAAATATTGCAAAACACACCGTTTAAGGAAATTTATTTACCTCCGGTTCCTGGTGATGCAGGAACATCAATGGGAGCGGCATTTTATTATTATAATCATATTATGGGGAATGACCGTAGTTTTATATTAAATACAGGATCTTGGGGACCGGGATATAGCAATGCCGAGATTGCTGAAATGCTTGAGAGTTATAAAAACAAACTTCCTGAAAAGAATTTTTCGGTTCAGATGATTGAAGATGAAGACAAACTTGTTAAAATAACAGTAGATGAGATTATCAAAGGTAATGTTATTGGGTGGTTTCAAGGGAAGATGGAATTTGGAGCCAGGGCTCTTGGAAATCGAAGTATTGTTGTAGATCCAAGACGTGAAGATATGCAGGAGATTTTGAATGCACGGATAAAAAAAAGGGAAAAGTTTAGACCTTTTGCTCCATCAATATTGGCAGAAGAGGTAGGAAACTGGTTTGAAGACGATTACCCGGTTCCTTTTATGGAAAAGGTTTACAAAATAAAGGAACATAAAAAATCTGAAATTCCTGCAGTTACCCATGTCGATGGAACTGGTAGACTTCAATCGGTGGAAAAAGAGCAGAATGCATTATATTATAAACTGATCAATACTTTCTTTAAAATGACTGGAGTCCCAATTGTTTTAAATACCTCTTTTAATGAAAATGAGCCAATTGTTTGTAATCCAAAAGAGGCTATTGAAGCTTTTCTGAGAACTAAAATGGATGTAGTTGTTTTAGGAAATTACTTTATTAAAAGGATAAACTCAAATTAAGTATAAAGATCATATTTTAATTTTAAATAGATATTTCTATCCAGATATTTCTTCTGTTCCACAATTACTTTTGGAGTTGAGTGAAGAATTGGTCGCTAGAGATTTGAACATTTCTGTAGTTTGTTCCAGAAATAGCTATAGCAGTAAAAAAAAACATAAGAAGAAAGAAAATTTAAGAGGGATAAATATTTTAAGAGTTTCAAATATTTCAGGGCGTGAGAGAGGAATGGTATTTCGAATATTGGAACTTTTAACTTTTTTTATTACAAGTTTTTTTAGATGCATTTCAGTTAAAAAAGTGGATTTTGTTTTAGTATTATCCTCCCCTCCTTTTCTTACAATATTGGGATTAATAATTTCAAAACTAAAGGGAGCAAAATCTGTTTTTTTGATTGAAGATGTTTATCCGGATGTAGCAATAGCATTAGGATTTATTAAAAAAGGTAGTTTTTTGGATAAGTTTATGACAAGAGTTAATTCATTTCTACTAAAAAGACCTGACAGGGTTGTTGTTCTTGGCGAATTTATGAAGGAAGTAGTTTTGAAGAATAATTCAGATATAGAACAAAAAATTTCCATAATCCCAAATTGGTCAGATGGAGAGAAAATCTATCCTTTGGAAAAATCAAATAACCATTTTGTTGATAAATTTGATCTGAAAAACAAATTTATTATCCAGTACTCAGGGAATATGGGGCTGGGTCACTCTTTTGAAACTATTCTAAATGGAGCTTTGAAGTTGAAGGATCATAATGATATTGTTTTTCTGTTTATTGGTGGGGGACCTAAAAAAAAAGAGATTATTAAATTTAAAGAGAAACATTCTCTGTCAAACATTAAGATATTGCCTTATCAAGCTTATGAAGATTTATTGTATAGCTTAAATGCTTGTGATATTTCATTGATCAGTATGATTAATTCAGTTGATGGATTGATAGTACCGTCAAAATTATATGGAATTCTGGCAAGCGGTAAACCTTTTTTGTTTATCGGATCAGATAAAAATGAAATATCGGATTTAGTAAAAAAGTACAATATTGGAAGAATAATTGAGGAAGGGAAAGTGAAAAAATTTGTAGACAATGTCCTTTATTATTATAATAATAGGGATGAATTAAAAAAGGAAGGTATAGATGCAAGAAAAATATTTGAACAAAAGTATGATAAAAAGCATGCAGTTAAAAAATATTATGATTTACTGATGGATTTATGTACAGAAGATTGAATATAATTAAATAAAGGGAGAATAAATGAAAGGATATTTTTCGTTTTCAATTAATAAAAAAAGAATTACTTATATTATCACAGATATTACAATTCTATTAATAAGTATTTTATTAGCTTATATTATACGTTATGGAATCATTTTAAAAAACTTGCCTCAATTACCATTAAACAAGATTATAATTTATTTCTTTTTTTATTTACCGCAATTATTGTTTGTCTTTTATATTACCGGAATATATGAGCGTTGGGGGATGGCTACTTATAGTCGTACTATTATACGAGTATTTATCTCTATAAGTATAATAGGAGTGTTCAATGGATTGCTTTTTTATTTTTATTGGACTCTATACTTTGGAAGGGTCGTTTTTATACTTCAGCTTGCTATTTTTCTATTCATAGAAGGAATAGTTAGGTTTTTTCTTATATTAAAACTAAAAAAAAATCAGAAAAAAAGAGATTTAATTATGATAAATTTCACAGATGAAGAAGAAAAATTATTCAAGAAAGAGTCTTCTATATTTAATTATTGCAACTTGAAAAAATTTATATATGATGATAAAGAGACCCTTTCTTCCTTTCTTAAAACATTAAACGAAGAGAGCATTATTGTGGTCTCATCTCATTCAAAAACTGTGGGTCGGGATATTGGCATATATATTCGTTTGAAGTTTAAAAAATATGCCATTTATGATATGCACACTTTCTATATCAATATTACAGGAAAAATACCTTTTAATACTTTTGGTGATATATGGTCAATTTTGACTGAAAATGAGTTTTTGATGGGTATCAATTCCTATTATAAACTCAAGCGTATATTGGATGTTATTTTATCGCTGGGACTTTTGATACTCTTAAGTCCTCTATTTCTAATATTTTATATAATAATTAAACTCACTTCCAAAGGACCCGCTTTTTTTATTCAGGAGAGGCTAGGTTGGAACAAGAAGCCGTTTAATCTCATTAAATTTAGAAGTATGAAAATCAATGCTGAGGCAGATACCGGTCCTGTCTGGTCATCGAAAGATGATCCAAGAATTACTAGTTTAGGGAAACTAATTCGTAAAACGAGATTAGATGAATTGCCTCAGTTGCTTAATGTGCTTAAAGGAGATATAAGTTTTGTAGGTAACCGTCCTATCCGGAAACATTTTGCAGAGATACTTGCTGATAAGACCCCTTTTTATGAGCTGCGTTTTATGATCAAACCAGGTCTCACGGGCTGGTCTCAGGTTAAATATGAATATGCTGGTTCTGTTGAAGAGCAGATAGAAAAATTTAAATATGAGCTTTTCTATATAAAAAATATGAGTTTTTTATTTGATGTGATTATAATTATAAAAACCATTAAAATTGTATTTGGGATGAAAGGAAGTTAAGTGATATTTATAGGAAGATAAAATGGAAAAAAAATCGAAAATCTATATTGCGGGTTATAAGGGACTTGTTGGCTCTGCAATAAAAAGGAATTTGGAAACAAAGGGGTATGATAACTTCATATTGAGTGATAAAGATGATTTTGATCTTCAGGATCAAAGTGCTGTTGAGGATTTCTTTAGAAGAGAAAAACCAGAATATGTTTTTCTTGCTGCTGCAAAAGTTGGGGGGATATGGGCAAATAAAACTTATCCTGCTGAGTTCATTTATAACAATCTAATTATTCAAACAAATGTAATCAATGCCGCTTACAAGTCTGGTGTGAAAAAACTATTATTTTTAGGAAGCTCCTGCATTTATCCGAAACTGGCACAGCAGCCGATGAAGGAAGAGTATCTCTTAATGTCATCCTTGGAACCAACAAATGAAGCTTATGCAATAGCAAAAATTGCAGGATTAAAAATGTGCAGATATTATAATGAACAATATGGGACAGATTATATATCAGTAATGCCGACGAATCTTTATGGAATAGGAGATAATTACAATCTTGAAAATTCTCATGTTCTTCCTGCTTTAATGAGAAAATTCCATCTTGCAAAAGCCCTAAAAGAAAGCAATTTTGAAGCAATAAAAGAAGATATAAAAAAAAATCCGATCAACGGAATAAATGAGAATTCTTCTCAGGAAGAGATCAAAAAAAAACTTGAGTCTTTTGGTATTCTATCTGGTTCTTTACCACTTACTTCACATGACTCACAGATAACGGTAAAATTGTGGGGATCGGGCTCTCCAAAAAGAGAGTTTCTTTTTGTAGATGATCTTGCGGATGCAGTTGTTTATCTAATGGAAAATTATAGTTATAAAGATATTGGTGAAATTATTAATATTGGTGTAGGAAAAGATATAACTATTAAAGAACTTGCAGATAAAATAAAAAATATCGTAGGTTTTGATGGGGAAATCGAATGGGATAAGGAAAAACCTGATGGAACGCCACGGAAACTATTAGATGTGTCCAGATTAGAAAAATTAAATTGGAAGGCAAAATATTCACTTGAAGATGGAATAATAAAGACTTATAAACATTATATACAAAGTTAGATATAGAGACTTTTCTATTATTTATAAAGATTAGGATTTACATGTATTTACAAAAATGATAAAATTATAAATGAAAACAATTTACTTAAGGTGGGAAAATGCATAATAAAAATAGTACTTGCTGGAATTGCCCGGCATTTGATTTTAAAGGAATAGTTGACTTTCGGGCTTGTGGTCAGGGACAGGATGTTGATGAACAGGATTCTGAAGTTATGAATCTTGGAGAATGTAAAAGAAGACCTGATATTGGTCAGATAGAACCTGATTATGAAACATTTGAATCCTGCCCTCAATGGGAAGAAAGTGAATATGGGTATCAGTTAAAAGATATGCGGGTTCTTATACTTGGAATGGATGGATATCTTGGATGGTCATTAGCATTAAAGCTTGCTAAACTTGGATATAAAGTTAGTGGACTTGACAATTATAGCAGAAGAGGTTGGGTAAAGGAGAAAGGATCACATACTGTTGTCCCAATTGAATCTATGACTACTAGATTAAGGAAAGTTAAAGAAATACTTGGAGTGAATATAAACTACAGGGAGATGGACCTTACTGATAGAAATAAATTGAGAGAATTTATTGAAGAGGTTAAGCCGGAATCTATTGTGCATTATGCTGAGAATCCATCTGCCCCATATAGCATGGTTGACGATGATCATGCTGTTTTTGTTCAGACAAATAATGTAATGGGTACATTAAGGTTACTCTTTGCAATGAGAGATTTAGCTCCAGGGGCATCTCTTGTAAAACTTGGAACAATGGGCGAGTATGGAACTCCTTTAACGGGAAGACCTATTTTTGAGGGACTGTTTCCTGCTGATGCAATTTTAAAATGGGATGACAGGGAGTGGAGCCTGGGAGGTGAACTCACACCCCGGGATCCGGTAAGTTTTTACCATGTTTCAAAGGTCCAGGATACATTCAATACATATGAGGCCTGTAAGTATTGGTGGTTAAGATCATTTGATGTTATGCAGGGAGTTGTTTACGGTGTACATACCGAAGAAGTAGCTTTAGATCCTGCCTTAAGGACAAGGTTTGATATGGATGAGTGGTTCGGGACAGTTATAAATCGTTTCGTTGCCCAGGCTGTTATAGGCATGCCGCTTTCAATTTATGGCTCAGGTGGTCAGACAAAAGGATTTCTTCCTCTAAGAGATGCAATGCAATGTATGGTCAGACTCATAAATTCACCTCCAAAACCAGGGGTTTATGATGTTGTCAATCAGATCTCAGGTGTTTACAATTTAATGGATCTTGCAAAAACAATAAAAAAAATCGCCAAGGAATTTGAAATAACTGTCAAAATTCAAAGAGTTCAAAATCCACGTGTTGAAGCTGATGAACATCCATTTGAAGTCCTTTACAATAATTTGCCTGAAAAATATGATTTTAAGCCAACAGTTACATTAGAGGAAGAGATTAGAGAGATGTTTAAACTTTTAACTCAACCTGAAATTAAAAAAAGGATTGAAGAAAAAGCACATGTTATAATGCCTAAAACGCGTTGGTCAGGAGAGAAAAAAGAGATGAAGGTTTTGGAAATTATTGAGTAATGAATATAAATGATTAAAGAATTAAATAGTAAAAATTTTCAAGAAACAATTTCAAATTGCGACTTGCCGATATTTTTGGATTTCTGGGCATCATGGTGTCCTCCCTGCAGGATGATGGATCCCATTATAGAATCTTTGGATAAACATTATGAAAACAGGATTTTCATAGGGAAATTAAATACAGATCTATATAGGAATATTTCAGATAAACTTAATATATCTGGGATTCCTACCTATATGATACTTATTGATGGAAAAGAAGTATGGAGAAAGACAGGAGCTATTGGAAAAAAAGAGTTAATAATTGAAATAGATAAGTATATTGATTGAAAAATGCAACAAAGATTACTAATTACAGGTGGTGCCGGCTTCATAGGTGTAAATTTAGTAGATTATTTTTTAAAAAAAAGTAACTATAAAATTACAGTTCTGGATAATTTGTCAGCTAGCAGTTTTGATACTCTATCTGATATTTCTAAATCTAATGGGATAAAGATTGTTGATAATAATGAGTTATCAGAAAACACACTAATATTTATTCAAGGAGATATTAGAGATAAAAAAACAGTAGAAACAGCTCTAGAGGGACAGGATATAATTATTCATCTTGCAGCTGAAACAGGTGTTATCCCATCTGTTCAGGATCCAAATAATGATGCTGATGTAAATATATTTGGTACCCTGAATTTATTAAATTCAGCAGTAAAATGTAAAGTGAAAAAATTTATATTTGCATCTTCGGCAGCTCCATTAGGAGATCAAATACCACCGAATAATGAAAAGATGATTGCACAACCAATGTCTCCCTATGGAGCCAGTAAGCTCGCAGCTGAGGGATATTGTTCAGCATTTTTTAATAGTTATGGGCTTAATACGACTGTATTAAGGTTTTCAAATGTATATGGTCCAAAGTCCTTTCATAAGGGAAGTGTTGTCTCTTTGTTTATAAAAAAAATATTAAATGATGAGGATTTGGAAATTTATGGGGATGGGACTCAGACAAGGGATTATCTTTTTGTTGAAGATATAGCTTTGGCAATGGAGAAAGTAATTAATTCTAAGAGTGCCAGTGGTGAACTATTTCAACTTGGTACTGAAGTGGAAACATCAATAAATACTCTACTGGATCTGTTAAAAAGAGTAATAAATATAAAATTCAATATAGTTTATAGAGATAAAAGAGCCGGAGAGATAGATAGAAACTTTACAGATATCAGTAAAATTAAAAATTTACTAAATTATGAAGCTAAAATATCTCTGGTGAATGGATTAAAAACCACCTGGGATTGGTTTAAAAAAAAAAATAATATTCCAAAATTATGATCAATATAAAAAAAAAAAACTTTTTTTATATTGGCCTTCCATTATTTGTTTTTATCTTATTTAATTGGATATATTTTGTCATAAAAGATCCCTATGCCTGTAACGATTATTTTGGATACTATTTTTACTCAGAAAAACTCTTTTCTGGGAGTTTAAATTTAATTGGAATTCCTCCACTTTTCCCTTTTTTATTAGGATTATTAGGCCGTATATTTGGTTTTTTTAAGATATTTAAAGATCCATTTATTTTTGCAGGGCAATTTATATCTTTTTTATCGGCTATAGGTACATGTTATTATACTTATAAAATATTTGAATCATTTTTTCAAAAAAAAGCTATATTTCCTGTTATTTATCTAATTATCTCGTCTTTCTTCTTGTCTCTGGTTTCTACTCCCCAGACAGATATGCTCTTCCTTTTTTTTATTTCTCTGTTTTTTTATTATTTAATAACTGATAAAAATATTTTTTTAGTATTATTGTTTTTGATATTGATAATATTAACTAGGAATGAAGGACTGTTATTTATAATTTTTCTTTTTAAAGTGGAGTGGATTAAGAAAATTATTTCAAACAAATGGTTACTTCTCGCGTTTGGGTTTTTAAGTTCACTATTTCTTTTTATTTTGTATTCTTTCTTTTATCAAAGATTAATAAATAAACTTTTTTACATTTTTAATGACGGCTTACTTGTTTATTATTTTAAAAATCCAATCCAGATCCAAAAACTGCTCTGGGGAACTTTCTTCAAATTTATACCAAATAGTTTACATTCTATATTTGATTTTATGATTTTATACTTATTTATTTTGTTCTTTTTAAGAGGGCTATATTCTCTCTTTAAAAGGAATAGATCCTTTTTTTATCAAGTTCTTTTCTTCTTACTATTATTTATGATGTTTAAAGGGTATGCAAAAGAGTTAAATCCAGCAATTGAATTTAGAAGATGGCTCCCTTTTTTGTGGACTTTTTTTATTATAGCATCAATTGGAGGTTTAGAGTTTATAAAATTAATTTATAAAAAGAGTGTTAAAAAAATGTGGTTATTATTTTTTATTTTATTAACTATATTGTCTTTTTATATATTTGCAAATAATTTTTTTATTTCTTCTTATTTATTGATTATTGTTGTTCTAGCTCTGCCACTTTATTTTGTGATTTCTAATAATAAAAAAGTTAAAATAAGTATATTATATACATTTGTCTTTTTTGTTTTTTCAATAGGTCTATTAACATCAAGTATTAAGCGTACAATGTTTTATATTCAAGGTGACACAAATATAGGAAGTTATAAAATGGCCAAATGGCTTAATGACCATAATTATAAAGGAAAAATCCTAACTATTACTCATCCCAAATCACTTAAATATTATTTGGAGAATAGAAATGATATTACACTATCCAGCTATGGGTATACAATATTTAAAGATAGTATATTGAATGACAAGAAAAAAACTAGGATTATTTATTTAAAATATTTGAAGAAAAGAAAAATAGGACTTATTTGTTTTAACCATTATGGTAATAATGACTCAGTTTCAGAAGAATATATAAAATTCAGAGAGATGATTGAATTAGAAATAAAAGAAGGAAAATACATTAAGGTTATTAAAAACTTTTACTATAACAAACATTATGTCGGGTCAATTAGTAGACCTGATTGGAAGAATATTGAGGAGTATTTAAGCGAGTCGGGAAATGAGAAATAGTAGAATTAAATTCAAAAGTTTAAAATAGCAATAAAATTGATTTGTTACTAAGAGATAAATTGATTAAGGTTATAAAAAAAATAAATTTAATTATCCACAATTTTAAATAAGGTGAAATAATGAAAATATTAATTACGGGAACTGCCGGATTTATTGGGTATCATCTTGTGAAAAGACTTGTAAATGAAGAGCATCAGATAGTTGGGCTTGATAACATTAATGACTATTATGATGTAAATCTCAAATATGCAAGATTAAAAGAATCCGGGATCAATGAAGAAGAAATTGAATATAATAGTCTTATTAAGAGTAATAAATTTGAAAATTACTCTTTTGTAAAGCTCAACCTTGAGGATAGAGAGAACATTACCAGGCTTTTTGAAAATGAGAAATTTGATATTGTATGTAATCTTGCTGCTCAGGCCGGGGTAAGGTATTCAATTGAGAATCCCTTTGCATATATTGACAGTAATATTAATGGTTTTATCAATGTTCTTGAGGGGTGCAGACATAATAAAGTAAAAAATCTGGTTTATGCAAGCAGCTCTTCTGTTTATGGTTTAAATAAAAAGATGCCTTTTTCAACAGACAATAATGTTGATCATCCTGTTAGTTTATATGCAGCAACAAAAAAGAGCAATGAGCTTATGGCCCATTCCTATAGTAATCTTTATAAAATCCCAACAACGGGATTGAGATTTTTCACAGTCTATGGACCCTGGGGAAGACCGGATATGGCCTATTTTAAATTTACAGAAAGTATAATAAATGATAGATCAATTGATGTTTATAATTTTGGTGAAATGAAGAGAGATTTTACTTATATTGATGATATTATTGAGGGCGTTTATAAGACATTATTTTCTATCACAAAAGGCAATCCAAAATGGGATGGAGAGAAGCCAAACCCGGCATATAGCAAGGCTCCATTTAGAATGTATAATATAGGTAATAATAAACCTGTAAAATTAATGGATTTTATATCAGTTATAGAAAAAGAGATTGGGAAAAAAGCAAAAATCAATATGCTTCCAATGCAGCCGGGTGATGTCGAGGCAACCTGGGCTGATACAGAAGCTCTTGAGAAAGATTTTGGATATAAACCGGATACCTCTATTGAGGTGGGGATAAAGAAGTTTGTAAAGTGGTATTTAAAATATTATAAGTAAAAAATGTGAGTAGTGAATAGTGAATGGTGAGTAGTTAGATATGTCTGTTATAATTAATATGTAAATTTATATGAATCATAAAGACTTGGATGTTTGGCAACTGAGTATTGATCTTGTAGTTGATATATATCAAATTACTGTGAAATTTCCTAAAGAAGAGATATACGGATTAACAAGCCAGATGAGGAGGGCTGCAGTTTCTGTCCCTTCAAATATAGCTGAAGGTGCCGGTAGAAACAGTGATAAAGAATTTATCCGCTTTTTATATTTTTCACTTGGTTCATTATCTGAAATTGAAACTCAAATAATAATTTCACGAAAACTATTATTTATAAAAAGTACAGAAAAGATCATTGAAAGCATTCAAACTATTAAAAAAATGGTAATAGGCTTAATTAATTATTTAAAAAATAAACAAAATGAATAGTAAACAAATAATTATTATAATCACTTTTTCACTAACCACTAACCACTAACTATTCACTATTCACTATTCACTATTCACTATTCACTACCCACCATTCACTGCCCACCATTCACCACTCACCACTCACTATTCACTATTCACTACAAACAATTAAAAAAATGTTTAAAAGAATTTTAACTACTTCATTTTTTTCTGTTTTGTCCAGGTTTTTTTCAATGGGGACAAATTTGTTTATTATACTTTTTATATCCAAATTTATGAAACCAGAGAATCTTGGGGAGTATAGTATTGCTTTTTTTTTCTTTCAGATGTTTATTGTGATTTCATATTTTGGAATGGAAGTTTATATCGGTAAAGAAGTCTCGTTAAAAAAAAATGATTCAAACGGATTAGAGAAAATATTTTCTGAATTATTAAGCACTTTTTTTTATGGTATTCTTCTTGCTTTTTTAGTTATGGGGATATTTGCTCTGTTTTATGAAAAAATTGGTTTTATGCTAATTCTTTTATCATTTATTGCAGGTATTCTGTTTGGACTGGAAAGAAATCTTGGAGCATTTCTTTTAGGAAAAGAAAAAGTCCATATAGATTCTATTTATAATATTATATCTTTCATTATTACTATAAGCCTTGTTTTAATATTAAAGAAAGAGTTAAGTATAATATTGATCTTTATTATAAGATCTTTTTCCCTTCTGATTGGAATAAGCGGGAGGCTTGTTTATATAGTAAAAGATCTTTCAAATATTAAATTTAACTTTGTTATAAAGAATTTTAAAGAGATCAGCTTTTTTTGGTTTATGGCAATACTGGTTTTCTTTGAGAGACAGATTGATATCTTTATACTATCGTTTTTTGTTGGTAAAGAGTTGTTAGGCAGCTACTATTTAGCATTGCGGATTTTTTTTACTGTAAATTTGTTTATTGAAGTTATTTCACACTCATTAACACCTTTTATCTCAAGGTCATTTAAAGGGAAAGAAACTATTCTATTTAGAAATTTTTTAAATAAAATTTTTATTACTATACTTTTTGCGGGACTGTTTTTTGGAAGTTTTTTATATATTTTTAAAGACTTACTTGTATCCATATTTAATAAAGAGTTTATACTGGAATGTTCCCCATATCTTGCCGTATTGGCTCTGGCAGTACCCTTCAAAGTAGGAAGGAATATGCTGGGCTCTGTCATGAGTTCTTCAAAATTTCAGTATGTAAGATTCAAAATAAATTTATTTTCGACAATTATTTTTATTGTATCCTTACCATTTTTTATCTATACATTTTTTACTATAGGTGCTATTATTTCCAGGTTGATAATTGAGATAATTATTTTTTCCCTGTACTTTTATTTTGTTTTTTTTATCATAAGAAAAAAATATGATTCAGGGGAGACAGCCTTGAATGATTAAGACCAAAATGGGATAAACTAGCAAAAAATATTTTAAATTTGGTGTAAAATCATCGATTGTGTTTTTACACCAAACTTGTTACAGATGCAATCTTAATACAAATGGAGATAAGGCTAAGAGTATAATTAAAATGATGACAGCTAATATATTAGGACTGGATATATTTAATTTAAACATGAAGGAAACTATAAAAAGAATTGAATATTTCTTAGAAAAAAAAGAAAAATATTATTGTGTATTTACTCCTAATGTTGATATGACAATGATTTCATTAAAAGACGTAAATTTAAAAAAATCTTTGCTTGGGGCTGACATTTTAGTTGCAGATGGGATGCCGTTAGTCTGGGCATCTAAACTATTCGGGAAACCTTTAAAAGAAAAAATTGATGGTTCAGATCTGTTTTTTAATTTTTGTGAATTAGCCTCTAAAAAAGGATATCGGATATTTCTAATGGGTGCAAAAGAAGGTGTTGCTTTAAGAGCATCAGAGATACTTCAGGAAAAATATAAAGGATTGAATATTGTAGGGACCTATTCACCTCCTTTTGGATTTGAAAAAAGTATAGATGAAAATGAAAAAATAGTTAAAATGCTAAAAAAGTCAGAAGCAGACGTTCTTTTTGTCGGTCTTTCGGAAGGTAAAGGAGAAAAATGGATATTTCAGAATAAGGATATATACAAAATCCCATTAAGTATTCAAGTAGGAGCAACATTCGATTTTGCTGCTGGTGACAAAAAAATGGCGCCACAATATGTTAAAAAGATTGGTTTTGCCTGGCTATGGCGTTTAATTCAGGAACCTAAAAGGCTTTGGCGAAGGTATTTGATTGACGATATGAGGTTTTTTTATTTAATATTTCTACAAAAATTTACAAATAGATTTAATAATTAGGAAAAAGCATGGTAGGTTAGAAATAAATAATGAAGAGAGGATTATCTTATAAATATAACATTTTAGAGTTTTTTATAATTTGATTTTTCTGAAAAAATAGATTGAATGAATAGAAAAAATGTTATAATATTAAGATTATAAACTGAAGAGGTGTTTTTAAATGAAGATAGCGTTTTTAGGCTCAAGGGGAATTCCTTCTGGATATAGCGGTTATGAAGGATTTATTGAAGAATTGGGTGTAAGGCTTGTTGAGCAGGGGCATAAGGTTATAGTATATGCTCATTCACATATGTTTGAAGAAAAAAAAAAATATCATAAAGGCATTGAAATTGTTTATATGCCATGTTTAAAAGGGAAGAATACATCACAATTTTCTCACTCACTATTATCAACATTTCATGTGTTATTTAAGAAATGTGATATTGTTTTTTTCTGCAATGCTTCAAATGGTCCTTTTGGATTATTGTTAAAAATATTCAGAAAAAAATCTATAATTAATGTTGATGGCCTTGAATGGTTAAGACCGAAATGGGGAAACCTTGCAAAAAAATATTTTAAATTTGGTGCGAAAACAGCAACCATATTTTTTGACAGTGTGGTTACTGATGCTAGGGGAATGCAACAGTATTACCTGGATGAATTTAATGCAAAAACGACTGACATTGCTTATGGGGCATATTTGCAGAAGGCAGAAAAACCAGCACTTATAGAGCCGTTTGAGTTAACTCCAAATAATTATTACCTTATTGCAAGTAGACTTGTTCCAGATAATAATGCTGATATAATTATAAATGCTTTTGTAAAAAGTAGTTCAAAAAGAAAACTTGCAATCGCAGGAAGTGCTCCATATAAAAATAAATTTATTGAAAAGTTAAAATCAATCAAAGATGAAAGAATTGTTTTTCTTGGCCATATTGATGACCAAATTATTGTAAAAGAGCTGCATTGTAATGCATATTGTTATCTCCATGGACACGAATTTGGTGGAACTAATCCGGCATTGTTAAAAGCTTTGTCTTGTGGGAATTTCATTATTGCCTTAGACACTGTTTTTAATAGAGAGGTTTTGGATGACGGAAAATTTGGAGTTTTTTTTAAAAAATCTATAAAAAATCTAACTGAACAAATTGATAAGTACGACAATGATGTTGAAGAAGTGCAGATATTCCGTGATCTTTCTCGAAACAGAATTAAAGAAAATTATACATGGGAAAGAATTACAAATCAATATTTAACTCTTTTTAGCTCACTTATTAACTCAAAAAAAAATGAGTAATTATCGTAAAAGTAAAAATTTCATATTATTAATTATAGATCTCGTTTTGGTCTCTTTATCGTTTATCTCTGCTATTTTTATAACAAAAAAAAGGCTGATAATGATGGAAGAGGTAAGTGCTAAAACAGAAGCTATTGAAATAATATTATTAGTGCTTTTTTTACTAGTATGGATTATTTTTTCAAATTTACTGGATATATATGATAGTTTTAAAATTGTTAATAAGGTATCCGAGATTTTAGCACTTCTAAAATGTGTTATAATTCAGCTGTTAATTGCAGTATTTTTATTGTTTTTTATTAAAAACATTTTATTTTCCAGATTTTTTCTTTTTTCTTATATTCTTATTTTACTGATTTTGATATATATAATAAGACCGGTTTTAAAAATATTTATAAAAATATTCAAAAGAGAAAGTAAATTTACCCGGAAAATTCTCATAATTGGAAACAACAGATCAGGGACTGAGTTTTATAAAATGATATATGAAAGAAGTGATCCCGGTTATAGAATTATAGGTATGTTAAGTAAAAATAAACCTGAAGAGGAATATAAAATTCATCTTGGTAACTTAGAAGAAATAGAGGAAATTTTACATAAAAATGAAGTTGATGATGTTGTCATTTCTTTAGAAGAATCTGAAAATAATCAACTGAATTCTATCTTGACAAGATGTGAGAATCACCCAATAAGAATTAAAATAATTCCGGAATATTCTAGATTTCTATCAAAGAGATTTCATTTTGATACATTTGGAAGAATTCCGATTATTTCTGTGAAAGATGATCCATTGGATAATCTATTCTTGAGATTTGTAAAAAGGTTTTTTGATATTCTTTTGTCTGTGTCAGTGTTAGTTTGCATGTTTATTTGGGTATATCCGTTAATAGCTATCATGATAAAATTGACTTCAAGGGGCCCTGTGTTTTTTAAGCAGGAAAGATGGGGGAGAAAAAACAGAAAAATCACTGTATATAAATTTAGAACAATGAAGGCAGAGAGCCGGGATATCGATATTAATGGGAATTATAATCAAGCGATTAAAAATGATCCCAGAATAACATCAATAGGTTCTTTTTTGAGAAGAACAAATCTTGATGAAATTCCGCAGATTCTAAATGTAATAATTGGAAATATGTCTATTGTCGGACCTCGTCCTCACCCCACTCCTTTGAATATTGAGTCTAAAGTAAGTGTTGCCAGATATCTAAAAAGACATCTTGTAAAACCAGGAATTACAGGTTGGGCTCAGGTTAATGGTTTAAGAGGAGAAACAAAAAAAGAGGGACTTATGGAAAAGAGAGTTGCACACGATATATGGTATATAGAAAATTGGAGTTTTTTGCTTGATATTCAAATAATCTTGTTAACAGTATGGAATATGATAAAAGGTGAAGCAAATGCTTATTAGAGAAAGCATTATTGATCGTTTGAAGTTATTTACAAAAATAGAGATATGGTTTTTGTTATTTGCATCTATATCTTTTATTCTTGCATTTAATAAAATTGTTCTTTCTATTGGTTTTTCGGTAATTCCTATATTTTTTTTATTATTTGGATTTATATCTTATCTTATTAATTCTAGAATTTCTCTTTATCTTTTTGTCTTTTTACTTCCAATTATAACTGCTTTTCCTTATTTTTCTCCTAATGGTTTTCCTTATAATTATATGGCTATCGTTATGTTTTATTTTTCAGGAATCCTGATAGCTTCTTTTTTAAAAAAAGATGAATTAAGGTTTAAAAACAGTTGGGGTAAATATTATCTATTTTTTCTTTTATTTTTATGGATATCTGCTCTTTTTATATTTTTAAGATGGTCAAATATTACATATAGTTCATTGAGTTTTCTTAAAAATACTCCTGTCGAACCGGGTGGAACCAGGAGCTCCTTTGCTTCAATATTCCCGATATTAACTTTATTCTTTTTCTCTATTTCCCAATATTTGCCGATTTTGTTAAAAAGACATAAACTCAATAGGGAAAAGATATTTTATTTTCTTCTTCCCGGTTATATCATCTCAGTATTAATTTCATTAATCCAGATGTTTATAGAACCTTTTTTTATGAAAATGAAAATGAAATATTGGGAAGAGGGAGTAACTCAGTTTAGTGGAGGATTTTCGGATTTTAATAGTTTTGGTTTTTTTTCTGGTGTAGTTTTTCTGTCTTTTGTAATGTTTTTAGTTAACTATTTGAATAATAAAAAAGATTGTGTTGAGAGAAAAAAAATAACTTTTTATTTAGGTGGTATCATTTTTTCTTTAATTGGAATTTTTGTGTCAGGTAGTAGAGCTGCATTTATTTTTGTTATTGCATCAATGTTTTTGTTTTTTTTCTCAATGCAGGTAAAAAAAAGTATAAAAATATCAATATTAATAATTATTTTACTATTTGGTGTTGTGGGAGGTGGGGTTCTTAAAGACAGGGTTGTAGATACTTTTGAGAAGTTAACTAAATCATTTTCATCGGATAATTTTATAAAAAGCCTTGATAAAGCTTCAAATGGTCGAATAATGATGTTTCAGAATAGTGCTGAAGTATTAAAAAAATATTCGATAGCAGGTATTGGCACTGGAAATTTTCTGTTTTATTTAAAAAACTTAAAGTATAAACAGAAATATTATGAGGATCTCCCTTTAAATCATTATCTTCTTATTTTTGATGAGATTGGATTTATAGGCTTATTTGCCTTCCTGCTTTTTCTTTTTGTTCTAATAAAAAACTATAGTAACAGATCTTATTTAGTTCTTTTAATAACAATTTATATTGTGCTCTTTGTTAATAACTACTTCTGGTTTCCTGAAAATTTAATGATATTTTGGATTATTGTTTCTTTTGGAGAAAAAGATAGTACGGATTTTATTGCTGTTTCAAAGTGGAAAAAAAATTTTGGATTGGGCTTAATAATAATATTTATTATTACAAACTTAATATATTTTAAGCAATTACATCCGGTTTATTTAAATACTGTTAAAAAGGTCTCTTATAATTATGGCTTCTGGTATCCGGAAAAAGATAATGATGGCAATGTTTATAGTTGGTCAAAAGGAGAATCAGGTGTATATTTGGTACTTTCCAAAGAAGGAATATCACAAAAAATAAAAGTTTTTTGTGGAGCTCCTTTAACATATCTAAAAGATAAAAGACAAAATTTAGAAGTTTTCTGGAAAGGAAAGTTATTTAAGAAGGTAAGCTTTAAAGAAAACAAAGTGTTTGTTTTTGAAATAAAAGATAAACCAGAATGTGAAGGTTTTCTGGAATTTAGAGTGTCTCCTATGTTTAATCCAAAAAAACTAGGATTATCCGGTGAAACAAGAAACTTAGGAATTCAGATTTTTTTATAGGTGAGAGATGTATAAAATATTAAAAAAAATAGCAATATTTTTAGTAATTTTCTATGTTGGATTAGTTTTTGGATATGGGAAATTATTACTAAAATGTGATGTAAAAAACAGATCATTATTCCAAGGGGAAAAAATTGAATTAAAAATAATGGTAATAAATAAGCTGAATTATTCTATTGAGTCAAAAAACAGATTTTATTTGTCTTATCATATTTATGGTTTGAATGGAGAAAAAATATCTTTTGATAATAAACGCTTTATTCTACCAAGAAAGATAGGAAAATTCAGAAGAACTTCCTTTAAGATTCCTGTTTACTTTAATTATAATAAAAGTGGGACTTATAATATTCAATTGGACATAGTAAAAGAGGGGGAATTCTGGGGGACTGATAAGGGGTGGGAGATGCCTACTTTAAAGATCATCCTTAAACCTCTTTTTTCATCTGAGTTTAAAAAAAAATATCTTAAAACTTTTTATGATACAGGCAACCGTCTACTTAATAATGAACAGTATTTGCTTAGGTTGACATTAAAGAATTCTGAAATTATCAATAATGGGAAACTGATTGGTTTTTCCCCGGGTTCAAACTATCCGAGGATTTGGATTAGAGATACTGCGACATTTATCAGATATGCAAAAAATTTCTATCAACTATCTGATCTAAAGTATATGGTTGAACTTTTTTTTAAATATCAGAAAAATGATGGTGAGGTAGTTGATAATATTGATAAATATGGAAATACAGATAAAAATACTGTATCAACAGATCAGGAGAGTTCTCTGATTATTGCTGCATATGAGATGTTTTTGTCAGATAAAAATTGGATTAAAATGATGATATTAAATAAATCCATATTTACTAGAATGGAAGATGCGTTAAACTGGGTGTGGAAGAATAAAAGGGATAAAAAAACCGGATTGATATTGAATGGATTTACAGCTGACTGGGGAGATGTTGAGAAATCATATCCAGATCAAAGAGCAGTTAAGTTATCGAAGGCATCAATGTTAAGTATTTCGATTTATGTTCAATCAAAATATATACAGGCAATAAAAAAATTTATAATAATGGCAAAACATTTAAAAAATCAAAAATATACGCTTTTATGGAAAAAGAGACTGTTTCTTTTAAAGAGTAATACTAGAAAATATTTATATTTAAAAAATATGGGGTATTTTATAAGCCATATTACTCCTTCAACAAATAAGTACTATGAGATGGAAAAAAAAATTCTTGCAGTTGGGGGTAATGCTGAAGCAATAATTGCAGGTTTGATGAGTTCTTTAGAGATTAAAAAATTTATTAAAGTACTAGATAAAAGACTTGAGAAATATAAATTAAAAACTGTGTCATATACTCTTCTCCCGCCATATCCGGAAAGTTTTTTTCCACATCCTTTACTTAGCAAACAATGGAGTTATCAAAATGGAGGATCATGGGACTGGATCGGCGGTAGGCTTGTTAATGCTCTTTTTCAAAAGGGTTTTAGAAAAAAAGCATTATTTTATTTAATGGAGATTGTAAAAAAAAATCTTAAAAATTTTAATATTTTTGAATGGGAAGATAGAAATGGTATTGGAAAAGGGGCATCGTTCTATACAGGTGCTGCAGGAGTGATCGGAGATGCAATATTTAAAGGATATTTAAGAAAATAAGTTTATATATATTTATAAAAAAAAGTATTAATATTTTATATAAAAAAAATGTAAATATATCATCATTGCGGGTCATTTTCATTTTTCTTGTGAATTGTCTTTTCTGCTGATTTATTTTTTTGTTTTACATTATTATATTGTTTGAGATACAAATAATGAATTTTGATTTGTTTATTATTATTGTATTTAAATATGGAGTATCTGGATGAATCTACTAAAAGAAAGTGATTGGCAGTTTTATGAATCTGAACATGAACTTGAAAAATATCGAAAAAGACTCGAAAAGTTTCTTATACCTAAACTAGAAGTTTTAAAGACAAAAAAGCTTTTAGAGGTAGGATGTGGAAGTGGTATAGGGCCTGTTTTTCTCAGAGAGAAAGGATTTGAAGCATATGGTGCAGATCCATATTTTAAATCTGACATACATTCTGAATATGATTTTCTCATCTCCTGTGAAGGTAAAAACCTCCCCTTTAAAGACAATTATTTTGATCTTTCATTTTCCTTAGAGGTTATTGAACATATAGGTGTTATAGGCATGAATATGACAAGTTTGGTAGATAACTATTGGGAAGAAAGGCAAGCTTTTGTAAAAGAACTTTCGCGTGTTACTTCACGTTATATTATTATTGCCACACCTAATAAATACTTTCCTTTTGATGAACATGCTCAGGATAATAAAGGAAAATTTGGATTTAGATTTCATTCTCCGTTTGAAAAATATACATTATCTGTTTCCCAGCTTGAAAATCTTTTTAAGTTATCAAATTTTAAATTAATTTCTTTTCTTGATCCAACAGGATATTACCAATTTGAAAGAATTCAGTTGAAATTTGGAAAGTTAGGAATGGGTATAGCAAATTTATTAATCAAAATTGCTGGAAATAAATTTTTAGCGAGGAGTTTTTTAAATCCCCATCTTTTTTTATTATTTGAAAGAGCTATTAAATAGGTTATTAACTTGAATGTTGTTTATTTTGAGGTAATTTGAAAAATTGATAAAAACAGTAACTTTATGTAGAATAAGATCGTTCTAAAATAAATGGAGGCAAAATGAAAGGTATAATACTTGCAGGTGGATTTGGGACAAGGCTTTATCCTTTGACAAAGCCGGTTAGTAAACAGTTACTTCCCGTTTATGATAAGCCAATGATATATTATCCACTGTCAACTCTGATGATGGCAGGTATTAGAGAAATATTAATTATTTCTACTCCTGAAGAATTGCCTAGATTTAAGAAACTATTTGGAAATGGGAACTCTTTAGGTTTGTCTTTAGAGTATGTACCGCAAAGTTATCCGAGGGGACTTGCTGATGCTTTTATTGTCGGTGAAGAGTTTATCGGTGATGACTCGGTTGCATTGATCCTTGGTGATAATATCTTTTTCGGCCATGATCTGATTAATCTATTAAAGGATTCAGTAGAGAGTAAAGAAGGTGCAACAATATTCGGGTACTTTGTTAAAGATCCTCAAAGATATGGGGTTGTTGAGTTTGATAGTGACAATAATATACTTTCAATTGAGGAAAAACCTGAAAATCCAAAATCAAATTATGCTGTTGTTGGATTGTATTTTTATGATAATTCAGTTATTGATATTGCAAAAAACTTAGAACCTTCCAAGAGAGGAGAGATAGAGATAACAGCTGTAAATAATGCTTATCTTAAAAAAAACAAATTACATGTTAAGTTAATGGGAAGAGGATATGCCTGGCTTGATACCGGGACATTTGATTCTCTAATGGATGCAGGGATGTTTGTAAAAACAATAGAGGCACGGCAGGGACTGAAGATTGCATGCATTGAAGAGATTGCTTTTAAGATGGGTTATATTGATGAAGGACAACTCAAAAAGCTTGCTGAACCTATAAAGAATAATGAGTATGGACAATATTTACTGGATTTGATAAATGCATAAACGAAAAATAAAAAATGTTTTGGTAACCGGTGGTTGTGGATTTATTGGAAGTAATTTTATAAGATATTTATTTAGAGATACAGACTTTAATGGAAGGATTATTAATGCTGATAAATTAACTTATGCAGGCAATTCTGAAAGTTTAGTTGATATAAACTCTAAATATAGTGAAGGTCGATATTTTTTTGAAAAAGTTGATATTTGTGATTTAAGTAAAGTTGAACAAATATTAAAAAAATATAATATTGACACAATTGTCCACTTTGCCGCTGAGTCACATGTTGACAGATCTATTACCGGCCCCAAAGAGTTTATTCAAACTAATATTGTAGGTACATTTAATTTACTTGAATGCGCGAGAAGTTTTTGGAGGATGAATGGAGATGAAAATTTAAATGAGTTTTTATTTCACCATGTCTCTACAGATGAGGTTTATGGAAGTCTGGGAGCTACAGGTTTATTTTATGAGCATACACCTTACGATCCCAGGAGCCCTTATTCTGCTTCAAAAGCATCTTCTGATCATCTAGTAAGATCTTATTTTCATACTTATAAACTTCCTGTAACAGTATCAAATTGTTCAAATAATTATGGGTCCTATCAATTTCCTGAAAAGCTTATACCACTAATCATTTTAAATGCATTAGAGGGTAAGACATTGCCTGTATATGGAGATGGCAAAAATGTAAGGGACTGGTTGTTTGTTAAAGATCATTGCTCAGCTATATGGACAATTTTAAATAAAGGGAAGAATGGAGAAACTTATAATATTGGAGGCAATTCTGAAAAAACAAATATTGATATTGTTAATGAAATTTGTGATACATTACAGGAAATATATCCAATTGAGAATAGTGAGTTTATTGATAAATCTACTGGTCTTAAAACTTATTCTGATCTAATTTCCTTTGTAAAAGATCGTCCCGGACATGATAAGCGATATGCGATTGACTTTAACAAGATCAATAAAGAACTTGGCTGGTCTCCAAAAATGGGTTTTAAGAAAGGACTGTTTGAAACAATTCACTGGTATATTGATAATATGAAATGGACAAATAACATAAGAAGTGGTGAGTATCAGGATTGGATAAAAAATAATTATGGAGCGAAATGATGAAAAACAGGATTTTGGTTACAGGGGGAGCGGGATTTATTGGGTCACATTTATGTAAAAAATTATTAGAGCTTGGCAATGAGGTTATCTGTCTTGATAATTTCTTTACCGGAAACAAAGAAAATATTATTGGACTTTTAGATAATAAAAATTTTGAGTTTATCAGACATGACATTATTAACCCAATTATGTTAGAGGTAGATCAGATTTATAATTTAGCTTGCCCGGCATCTCCTATCCATTACCAGTATAATCCTATAAAAACTATAAAAACTTCTGTGATGGGAACTATAAATATGCTTGGATTGGCCAAAAGAGTAAATTCAAAAATATTGCAGGCATCAACTTCAGAGGTCTATGGTGATCCTGAAGTTCATCCACAAATTGAATCCTATTGGGGAAATGTAAATCCAATAGGTATTAGAAGTTGCTATGATGAGGGTAAAAGGTGTTCGGAAACCTTGTTTTTTGATTATCACAGACAAAACAAAGTAAAGATAAAAGTTGCCAGAATATTTAACACATATGGCCCGAATATGCATCCAAATGATGGACGTGTGGTTAGCAATTTCATCGTTCAGGCATTAAATAAAGAAGATATTACTATTTATGGAACTGGTGAACAGACGAGGTCTTTCTGTTTTGTTGACGATATGGTTAGTGGATTGATAAAAATGATGAATTCAAGAAATGAATTTATAGGACCTGTAAATCTAGGCAATCCAATTGAGAAGAGTATGGTTGAGCTTGCAGAATTAATTATAAAACTTGTAAATTCCAAAAGTAAACTTGTCTTCAAGCAATTGCCTATGGATGATCCACAGCAGAGACAGCCTGATATTACCCTGGCAAAAAAAGAATTAAAATGGCAGCCGGAAACTTTAATTGAAGAAGGTTTAGAAAAAACTATCTCATATTTTAGAAAAATCCTTTTCTAAAAAATATATCTATTTATTCAAATTTTAAACGTACAAAGTCTGTACACATCCCTTAAATCTTAAATATTGAGCTAATTGCAAAAATACATTCTACTGCAGTTTGCTGGAATTCTCCCTGGCTTCGTAAAATTGAAAAAAGCATCCTCAACATAGTGCTTACTATGTTTCCGGTAATTTTTTAAATTATACTCACCAGAAAAAATTTCGCTAAACTTCGCAATAAATCTATTTTTGCAATTAGCTCTATTAATAAAAAATACTTAATGAAAATGTCGGAGATTTATGTTAAAATAGTTTATGGAAGAGGAACGAACATATATTGGTGGACAGAAAGATCTATTGGACAAAAAAAAGAGTGCTGTTAGAAAATACAGAGACCTTTTTGTTGGGGAGACCTCTTTATTCTTTTTTCTAAAATACGAACTGATAATAACCTTGTTTACCAATATACCAGGTGCTTTAGGCCTGGTCTTGAGAAAAATATTCTTTAAGAAATTATTTAAAAAAATAGGAAAGGGTGTTGTCTTTGGGAAAAACATGATGATACGACATCCTCAAAAAATCCTTATTGGAAATAATGTTGTTTTTGATGATAATTCAGTAATAGATGCAAAAGGTGAAAAAAATAAAGGAATTGTTTTTGGAAATAATGTACTGATTGGAAGAGGAACTACGATCTCCTGTAAGGGAGGAGATATAGAGATTGGGGACTATACAAACATAGGACCTCTGAATACGATTATTTCAGAAAGTAAAATTACTATTGGAGAATATGTTTTTACAGCGGGTCACTTATATATGATCGCAGGCGGGAATCATACTTTTGAAAGGAAAGATATTCCAATCTGGAAACAGCCTTCAATTTCAAAAGGCGGTATTGTTATTGAAGATGATATATGGATAGGCGCTTCCTCTACTATTCTTGATGGTGTTAAAATCAGAAAAGGCTCTATCATTGGAGCGGCAACATTGGTACACAAAAAAATGCCGGCATATTCTGTAGCGATTGGAGTGCCTGCTCAAATTATAAAAAAAAGATAAAGATTATGAAAAGTTTCATGTTTATCTCAAACTACTCACAATCCACTCTTTGTACAAGCTTCTAAGGAGAATAAATTAATGAGACAAATGTCTGAATATACAAACAAGAACTATGATCTGATAATTGTGGGTGGCGGCATATATGGTATTATGCTTGCATTGGAAGGAACAAGACGAAAATTAAAAACATTACTATTGGAAAAAAATGATTTTTGTGGAAATACAAGTTTAAATCACTTAAGAACTGTTCATGGTGGATTAAGATATCTTCAATCGGCAGACCTTCCCAGGTTTTTTGAGTCAGTTAAAGAGAGAAAATGGTTCTTAAAAAATTTTCCTGAATATGTTAATACTATGTCTTGTTTAATGCCTCTTTATGGGAAAGGGCTGCATAGAAATCCAATTTTAAAAATTGCCTTATTATTAAATGATATATTATCAATCACTAAAAATATAGATGTTTCAAAAAAAAACAAACTTCCTTTCGGGAACATTATTTCAAAAAAAAAAATACAAGAAACGTTTCCAACAATTGATATGGATGGGCTCACTGGTGTTGCCCAATGGTTTGATGCAAGTTTACCCGAACATCAAAGGTTATATATTAAAATTCTAAAAAAAGTGGAAGAACTTGGTTCTACAAACTTGAATTATATAAAAGTTACGGGTTTAAAGAAAAATGAAGAAAATAATGAGATTGAAGGTGTTTTTGCAGAAGATATTATTGCCAACAAAAAGATTGAATTTAATGCTCCAATTATTATTAATGCAGCAGGTCCCGACAGTAGAGATATCTCATCTATTTTCGATAAGGATTATCCTGAATTGTTTAAAAAAAGGCTTTTACTCTGGAATATACTTTTTGACAGGGAATCCTTATCAAAAAGCGCTTTGGCTTTAAATCCAATAAAAGGTGGTGGGCATACTTACTTCTCACATCCTTTAAAAAATCGTTTCATGGTTGGAACAGGTGAGATCATAGTTGAAAAAGATAAGGATGAGTTGAAGGTTCCAGCCGCAGAAATGAAAAAGGTAATTGACGATCTAAATAGAGCTGTCCCGGGATTAGATCTGACAAATAAAGATATATTAAGAGTTTATTCGGGAGTTTTACCAGCTTCTCAAAATGATAAATTATCAAAAAGGGAAGCAATTATTGATCACTCCAAAGATGGCGGACCAAAAGGACTGTACAGTCTGGCAGGGATAAAATTTACAACGGCAAGGCTGGTTTCTGAAAAAATTATAAAAAAAATATTTCCAAATAAGGATTTAATCCCCTATGAAAAAATATTTCAAAAAACAGGAAATGATTACATCTTTTTTGCCTACGATTGGACACCTGAAACTGATAATGACTTAAAACAAATAGAAAAAATAATAAAAACTGAATCAGTATTTCATCTCAGTGATCTTATTTTAAGAAGAACTTCTCTTGGAGATAATCCTAAAAGGGCAATGTCAATTTTACCCAAACTCAAACCATTGTTTGGTTTTAATGATGAAGAATGGCAAAATGAAATAGAGCTACTAAAGAAAGAAATAAATCTGTGCTATAAAGTACTGTAAGAGGGCTTTATAATATGATCTATTTTTTTTGAAGAGTACAATGGAAATCAATGTTTTTCTTATCTATGTTGTTCGTGATTATTCTGATCCGGTTATTTCCAACTACTAAATTATTACTGTCGATTAATACACTTACTTTTTTTAGTTTTTTTAAATCTTTAAAATCATAATTTTTATCATTTATAAGAATTCTTTCAATTTTAAAATTGCTTTCATTATTAAAATATCGTATTTGAAATTTATATTTACAGGTATTTTTTTCTATTATGTTTACTGGAAAGGAAAATAGTGGAGATTTTGAATTAATACTTATTCTTTTTGTTCTTAAATTGAAACCATAATCAAAGTTTATACGCTTGTTTTTATGGAATAATTTATATGGGAAAAACAGGGTTAATGAAATAAACAGACCTGAGATTAAAATTGTTTTTTTGAATGAAAACGTAATAGCTTTTTTGTCTTTAGTCAGATGAAATAGAATCGGCACAAGGCATAAAAAATAGTAGTATTCTTCGGGTCTTGTATAAGGTGTAAAACTGATGAAAACAAAAATTATCCAGAAAATAAAAAGACTAATATTTTTTTTATTAATATTTTTATAACTGAAAAAATATAAAACTATGATAATTGATTTTTGAAGAATATTAATTATCAATATTCCCTGCTTTACATTTAAAATTCTATAAACTACATTCAGAGCGCCAATTGATTTTATTAAAAATGGGTTGCCACTATTTTGTAATTGTAATTTTGAAAAATGAGAAAAAACCTCTATTTGATTTTTAAAAAAAAGAACTGGATCAAATAAAGCATATCCGAATGAGATCAAAACTCCGAAGAGGAATGAAATGATTACTTTATATTTGATTTTTTCCATTCTGATGTATTTTATATAAAATATAAAAATTATGGGAAAAACAATAATAAAAACTCTCCTCATTCCTAATAATATTCCAAATAGAAAGTATGCGGCAGAATAGTTTTCGGTTTTAAAAAAATAAAAAAAGAGAGAAAATACAAATATTACAGGAAAGGTTTGTGACTGAATTAATTGAAATTTAATTAATGGAGAAATAAAAAATATCAGTGGTATTAGCAGAGCATTTAATACTTTTCCTCTTTCAAAATAGTATTTAAAAACAATTAATTGAGTCATGAGTAGTGAAAATAGAGAGATAAATCTTATGTCAAATTTTAAAATTCCTGCAGGTAAATATGAAAAGAGAATGAATGGCAGATAGGTGTTTTTTATTTCCCAGGGACAATGACAATAATTATACGGGTTTTTAAAATTCATCATATGATCTAGGCTACCATTAATGATGGGAAGCATATCTGCCCTTTCACAGAAAAAAGCATGTTGATAAATATAAGAAACATTAATCGAATAATAATAGATGAAAATAATGATACATGATACAAATAAAAACAATCCAATATTCTTGTTTTTAAGAAAAAAATTTTCGATAGATATAATTTTATTTACTTTAAAATATTTTGTTTTGATATTATTTGCTGGAATAAAATAAAAAAAATTAATTATAATAAAAATCAATGTCAAAAACAAATAAAAGTTATGATTATATGATCTGGTTATACTAAACCGACTCATTTGAAGTATTAATAAATTAAGAAAAATTACGATGCCGGTCATTGTATAGGAAGTATACAGTTTTCATTAGTTTTAAGCAAATTAATACAGAAGCTCAGGACATTTTGTAATTGTTTGACTTTTTTGTTCAATCTTGATATCTTTTTTTATGAGTGTTAAAAAATGATTTTTCCATATGGTCAGGAAAAAAACTCTGTCAGACTTCTGCCCTGGATCACAATTGCGATTGTTCTTATAAATTTTCTTATTCACTGGAATGTTACTTCAAAGAATAAAGAGGTGTTTATAGAGGTAATGGGAGTTGCCAGAGAATTAATAAACTATTATGTAAAACATCCCTATCTCGTTCTTAATACAAATCAAAAAAAAGATCAGATTAATTATGAGGAAGCTAGTGCCAGAGAGAGGTTCTTTAAGAAATTCAGGAAAAATTATGAAGGAGATATTCCTGAAGAAAGTATTGTCGCTGAAGAACAGAAGATGCTCGATTTATTAATGCGGAGACTCGATGATGCCAAAGCTAATAGTCCATTTATAAAATGGGGCTTCACTCCTGCTAAAAAAAACATAAAAAACTCATTTTCATATATGTTTATACATGGTGGATGGATACATTTATTATCAAATCTATTTTTATTATATTTAGTTGGGCCTTATATAGAGGATGTCTGGGGAAAACTGATGTATACTCTTGCGTACCTGGCTGTTGGTGCGTTGTCTGCATTTGCATATGCTGCACATTATCCTGATATGGCGGGTCCATTGATAGGTGCTTCAGGAGCAATATCCGGAATACTGGGAGCCTTTCTTGTCAGGTTCTGGCATGCAAAAATTAAATTTTTTTACTGGTTCTGGTTTATTTTTGGTACTTTCAGGGCGCCAGCCTGGCTTATGATACCCCTATGGTTTGGAAATGAAATTTTAACAGCTAAACAAATGGATTCACTATATAAAAACGGAAGCGGAGTTGCCCATTGGGCTCATATATGGGGGTTTGTTTTTGGAGTTTTAATAGCGGTTGCCATTAGTTATTTTAAATTTGAACAGAAGGTTATAAATAAAAAATATAATGAAAAATTTACCTTTACCAATAAAGGTTTTTTAGACTATGAGGAGGCCTTAAAGCTTAAAGAGGCTGGAAAAATTGATGAAGCTTTTACTCTTTTACTTGAGTCTGCAAAGCGTGATATTAAAAACACAGATGTCATTGAGATGTTATGGGTTCTTGGAGAAGAAATAGGAAAGATTGATGAGGTAAAGCCTCATTTCATTAAACATATTGAGTATGAGTTGAGAACAGAGAGGTTTGAAGCGGCTCATTTTCATTATAATAAATTATTAGGATTTTACCCTGATGTAAGTATAAACACACAATTGTCTGTAGTATTGCTGAAACATTTGACGGAAAATGAATTAAAAGAAGAAGCTGAAAAGCTTGCAGACTTAGTTTATGAAAGAACTAAAACAGAAGTGTTGCCGGGTTTTCTTGTGCTATTTTCAGAGGTTTTGCTCAGGCTTAATACCAAACATTGCAAAACTGTAGTTGACCGTACATTGAGCAGCCCGGATGTCCCTGATTTAAAAAAAGATGAGTTAAAGAAAGCGCTGGATGAATATTTGAAAAGTTCAAAAAATATAGCAGGTGATACACAAGAAAAAAAAATAGGTGTAATAAGGGCAATTCCTATCTCTGTAAATAGAGAATCATTTGTATTAAAGATCAATGAGAAAGGTAAAACAACTCTTTTGTTAAATAAAATAAAAATGATCTCTGTTGTAAAAATAATCCCACTTAATTCAAAAACTATTTATTTGATAGATATGTTTATGGATGATTATAATTCCGAAACAGCAAATATCCGGATTATCAGATTCTATAGTATTGACTTTGATCCAGGTAAATTTATTCCGAATGCAGAAAATGTTGGTGATGCATTCAAGAAATTTATTCTTGCAATTTTGAAATTTAGTAATGCAAAACCCTTTTATGATCTTGACTATTTAACATTAAAGAAAGTAAAAACCTTTCCTTCAATAGAAGAATATAATGATTCTTTAAATAAGCATTGAAAATTTGTTTCTTATCTATTCCAGAGTAAGCCTTTAGGACATCTATGTCTTTTTAGTAGGTTTTGAAATGTTTTTTTGAGATATTTCATGTTTACTTCTATATAATATTCTTGGGGGATAATTATGAAAAAAAAATTTCTATTCTATTTTTTGATAATATTTAGTGTTTTTCTTTTTAGTAAAGATCCAATTACAATAAATCTGCCACCCGGTCAAGTTTATGTTGGGATGAACGTTCAATTTTCAGTTCAAAATCCGGATAATGCGAAAATCTATAAATGGAATTTTGGAGATGGCTCTCCTGTTCAACAGGGGAATCCAATTATGCATTCTTTTAAAGAACCTAAATCCTATCAAATAAAATGTTTTACAGATCCGCCTCCAGGGCCTCCGGGAGAAGGAATAAAAACACTTGTTGTGAATGATAATAGAAATATCCAGGTTCAGGGAGGACCTTTTATTTCCGGTACTGAAGTAGACCTGAATACTAATAATTTTGTAGAAAACAATGTAAAATGGGATTTTGGAGATGGTACCCCTCAGCAGAATGGAGGGAAAAGCATAAAACATACATTTCAAAATCCGGGAACATATACAGTTAAAGCATTCGATTTTGGTGGAAATACATTAACCGCAATAACAGCTTCTGTTCCTATAATAGCTGATAACAGAACTATTACTGTTACACCGGTTACTGCTCTCAAGGGACAAACTGTAAAGTTCGTTGCTAATAATTTTACGACGAACAGTTTAAAATGGGATTTTGGAAATGGTATTAAAAATGGAGGAGTTACAATTAGTAATAAATACACCTCTCCCGGCAGTTTTACAATTAAAGTTACTGACCTTTCTGATTCATCTCTTGGAGAAGTAAAAGTTAATATTACAGTCCAGCCGGATAATAGAAATATCCGCATGAATAGAACTAATCCATACCTCTATCAACCAATAAATTTTGTTTTTGAAAATTCTTTCAGTCCAACAATTGAATGGGATTTTGGAGATGGGAAAAAAATGAATGGGGGTAAAAATATTACTCATTTCTATTCAACAAAAGGGCAGTTTAAAGTTATTGCAACTGAGTTAGGGGTAGATAGACCCAAATTAGAAAAAATGGTTGCGATAAATACAGATTCAAGAGAGATTCAGATCAATCCTCATAGAATACAAGTAGGTAATTTTGTAGAATTAAGATTGAAAAATTCTACTGTAACTGTTTTGGATTGGCAAATCGGAATGGAAACTAAAAGAAATGCGCCAAACATGATAAGGTATCAATTTATTGATCCTGGAAATTTTGATATAATATGTAATATCAATGGGCAAACACCACTAAGAAAAAGAATAACTGTATTTGAAAACAGGAAAATCGATATAAGAATAAAATATCTATTTGAGAATGCCAATATAGAGTTCTATCCGGTAAAATTTAAAGGCGCCTCATACAGGTGGGATTTTGGTGATGGTACTATAAAAACAGGTAGAGGAAAAATGGTTCATAAATTCAGGAGACCTGGAAATTATGTTGTAAAAGTTTTTGATTTTGACGGGAAATCAAAAGTACCGGTAATTGCTAGAATTAGAGTAATTCCAGATAATAGAAAAATATTATCAGTTTATGAAAATTTCTATGCTGGCGCAAAGGCAAAGTTGAAAACTGTAGGATTTATTGAAAACAATGTAAAATGGAATTTTGGAGATGGTACAACATTAGTTGGTTCTTCAGTAACCGAGCACCTATACAGATCTCCCGGGGTTTATACAATTAAAGCGATAGATATGGGAGGACGGGGAAGCAAGGAGATTATAAAAAAAATTATTGTTAAAAGAGATACCCGTGATATTTTACTACCTCAAAAAATAATAGAAGGCGTTCCAGTAAAAGTTGGGCTAAAAGGATATGTAGCCGGCAATTATGAGTGGAAGTTTGATGATGGTTCAATTGATCAAGGAGTAAGTATAGCATCAAAGATTTTTAAAAGAGCAGGTTTAATAAAAGTTACTCTGCTGGATAAATTAAAAAAAGATCCGCCACTGGTAAAAATGATTACAGTTGTTCCTGATCGAAGATTGTTAAAACTATCATCAGAAGTGGTGCTGCCTAAAAAAAAAGTTATATGTACTGCTGTTGAATTTCTAGGGAATCAGGTGAAATGGGATTTTGGTGATGGAGAGACAAAAATAACAAATAGCAAGTCTGTTTCACATTCATATTCCAAGACAGGAAATTTTAAAGTAATAGCATCAGATTTTGGTGGTAATGGTAAAAAACTTTTCCAAAAAAACATATCGGTCAGTAATATTTTGCCGGGTTTCAAAATACAAACACTTGAATTTAAATTTAGTGATGGAAAATATTATAAAATTGCTCAGAAAAATCAGTATAAATTAGACTATAACTTAAGGGTAAAAGCAATGGGTTCCGGGATTCTTTTTGGAAAAATTCTTGTTAATGATACTACTTTAGGATTATTTGAAATTTATCTGGATGGTGGAAAGGTTGGATATCTCAAGAGATCAGCTAAACCAAAACTCCCTCTTATTGATCTTGGAATGCATGAATTGTCTTTTGAATTTACTAACTTTAATTATTCTGGGCAAAAACCGGTTTTGAAATATTTTGTTACTATTGGGAAAAGTATATTTTTAAAATACCCAAAAGATAATTCAACTTTGAGTTTATTAAAACCAGTAAAATTTGTCTGGACAAATCCATATAAACATTTAGAATATGAATATGCTTTTTCTGTTATTCCATTTCAGTTTTTAAAGGACAATCAGGTGGACTGGACAAAACCAAAAAGCAAAAATTCTGTTTCAATTGATCTCCAAAAGCTAAGTAAAGCAAAATATGGGTATTTGATCATCCATGCAAAAGACAAAAATGGCACAGTTAAAACAGTTTCCCAAATTTATTCATTTAAAATAAAATAATGGGATCTGGAATTTCGTAGCGGTTATTTTTTTGCTTTCAATTTTTTGTTTATATTGTTGAAGTTCAGAAACATACTGGACTCTGATCCCCCAAAAAACCCAAATGATATTTTATAAAAGAATACCAACGTTT